>DATKQX010000001.1:0-8302 GCA_035532495.1 Saccharimonadales bacterium (SeqCode)
GCGAGGTTTCCGCGCAAGCGAGGGCGATCGTCGACGCGCAGGCTCGGATGAATGCAAGAACGCCGGCCCCACTCCGTGCTGTCCCTCCTCACGGGCGAGCTCCTTGGTTCTTCTGCTCTTTCGATTTTCGGCAGTCGGGACCGCGAGTGCGCCGTTTCGCCCAACCCGGGCGTGTCATAGCCGTCGATTCCGGCGAGTTCGGCTCCCGCATCGGCGCGCAGAGCATATGCCTGCCGCGTCGGCTGACACTTGTGGATGCCCTGGACGAGCGCTCGGGTCGTCGACGCCGTCCTGAGGCCGCGCGTCTTGGTCAAGAGCACTAGCGCCGTCGTGGCGCGCCATTCTGATCCCCGAATGGCTAGCGGAGCGGCGAAAGCTGCTGGCCGTCTCGGTCCGTGCCGATACGCGTAATAAGAACTAGGACGACAAAGGTGCGCGTTGCGCAACTGCGTTCTGTTCTCTCGGCACGAGTTGGATCGCGACGATGCTTGTCGCGAGCTCGTCTGGGCTGACCGCTTTATCGCGGGGATAGGAGCACCACCATGGGAATCAAGGGAACGCGCGGCCTGCTTGTCGTCGTTGCCGTTGGAACGCTGACGCTCGGCATCGCCGGCCCCGCCTCGGCGGCGACCACCGCGGCCACCGTGACCGTGACGGGTGGAGCGCTGTCGATCACCGCGCCGGCCGACGCCGGCAATATCGGAACGGCCGTCAGTACGGTTTCCGGGGGGACGATCAGCGGCCACCTGGGCCAGGTTCAGGTTAATGATGCGCGTGCCCCGGCCGCGGGTTCGGGCTGGGTCTCGACTGTCATCTCGACCGCCTTCACCCCACCCGCGGGACCTGCGATACCCGCCGCCGATATCGGGTACAAAACGAAAGCGCAGTCCGCGAGGTGGCCTGTCTTGGCTCGTTGTCAACGAGCCTCCTCCAACCGAGGGCGGTGAGTGATGGATGTAACGCCTAAGGGTGACGCGTACCAGCTTCGGGCGCTGATCGTCGAGGACACGCTGGACGACGCCGAGCTCGAAGTGGGGCATCTTGAGACCGAAGGCTTTGAGGTCAGTTGGAGGCTCGTCCAGGATGCCGAGTCGATGGCCGCGGCATTGCGCGAGCAGGAGTGGGACGTGGTCCTGAGCGACCACGCGATGCCGCATTTCGATGCTCACAGCGCGCTGATCACGCTGCACGACAGCCCTTGCGAAGCGCCCCTGATCGTCGTTGCCGATGGCATCAGAGAGGAGGATGACGCGGTCAAGATGATGCATGAGGGAGCGATCGACGTCGTCAGCAAGGATCGCCTGAGCCGTCTCGGTGTTGCAGTGCGCCGCAGCATCGACGAGCACCGGGTGCGGGCGGAGCAGCGCCGGTTGCACGAGCGTCTGGCGAACAGTGAGCGGCTGCTGGCCGAGTCTCAGCGGATCGGGCACATCGGAAGCTGGGAGTGGGAGATCGGGTCGGGCGCGATAGCGTTGTCCGCGGAGGTCTACCGCTTGGTCGGTGCCGAGCCGGGCGGGCCAGGCCTAACCGCTAAGACACTCCTTGCCTGCCTCAAGCCCGCCGTACGCGAGCGTGTGCAACGCGCATTCGGCGCCGCACTAAACGAGCGAGCCCCCCACCACGTGCGTTCACCTTGCGTGCTCGACGTCGATATCGAAATAGAAGCTCGAAGCGGTGAGGAGCGCACGCTCCATGCGATCGGTGAGGTGAGCCGTTACGTGAATGGCCGGCCGGTGCGGATGGCCGGAACGATCCATGACATCACCGCTCGAAGGCTCACTGAGCTCGGTGTCCGAACAGACGCGGCCGTGTTCGTGGCTGCCCTGACGGACAGCATGGCCGAGGGTCTGTTCGCGATCAACAATGACGCGGAGGTCACTTACGTCAACCGTGCCGCCGAGCAGCTGCTCGGCTGGGACTCCGGTCAGCTGCTGGGCAGACCGCTTCGCGATGTTGCGCGACACGAGTCCGAGGACGGATCGCAGCCAAACGCTGAGGACAGCCCCATTCTGCGCGCGCTCACGTCCGGTGAACAGATTGAAGTGGAGGACGACGCGTTCCGAAAGCAAGGCGGCGAGCTGCTTCCGGTCTCCTACAGCGTGTCACCTCTCACTGAGGATCAGTCGACCGGCGTAGTCGTCGTGTTCCACGACATAACCCGGCGCGTGCTAGAGCGGCGGCGCGAGAAAGAGGCACTCGAGGAGCTGGCATGGGTAGGACGCGTCCGGGACGCTCTAGACCAAGAGCGTTTCACCCTCTACGCGCAGCCGGTCGTCGAAATCAGCACCCGAACCGCAGTCCAGCACGAACTGCTGCTTCGCATGGTCGATACCGATGGCAGCATCATCGAGCCCGGGAGCTTCCTGCCGGCAGCCGAGAAATACGGACTGATCGCCGAGATCGACCGCTGGGTGATCGACCAGGCGGCGCATTGGGTGGCCCACGGGCACCCAGTTCAGTTCAACCTGTCGGCCGCGTCGCTCGACGCGCCTAGCCTGCCGACCTTTATTCGCGAGGTCTTCAGCGACGCCGGCGCAAACCCCCGTGACGCTGTCTGCGAGCTCACCGAGACCGCGCTACTCGCCGACCCTGACAAAGCGATGCCCTGCCTCGATCAACTCGCAAGCTACGGATTCGGAATAGCTCTCGACGACTTCGGCACCGGGTACGGCAGCCTTCAGCACCTGAAGGAGATGCCGGTCAGCACGCTGAAGATCGACATCGAGTTCGTACGCGACCTGACGAGCAATCCCAACAGCGGCTACGTCGTCGATGCCGTTGTGGGACTTGCCGAGGGCTTCGGACTGGACACCGTGGCCGAGGGCGTCGAGGACGAGGAGACGCTCTCCATGCTCCGACGGATGCGCGTGGGCTACGCCCAGGGCCACCTGCTAGCGCGACCGGCCCCCGTGGCCGAGGTGTTCGGCCAGGTAGAGAAGGCAGCCAGGCCAGCTGTCGCCCATCCGACAGTGACGGTGATGGAGAGATCGTGAGGTCATGGCCGCCACCTGTGCTCTTAGCCCGGATCGTGCGTTAACGCCGACGCCCCGACCAAGTCGGGGCGTCTGAACGTCCGGTGTGGTCGGGATTCTTGGGCTTGCTGAAGGTCCTGATCCCGAACTTGGAGGTTCACCTTGAAGGTGACGCGTGGAGAACGCTCTTTCACCGTAGATGTCGCGCCGGACGGAGAGGGTTTGGTCTCGCACGCGGGCGCCGCGCTGCTGGCCGAAGTCGCTGACCGGGTTGGGCTCACGAGCGAGCTCTCCTGCGCGCTTGCCGGGGTGCGAGAGCGACGGGGGCGTCACGACGCCGGCCGGGTGATCCGAGACCTGGCGGTGATGCTCGCCGACGGTGGCGACTGCCTGTCGGATCTGCGTGCGGTGCGCGATCAGGAGCCGTTGTTCGGGCCGGTCGCCTCGGACTCGACGGCGTTTCGGCTGATCGATCGGATCGCCGACGAGCCGGGGTTGCTCGACGCGTTGCGCGGAGCGCGCGCTCGGGCGCGGGAGCGGGCGTGGGAGCTGGGCGTGCGGCCGGAGCGGGTCGTGATCGATATCGACGCGACGCTGATCACGGCGCATACCGAGAAGGAAGGCGCGGCGGTCAACTTCAAGTCCGGGTTCGGGTTCCACCCGCTGCTGGCGTACCTGGATGACAGCCACGAAGCGCTGGCGGGGGTGCTCCGCCCGGGCGGAGCACCGGCTCATTCAGCCCAAGCGCAAATCGACGTTCTCGACCTGGCGCTCGCGCAGCTCCCTGTCGAGGTCGTCTCTGATCTGGACACCGAGATCGTGATGCGGATCGATTCCGCTGGCGCTGCCTCGGCTCTGTGCCAGGCCGCCCAGGACGCCGGGATCGGGTTCTTAGTGGGATTCGACCTGTTCGCCGGTGTGCGCGAGGCGATCCTGTCGCTGCCCGAGGACGATTGGCGTCCGGCGATCCGACAGAACGGCGAGGAGCGCGAGGGCGCTCAGGTCGCTGAGATCACCCACGTCGACCGCCTCGATCTGGCGCCGTGGCCGGAGGGTTCGCGGGTGATCATTCGCCGCGAGCGACCCCACCCAGGCGCGCAGCTGACATTTACCGACGCCGAAGGCCACCGCTTCCAAGCGACGCTCACCGACCTGGAGGGCGACGCGGTCGAGATCGAGCGCTTGCACCGCGGGCGCGCGAACGCTGAGGACCGCATCCGTGCCGCCAAGCAGACCGGGCTCGAGAACCTCCCGTTCCGCGAGTTCGATCTGAACGCCGTCTGGCTCGAGCTCTCGATGATCGCCCAGGACCTGATCGCCTGGACCCAGATCCTCTGCCTCGAGGGAGAGCTGGCGATCTGCGAACCCAAAACGCTTCGCTACCGGCTGCTGCACACCGCCGGCCGGCTCGCGTTCCACGCCCGCCGCGCGGTCCTGCGCCTGCAAGCCAACTGGCCATGGGCCGCACAGCTCGCCAACGCGTTCAGCCGGCTGCGAGCTTTGCCTCTACCCGCCAGCTGACCCACCTGCCGGCTCACGAGGGCGAATGGAATGTCCCGGCGCCAAAACGCCGAGCAACTGCTGTCGCGAAAACCCAGCGCCCGGTCGCACCACGAGTTCCAAACCGGTCGATCGCACACCAATCGATGGCGCAAGCCACCCCGCTGCGCATCTGCGGCAGCGTGGTGACATCGGACGTCACCAACACCAGGCCTACTGCACGATCCGGGTTTAAACGCTCCGGACAGACCCCCTTTACGCGACAGCCTCCGCGCTTAGCGGGGCCGAGGGCGGAAACCCCGAGATGCTCGTCGCCGCATCAAAGCGGGACCCGACCCTGATCACGAGAGACCCCGACGCTGGTCCCTGTCATCCATCCCCTAAGAGGCGACGAGAGTTGGGGCTCTTTCTGCTCGAAGATTGCGAGAGCAGGTGTCTGACCACGACGTCTGCTCGGTGTCGCGTCTGGTCGGCCGCGGGAGGGCGTTCCGCTGCACCGGTGCCTGTGAGGCGGAGCGTTGGGCTGTGGAGACGGCCGTGTGGTGAAGGTGCCGGACGCTAAGATCCCGCAATAACGCGCCACCAGGGGTTGGGGTTGTGGGGCAACGAGGCGATTGATACGGAGGTCGGATAGGTGAGGCAAGTGCGAAAAGTTGGGTCCATGGCAGCCCGAACGGTGATCGTTTTGGCAAGCGCGGTAGGCATTGCGTTGCTGCTTGGAGTGGCTGGTCCGGCCGCGGCTGCCGCCGGTGCCGCGGGCGCGACGGCGCCGAGCCTCGGCCCCGTCAAGCATGTTAAGGCGGACGGTCTGAAGTTCGGCTACCGCATCGGTGGGAGCGGGCCGCCGTTGATCATGGTGATGGGCCGGTCCGGGACGATGGCCGAGTGGGATCCACAGCTGATCACGCAGCTGATCCGCAACCACCGCGTGGTGATCTTCGACAACCGCGGCATGGGCACCACCAGCGACGGCTACTCGGCGAGGAAGGTGACAGTCCGGCTGATGGCCACGGACACGTTGGCGCTCGCCACGGCATTGCACATCAAGCGGTTCGACATCTTGGGCTGGTCGATGGGCGGCGAGATCTCCCAGCGGGTCACGGTCGACGCTCCGAAGCGGGTACTCAAGGTCGTCCTGTGCGCGACCAGCGCCGGCGGCCCGACCGAACAGCTTCCCAGCAAGACCGTGCAGAAGATCATGAGCGAGCCCAACTTGCCGGCGCCACTGCTGCTGGGGCTGAGCTTCCCGCCGACGTCGGCCGGAATCAAAGGCGAGTTCCAGTACACAGCGCGCGTCGTCGCCCAGTACGTTCAGGATCACCTGCCCAAGGACAGCTTCTCTGCCAGCACGGCCGGCTCGGCCGGCCAGGCGCACGCCCGCAAGGTATGGACGTCCGCCTCCGGTGGCGTTTATAACCATTTGCCCAAGCTCAACCAGCACGTACTGATCATGTGGGGCAACCTTGACGTGATCGACCCGCCCGCCAACGACCGGACGATCGCCAAGCGGCTAAAGCACGCGACGACCAAGGTCTTCAGCGGCTCGGGCCACGCGTTCCTGTTCCAGGACGCGGTGCAGGTCGGACAGACCGCCGACGCGTTCTTGGGCTAGTACCGAACGGTGACATGGTCTGGAGTCGGCACCGACGATCGCCGATTGGGATGAGCGTGTGGGAATTGACGGCGATCGCCGCGACTAGGATCCGGCGGGCGATGTTGAAGACCGTGGCCGGCCTCGTGCTGGTGCTCGGCTTCGCGATTGCAGTGTCCGCATGCGGAGGGAGCGCGGCAGCGCCGCGCCTCGGACCGGTGCTCCACGTCTCGGCCAACGGGCTCAGCATCGGCTACCGCACCGGCGGAAGCGGACCGTGGCTGATCTTGGTGATGGGCCGCTCGGGGACCATGGCCGACTGGGATCCGCTGCTGATCAAGCGGCTGATCGGCAACCACCGCGTGCTCATCTTCGATAACCGTGGCATGGGCACAAGCAGCAACAACACGATTCCACCGAGTCAGGTGACGATCCCGTTGATGGCGAACGACACGCTGGCCCTGGCCACCGCGTTGCACATCGAGCACTTCGACGTCATGGGGTGGTCGATGGGCGGTGAGATCTCCCAGCAGGTCACGGCAGATGCCCCTGGCCGCGTGATGAAGCTCGTCCTCTGCGCCACGTCGGCAGGCGGTCCGACCGAGCAGCCCCCCAGCCCGTCCGTGGCGAAGGTAATGAACGAACCCAGCCTTCCTGCCCGCACCTTGCTCAAGCTCAGCTTCCCGCCGAAGCACAGGCGCAGCGCGATTGAGTATTCCGCGCGCGTGGCTGCGCAGTACGTGCGCGATCACCTGCCGTCGGACAGCTTCAGCAGCACCGCGAACGGGCGAGCCGGCCAGCAGCATGCGCGTGAGCAGTGGGTCTCATCCACCGGTGGTGTGTACAACGAGCTACCCAAGCTCAACACACCGGTCTTGGTCATGTGGGGCACTCTCGACGTCATCGACCCGCCGGCGAACGACCAGCTGATCGTCAAGCGGCTGCGCAACGCTAGTTCCAAGGTGTTCAGGGATGCAGGCCATGCATTCCTGTTCCAGGACGCCACTCAGGTTGGGCAGGCCGCCAACGCGTTCTTGGGCTAGCCACCCAACGATCACACGGTTCTGGATGCGCAAAGAGCCCACCGAATTCGATCTCGTAGCTGAGGAAATACTCGGTCGCGAAGCTGGCCGGGGCGCGCCACGCCTACTTTCCGCAAGAACAGAAGGACACCAGCCTGACCGACCGAGTGCTGACATGGACGACTTGGGATAGCCAGCGAGTCGCCTGCGACGACTGTGGTGCCTACCGATGGAGCAGCGTCGTGTCCTGAGTCAAGCTGTCCGAGACAGTCTCTAGTTGGGTTCGGGTCTCGGCCCGATGCCCGCCGGATTTTCGTTTACGTTTCCCCCAACACCGCGGGCGCGCACCGCCGCGGCAACAAGGCCGATCGAAACGAGGATCCGTGTCTGGAATCAGGAGTTTTCGCCAGTGCGCGAGGCTGATCAGGTCGCTGAGTGCCGAGCGGAGGGCGGTGACGGTGGCCGCTTTGCTGGTGACCGGCTGTGGCGGGCCGTCGGCGATGACGAGCGCGAGCGCAGGCAGTCAAAGGTACGCGACCACCCCGACCTCCTCGGGAGCGGTCAATCCGCGGGCGGTGCCGCTCGGTGACGGCTACGTCAGCACCACGCCGAAGGTCGGCTACGTCGACTCGTGCACAACCCATTTCGGTGGTATTGGCGGCGCGCAGGTAAATGGACCGTGGATCAACACCAGCGCGAAGACGTGGAACTACGTGACCAAGCTGGCTGTCAACGGTCGCATCCGCTGGCCGACTGGTTCCTACTCTGTGAAGATCGTCGATGGTAGGCGGGTGATCAAGTTCAACGACCTTCCGATCGATCACACGACGGGAGTGTTTCCGATCGCGAGCACCGACCCGGCGTTCAAGTACGACCACAACGGCAACCACATAGCGACTCAGAGCTTCGACTGGAGCCTGCCGCTGCACCCGACGGCAGCCCGCACGCGCGGATGCACGGGCGGCGGTCCGAGCGGTGTTCTCAACGACGGCATCGTTCTCTACAACGCGCTCGACGGTGAGGGTCGGGACGCCGGGGCGCACGAGGTCCTGGACCTCTGCGCCGGGCATCCGGATCCGTCCAATACGTATCACCACCATGACATCCCGCCGTGCATCCTGCGCAAGGTCAAGAACCGCGCCACGACTCGGGTGGGATACGCGCTCGACGGCTATGGCATCTATGTCGTCAAGAGCGCGAACGGAACCCTGCCGACG
>DATKQX010000002.1:0-6849 GCA_035532495.1 Saccharimonadales bacterium (SeqCode)
GCCGAGTCCGGGATGAGCACTCGCGTCCGCGCCGTGTCGCCGCGCGCTGCGTGATACGCCTGGATCATGCGCAATCCCGTCCACTCGCCGTGCGCACCCGCCGCCGGCTGCAACGACATGCGCGCCATCCCGGTGATCGAGGCGAGCAAGCGGTCGAGCTCCCACATGAGCTGCAGCGCACCCTGTGCGTCCGCCTCGTCCTGATACGGATGGAGGTTCGCGAACCCGTCGAGCCAGGCGAGTTGCTCGTCGACGACGGGGTTGTATTTCATCGTGCACGAGCCGAGTGGGTACATCCCCTCGTGCAGGTTGTGATTGCGACGCGCGAGGCGTCCGACGTGCCGCGCGAGCACGGGCTCGGGAACGTGCGGCACCGCAGCCGGCGTGGACCGCAACAGTGACTGCGGGATCGCGGTGTCCTGCATGGTTACCGGCACGCCTGCGGCCGTCACAGCGGGACCGCTCGTGTAGTCGGTGCTGAGCTCGAAGACCAGCGGTTCGTCGACCGCCCAGCCCGCCCCGGTATTCACGGCCGGCATGGTGTCGCTCATGCCGGCACCATCACGACGAGCTCGCTCGCTCGCACGTTGATGACCTCGGCAGCGGCCGCTGCGTAGCGGTCGATTGCATCCGGAGAGGTCATCTCCGTGCAGCACACCAGCAATTCGTTGTCACGCGTTGCATCGATGCGACCGAGCGGCAGGCCGGCGACGATGCCGCGTTCGCGCAACGACCGAGCGAGATCAGCCGAGGAGCCCGGCGTTCGCAGCACGAACTCCCAGAGGAACGGGGTCGACGGATGCGCGAGCGACAACCCGTCGATGCCTCCGAGCACGTTCGCGAGGTGATGTGCGCGCTGCACGCTCACCTCCGCAACGGTACGCATGCCCCCGGCGCCCATGTGCGCCATGTAGACGGTTGCGGCGAGTGCGATCAAGGCATGGTTCGTGCAGATGTTGGACGTCGCATGCTCGCGGCGGATGTGTTGCTCGCGAGCCTGCAACGTCAGCGCGTATGCCCGGCGCTCGTCGTGGTCGAGCGTCATCCCCACCAGCCGTCCAGGGATGCGCCGCATCTGCGCCTGGGACACCGCCATGAATCCGACGTGCGGACCGCCGAACGACGCGGGGATGCCGAGCGGCTGACCGTCGCCCACCGCCACGTCGAATCCACTCTCGCCGGGTGGCGTCAGCAGCGCGCAGGCGTGCAGGTCCGTGGCGCAGATGGCGAGGGCACCCGCGTTGTGCGCCGCTTCCGCGAGGGGGGCGAGGTCCTGGATCGTCCCGATGAAGCTCGGTTGCTGCACAAGGAGCGCCGCGTGGTCCGGCGTCAGCGCCGCGCGCACGGTCTCCGCCGCCAGCACACCACCCTGCGTCGCCAGCACATCGATGGCGATGCGACGGCCCTCGCCGAATGTGCGCAGGACCGCGATCGTCTCGGGGTGGACGCTGTCGGCCACCGCGATGCGCGTCCGGTGGTTGGCCTGCACGGCGATCACCATCGCCTCGGCAGCCGCCGTTGCACCGTCGTACATCGACGCGTTGGCGACATCCAGTCCGGTGAGCGCGCAGATCATCGACTGGAACTCGAAGATGGTCTGCAGGGTGCCCTGCGATGCCTCCGCCTGATACGGCGTGTATGCGGTGTAGAACTCGGGGCGGGAGATCGTGCCTCGAACGATCGCGGGGCTGAACCGACGGTACACGCCCGCCCCGAGGAAGCTGTCGTACTGGCTCAGCGATCGGTTGCGGGCCGCGAGCCGATCGAGCTCGGCGACGAGGTCCTGCTCAGCGAGCGGCGGCGGAAGGTCGATCGTGGGGTTGCGCAAGGCCGCGGGAATGGTTGTGAAGAGGTCCGCCTCTGTCGCCGCGCCCACGGCATCGAGCATCTGGCGTCGCTCGGCTTCGGAATTGGGGAGGTACGCCATGTCCAAAGTATGCGAAGCAACCGGGGAGGTTTGCTCCGGCCGTGCGGCGGTAGACTGCTATCGATGTCCAAGCGCGCTTCCACCGTCTCCATCGAGGATCTCGTCGCCGCGATCGAGACCGCCCGCGACAAGGTGATGGCCGACGAGGTGAAGAGCCTCGTCAAGCTCGGGCTTCCGAAGACGGTCGCCTACAAGATGGTGGCCGACCGGTACCGCCAGCGAGCCGAGGGTGATGACGGAGAAGCAGACTCCGCGAGCCCCTGGCCCGATATGTCCTGACGCCGCCCTCAGGCGCCGGCGTTCGATCGTGAGGCGGCTCGCCGCTTCCCTCGGATGTACCAGACAACGATCGCGATCGCGACCAGCACCGCGATCCCGATCGCGATCTTGCTGATCGGACCCGAAACCTTCGTGTAGTTGGCGCCGACCTCGTAGCCGAGCACGCCGAGGAAGGTGACCCACGCGGTTGAGCCGAGGAGGGAGAGCACCGCAAACCAGACCGGCTGGACCTTCGCGAGGCCGGCGGGGAACGAGATGTAGGTATGGATGACAGGCAGCATCCGTCCGAAGAACACGGCCGGCAGTCCGTACCGGGCGAACCATCTGTCTGCGAGGTCGAGGTGGCTCGGCGCGATCCCGATCCGCCGCCCGGGGCCAAGGAGCAAAGGGCGCCCGAAGCGACGGGCCAGCCAATATGCGAGCAAGGCGCCGATCACGTTCCCGCCGACACCGGCGGCGATCACCGCGACGATATTGAAGTGCCCGGTGGCGGCGAGCAAGCCGGCGACCGGCATGATCACCTCACTCGGGACGGGCACGCCGCAACTGTTGATGAGCATGAGCGCGAGCACGATGAGGATGCCCCCACTCGTGACCCACTGACCGATGACGCCGCCCATCGCCGGGGATTGTGGCCTACGCTGCCGCGAGCATGCGGCCAACGCTCCGTCCGGCCACGGTCCCGCCCTGGCCCATCCCCTTCGATCCGGCGTACGAGCTCGACTGGGGGGAGCCTGAATTCGCGAGGCGCCTGCTCCGCGAGCACCTCGACCAGTCCCACGACGGCGCCAGCAGGCGTGCGACGATCATCGCCCGGCACGTACGGCGGCTGCGGCGTCTGATCCCGGCGCCGCCGTCGCGCATCCTCGACGCGGGGTGCGGTCCGGGGCTGTACGCGGTGGAGCTCGCCCGTCTCGGCCATCGCGTCACAGGCGTCGACGTCAGCGCCCCGGCGCTGCGGCACGCGCGCAGCCTGGTTCGCGACGCCAAGCCGTCCGGGTCGGCGGCCTTCCTGCGGGCGGACCTGCGCGATGTGGCACTCGCGCCCGGCACCTTCGATGCCGCGCTGCTCGTGTACTACGTCATCGAGGCCTTCCCGCGCGCCATCCAGCCGCTGGTCCTCACGCGCCTCGCGAACGCGCTGGGATCGGATGGGGTCCTCATCGCCGAGATGCGCCTCAGACCCCAGCAGCCGCCCGGGCGCCTCGAGTGGTGGGACGCCGTGCCGAGCTCCCTCCTCTCCGACCGCGGCCACCTGCTGCTCGGCGACTCCGTCTACGACCAGCGCCGCCACACCTACGTGCTGCGTGACGTCGCCGTCTTCGACAACGGCACGGTCTCCATTCGCCAGACGAGCGCATGGATGTGCCCGTTCGGATCGATCCCGCGCCTCTTCCAACGCGGCGGTCTGCGAGTCGTCGCCATGTACGACGGGTGGACCGGGGAGACGGGATCGCCCGCGTCCGAGAGCGTGCTGGTGGTGGCCCGGCGGCGCAAGCGCTGACGCCCCATGAAGGGGCGGTGCGAGCGGCTACCATTCGTCTCCTTCGGTCCGGGAGTTCTGTCTGGAGTTCATTCACCATGCCGACGCCTGATCGCATTCGCACTGTTGCCGTCGTCGGGCACAGCCACGACGGCAAGACGACCCTCTGTGAGGCCCTGCTCCACACCGCGGGAGCGACGCAGCGCATGGGGTCGACTGAGCTTGCAACCTCGCTCTTCGACTTCGAGCCCGAGGAGCAGCGTCACTCGATGAGCATCGGGCTCTCGATCGCGCACTGCGACTGGGACGGCTACCGCGTCAACCTCATCGACGCGCCCGGCTTTCAGGACTTCGCGGGAGAGGTGATCGAGGCGCTCGCGGTGGCCGACGCGGCAGTCCTCGTGGTCGCGGCGACCGGCAGCGTGCAGGTCGGCGCGGAGATGGCCTGGGAGATGATCCAGGCCGCCGGGGTTCCCGCGCTCATCGTGGTGAACCGCATGGACAAGGAGAACGCGGCGTACGAGGCCACGGTCGACGCGCTCCGCGAGACGTTCGCGCGCACGCCGATCGCCGTCGCGGTGCCCATCGGGGCGGCCGACGGGTTCCGGGGCTACGTCGACCTGGTCGACGATCGTGCTCATGAGTTCGACGGCCACGGGCGCGCCACGGACGCCGCCCTTCCCGACGAGATGAGCACCGAGATCGAACGCGCCCACGCGGCGCTGGTCGATGCGGCTGCCGAGAGCGACGACGCGCTGCTCGAGAAGTACCTGGAGGGCACCGAGCTCACCGACGACGAGGTGCGTACCGCGCTCCACGCCGCCACGGCGCGCGGATCGCTCGTGCCGATCATCTGCTCCGCCGCGGCGAGCGAGAAGGGTGCCGCGCTCGTGCTCGACAGCATCGTTCGCTATCTGCCCGGGCCGAGCGAGCGAACCCGAACCGGCGCCGACGCCAAGGGCAACGAGACCCAGATCGCGTGCGACCCGGACGGCAAGCTCGTGGCGCAGGTGTTCAAGACGACCGTCGACACATTCGGCAGGGTCTCGTTCTTCAAGGTCCTGCGCGGGAGGATGCGCGGCGACACGCATCCGCTCAGCGCCCGGCTCGGCCAGGAGGAGCGATTCGCGCAATTGGGTCAGCCCAACGGCAAGGCGATCGTCACCGTTGCGGAGGTCGTTGCAGGCGACATCGGCGTGGTGACCAAGCTTGCCCATACGCATACCGGCGACACCCTCTGCGTCAAAGACGCGCCGGTGACACTGCCGATGTTGCCGACACCGCCGGCGACGGCCTCGGCGGCAATCGTCGCCAAGACCAAGGGCGACGAGGACAAGATCATGAGCGCGCTCGCGCGCCTCACCGAGGAGGACATCACGTTCTCAACGGATCGTGACCCCGTGACCAACGAGGTGCTCGTCCATGGTCTCGGTGACGTCCACCTCGACGTCGCTCTCGAGCGGATGAAGCGCAAGTTCGGTGTCGACGCTGAGCTGCACCCTCCCAAGATTCCGTATCGCGAGACGATCACGGGCACCGCCCGGGTCGCCCACAAGTACAAGAAGCAGTCCGGCGGCGCCGGCCTGTACGGCGATGCGACAATCGAGATCGAGCCACTCCCGCGTGGCGGCGGTTTCGAGTGGGAGGACAAGATCTTCGGCGGATCGATCCCGCATCAATTCCGTCCGTCGGTCGAGAAGGGCGTCCGTCAGACCATCGAGCATGGAGCGGTCACCGGCAACCCGATCGTCGACGTCAGAGTGCGTCTCGTCGACGGTTCGACTCATGCCGTGGATGGCAAGGACATCGCGTTTCAGATCGCGGGTGCCATGGCGATGCGCGAGGCCGTCCAGAAAGCCTCGCCGATCATTCTCGAGCCGATCATGGACGTCACCGTGATCGTCCCCGACCGCTTCACCGGCGACATCATGGGTCTGCTCAACTCCAAGCGCGGCCGTGTCGGTGGCATGAACCCGATCGGCGACGGCCGTGCCGAGGTGAGCGCGCACGTGCCGCAATCGGAGATGTACACATTTCCGGTCGAGTTGCGGGCGATGACGCAGGGTCGTGGCAGGTATTCGATGGCGTTCGCGAGCTATGAGGAGGTGCCGGCGCACGTTGCTCAGAAGCTCATCGATGCGCACAGCAGCAGTGAGCATTCGGCCGCATGAGCCGGGATTTGGGCTAAGGAGTCAGCAATGGGTGAGACGGTCGAATTTCCAAGCAACGGCCACACGTGCAGCGGCTACCTCGCGACGCCGGCGAGCGGTCGCGGGCCCGGCGTCGTCGTCATCCAGGAGTGGTGGGGGCTGGTGCCGCACATCCGTGATCTCTGCGACCGGTTTGCGGCCGAGGGCTTCGTCGCTCTGGCCCCCGACCTGTATCACGGCAAGGAGACCAAGGAGCCCGACGAGGCGGGCAAGCTGCTCATGGAACTGGACCTCCCGACGGCGGCTCGCGACATGCTCGGGGCGGGCACGTGGCTGGCGCAGAGCGACAAGACCGCAGGCGACCGTGTCGGGATCGTCGGCTTCTGCATGGGCGGCGCCCTCGCGCTGTACGCGGCCACCCTGAGCGACGTCTTCGCGGCCGTCGTTCCCTTCTACCCGTACATGGGCGTGACCGCGGCCGCCACACCCGAGATCGTCAACATCAAGGGCGCCGTGCTCGGTCACTTCGCGACGAAGGACGAGGCGTACACGCCTGAGCAGGTCGCGACCCTCGAAGCTGAGATGCGCAACGCCGGCATCGATGTCGAGTTCTTCTGGTACGAGGGCGCGGACCATGCGTTCTTCAACGACACCCGGCCCGAGGTCTTCGACGAGGACGCCGCCCGCCTCTCGTGGGACCGGACCCGTGCCTTCTTCCGGACCCACCTGGCGACCACCGTCACCCCCGTCTAAGGCTCCGATTCCGGGCCGCCGCTGGAGGCGACGCCTGAATTCGGCTCCAATTCGGCTCGGATGTGGCTAGAATGCGCGCAACCTGCCTCCGAGCAGTCACAGAACCACCCCACCCACCGGAGGAGAGCACATGGCCACTGGCTATTGCCTCAAATGCAAGGAGCAGCGCGAGATCAAGGGCGCTGAAGCAATCACCATGAAGAACGGCAAGCCTGCGACCACCGGCACGTGCCCGGTCTGCGGCACCAAGATCTTCA
>DATKQX010000003.1:0-17728 GCA_035532495.1 Saccharimonadales bacterium (SeqCode)
CAGATCCAGGTCCACCTGATAGAGGGCCTGGACCGCGCCGAAGTGCTTGTCGATGCCCCGCAACTTCAGGAGCGGCTCCACCGGGGCCGACGCTCCGCCCGCCGCTCCGCCGGGGTCGTGATTCATCTCAGTCGCCTCAGATCAAGGTCCTCGGTGGCCCGTACGCAACGGGCCATCCTCCCACGTCGCTCCGGCACACGGATCACGAGCCTCCAATCGCACATCGCGAGGGAGCCCGCCTGGGATGAGAGGCCGGGCCGCCCCGATGGACGGCCCGGCTGTATCACCGCGTGGTGGGCATTCGCCGGGGAATGCCCGTCAATCGATTACGAGATTCCTGCCGCCGTGCAGGCAGCCTGCCCGGCAATCGCGCAGATGGCCGAGGCGGGATCGAAGCCGTCCTTGACCACCGTCGCTTCCATGTTGGCCGCGTTCACCCAGGTCGCTGTCAGCAGCGACGCGGGCTCGACGGTGCTCGAGTTGGTCGGGTCCACGGTCGTGCCGTTCAGCAGGGCCGCGGGGACCGGGTTGCCGGAGAGCAGGATCGTGGCCATCGCGACCGCATCCTGAGCTTCCTTGTAGACCGGCTTGTACACCGAGCCGCACTGGTAGTTCTCGAGAACCCACGCCATGCCCTGCGCAGTCGCGTCCTGACCGGTGGTCGGGATCTTCTTGGCAGGCACGCCATTGTTCTTGAGGACGTTGATGACCGCATTGGCGAGTCCGTCGTTGGCCTCGATGGTCGCGTTGATCGAGGGATGGGAGGTGAACTCCTGCTGGAAGATCGTGCCACCTTCCGTGTTGGACCACCCGGGAGCGAAGTTCTCACCGACGAGCTTCATGCCCTGGCTGTTGGTGGCTCCGGCGTCAACCGTCTTCGCCGCCTGGCCCCAGACGGCCTTGTTGTAGCCAGTTGCGAACGAGATGGCGTTCGGATCCGTGTCCTGACCGCCGTTGAGCACGAAGACCTGTGGGCTGCTCACGCCCCAATCGGAGACGCACGAGAGGAAGCCCTTGCCGATGAGATCACCGACGGCCTGGTTGTCGAAGCTCACGTAGTACGTCTTCGAGCCCTGGAACGTTGCCCGGTCGTAGCTGATCATGGTGACGCCCTTGGACGTCGCCAGTTGGGCGATGGCCTTTCCGGTGGGTCCGTCGAGCGGGCACATGATCAGGACCTTGGCGCCCAGGTTGATGTCAGCAGTCGCAAGGTTGAGCTCGGTGGCATCGCTACCCTGAGCGTTGTCGATGCGGAACTGCTGCTGGTTGAATCCTGCGTCCGCCAGGGCGGAGGTCAGATACGGTGCATCGAAGTTGACCCACCGAGTTGACGAGGTCGTGTCGGGCAGAATCACGCCGATCAGCAGCGAGTTCGAGCCCTTGGTCGCGTAGTTGGTCAGCGGCTTGAGCAGGTTCATGGTCCCGGCGATGTCGGTGGTGAAGGCACTCACCGTGATACCCGACGGGACACCGGGGTTCGTGGCTCCAGAACTCGACGTGCCGGGCGAGCTGCTGCCGCAGGCGGCGGCGACGAGGGCGGCGGCTCCGACAACGGTCAGCCGGCTCGCCGTCGACAGACCATGGGACCCCCGGCCCCTGATTCCATCTTGCAAACGCATCAGACCTGTGCCCTCCGAACCGGACCCACCGTTTGCGACGCCGCCCGTTCCGGCAGCGAGAAGCGCCGCGCACACCTCAACCCACGGAACCTCGTGAGATGGCGTCGGGATTGTCTAAACAACCGGGAGGGGTTTGTCAACTCGTCGAACGAAAAATCACCCTAACGGGTGACTTCCTGGGCAAATCGCCCAGGGATCCGCAGCGAGCGGAACCGGGGGAAGCAGCACCCGGTCGCGACCGGGCCCGTTGGCCGATGCCGGCGCGAGCCTCGGGTCGCTGCCGATCCGGGACGGCACAATACCTACTGATGCCACCCACCAGTCAGCGCGCGGCGGCGCCAACGATTCGTTGTGAAGCGACGCTGCACACGCTCGAGGCATCGACTCTGGTGCGCTTGCCGGCGAAGGCGAGCATGTTGCTGCCCTCCCGTGGTCAGGTGGCGGTGCAGGGAACCCTCAACGGTCATGCGTTTGAGACGGTGTTGGAGCCTGACGGCAAGGCCGGTCACTGGATGCGAGTCGATCGGAAACTCCAGCGCAGTGCCGGTATCAGCGCGGGTGACACAGCGACACTCGAACTGGTCCTACGCGACGAGTGGCCGGAGCCGGATGTGCCACAGGATCTTGCGACAGCGCTCGCCGCCGCCCCGCAGAACATCCAGGACATGTGGAAAAGCATCACGCCGATGGCGCGTTGGGAGTGGGTCCGCTGGGTCAATGCGACCCAGAATCCTCAGACGCGCAGACGCCGTGTCGAAGTGAGCATCTCGAAGATGCAGAGCGGAAAGCGACGACCCTGCTGCTTCAACCTTGCCGCGTGCACCGACCCCACCCTGTCACGGAGCGGCAAGCTCATGGAGCACGCGTGACGCGCTGCCAGCTCGCTGATGCTCCGCCGGATCCGTGGCTGAACGGTCGGATCGCCACCCTCAGCTGGGGCGCGAGCCACCAAAGGAAGTCTTTGCCGGACCGACCTTGGACACAACGTGTGCTTCGGGTGTACAACGTGAGCGTCCAGATTAGCGAGTCTCCATCCGGGAGCAGACGAGGCGGCACGCCCATGCTATGGCGTCTTTGGCAACAACACCGCGCTGACCGCGCCGAGGCCCGCGAGCTTCGGCGCTACCTCGAGCGCCACATCGCGCATCGAGCACTGTGTGATGTCATCGTCGACGCGCGCCGATGCGCTGCCAGCCGGCAGCGTCTCGACGCCGTGCTGGCTTCGCAGCGCCGCGTTCGATCGGAGGGCGGCGCGGGCGTTTCAGCGCATCGTCAGCGGTAGCAGCCGGCGACGCCCATGCGCCGGGCGCGTCCGGTCGTCTCTCAGGCCGCGGTAACCCCGGTCATATCCTCGACTCTCGCTGCGAGTTCCCCTGGCGTGGTGTCGGCCTTCACCAGGAAGTCGAGGGCGCCCAACTTGAGGCCACGCTCGCGTGTCTCTGGATCTCCGTAGTTGCTGAGGATGATGACGGGGATCTGGGCCGTTGCCGGCGCCGCGCGGAGGCGCTCGAGCACCTCGAAGCCATCGAGCTTCGGCAGGCGGAGGTCCAGGTAGATGAAGTCAGGCGCTCCGCTCATCGCGAGCTGCAAGCCCTCCTCTCCGTCGCCTCCCACCACCACGTCATACCCGTCCGCCTCCAGGCGGACGCGATACATCTCGGCCACACTCGGATCATCCTCGATCACAAGGACCTTGATCGTCTCGTCCATCGGATCAGCCTCCTCACGACGGCGGTTCGTTGGATACGGTCAAGCTTCCCGATACCCGGGGCATCGTTTTGTTCGCGTCTCGCGCAGCTACTATAGGAACCTCCGCGAACGTTCTGCAAGACCTGCGGCGAGGGCCGGTTCGAGATGCAATGAGGTCTCGAAATAGGTTCGCAGAAGCTCGCCGCTCACGTTGCGAAGCCGGTCCCTGTCGGTACTGTTGCGCGAGATGCAAAGGTGGACACCCTGCGGTTTGCCGGCCGGATACATCAGCGAGCCCAGCTTGTTCGGATCACTGACATCCGCGATCGAACGCCGGTAGCGGCCGGGCGCGTGCTTTTGGACCTCGAGGTATCCGACGTACGTGTCGCCGGCCCGATACCGCGCTCCTCGGCGCGTTCCCCTGTTGCGCATCGGTTGCCACCGGGTTCCGTCCCACCACCACTGCCCATCCTCAGAGTGGGCGCGTCGGCCGGGATCTGGGCCATGGTCGCGCCCTCCTGCGCGGGGTGGCTCGCCCGCTCGCCAAGTCCTCATCGCGGTCGCACCCACTCGCAACGGATCGTTGACCCAACGCTCTACCTGCGGGATCACCAAGAGACCCTCCGGTGGCAGGCGCACCCGGCCAACATCTACCATCATGTGCACGGGGGGCCGCTCAGCCACGACGCCGATGGATCACAGGCATCCGTCACACGGATGCAATATCAGTGGGAAGGTTGAGTTGTAGTTTGTCGGCACCCACAGCGCGTCAGCAAGAGGTGGTCGATCATGGGCGATGGTGAAATCCGCGAGTGCCCGGAGTGCAGATCAAACGAAGTGGTCCTGCACACGCCGAGTGCCACCACCATTGGCGCCACACCACGGACGGTCGTATCCGGTTACGAGTGTGTCGAGTGTGGCTGCCGTTGGGCGCCCACCGCTGAGCTGACTGGGCAAGCGCTCCGACCGATACGCCGCTAACCCTCGGGGAGCTCCGCCAGCCCTTGCGCGACCCACGCCTTGAGATCCTCGAAGGCGCAGAAGGGTGCGCCGTCCGCTTCGGCCCGTGACAACACCTCGTCAGCTGTCGCGCCGGCCCTCAGGCCCGCATAGAGGTAGATCACGGCGGAGGAGCGCGGGCCGGTGCGACAGGTCACGAGCGTTGGCCGTGGCAACTCGTCGAGCGCCGCAACATGCCGCCGTGCCAGGTCCATGTCAAGGATTCGAGGTGGATCGGACACGATGTTGGCGGACGTCGGAACCGCAGCCTCGACATCGGCATATGACAGGCCGCCCTCCATCGCGGCAAATTCCTCGCCGCACAGAAAGAGCCATGAGGCGGCATTCGCATCGCTGGCGAAGGCCACCGGATCTGCGATCAGCCCGCGATTGGACGTGAGATCAGTGGGACTCTGGAAATCTCCCATGGCGGCCAGTCTATCGATGTCCGACGGCTTCCCTCAAGCCGGGCAGACGTCAGTTCACCTGGGAAGGCTTTGAGCCCGCCATCGCGTTCAACGACTCGTACTCCACTCGCCCGTCAGCCGCGTCGGACGCCAGCGCGACCGCAGATTGAATGAGGCGTCCTCGGCATTCCACCCTTTGCGAAGGCCGCCCGCGCTAGACGAGTGATGCCCGGCCGGCTTCATGTCTCTTCGCTACAGCATCCATACTCCCCCAATGCGAGTCCGTTGGAAGGTGGCCGCTGTCGTCGCGCCGGTCGCGTCGGTACTCGCGGGATGTTCCCCGTCCAGTCCGTCGGTCGCGGTCAGCTATGAGCAGTTCCGGTTCAACTGCTGTGCCAATGCCGAAGTGTTGACGCACGCGTTGCATCCTGGCCAGGTCATCAGCTTGCAGTGGTCGGCTGAAAGCACGGGAATGACCGCCGACGATTTGCAAGTTCCCATCACGCTGACGGCCGTCTTCACCGGTCCGTACGCGAGCGTCGCTGCCTTGAAGTCAGGAGGCACACGTACTGCGATCCTCGTCGCCTCGCCCATACATGTGACGGATCGAACCTCTGGCGGTGCGGTCAGTACCATCGCCCTTCCCCTCGACATCGGCGCAGGTTGGTACAACCTCGCCACGACCAGCACGTCCGCCGGAGGCAGCACCACGGGCGCGACCGTCATCCAGGTGACCCGCCCCAGCACCTAGCGAGATTCGACGGTGCGAGACCGAGACTGACAACATGTCCCAACAAGCGGTTGACGCGTACCTGGCGGCATTGGACGAGCCGAAGCAGTCGACGTTGCGTGCGCTGCGCACGACCATCCTGGAGGTTCTTCCGGAGGCTGAGCAATGCATCTCATACGGGATTCCCGGCTTCAGGGTCCACGGGCAGATGATCGCGGGCTTCGCCGCGTACAAGAACCATCTCAGCTACTTCCCGCATAGCGGCTCAGTCATACCGGAGCTCCCCCACGACATTGGTCCATACGTGACAAGCAAAGGCACCCTCCAGTTTCCGATCGACACGCCGCTGCCGAAGACGCTGGTGGAGAAGCTCGTGACCGTGCGGATGCGTCAGGCCTTTCCAGAGGCTCCGTAGCCGTGCGGCGCTCGACCGGTTGCTCTCCTGATGGCGCGAGTGAGCCATGCGGAGTCGCGCCCTGACATCTCGGTGCGGCTGCACGCGAGCGCATTGACAGCGAGGTTCGGTGACACGCGCAAGAGCGAACATGCACTGATTGGTACGGGCCTTTCGTCGCAGTCAGCGAACCACTCCGCGATACATGGGCGGAGCGGAACTTTGGTCCACAAATGCGCGGTGCACCGGTGGTAGTCTTGGCGCCTCATTAGACGGGATCGCCCGGTCGGCTGCGTCCGTGAACCGGTGCTCCGGGCATCCAGAACATATGGAGGGCCAGGGGTGAGACCGACCAAATCGACGGTGGTGTTCGGGACGCTTGCGCTCGCCGCGGCGCTGCCGGTCGCCGGGATGACCGGCTTCGCGAGCGCCGCCAAAGCCGCTTCGCCCGCACCGCACATGAACATCAGCTGCTACAACAGCGCCGGACTCTGCGCGGAGGTTGGGAACAGCGAAGAGGTCTTCGGCGAGGATCACTACGTCGGCCACGACGAGCCCGGCGTGCACTTCTTCTCGGACCAGCCGGGGGCAGGAAATGAGTTCCAATCGCAACTGAAACTTCCGTCGAACCCGCCCGCCGCAAACCCAAACAAACCCGGTAAGTCCTACACGTTCGAGCTGAACAGCGGGTCGTGGTACGGCATGACTCTGTGCGACACCACGTCGTATCCGGAGCAGATCTCCACGTGCAAGGCCGACAGTGACAGCAATATCCTCGACCCGACGGTGTCCCCGAAGCACGCGGGTGCGGCCTTCATGGAGCTCCAGTTCTATCCTCCGGGGTGGATCCAGTGGCCGACGTGGCAGGTAGCCGTCGGTACCGGATCGTGCGATCCCACCAAATGGTGCGCAGCCCTGAACATCGACAGTCTGCTCGAGGACCCGGTCGCCGGCACGCTCCAGAATGCGACATGCGCAGCCCGTGTGGGCATTGAAACCATCAACTTCGCGTTTCTCACGCTCAACGGCAAGTCGACAGGACCTGCAAATCCCATCGACTCGACTTCGGCGACGTTCACGCCGGATGCCAAGCGCGACCTGTTCATGGCTTCGGGTGACAACCTCAGCGTCACAGTGCATGACACGCCTGCCGGGCTGCAGACGATCATCAAGGACAAGACCAGTGGCCAGACGGGTTCGATGACTGCCAGCAAGGCCAACGGCTTTGGACACATTCAGTACGACCCGACCGGCACGAGCTGCAACAACATCCCATACGCCTTCCACCCCATGTACAGCACGTCGTCGGAGAAGACGATCCTTCCGTGGGGCGCCGATCAGGACAACATCGCGTTCACGGACGAGATCGGTCACGCGCAGCTCTGCCACGGCCCAGTGCCGGTCCCGGCGAGCCAGTTCGGTCTGGACAGCAGCGGTAACCCCATCACGTGCCCCGCGGGTGACCAGGAGGGATCGGGTCTCAACGCTCAGCCGACCGACGGCGATGACGACTTCTGCTTCCCCGGATCAGAGGCTTCGGTCCTGCATGTCAGCATGTGCACGGATACGAACACCGGCTTCGATGGACAGACCTATCAACCGGTGTGGCCCGACGGCAATACCGCCTTGCATCCGACCTCGTGGCAGATTGGGAGCCCCTTGACGGGTTCCTCGTACAAAGTCCGCTACACCCGCGCCGTGTTCGAGGTGGACCTGCCAGACATCGAGTCGACAGCGGCAGTCAACCCCTGCAACCGTTCGACCGGCGCGAACTGCACGCACTTCCCGCTCACTGACAGCGGCCAACCGGTTGCGTTCTATCCATTCTTCAGCACGGTCAACACCGGCGCCGGCTGCCGGTGGCAGTTCGGGAATCACATCCCCGGCTCCACGAATGACTTCGGTCAGAACGCGCAGTACGGGCCGTTGCTCAACGCCAACTACATCCTCTTCGGCGGTGGGGGTGCCTCGGTCACGCGGTTCAACGTGTTCCGCAAGATCCTGTCCACCAATCCCTGCTGAGGCGCTGATTCGATCGCGACACGAGAGGGCCGCCTTTGGGCGGTCCTCTTTGCGTTGCGGCGCGGGATCAACGCCGGGGCGTCGACAGGCAACAACTTGAGGCGCACTACCATCCCGTGCGTGGCGCAACCTTCGCTCCGCACCGCCGCATCGAGCTGCTGCCGCTCGGCGACGAACACCTCGAGCTCGGGGCCCGGCCAGCCGTATGGTATCGACCAGGCGGGCCTCGGGAGATCCACAGGAAGCTCGCCCGTCGGTGCCCACCAGCACCGTCCTGTGGTAACCCGACTACGCTTCTCGGATGAACTCGCCGCCCACATTGCCGTATCCGGGATGGAGCGAGGACACGGTCACGGTGCCGGCCAAGTACTTCGAGGAGGGTCGGCTACCGGCGGTCTGCGTGGTGACGGGAGCACCCGCAACATCGAATCTTCGGCGTCGATACAGCACGACGCCTGGCTGGGTGGGCTGCCTGTTCTTCATCAGCTGGTTTGCGCTGCTCATCGCCTGGATCGCGACGCGCCGAAGCGCCAGTGGATACGTCCCCGTGTGCAAGGCGGTGGCGACGCGTGTGCAGAGCCGTCACGCTGCGATGGTTCGGCTTGCTGCCCTGGGCGGCGCTGCCTGGGTTGCCATCATCCCGGTATCAGCCACTCCTGCGCTGTCGCAGGTGGCAAATCCCTTGGGACTTGCGCTCGGGGCAGCCGGCTTGGTTGCGCTCGTCTGCTCAGCGGTGGCGAGCATCATGGAGGAATCGGCACTCGGCGTCCAAGGACGCGTCGTCGAGGACGGGTTCGGCGCGCGCTGGGTCCAGTTGCGTGGCGTGCATCCGGCGTTTTCACGAGCGCTGGCGTTGAGGCTCGGACGCTGATGACTTCGCCGAGCGTCCACCGATACCCCGAGATATCCGGTCATTCGCGTGACCCGGTGAACATGTATTGGCACCGCAGCTAGCTCGGGCGACATCGGGAGCGCTCGCCTGGGCGTGGATGAAGTTCTCGCACCCAACTGAGTGCTGCGGCGATGGGACTCGTGATCGATAATGCGCAGCGCATGTCATCCCTACGTACGACTGCGGGTCCGCAACGTTATTTTCGACGGCGCGCACCCACCTCGAGCACTCGCGACACGCCATTGAACCGTGTCCAACCGTGGCACCGCGGCCTGTGGAGACCAGGACGCGTGCTGCGTTGACGGGCCGCGCGCTCACACCCTGTTGTGCTCGTCGCGAGGGCCACGCATTGTCTGTCGCTGCCGTCATCGAGGCACGATCAGCGCAACGGCGTCGGCGTTGGCTCCAGCCGGCGTGGTGACCACCCAGCGACGAGTGGACGCGCGTGTTCCACGACTTGCTCCGCACCGTGCCCGGCGCCTTGTCGTCGCGTTGACTGCCACCGTCGGGCTGGCTGCGTGCGCGAGCAGCGTGTCGGCCGGCCCGTCGCCGGCAAACTCAACCCCTTCAGCACCGAGCAGCCCCCGGATACCGACGCCGTCCGCAGCGCCGACGGCCGCAATGACCCTCGCCAGCTGCGCCGCCGCCATGGACGTCAGGGCGCTGCACGTTGTCCACCACTTCGCGGTTTCGCCCGACGACATCGCCGTCGATTCCGGCGGCCGCCTGTGGGTCAGTGCACGCGAGGCGAACCTGGTGTTCAGCCTCAATCCCGACGGCAGCGGGATCGCTGCCCAAACCGTCGTCGGCGGTCCGGAGGGTATCGCCGTAGAGAACTCCAGCGTGTACGTGGCCCAGCAGAATCTCAACGCGATCGCGGCGATCGCACCGCCGCGGGGCACGCTCATCACGTTTCCCAACCGCACCGCCAACGCCGGCATCGACGGCATCGCCGGCGACACGGCAGCACCGCGGCTGCTCGTCCCCGACAGCCCCGCCGGCGAGATGTTCGCCGTGCCACTCACCGGCTCTTCCACTCCGCAGCTGATCGCCACCAACTTGGGACGCCCGGTCGCTGCCGCCATCGACTCCAATGGCAACGTCTTTGTGGCCAGCGAGTCGTCCCCGGGGCTGGTCATGCTGACCCCGGCAGGGACCCGCAGGACCCTCGGCCGCTTCGCCGATCTCGATGAGGTGGTTGCCTATGCTGGGCTGCTCTACGTCACCGAACTGGACCGCCATGACGTCGTCGCGGTCGACCCCACGTCCGGGGCTTCCCATCCCATCGCGGTGAACCTTCCGGCTCCCCAGGGGCTCGCAGCAACTGCGACCGGGACCCTCGAGATCGTCGACGCCACCACCAAAACGCTGTACTCGATGCCGGCGTGTGGAGCCGGGCCGTGAGCACAATTCGTGCACGATTGCCGTACGTGGCGGGCATGGTCGCGATTCTGGTTGCAGCATGCTCGTCAACCCCGCAATTGGTTGTGCCCCACGCTACCGCGCGGGCGTCAGCGAGTTCGCCGGCTGCGGCACCGGCACCGACACCGGCACCGAAGAGCGTTTCCCTCGTGTGCCTCCTCCCTGGCGAGGCAGCGGCCTTGACGGCCCTGCCCGCAGGCGTTCCCTTCACCGGCCACCTGCTCATTGCCGAGAGTAGCGGCAAGAGCCGTATCCTTGAAATCAACCCGAGCGGCGCCGTCACCTGGACCCTCTCGACGGCCTCACCGCCACTGGCCCGGCCGCTCGGTCCGCCGGATGACGCCTTCTACACGCTCGATTGCGCGCACATCGTCGCCAACTCCGAGTTCGGGCAGGGTGCGCTGGACGTGAATCGGCTCACCGGGGCCATCCTGTGGCAGATCGGGCGCTATCTGCATCGTGGTCGAGGCCTCGCGCTCCTCAACAACCCGGACGATGCCGTGCCCGCCGCCGATGGCTCGGTGTGGCTTGCCGACATCAACAACTGCCGCCTCCTGCATCTGAACGGGGCGACCGGGGCTTTGCTGGGAATGCTCGGCGGACACGGGTGCCGGCACAACCCGCCATTGCAGTTCTCGGAGCCGAATGGGGCGTTCCCCACCCGGGGCGGGTCGCTGGTCGTCACTGAGATCAGCGGCAGCCGGGTAACCTGGCTCAACCCCAACGGCAGCGTGCGCTGGAGCCACCGGGTGCCGGCAGCGTATCCATCGGACGCGATGGCGTTGCCGGACGGTTCGGTGCTGCTCACGGACTACTCGTCATTCGGCGCCGTTCTGCGGGTCGCCGCCAACGGCGCGGTGCTCTGGCGCTATGCCCCGCGCGGGGCGGGGCAACTCAACCATCCCTCGATCGCCATCCCCTTGGCGAGCAACCGGATCGCCATCTGCGACGACTTCGGCAACCGCATCATCATCGTCGACCCGACAACGATGCGGGTTGTCTGGGAATGGAGTGGCAACGCGGTCTATCACCTTGTGCGTCCCGACGGCCTCGACTACCGACCGTCGTGAACCCGCAGGCCCGTGATGCGATGCCACCATATGTGTCGGGCCGAACCGGTGGGGTAACCTGACTGCTGCGAGATGACCGACGGTCTGCCGGACGCCGGACCTGAGAAGGTGTCAGTGCGAGCCGCGAACATCCTCGTCAGCCTTTCGTAATGCTGCGTTCCCAGAATCAACAACAGTGCATAGCGCGACGTTCGTAGGGCCGCAGAGGATCGCCGGTCATCTCGGTTCGACCGGAGCCAAGCGGCCGTGCGTGAATTGACCAGCGGCCGCGCCGAGGTGGCCATCCGCTTGCGCCGATAGTGACCATCTCCGAGACTCACGCTCCCCCAGACGCGGCCGAAGCCTCCACGTCGGGGACTGATCAAGAGAGTGCTGACGCTTCCAGCGTCGCCCGTCCACCTGCCGGTCGCGGGAAACGACGCCGGTGGCTCGCGGTCCGGATCGCACTCGTGATTGTGATCGCTGGTGTGACCACATTCGATATCAATCTGGCCACCGGTCCACGCGTGAACGATGCACCCGCTGTCGTCGAAGCGATCGACCGTGCCCACGGATCGCTCCCCGAAATGATCGCCCCGACGGAGCGGATCGCCATCGCCATGGTGGCAGCGGAAGACGGCACCTTCTACTCCAATGACGGTGTGGACGTGCCTGACCTTTTGCGTGGTCTCTTGGGGTATCTCACCGGCACCGACGCAGGTGGCAGCACGATCGAAATTCAACTCGCTCATCTCCTGTATCCATCGGAAACAGACGGGTTGTGGGGCCGGGTTCACCGCGTGTCACTCGCCTTGCAGTTCGACACCCATTACACGAAGGCGGCGATCCTGTCGATGTATCTCGGCGCCGCGTACTTCGGCCACGGGTTCTACGGGATTCGCGCCGCAAGCCTGGGGTGCTTTGGTATTCCTCCAGAACGGTTGAACTGGGCGCAAGCTGCGCTGCTGGCCGGGTTGGTGCAGGCGCCGAGCGCGCTCGATCCGTTTCGCCACCTCACGGCGGCAATGCGGCGGATGAGCTACGTCTTGCAGCGTCTGGTGAGCGACGGTCGCCTGACGGCAGCGCAGGCGAGTGCCATCGCTCGGGCTCCACTCCGGCTCGTCGCTCAGAAAGCGCCGAACGCCACATGATTGCCGGTCACGCCAGCTAGCCCGTCGCTTGCCCTTCACCGTTCCGTAAGGGAGCTCAGGTACAAGTAGAACGGTCATGCCGCAGCCAACGCTGGACACCGATCTGCGTTCGCCGCTGCAGGTCTGGTGGCAGACCGGGCGGCGCGGTGGCGCCGCAGCCAAGCGAGTCTTCGGGAACCGCGCACTGACGTCGTGGACCGGGCTGCTGCTCCTCCCGGGGTTGACGGTGGTTGCCCTCAGTGGCCTCGTCTTCGGCAACTTCTGGCAGCTGCATTACGTCGCCGGGCTTTCACTCGTACCCCTCCTCGTAGTGAAGCTGGGTTCCACCACCTATCGCGCGCTCTCGTATTACATGCGGCGGGCCATCTATCGCGCAGCGGGGGCGCCTGAATGGGTCGGACGGCTCCTGGCTCCCGCCTTGATCGTCAGCACGATCGTTGCTATGGCAACAGGGATATGGATGTGGTCGCAGCAGAGCGAGGCGCAGCCGTGGGCGAAGCTGCATGTGCTCTCGGTGCTGGCAATGGGAGCATGCGTAGGGCTCCACCTGCTGCTTCGTGCGCCGATCTCGCTGCAAACAGTCGCACGAGACGGAGTCGAAGTGTTGGGGCGCAACGGGTCGCGCATCCGCATCGCGCTGGTCGCCATTGCATTCGCAATCGGGATCATCGGTGGCATGGCCGGCGGCGCGCGATCCCCGTTCCCGATCCGCTCGGATCGCGGCGCGGCCGAGCGGTCGACTGCAGCCAAGCGCGCGTCTGACCTTGCGTATCACACTGGCGCTCGGCCTGGGCAATCGTCAGTTCGGCGTCAGAATCGCGGCATACCATCCGTGCCATGGGAATAGGGCACAGTGGCGCCGGCAAACGGCGGCGGACTCGGCGACAGGGCGCCTCCGCGGGCACAGCGCCGCTCTCGCGTCCCGACACAACCCGTCAGCGCGGTGCACGTACGGAGCCGTCGACCAGCCGCGAGGGCGCACCCGCCTTCGCGCCAACCGACGCGACCGGGGTCGTCGTGGCGACGCCGCCCCTTCCTCTGCGCGGGCAGGCGAGCGCCGCCGTCCGGCGTTCGCTCCGCGTTCCTCGTTCCTGGGGACTCCGGCCCACCGACGTCACGTTGATCGTCTTCGCCAATGCTGCGCTGATCGTCGCCATGTGGGTGCGTCACGGGCAACTGCCGAACCTGGGAAACGCCGGGGCGATGCTCTCTGCCGCTGGTCAACTCACCGCCCTGCTTGGCACGTATGCGGCGATAGTCCAAGTGGTGCTGATGTCGCGGAGTCCCTGGCTGGACCAGCTCTTCGGCATCGACCGCATCGCCGGATGGCATCGCTGGCTGGGTTTTGCCACTGTCGTCCTGATCTGTGGGCACGTGGTCTTCACGACAGCCGGCTACGCCGTGAGCAATGGCCACTCCCTGCTTTCCGAGACGTCGACCTTCATCACCACCTATCCCTACATGCTGATGGCCTACGTCGCCACGGCATTGTTCATCGTCATCGCAGTGGCCTCGGTGCGGGCAGCCCGGCGCCGACTCTCCTACGACACGTGGCACTTCATCCATCTCTTCATCTACCTGGCGATAGCGCTCAGCTTTGGTCACCAGCTTGCCGTCGGCACCGACTTCGAGCGCGACCCGGCCGCGATCACATATTGGGTGACTCTCTATGTCGTCGCCGCATTGCTCGTCCTCAGCTTCCGGGTGTTGATCCCCGTGCGCCTCACGATGCGTCACCGGCTTCGGGTGGACGCCCTGGCTGAAGAGTCCCCCGGCGTGATCTCCATCTACATCACTGGCCGCGACCTCGCGCAGCTCCCAATGCGCGCCGGTCAGTTCTTCAAGTTCCGCTTCCTGGCCCCTGGGATCTGGTGGCGGGTCCACCCTTTCTCGCTGTCCGCCGCCCCCAATGGGGAGTACCTGCGCATCACGGTGAAGCAGCTCGGCGACTTCACCAAGGCAGTGCGCAGCCTGCGCCCGGGCACCCCGGTGATCGTTGAGGGCCCATACGGCATCTTCACCTCGCTGCGGCGCCGGCGTCCACGGGCGTTGCTGATCGCCGGGGGCATCGGTATCACCCCTCTCCGTGCGCTCCTCGAAGAAATGCCGCAGCGCAAGAACGGCATCATCCTGCTCTACCGTGCGCGGTCGTGGCATGACGTCGTCTTCAAGGACGAGCTCGATGAGCTGGTCCGGGCACGCGGCGGCGAGGTGCACTACATCATTGGCCGTCGGGGAAGCGATATCCATCTATACCCGCTCGCGCCCAAGCAGCTGCGTGCCCTGGCCCCCGACCTACGCGAGCGGGACATCTTCATGTGCGGTCCGCGGGAGATGATCGAGGGTGTCGACCAGAGCCTGGCAGCCCTGGGCGTTCCTGCTGAACAGATCCATCGCGAGCGGTTCGCGTACCTTTGATCCGAGGTTCCAATATGCCCACTCGCGCCGTCGTCACCCTCGCCGCCACCGTCGTCGGCCTGTTCCTGTTGGTCAGCTTCCGCACCCCACCGCCCAGCACCGGTTCCGGAGTCGCGCTCCTCCCTGTGCGGTCCTCGCCATCTGCATCGAACAGTCCGCCGGCGGTCACTCCGTCCGGGGCGCCACCGTCCGGGGGCAGGACCCCCGCACCAACGACGGTCCCCGCTGCAACCGGGCTCAAGAACGGTTCCTTTACCGGTCAGGACTTTCCCAACTTTTACGGAGATGTCCAGGTCCAGGTGGTGGTGTCAGGCGGCAGGATTACGGACGTCAAGGCGCTGCAGTATCCGACCGACCGACCCCAATCTGCGTACATCAGCTCCGTGGCGATCCCCTACCTCCACGACGAGGTCCTTCAGGCTCAGAGCGCTCAGATCGACATCGTCAGCGGTGCCACGTTCACCAGCCAGAGCTACGCTCAATCCGTGCAGTCAGCTCTGGACAAGGCCCGGGGCTGAACCGCAGCGTGTCCGCGTCGGCACTCTCGAGAACCGTGCGCGCGGAGTCCGTCATGGGAACCGTGATCACCGTCGACGTCCGCGACGCCAACATGACCGAGTCGTCGATGGACGCGGTCTTCGCATGGTTCCACAACGTCGACGAAACCTTCAGCACCTTCCGACCCGACAGTGAGATCAGTCGCCTGTCACGAGGTGAACTCCGCATTTTCGAGTGCAAACCTGACGTACGGGAAGTCCTCGATCTTTGCGAAGAGGTCCGCGTGCTCAGTCATGGCACCTTCGACATCCGACGGAATGGCGGCATCGACCCCCTTGGGTTGGTCAAGGGCTGGTCGGTGGAGCGGGCGTCGACCATGCTTGCAGCTGCCGGGGCACGCAACTTCTTCATCAACGCGGGTGGGGACGTCATCGTGCGTGGGCGGCCGGAGCCCGGCCGTACCTGGCGATTGGGAATACGTCATCCAGAACAGGCCGATCGCGTCGCCGCGGTCCTGGCGATTCGCGACGTTGCAGTTGCCACCAGCGGCACATACGAACGCGGCCAGCACATTGTTGATCCGCGCACTGGCTGCCCCCCTTCCGAGCTCCTGAGCATGACCGTCGTGGGCCCCAGCCTCACCTTCGCCGACGCGTACTCCACCGCGGCATTCGTCATGGGCGAGCGCGGCGCTCCCTGGGTCGCGGGTATCGACGGGTACGACGCCCTGGCGATCACGAGCCGGCGTCGGACCGTGTGGACGTCTGGTATCGAGGAAATAATGGTCCGCGATCCGGGTACGGTCGGTACAAAGGTCGAACGCAATGACTGACCGACCGGTGCCGGCTCCGATTTCCACTCTCGTCCATGTCGGAACTACGACTCTGAACTGGCGTACGGGTGGGCCAGTCGTGAGCAGGTTGTGACTGAGCTCAAGATCGGACCGGCCGCCCTATAAAGAACCCCGGCCGGCCCGCGTGCGCCAGCCGCGGCCAGCGCCACGGGTCCACGAGCTCGGGCTCAGGGGCACTCGACCCAGACCACCTCGCGCTGTCCTTCGACGCCACCCTGAGTGGAAACGGGGACCCACCCGAACCTGATCTCATGGTCCCCCAGGGTGCTCAGGCAGCTGGGCCAGCCAGCATCATGCCAACCACCGCCAGCATCCTCCCACGCCATCACCGCACCTTCGATGCCGTACCACCATCCATCCACCCGCACACTAGCTTCAGCGGTGATGACGCCGCCGCCGCCTACGCTCTGATTCCCCCCATTCGAGTAGGCGGTACCGGTCGACACGTGGACTGCCGGATTCAGGGTCCCCAGCACGTACCCGCCCACCCCGATGGCGACCATGAGGGCCGCAAGGAGCGACCACTTGATCAGCTGCCGCGTCACGGACCACCTCCAGACGACCAAAGAACCGGGTCATCATAGGGCGGGCCAACCCACTGTTTGGCTGTCTGTTTCAACCGCGGATCGTCCATTCACCGGGACGGACGGTCAGGCGTCCACCCATCCGCGTCCCCGCCCCGTTTGCCCCCAGGTCTGCCAGCCGGCCGCGCCTCGCCTGAGCTGCATCCTCAAGCGACATTGACGGATGCTGGCGTGCTCCGGCACACCATCGCCTGACTGCTGATGTCTTCAAGTGAACCTCCGGCGTTCACCCCGGCGCAAGATCGGGAGCGGGTTTCGGAAACCGGTCACGCGGCGCAGCCGTCCATCCTCAGACTGCTCGCCAATGGATTGACCGTCGGCCGCTGACGACCCGTCTGAGAGCACCATGGACCAGGCCACGCGAACCCGACCATGATGTTGCTCGACGCCGCTGAGCATTTCGATCCGGGCCCCGGGATTGTCGGTGTGGAATTGCCTGGCCAGAGCCACCGCGTCGTCCCGGCTACGGGCTTCGAATGTCGGATACAAGAGGACGGCATCGTCGGTGAGCGCTTCCTCGGCGAGTTCGCGACGCTCGCTGTCATCCGTCGCGTTCCACATCCCAACGTACGCTTCCACCGCTCGGGTAGGTGTCGGCATCGCCAGCTCCTCTTGACATGATGCGTCGGCTCGAATGAGTCTATCGAACCGCTGTGTGCCGGGATGGGGGCAAGTCTGCTCGAGGTACATTCGCGGACCCTTGCCTGCCCGACCAGCGACTACCTCGGCGCTGATGCGCACGTTCGATGGCCGTTTGTCCCATTCGCGCTGGTGACCTGCGCTGCGGTGTGGGTTGAAGATGGCCCGGTGGTCGCCGTTCTCTGTGGGATAGCCGGAGTTGCACTCGGTGGCGGTCAAAAGCCGGCGTCCGTCACCATCGGTGCACCATGCGGATCAGCAGCCTGTTCGCCAGGGGCGAACCCCTCTTCTCGTTCGAGTTCTTCCCTCCCAAGGACGACGACGGCGCCGACCGTCTCTTCGCCGCCATCGCGGCGCTTCGC
>DATKQX010000004.1:0-4508 GCA_035532495.1 Saccharimonadales bacterium (SeqCode)
GCTGCCGCAGGTGCTGAACGTGCTGCGGGGCGAGATGTCGCTCGTCGGCCCGCGTCCCCTCCCGCTGCGCGACTACGTCCAGCTCGAGGACTGGCACCGCAAGCGCTATCTCGTCCTGCCGGGGATGACCGGACTGTGGCAAGTCTCCGGGCGGATCGACCTCAGCTTCGACGACCTCGTTCGGCTCGACTTCTACTACCTCGAGAACTGGTCGATCTGGCTCGACGTCTCGATCCTCGCGAAGACGCTCCCGGCCGTTGCCGCACGTCGCGGTGCGTACTAGCCGCGCGGCTAACGGTTCCTTCAGATCTCATTGACACAATAGGCGCGTGAGATCGCCCAAAGTTCTCGCGGTCGCGTCCGCGGCGGATCTGGACTTCCGCTACGGCTGCACGCCTGCGTGGTGGCAGCTGTGGAAGGCGCTCGCCGAAAGCGGCATCGACCTGATCGTGACCCCGTACCGCGGGCGGGCGGTTGAGTCGCCGTGGTGGCGGACCGTTCCGAACCCGCTCTATCGAGAGGCTGAGGCCTTCGCAGCCGCGCGGGGCGTCGCGGCCAAGCTGCGGCGCCAGGAGTTCATGCGGCGCTCAGAGCACGAGCCAGGAGACACGCTCTCCGACCGCACTGTGCGTGGAGCCATATGGCGCTACGTCACACCGCGCTGGCGGCGCCATCTCGAGCAAACGATCGAGCGTGAAGGAGGAGTGGACGCGGTCATCGTCTTCACCGTGCCCATGGCGCATCTCCGTGGCATTCCGACCGCGCTGCGGGAGCGCTTCGACGTTCCGGTCGTCTACTACGACGGCGACCTCCCGATGAGCCTGCCGGAATACGGCGGCACCGACACGAGCGGGTTCAACTACTACATCGGCGCCGACCCCGGCGAGTACGACCTCGTTGTCGGCAACTCAGAGGGTGCACTCGATCGGCTGCGGGAGCTCGGCGCACGGCGTGCGGAGACGGTGCACTGGGCGGCCGATCCGGATCTCTTCCGGCCGCGTGACGTCGGAAAGGAGGCGGACGTCTTCTTCTATGGCCACTCGGACAAGTTCCGTCGGGAATGGATGCGCGACCTGATCGGCGAGCCGAGCCGACGGCTGCCCGGCGTCGACTTCGCGATCGGCGGATACGACTACCGCGGCGACACGGGCACCGCACGCATGCTCGGCCGCATTCCGTTCAATGCGTTTCCACATGCCATTTCCTCCGCACGCGTGAACCTCAATGCCACTCGTCGCGCGCACGCGCAAGTCTATGCGTCGTCGACGTGCCGGCTCTTCGAGCTCGCTGCCTCCGGCGCGGCCATCGTGTCCAACCCGCTGGCCGGGTTGGAGCGCTGGTTCGACCCCGACCGAGACCTCCGCGTGGTCGGCTCCGTCGATGAGGCCGTCACCGCATACGGCGACTTGCTCGCGGATCCAGGGTACGCCGAGGAGCTCGGACAGCGGGCTCGCGCGCACGTGCTGGACGAGCACACGTACGGGCATCGCGCGCGACAGCTGCTCGACGTGCTCGGGCTCGGCGTTCCGGCGAGCGCCCGTGCCTGACACCGTCGTCGCGGCGTCCTCAGCGGCCGGCCTTGCCGGGCTCGCCGAGCTGCGCCGTGTTGCGATCGTGCCGGCGTACAACGAGGAGCTCGCCGTTCCGCGCGTCATCGACGAGCTGCGTGTGTTCGACCCGGGTCTCGACATCGTCGTCGTCGACGACGGCTCGGTCGACCGCACCGCGGCGGTCGCGGCGGCCAAAGGTGCCCGGGTCTTGCGTCTGCCCTTCAATCTCGGCATCGGCGGCGCCGTGCAGACGGGCTTCCGGTTCGCGTTCGAGAACGACTACGACGTCGCCGTCCGCGTCGATGGAGACGGGCAGCACGACCCTTCGCAGCTCGTGCGCGTGCTGGAGCCCGTCCTGCGCGGCGAGGCCGACATCGCCATCGGCTCACGTTTTGCCAGCGACGAAGGTGGCTATCGCTCGTCGCGTGCGCGCCGCGTCGGCATTCGTCTGCTCGCGTGGGTCGTCTCCCGCATCGTCGGGCAGCGCCTCACCGACACGACTTCGGGATTCCAGGCCGTCAACCGCGAAGGCATCGCGCTCTTCGCACGCGACTATCCGCACGATTATCCGGAGGTCGAGGCGACGGTCATGGTGTTCCGTCACCGGTTGCGCCTGTGCGAGGTCCCCGTGTCGATGCGGGAGCGTGACAGCGGGCGTTCCTCGATCACTGCGCTGCGGTCCGTCTATTACATGGTGAAGGTTTCGCTCGCGATCTTCGTCGGATTGTTCAGGCGCAACATCACTCCGGAGGAGGAAGGCAAATGACACCGCTCGCTGTCTCCATCGCGGGGGCCGTCGCATCGTTCACGCTCGTGCTCGTCGTGTTCGAGCTGATCCGGAGCCGCCGGTTGCGCGAGCGCTACGCGCTGCTCTGGCTCGCGACCGGGATCACGCTAACTGCGCTGTCGGCGTGGCGGAACGGGCTCAACACCATTGCGCGGTGGGTCGGCGTCCGCAGCTATCCGCCGGCCGTGCTCTTTGCCGTCGGGATCCTGTTCATCCTCGCTGTGCTGCTCCACTACTCCACGGTGATCTCGAGGCTCTCCGATCAGAACACACTTCTCGCACAGCGCCTCGCCCTCCTCGAGGAGCAGACGCGAGTCGCTAGCGACGCGCGGTGATCGTCACCGGCGGCCCGACGACGAAGATGTTGCCGGCGGTCGGATCGTTGATCCAGCTCGCCACCGCACCGATCCGGTAGGTCCAGCGCCCCGCTGCGGGCTTGTCGAGAAAACTCGTCCCGGCCGTGGCGCTGACCGTCTCGTTGTTGAGGCGGCACTGCGCACCGCCGCTTGTCGCGTCGCAGACGATCGGTTCGTTCGCAGGCGCACGCAGCACGACGTAGTCCATCGTGCCCCCGAGCGGTCGCAGCTTCGGCCAGCTCACCTGTACGGCGCCGCGCGTCGCAGTTGCGACAGGACGCCAGGCGGTGTCGACGGGAAACGGCGCTGACAGGCTCGCCCCGGTCTGCGTGTAGTAGGAGATCGTGTCGTTCGACGACAAAAGGGGCAACCCGGCCGCAAGCGCCGCCGGAACGATCGCGAAGAGCGTGACGAGCGCCGCCGCGAGGCCCACCCGCACCGGGTGCGTGCCCCACGGGCGCGGTGCTGGACGCGGGAGGCGCTGTGGCAGCCCCGGGAAGAGGAGCAGCACGCCGGCGAGCAGCATGAGGGCCGCGGGGATGGTCGGGATCGACTGGCGGAGGAGATCGGAGTCGGCGATGGTGCCGTGATTCGGCGACGTCCACTTGATCGCGATCATCGAGAAGAACCACCCGCCGAACAGCAGGCCGGCTGGGCGCGACCGGCGGAAGAGGCCAATCGTTCCTGCGATCGCGAGCCACTCGAGCAGCCGGATGGACCAGAAATACTGGCCGAGGTCGCTCAGTTGCTGGTTGAAGAATGTCCAGCTCGGATGGACGTACTGACGGAGGTTCAGCGCTCCAACCACCGGCGCAGCCCGCGCGGTGATGATGTGATCGCCGAGGGCGCCGCTGCGTAGAAGCGGCAGGTTGCCCTCGCCGCGGGCCTTCCATAGCGCGAGCGCCACGACACCGGGTGCAAGCCCGCCTGCCAGATATGCGATCGAGCGGACGCGACGGGCGGCGAGGAGCGCGAGGCCGATGCCGACGAGGAGTGGCGCGTTTGAAGGCTTGATGCCCAGTGCGACCCCGGCAAAGAGCCCGGCGAAGACGCTGTCCCACGGCATGTCGTCTTGCACGGCCCGCAGCGCGAAGTACGCTGCGATGACGCTCGCGACCATCGACGGGAAGTCGGACATCGCGGTCAGCCCGAGCGACTGCGGCAGCAGCAGCTCGGTGTACCGCTGGTGGTAGCCGGCGTCGGTGTACTTGATCCCGATCACCGGTACGAGGATCCACAAGGCGGCGCACCAGTAACCGAACAGCCGGCCGCCGAGGCGCTGCCCGATTCCGTACGTCGCGAGCAGCGCCACCGGCATGAGGACGAGTACGTTCAGGAGGATGATGAGCGGAAGCACCGATACGAGATTTGGGCCGCCGACGAGCGCGAACGGCAAGAGGATGATCGACCACGCGTAGCCAACGGACGTGTGCGGCAGATGTCCCTGTCCCAGGACCCACGAGGTGACGTAATGCCAAAGCTCGTCACCGCCTTGGTAGTAGAGCCAACCGTTGTGTCGCACCGTCAGCGCGACGCCGAGGGTGATCAGCCACTCGATGGCAATGAACGCGGACAGGACATGGAGTGGCCGTGCTCGGTCGAGCCGCGCGAACGCGCGACGGGTCGCCTCGAGCCCGTCGCGCAAGGCGGGCAGCGACGCGGCGTTTGGAGAACCGGAGCTCATCGCGCTGCGGGGATCGAGGCCTGGTACCACTCCACCGTTCGCGCGAGCCCGTCGCGCAGACTCGTGCGCGCCTCGAAGCCGAAGAGCTGCTTCGCGCGCGTGACATCCAGGCTGCGGCGCGGCTGTCCATT
>DATKQX010000005.1:0-8010 GCA_035532495.1 Saccharimonadales bacterium (SeqCode)
CTAGTACCGTCGGGCTGAAATAGCTCCCCGGTTTAGGCACGGAGCGCCTTGCCCTGGTAGGTCCACTTGAAGGGGCGGGCCATGGTGCGGTTGTAGTGCTCAATGAATGCGTCCACTTGACGTTGCAGGTCGTCGACCGAACCAAACGAGCCGCGCTGGAGGAGCTTGCGCACCAGGATGCCGAGCCAGATCTCGATCTGGTTCATCCACGAGGTGTGCTTGGGCGTGTAGTGGAAGACGATCCGATGACTGGGCTCCGCGAGGAACGCCGCGCGCGTCTGGCGCGTGGCCAAGACCCCACTCTTGCCTTTCTCCCCCAAGTCCCCGTCGATGCCCGACTCCTGGGCAACCCACTCCACCAACGACGCCGACTGGTGCGTGTTGAGGTTGTCCAGCACCAGATGCCAGCGCTTCGCCTGCGGGTCGGTGGCCACGACCGCCTGCACATGGGCCAGAAAGTCCGCTTCCGTTCGCGTCGGACCCCCATGCGGGGCCACCAGACGCCCACTCACCACGTCGCGGCTGAGGATAAAGGACCGCGTCCCGTGCCGGATGTACTCGAACTCGCGTCGCTCCACCTTGCCTGCCCGAAGCGGCAGCCCCGGGTGCTTGCGCTCCAGCGCCTGGACTCCGGTCAATTCGTCGGTGCTGACCACGACTTCTCCTTCGGCCGCCAGCGCGGGTGCCTGCTGATACAACCGGCACAAGCTCTCCACCTTCTCGTCAAACGCCGGATCGTCGGGCGGAGTCAGCCAATAGCGGATGCGGTGGGGCTGGAGATCCCCTTTTTGAGCAACCTCCCGACATGGCGGGGCGAGATGCGGTCCACGATGCCCCGCTCCTTGACTGCTTCGGCCAGTTCGCGGCCACTCCATTGGCTGAGCGGTCGCCCCGTCTCCTGGGGAATGGTACAGGCAAGCGCCACGATCTGGCAGACCTGCTCGGCGGTCAGGCGGGGCGGACAGCCCGGCCGCGGCGCATCGCGCAGGCGGTCGGCGAGGCTCCGGTCGGCCAAGGGGAGAGCCGCTTGGCCCAGCCAGCGCCCGCGCCACGTCCGCACGCTGTCCACATCCAGGCCCAGCCGCCGCCCAATCTGGGCATTGTTCTCGCCCTCGGCTGCCCAGAGGACCACTTGCGCCCGCTTCGCCAGGTGTTGCGGCGTGGTGTGGCGGCGCACCAGTTCCTCCAGTCCGCGACGTTCGGCGTCACTCAAGTGCACCGCTGGCGGTTTGGGTCCACGCATCACTCGCCTCCGTTTCGCTTCCGGAGGACCCCACTGCCCTCCCGCTCGTTCCTATCCTACCACCGACCGATTTCAGCCCGACGGTACTAGTCAACGCGGACAACGACAAGCTGAGCGAGTTTGAGGCTCCTGGTGAACTCTACTCGACTGTCTGGGATTTGAAGAGGTGGTGCGATGCGATGTTCAACTGCCCACTTGTTTCGCCAGATACCTTGAGCTTGATGTTTACTCCTTATGCGCAGGTCGATCCTTTGCTTCGCTATGGATACGGATGGTTCCTTGGCGATCGATTTCGGACGCATGGCGGAGGAACACCCGGGTTCCTGTCGCGGATCAGACAATACCCGGAGCAGAAGGTAAGTATCATTCTGCTCTTTAACTCTGACCAGACGAATGCGGATACGCTGCTCAAGTCGATTGAGCCGCTTGTGGTCGGGTGAGACCATCCTCGACTGCTGAGCATGCTTGATCACGCCGTCGCATTGACGCCCGCCGCTCGCCCCTACCCGCCCGCAATACCGCGGGCGTTACCGCAGGCGCTTACGCCGCGGTCAGCCGGGTGTCGCGCTGCGAGCGCGAGCACGCCGTCGACGATGTCGATGCCGACCTGATCTCCGTCGTGGAACTCGCCGTTCAGCAGGCCCTGCGCCAGCGGGTCCATGAGCTCCTGCTGAACGACCCGCCGGAGCATGCGGGCGCCGTGCGCGGCGGCGTCGCTGATCTCGATCAGTGCCTCAGATGCACCGGTGGTGAGGCTGAGCGTGAGGCGACGGCCAGCGAGGCGCTCGTTCAGGCGCTCAAGCTCGATCTCGAGGACCGCGCGCAGATCGGATCGCGTCAGTGGCTCGAACTCGAGCACGGCATCGACGCGGTTGAGGAACTCGGTGGGAAGCACCTCTCGCAGCGCGGCGGCCGCGCTCGCCTGCCCGGCGCCGTAATTGCTCGTGAGGACAAGGATCGTGTTGCGAAAGTCGACTGTATGTCCCTGCCCGTCCGTGAGGCGCCCTTCGTCAAGCACCTGCAGCAGGGCGTTCAGGACATCGCGATGCGCCTTCTCGATCTCATCGAACAGCACGACGCAGTACGGCCGCCGTCGCACCGGCTCCGTGAGCTGCCCCCCCTCCTCGAAGCCGATGTAGCCGGGCGGGGCGCCGAAGAGGCGCGCGACCGCGTGCCGCTCCATGTACTCCGACATGTCGAGCCGCAGCAGCGCGCGCTCGTCGCCGAAGAGGAACTCCGCGAGCGCGCGGGCCAACTCCGTCTTGCCGACGCCCGTCGCCCCGACGAAGATGAAGCTTCCGAGCGGGCGCATGGGATCCTGCAGACCCGCGCGTGACCGCCGAATGGCGTTGCTTACCGATCGCACCGCCGGCTCCTGCCCGATCACCCGCCGATGCAGGCGTGTCTCCATTTCGCGCAGCTTTTCCAGCTCCGTCTCGAGTAAGCGAGAGACGGGGATGCCGGTCCAGGCGCTTGCGACATGGCCGATGTCTTCGGCGTCGACGGTCGCGGCGGGCGCGGCGTCGCCTGCGAGGTCGAGCCGGCTGCGCACGCGGCTCGCCGCCTCGTCGACGAGGTCAATAGCTTTGTCGGGCAGGAAGCGCTCGGTCACATAGCGGTCCGAGAGGACGGCCGCCGCCGTGAGCGCCGCGTCGGTGATGCGAACCGCGTGGTGGCGTTCGTAGCGGTCACGCAGCCCGTGTAGGATCTCGACCGTCTCGGCCACGCTCGGCGCCTCGATGTAGACGGGCTGGAAGCGTCGCTCGAGGCCAGCGTCGCGCTCGACACGGTTGCGATACTCATCGAGCGTCGTCGCGCCGATGCAGTTGAACTCCCCGCGCGCAAGCGCAGGCTTGAGCATGTTCGAGGCGTCGAGCGCGCCCTCCGCGGCCCCCGCGCCGACGATCGTGTGCAATTCGTCGATGAACAAGATGACGCGCCCGGCGGCTTCCTCCAGTTCATCAAGGATCGCCCGCAGTCGCGCCTCGAACTCGCCCCGATACTTGGTCCCAGCGAGCAGCGAGCCCAGGTCGAGACCGACGATCCAGGTGTCGCGCAGCCGCCTCGGCACGCGGCCCTCGACGATCCGCTGGGCGAGCCCCTCGACGACCGCGGTTTTGCCGACCCCCGGATCGCCGATCAACACGGGATTATTCTTCGTGCGCCGGCAGAGAATCTCAATCACCCGCTCGATCTCAGCGTCACGTCCGATCACCGGATCCAGCCGCTCCAGGCGGGCCAGATGAGTTAGGTTGCGCCCGAAGCGGTGCAGCGCGAGATCCGCGTTGCCCGCGAGCGGCAACGCGGCGCCAGGTGAACTGATGCGGACGCCGCGCAGGTCGAAGATCAGCCGGACCAGCCGGTCGTGGCTGAGCCCGCAGCCGTCGAGCGCCCCGCGCACCGCGGGCGTGCCCACGAGAACGAGCGCCAACAGGAGATGCTCGGGGCCGGCTGCGTCGTCGCGCAGAGCTGCCGCCTCCTCATCCGCTTGGGCGACGACCCGTTGCAGGGTCGCTGACCGGGGCGGCGGCGCTTGGCCATGCCCGCGCCGTATGCGTCCGAACGCCGTCTGCATGTACGACGGGATCGTCTCGGGCGCGACCTCGGCGCGCGCGATCAGCACCGGCACCGCGCCGCCCTCCTGCGTGGTCAACGCAAGCAGCAGGTGCTCGCACTCCGTGATCGTGTGCCCCTCGCGCGCGGCGAGCTCCCCCGCCATCGCGACCGCCGCCGCGGCCTTCTCCGTGAGACGGCTGGTCTTCATCGGTCACTCGCCCGCGCGCGGCCGTTCTGTTTCTTACAGAGAAGCGTCTGGAACTCGGACATCGCGATCGTGGTCTCCTTCTGGCCCTTCCAACACCGGCCCTGAGGCTCCCTTATGCTTGGAAGCATACGGCCGGACGCACACCGAGACAAACCGAGCCGAAGGCTGGTGCGGTGCCCGCGTGAGCGGGTCATTCGGCGGTGGGATCAGCGGCCAGGAGGCGGCGGCCGTAGGGTGCCCAAGTCGAGATGATCGCACCGGGTGCGCCGAGACGGACGCGCAGACCACGCAGGAGGCCCTGCACGCGGAAGACGAACAGAGCCTCGCCGCTGACGTGGTCGAGCGAGATGCGGCGGAAGCCGCGCGCCATCTGCCGGTTTACGGCCGCAGAGTCCGCCGACGGGTCGGCCTCCGCGGCCGCTTGTTCGGGGTTGATCGTCGCGAGCACCTGCGTGGCCATTTGCAGGTAGGCGCCGTCGAACTCCGACGGCAGCTCGAAGCCGATCGAGCGGATCGCCTCGACCATTCCCGCCGGGTTGCGATCGGTAGCGGAAACGGAGAGTTGGGCGAAGGCGCGTTGAATCGCGGGCGAGAGGCTCAGTGTCTGGCCGAAGTCGAGCAGGGCAATGCGGCCGTCTGGCATAGCGAAGATGTTGCCGGGGTGCGGGTCGCCGTGGAAGAAGCCGTGGCCGAGGACCTGATCGCCGAAGATGTCGACGACGCGGCCCGCAAGCACGCCGGGATCGAGCCCGGCGGCGCGCAAGGCGGCGACATCGCTGATCTTGATCCCATCGACATAACTCATGGTCAACACACGCCGGCCGCTGTACTCGCGCAAGATCGCGGGGACCAGCACGTCGTCGCGGCAGGCGAGATCAGAGGCGATCTGCTCGGCGTTCGCGGCCTCGCGGTGGAAGTCGAGCTCGATTGGAACCAAGCGCCGGATCTCGCCGTAGATTGCGCGGAAGTCGTAGCGCGGCCAGATGCGGCCGACGACGCTGACGATCAGGCCGAGGTTGCGCAGATCGGCGTGGACCAGCGCCTCGATGTCCGGATACTGCACCTTTACCGCGACCGCGCGGCCATCGGGCAGCACCGCGCGGTGAACCTGAGCGAGCGATGCGGAGGCAACGGGGCGGCGCTCGAACCTGGCGAAGACCTGATCGACCGGTCTGCCGAGCTCGCGCTCGATCTGGCGAGCGATCTGAGCGTACGGGCGGGGCGCCACGGCGTCCTGCAGTCCCGCGAGGGCATCGATGTAGGCCTCCGGCAGCAGATCAGGACGGGCTGAGAGGTACTGACCGGACTTGGTCAGCAACCCGCGCAAGCGCTGAGCGAGCTGCGCCAGGCGCGCCGCGCTGCGCTCATGCTGACGCTCCATGCGTGTCGCCCGCTCGCCGGCGGGCAGCCGCTTCGTCGTGCGATCGAGCACAAAGTAGCCCGCGCCGACGATTGCCGCGGTTTCCATGACGGCCGCGGTGCGCTGAATGCGGGCGAGCGCGAGTTGCAGGCGCTCAACAATGCCCGGTGCTGCTCGGCGAGCATGCGCGCCTGATTTCTCAGGCAACCTGACGCGTGGATCGTAAGGCGTCGCCCCTAGAGCGTCGGTCTCTGGTCCCCTCATGTAACCAGTGTAAGGGATCGCCGGATCGGGGCTGGCGCTGGACCGAACGAGGCGAACCAGGCAATCTTCCTGGTCCGCCTCGGGCTCGTACGGGCTGGGGTGGGCGCCGCCGTCAGCGAACCTGCGGCCGCTGGTCCGATCAGTCGCCGCGCGGGGCGCCTGAGGCGGACCAGATCGTCTGGTAGCCGTCACCCCCGACCGCGTCGACGACCGCCTGCTGCTCGAAGCCGCGCAAGGCGTCGACCGCCTCGGCGCACATCGTCGCGACGCTGCCTTTGCCGGTGTTATCGGCACAGCGGCGCTGGATGCGGTCGAACAGGCCCGCCTCTTCGAAGAAGCGGAGGCTGTGCGGCCAGATGAAAAAGACGAAGTGCTCCGGGACTCCCAAGCGCGGCCGCAGACGGCCGAGCTCGTAGAAGCGTTCCTGAACCGATGAGACGGGAGAGACGATGCGCACGAGCGGGCCATCGAGATCGTCCGCGCGGGTGTCCACGAGTAGGCGCTCCGCGAAGAGCGGGAAGCCGACCGTGAACACGTCGGCGTGGCCGATCACCTTCCGAACCTCATCGAGGTCCGCCGTGAGCCCGTCATCTGAATACATCTGCCTTGCCTCCCTGGCGAGGTTACAGGGGACAGATTACAGGGAACAGGGCCTCGCCCCACCCCGGGTGACGGGGTCGCCTGCAACCTGTCCCCTGCGGACTAATACATGGGCGGCGCCGAGGCCGCCATGGCCTGGTTCTTCTCGGGGATGTCGGTCACGAGGCAGTTGGTAGTCAGCACCATGCCGGCGATGCTGGTCGCGTTCTCGAGCGCCGAGCGCGTGACCTTGGCCGGGTCGATGATCCCCGCCTGGAGCATGTCGACGAACTTGTCATGCAACGCGTCGTAGCCCTGTCCGACCGGGAGGTTGCGAACCTCCTGCACGACGACCGAGCCGTCCTGGCCCGCGTTGATGGCGATGCGGCGCAGCGGCTCCTCGAGCGAGCGGCGCAGGATGTTGGCGCCGGTCGCCTCATCGCCCTCGAGGGTCAGCTCGTCCAGCTTCGGAAGAGCGTTGATGAAGGCCACGCCACCGCCGGGGACGATGCCCTCCTCGACGGCCGCACGCGTGGCCGAGAGCGCGTCCTCGACGCGGTGCTTCTTCTCTTTGAGTTCGACCTCAGTCGCGGCGCCGACCTTGATCACGGCGACGCTGCCCGCCAGCTTGCCAAGCCGCTCCTGGGCTTTCTCCTTGTCCCAGTCGCTCTTGGCGTCGTCCATCATCACGCGCACTTGGTTGACGCGCGCCTCGATCTCCTTCGGGTTGCCGTGGCCTTCGACGACGGTCGTCTCCTCCTTTGTGGCGATCACGCGGCGGGCGCGGCCCAGATCCGCAGGAGTGACACCGTCGAGTTTGCGGCCAAGCTCATCGCTGATCACCTGCCCGCCGGTGAGCACCGCGAGGTCGCCGAGGTTGTCCTTGCGGCGATCGCCGAAGCCCGGCGCCTTCACGGCGAGCACGTTCAGCGTACCGCGCAGCTTGTTGACCGCGAGGGTCGCAAGCGCCTCACCGTCGACGTCGTCGGCGATGATTACGAAGTTCTTGGTCGTCTGCAGCAGCTTCTCAAGCAGCGGCACGATGTCGTTGATCGCGGAGATCTTCTTGTCCGTAATCAGGATGTAGGCGTCGTCGATCACGGCCTCCATCCGCTCCGGATTGGTGACGAAGTAGGGTGAGATGTAGCCGCGGTCGAAGTTCATGCCCTCGACGTACTCGGTTTCAGTGTTGATGCCCTTGGACTCTTCGACGGTGACGACGCCGTCCTTGCCGACCTTTTCCATGACCTCGCCGATCAGATCGCCGATGGCCGGATCAGCGGCCGAGATTGCTGCGACCTGCGCCATCTGCTCGCGGGTGGTTACGGGCGTGGCATTTGCCTTGAGGGTGGTGGCGATGAGTTGGGTCGCTTGCTCGAGACCGCGCTTGAGAGCCATCGGGTCCGCGCCGGCGGCGACGTTCCTGATGCCCTCGTGGACGATCGACTGGGCGAGCACGGTTGCGGTGGTCGTGCCGTCGCCCGCGATGTCGTTCGTCTTGGAGGCGACTTCTTTGGCGAGCTGCGCGCCGATGTTCTCAAACGGCTCGTCGAGCTCAATGTCTTTGGCGATCGTTACCCCGTCGTTCGTGATCGTCGGGGCGCCAAACTTCTTGTCGAGAACCACGTTGCGGCCCTTGGGGCCGAGCGTGATCTTGACGGCGTCTGCCAGGGCATCGATGCCGCGGCGCAGTGCGTGACGGGCTTCCTCGTCAAACAGCAGTTGTTTTGCCATTCCGTACCTTCACTCCCTCTCCGCTGGTCTATTAGCACTCTCGCTCTGCGAGTGCTAAGGCCATCA
>DATKQX010000006.1:0-8636 GCA_035532495.1 Saccharimonadales bacterium (SeqCode)
CGGCAACTCGCCCAGCGTCCGCGCCAGGTGGACCCGGTACGCGGCCGCCTTGACGGTCATGGCACAGCGACGGCGCAGCCAGGCCATCGTGCTCCCGCCCCCGTCAGACTGGGCGCCGCGCTCGCTGTGGAAGCGGTGGAGACGACGCAGGAACTCGGCTTCAAGACGATCGATCGCCCGCCGGACGTCAACCAGGTCCTCGCCCAGCGCCGCACTGGCGAATCCCTCGATTGACTCATCGACGAGCGCGTCGACCGCCGCCCCCAGACGCGATGTCGTCTCCGGTATTGCAGCCGCTACCATACGAAAGAGTATAACAAACAAACGTTCGCCACCGCACCGCCACGAGCGTTCCGCGGCACGATCACTCCCTTCGACGTCGGCGCCCAACGCGCCGTGAAATCAGTCGGATTTCGAACCATCAGCAACCCGTGGCCACCACGGACGGGCGCGGTTCGGCACCCAGGAGCGTCGAACAGCATCGCTGGCACAGGGTTGTGACTAGCCGATCATCGAGTGGGTCGGGCCGCGACGATACCGACATGAGCACTGCGTCGCGGCGGGTGGGTGCCGTCGGCGCAGTTGTTTGCGTGCTGGCTGCGGCCATCATGGGTGTGGCCGCATTCCTTCCGTACACAGGAGGGAATTGGGGCGACGGCTTGGGCGGTCCCACCCAGATCACCGTGAGCATCGTCAGCGGTTCCGACGTCTGGTTTGTCCTCGGCACCCTCGTCGCCCTGGGCATCGTCGCCGCATGTCGCCTCGCACGCGTTCGCCTCCAGGCCGCAGGGGTAATCGCGTTGGCAGCATCGCTCGTTGCGCTCGGGCTGGCGTTCAAGCTCCCAGGAACGTGGAAGCAGGACGGCGTGGTGTATGGGGAGCCGTATCTGCTCTTCTCCGGCTTCTACGTCTTTCTCGCCGGAGCGGTGACGGCAGTCGTGGGCGGGCTGCTCATGGTCGTTACCGGATTCGTCGGCTCGTCGTCCACAAAAGCTGAAGCGCCAATAGCTCCGTCGCCTTCGTGACCGCGCAGGATCAGGGTACGGCGAGTGGCGGGATCGTGTCCGCGATGGATGCGATCTTCTCCGCCCAGTTCGGATCGCTCGCGTAGTCCACGTTCATCCCGCGCAGCGTGGGGCCGTGGTAGAAGCGTCCGGTCGGCGAGAGGTAGTTCGTCGTAATGAACTGCGCGACGTACTGGATGCATGCGTCGAAGCTCGCGAACGTCATCGCGTCGCCGTACGGGTTCGCGTCGTTCGCGCCAAATCCGAAGAGATTGAACTTGTACTGAGCGATCGCGCTGGTGCCCCAGCCGGATTCGAGGATGGCGTGGGCGACGAAGTAACGCGCGCTCACGTGGTACGTCGCTTCGGCCTGCATGAAGCTCGCGCCGAGACCGGCCAGCGCTGAGCCCGCGAGGAACTGGTTGAGGCTGGCTGCGGTCTCACCGCTCGGGAGGGTGAGGTTCGTGTCGATGGTGAACAGCGGGCCGGCGACCGGGGGATAGATCGCATCGCGCGCTCGCGCTGCGGCAAGCGCCGCAACGGCAGCGGCGAGCGCCTTCTGCGCCTGATTCGCCTGGCGATGCGCGCTGACGTCGGCGACGAGCAGATTCTGTTCCTGCACCTTGATGACCGCCTGCACGGTCTTCGCCTGCTCCTCCGCGGACGCAAGCGCGGTGAGCGCGGCGTCATCGTTCGCCAGCGTCGACGCGGCCTTGGCCTCCTCGGCGCCGATCCGCGCGACCAGCTGCCCGCTCGCATTGGAGATCTCGTTCACCTGGACGTCGCGCTGAATGGCTGCGGAGATCGTGTTCGCGGAGATGATGTACGCGAGCATCGCTTCGGACCCGCCCCTCTCGTAGGACTGGCGAAGGTAGGCCGCCAGATGCCCGCGGTCGGCCGACAGCTCGGCGTTCACGGTGGCCAGGGTCGCGGTGTCGTTGGTGATCGTCACGTTGAGCGCGGCGATTTGCGTGTTCAGCGCGACGAGGTGGGCGTTTGCCGCCGCGAGCGCGGCTTTCGCCTGAGCCAGCGCGGTGTCCGCGTTGTTGGCGGCGTCCTTCGCGTTCTGCTCGGCCGACTTCGCAGCGTTGGCCGCCTGCTGGGCGGCGGTGACCGGTGTCGGAGGGTCCGCGGCCACAGGCGCCGAGATCAGCGTCAGCAGCACCGCGAACGGAAGCGCCGCTGCGAGTCGGGGATGGGCGAACTGAAACCGGGGGCAACGCATCGCGGTCAGTCTCCCATCGGTCCCACGGCGCTTCCTGCGATGTCATCGCGCCGTCACGGCCCGTCACGGCCGCGTCACACAGCCGCAGGCGAAGTATCCGATGCCGTAACGAGAAGGGCTAGGAGGCCTTCCGTTCGAGGAGACGGCGGCGCAGCTCGTCGGGCGCGACCAGCTCGACGACGGAGCGCGGTCCGCAGTCCGCGCAGATGCGATGGCCGCCCACCGACTCACCGTCGGCGCCGTAGTACAACACGGAGAGCATGACCCTCTGGCAGAGGGCGCAACGGTCGGCAGTCTCCGGGGTCGTCTCCATCGCTGTACCCATGATCGCATGCAGGAGGCCGGAGGGGAAGCGCATCCAAATCACCGTCATCGAGCCGCATCCGCAGCGTGAGCTAGTGTCCGGCGCGATGTAGGCTCCGAGCATGCGTCCTCCCCTGCCCGATGCGACGACGACTGCGCTCGATACATACCTCGATGAGCTGGCGCGCTGGTCGGCACACCTCAATCTCACAGCGGTCCCGCGCGAGCGGGCGTGGTCGCGCCACATCGAGGAAGCGCTCGACCTCCTCGACGTCGCGGCACCCGCGTCAGGCTGTCGGGTCGTGGATATCGGCTCCGGTGGTGGGGTGCCGGCTGTCGTGTTTGCGGTCGTCCGCCCCGACATTCGCGTGACGATGCTCGAGGCGGATGTCCGCAAGAGCGGCTTCCTCGTCCATGTGGCCGGCCTGCTCGGCCTGCGCAACGTGGAGGTCGAGGCGATTCGCGCTGAGAAGGCGGGACGCAGAGCCGGCACGCGAGAGAGCTTCGACCTCGCCACGTCGCGAGCCACAGCACCTCCGGACGTCCTGTGCGAGCTTGCGCTCCCGCTGCTGCGCGTCGGGGGCAGCCTCTGCGCGCTGGTAGCTGATGCGCCGTCGACGCTCGGAGCCTGCGCCGCAGCAGCCGAGGCATGCGGTGGCGGCGAGCCCCGCGCGCCCAGTGATGGCGTGCTGCGCATCGCGAAGGTCTCGCCCACCCCCGCGGACTATCCGCGCAGGGACGGCGTCCCCAGCAGGAACCCGATCAGCTGATCCTTCGCCGAACGGCGGCGGTGGCCACGGCACGCTCGTTCCACGGCAGGGCGCCCGCCGCGGTCTCGAGCGTCTTTTCATGGCCCTTGCCGGCGCAGAGCACGGTGTCCCCGGGAGCGGCGTGGGCCACCGCGTAGGCGATCGCCTCCTCGCGATCCGGGATGACGAGCACGCTCTCGCCGCGCCGCCCGCCCGCGGCGACGGCTCCGCCGGCGATCTGCTCGAGGATGCTCCGACGATCCTCGTCGCGGGGATCCTCGTCCGTGATGACGCTGACGTCGGCCAGGCGTGCTGCGACCGCGCCCATTGCCGCGCGCTTTTCCACGTCGCGCTCACCCGCCGACCCGAAGACGGCCCAGAGGCGGCCATCCGTCGTCCGGCGCAGTTCGCGGAGCACGGTCTCGAGCGCGTCGGCGGTGTGCGCGTAGTCGACGACGACCTCGAACGACTGCCCGAGGTCGACCCGCTCCATCCGCCCGGTGACGACCTCGGCCGCCTCGAGGCCCCGAACTGCCGTCGCGAGATCGCAGCCCGTCAGGCACGCGCAGGCCAACGCTGCAAGGGCGTTGCGGACGTTGAAGCTTCCGGCCAGGCGTAGCGCGATGGGTGCGGTCCCCCACGGCGTCTCCGCGGTGAAGCGAACGCCGGCCGGCGAAGGGACGACGTCACGTGCATGCAGATCGGCGCGAACGTGGCCGTCGTCGGTGTATGTGAGCCTGGTGGCGACCGGGATCGCCGACAGGCGCGGAAACCCGAACGGGTCGCCGGCGTCGAGGACCGCGATCCCGTCCGCTCGCGGTGAGACGCACTCCAGGAGGCGCGCCTTGGCGGCGAGGTAGCCCTCGCGGGTGCCGTGCAGCTCGAGGTGCTCAGCGGTGATCCGCGTGAACACGCCGGCGCGGAATGCCACGTCATCGGCGCGATGCATCTCCAGCCCATGCGACGAGGTCTCGAGCGCGACATGGGTGCAGCCGAGGTCGCGTATTCGCGCCAGCTCGGTCTGCAACTCCGGCGCCTCCGGGGTCGTCTGTCTCGACGGATTCGTCGTCACGCCATCCGGGGTGCGCCGATCGACGGTGGTGATCGATGCAGCGGCAATGCCCGCGGCCCTCCACGCGTGCCAGAGCAGCGTCGCGGTCGTGGTCTTGCCGTCGGTGCCGGTGATCCCCGCAACGCAGAGGCTCGCGCTCGGGTGCGCCGCGAACGCGTCGGCGAGCGCCGAGAGAGCACGCCTGCTGTCGGGCACCAGCACCACGGGAATCGACGCGTCGACCGGTGGGTCCGGCATGCGCTCTGCCACGACAGCGACCGCGCCGCGGGCCACCGCGTCACGGCAGAAGCCGTGCCCGTCCGAGCGCAGCCCCGTGATCGCCACGAAGAGGCTTCCGGGGATCACGGCGAGCGAGTGGAAGTCGATTGCGGAGATGCTCACGGGCGCATGGGCGGCCGCAGCCGCCGCGTCGATGCCGGCATCGGCGAGCAGATCGGGCAGGGGTCGTCCTGAACTCGCCTGTTGCACCGTCGCAGTCTATGGTAGGGTCGCTGCGATCATGCCTGGGAAGAAGCAGAAGTCCGCACCGGTCTCGCTCGCCGACGCCTTGGCGGCCACTCGCTCGGCCCACCGCCGCGTCCTCGCGCTCGCCGCGCGTCTTGAGGCGACCGAGCGGACCATCCTCGCCGCGATGGCGTCGTCCCACACACCGGTGGCAGCGTCCGCGCCCGGCGCGCCGGCGAAGCGCCCGGTGGGCAGGCCGCGCAAGACTCCGGCCTCGACGGCGCCGGCACCCCGGCCTGTCGGTCGTCCGAAGGGCTCACGCACCGCCACGGCGAAGCGACCAGTCGGCCGCCCGAAGGGCTGAACCCGAATCCAGACTGTGGAGGTCAGGTTTTGGGTAGACTGGCGGCATGGCCAAGTCTTCCCGCGATCTCCTCGACGACGCACGGCGAACCGTCAAGGAGATTCCGCCGCAACAGGTGCGCTCCGGAGCCGGATCGCGGATTCTCATCGACGTTCGCGAGCGCGACGAGTTTGACCAGGGATACATCCCGGGAGCTCGCCATCTGAGCAAGGGATACATCGAGACGCGGATCGAGGAGACCGTTCCTCAGCACGACGCCCCGATCACGCTGTACTGCGCCGGCGGCGTCCGGTCGCTGCTCGCGGCGCGCGCCCTCCAGGAACTCGGCTACACCGACGTCGCGTCGATGAGCGGCGGCTACGGCGCCTGGAAGCAGGCGGGCTATGACTTCATCGTCCCGCGGGTGCTCACCCCGCAGCAGCAGCAGCGATACAGCCGCCACCTGCTCATCCCCGAGATCGGCGCCGAGGGGCAGGCGAAGTTGCTCGACGCGCGGGTGCTGCTCATCGGCGCCGGCGGTCTCGGCAGCCCTGCCGCCCTCTACCTCGCCGCGGCCGGCGTGGGAACGATCGGGTTCGTCGATTTCGACACCGTCGATCGAAGCAACCTGCAGCGCCAGATCCTCCACACCGAGGACCGGATCGGCATGCTCAAGACAGCGTCAGCCCGCATCGCGCTCGAGGCGCTCAACAGCGACGTCCGCGTCGTCGAGCACAACGTTGTGCTGAGCAGCGAGAATGCTCGCGAGATCTTCGACAAGTACGACATCATCGTCAATGGCTGCGACAACTTCCCGACGCGCTATCTCGCCAACGATGTGGCCATCTTTGCCAAAAAGCCGCTGGTTGACGGCGGGATCTTCCGCTTCGAGGGGCAGGTCACCACCGTGGTGCCGTTCCAGTCACCCTGCTACCGCTGCCGCTACCCATCGCCGCCGCCGCCCGAGGAGGCGCCGTCGTGCGCCGAGGCAGGCGTGCTCGGCGTGCTCCCCGGCATCGTGGGCGTGCTCCAGGCCACCGAGGTCATCAAGCTGATCACCGGTGCCGGCGATCTGCTCACCGGGCGCCTGCTCCATATCGACGCGCTCTCGATGAAGTTCCGCGAGTTCCGGGTGCCGCGGGATCCGCAGTGCCCGGTGTGCGGCGAGAATCCCACCATCACCGAGCCGATCGACTACGAGGGCTTCTGCGCCGCTCCCGCTTCCGTCGCGACCGAGGCGGTCGGCGCCGGCGTCTGACCGCTCGGGCTCGCTATGAGCGCGGCGTCGCTTCCGGATCGAACCGCGCGGCTTCGCTGATCAGCATCACCGGGATGCCGTTCTCGACGCGGTAACGCAGGTGACACGCGTCGCAACGCAGCGACGCCGGTTCCGGGTCGACGGGCCCGCGGCACTGTGGGCACGCGAGGATGGCAAGCAGATCAGCGGGGAGGGAGCTCATCGAACCGCGCCTGCGGGCATCAGGAGGTCGCTCAATGCCTCGTTGAAGGCGTGCGGTTGCTCGAGGTTGCCGAGGTGTCCGCAGTCCAGCTCGACAAACCTGGCCCCTGAGATCGAGCCACTCATGGCATGAACCTCAGCGACGGGAGTGATGATGTCGTGCTTGCCGGCAATCACCAGTGCCGGCACGTCGATGCGTTCGAGCAGGTCACCACTGTCGCGGCGAACTGCCATGGCGCGCTGGGCGAACGCGATTCCGTCCGGCGTGCAGCGCCGGATCCGCCCGCGGACGGGGTCGGCGATGTGGACTTCGTTGCGCGCAGCGGGGCCGAGGAGTCGATCGAGCATCGGCTCGACGATGGACTCCACGGAATGCTCGCGCTCGACGCGCGCCGCGACAGCGAGCCGGTCGTCACGGCGCACGTCGTCGTCAGCGCTCGGCCGCGTGCTGCAGAGCGCGAGCGCGCGGATCCGCTGGGGCGCCAGACGCCACAGCTCGAACGCGACGTAACCGCCCATCGACAGGCCCACAACCGAGCATCGATCGATCTCGAGCGCGTCGAGCACCGCCAGCACCGATGTCGCGTACCCGGCGAGGGATGGGGCACCGGCCGGCGGTGGCGGCGACCCGCCGCAGCCCCAGAGGTCGACGCGCACGCAACGGAAGTCTCCCGAGAGCGCGGCGACCTGGTGGTCCCATTGCGAAGCATCGAGCGTGTATGCGTGCAGAAAGAGGACAGCGTCGCCACGCCCGGTGTCGTGCACTGCAGGCACCGAATCGCTCCGCCCCGCCATGCCGGTCAGGCCGGCGCGCTCACCACCGTCGCGGGGAAATCCTCGTCGAGGGTGGCCGGTTCGATGTGCGTGCGCGCATGCTTCTCGACGTCACGGAGCTTGAGAATCTCGCTCGGCGTGATGAGCGTGACCGCGACCCCTGCGCGCCCAGCGCGGCCGGTTCGCCCGACCCGGTGCAGGTACTCGTCAGGTGTCAGCGGCACGTCGTAGTTGATCACGTGCGAGATGTCGTCGATGTCGAGGCCACGCGCTGCGACGTTGGTCGCGATCAGATACTTGATGTGCGAGGCGCGGAACTGCTGCATCGCGCGGTCGCGATCGCGCTGCGTGAGGTCACCGTGCAACAGCCCGACCTGGTACCCACGCCCACCGAGCTGTGCCTGCAGGACATCGGCGGTTCGCTTCGTCTCCACAAAGATGAGCGCCATGACAACGTCGGGCTGATCGAGGATCTGCGCCAGCGCATCGGTCTTGTCCGCCCATGTGGTGCGGACGTAGAGCTGGCGAACCTCGGATGGGATCTCCGGCCGCGTGCTGATCTCGACGGTCTCCGGATCGTGCATGTGACGCAGCGCAAGCCGGCGCACCCACTCCGGCATCGTCGCGCTGAACAGCAACGTCTGACGTTGCGCGGGGCACTGACGAAGAATTCGCTCGACGTCCGGCGCGAAGCCCATGTCGAGCATGCGGTCCGCCTCGTCGAGCACGCAGATGCGGACATTCGCGAGAGTCAGCGAGCGTCGCTGGATGTGATCGCCGAGCCGTCCGGGGGTGGCGACGACGATGTGGGCTCCCTGGCGCAACTCCTCCATCTGGCGGCCGATCGAGTCGCCGCCGTAGACGGCGACGCTCTTCAGCTCGTGACGCTTGCCGAGGCGCGTGAGCTCCTCGTGCACCTGTACGGCAAGCTCTCGTGTGGGGCAGAGCGCAAGTGCCTGCACCGGACCGTCGCGAGGATCGAGTCGCTCGATGATCGGGATGCCGAACGCAGCGGTCTTGCCGCTTCCGGTCTGCGCCTGACCGATCACATCGCGGCCGGCAAGCGCAAAGGGCAGCGAGCCCGCCTGGATGGGGGTGGCCATCGTGTAGCCGAGCTCGGCGACGGTGTGCTGCATGGCGACGCTCAACGAGAGCTCGTCGAAGCTCACCGGCTCGGGGGTTTCAGTACTCGGGGCCTCATCAACCGTCACAGGAGCGGCGGGACGAGGCCTTGCGGCGAGCGGTCTACCAAACCGCGCGCGA
>DATKQX010000007.1:0-14400 GCA_035532495.1 Saccharimonadales bacterium (SeqCode)
TGGCACTCGTTAGACCAATCCTGCTCACCGCAGACGGCCAAGCCGCGCTCATCGCCGAAATGCGCGAGCTCATCGATTCCAAGCGTCCTGAAGTCGTCCAGCGCGTTGCCACCGCCCGCGCCGAAGGTGATCTGCGCGAGAACTTCGCCTACCACGATGCCAGGCGCGAACTGGGTCTCCTCGACGGGCGCGTACAGACCATCGAAGGGATGCTCCGACATGCACTGATCGTCGAGGCCGCCCCGTATGACGGTACCGTGGGCTTAGGGGCGACCGTCGTGGTGCGGGATGATTTCGGGGACTCCGAGTACACCATCGTTGTGCCAGCTGAGGCAGATATCGCCCGTCAGCGGATCTCGCTGGACTCGCCTTTGGGAGCCGCGATCTCCGGCCACCGCGCCGGCGACGAGGTGAGTGTCGACAGTCCTGGAGGGATCCACCGAGTCGCCATCGTCCACGTACGCTGACACGGGCCGGCGGATACGCCTCGACGTGGCCGACCCAGTGTCGACACCGATGTGCCGCCTGCAGGATCGACGAAGCAGCCAACCCGAGCGCGTTGATGACCAGCGCAGTGCTTGGGCTGGAGTCGATCGACCAGCCCACCCCTCTGCGCGACCAGGCATCGAGGACCACCGCGCAGTACACCTTGCCCCTCCGCGTCGGATGCTCGGTGATATCGGTGACCCACAGTTGGTCGGTTTGGTCGCGATGAAACTGTCGTTCGACCCGGTCGCCCGCGGTGGCTTGCCCGGGACATGACGATAGCGTGGGCGCCCGGAGATTCCTTGAATGCCCGCGCGTCGCATCAGCATCTCGACCGCCAAGTGGCCAACGGCGATGCCTTGCCCGAGGATCAAGTCGGCATGGACACGCCGGACGCCGTAGGTGCCGCGCGACGCGACGTGTACCTGGCGGATCAGGTCGGTGAGCCAGACATGGCGGAACGCGAGCCGAGAGAGCGCGCGAACATCGAGCGTAGTAGCCGGACTCCGAGACGTTGAGCACGCGGCACGAGAGACGCGCCGGCAGGTCTTGCGCGACGATCACCTCAACGGCCGCGAATCTGCCTTTGGGCTGGTGGCCCCTTTCAGTGACTCGGCTGCCTTGCGATGGAGAGTGAGCTCGGCTTCGAGCTCCCGATGCGCTGTCGCGCGGCCGCCACCTCCGCCCGCTCTCCGGACGTGAGGCCGGGCTCGATCCCGCGGTCCACCAGCTCCTCTCATCGCCAGCGGTGCACCGTCTGTTCGCTGATGCCGGGGTCCACGGCGACGTCGCGCACACCTCTGACTGCGCCAATCAACTCGAGGACTCGCCGCCGAAACTCCGCGCCACATTGCCGCAGCGACCGAGCCGATGCGGGCGAGAGTCGGCTCCGCCTGTCTGCGATACAGACCGTCTTGATCGAATCAGTGAAGGTCGAGCTTACGGAACCCGGCAACCGCGGCGAGCGTCAAGAGGGCTCCGACGGCCACGAGCACCCCGACGGAGGCGAGGCTGAGCCCGTTGGCAAGCTGCTGGTTTCCGACTGACCAGTAGAAGAGCGAAGCGTACCGGGCCGGCCGAATCCATTCGATTACCGGCGCAAGCGAGCTCACCACATACGAGGCGGCGGCCAACGCCGCGGTGACGCCGAGGGCGGTCCCGCGGCTGCCGGTGATCGACCCGACGGCGAGGGCGCACAGCCCGAAGTCGACACCGAGGAGCGCGACCCCAAGGCTCAATCCGGCGAGATGCGTGATGGGGAAGGAGAGATCGAACTGTCTTCCGATGAGGACGCACCCCATGGTTGCGATCGCCGGCAGGAGCGCCTGCACGGTCAACGCCCCAACCTTTTGCAGCACCAGAGCGCGTCTCGATATCGGGAGCATCGCGGCAAGCGCGAGTGTGCCGTCCTCGTCCTGCCCCGCAATGCAGGACGCGCCGTAGCCCACGGTGATGAGCAGCATGATGAGCGGGAGGAAGTTCTCATAGATGTTGGCGTCGAGCCATCCGCTCGGTGACGTCAGTGAACCCGTCGCCCCGAAAAGTGCCGCGACTGCCGACCCGTTCTTCGTGAGTTGATCGAGGCTCGTGGCGCCCTTGAACTGCGGGTACAGCACCACGATGACCAATGCATACAGCGCCATCCCTACCACGTAGCTGAGCAGGGCTCGCCGGCGCAACTGGAGGTCGACGGCGGCGATGTCAGCGCGCATCGACCGGCTGGCTCGCGGATTGGTCTCGGTAGTAGGTGAGGAAGAGTTCGTCGAGGTCGGCTGGGCGCGCGATCACGTCGAGCGGATCGAGCTCGGCAGCGACTCGAAGCACGGGGGCAACAGCTCCTTGGAGCGCCAATGTGATGCGTTTCCCATTGGCGGCGACGACTTGCACGCCCTCGATCGATGCGAAAGGCTTGGGATCGACGATCGTCGGAAAGGAGAACTCGATCGTTCGCGGGGCCCGTCGCCGCAGGGCCTCGACCGTGTCGGTGACGACGAGGTGCCCGTCCTTGATAATCGCGACGTGGGTCGCGACTCGCTGCACTTCGTCGAGTTCGTGGGAAGAGAGGAAGACGGTCGACCCGGTGCGCACCAATTCACGCATCAGACGTTCGAACTCGTCCTGCATCAGGGGGTCGAGTCCCGATGTGGGCTCGTCGAGGATGCACAGCTCAGGTTGATGCATGACGGCGAGCAGGATGCCGATCTTCTGCCGATTGCCCTTGGAGAGGGTGCGAGTGGGCCGCTCGAGGTCGACCTGGAACCGGTCCACCAGTTCATGGAGGAAGGTTCTGTCCTGCATACGGCGGACCTTGACAGCGAAGTCGACGTGCTGCTGCCCGGTCAGGCGAGGGTGCAGCGCGAGTTCGCCTGGAAGATATCCGATGCGTCGATGAACCTCAACAGCGTCGGCGATGGGGTCGAGTCCGAAGACCTTCGCGGTGCCGGACGTCGGGTGTGAGAGGCCGGTCAGGAGACGGATCGTCGTGGACTTGCCGGCCCCGTTCGGACCCAAGAACCCGAAGACCTCTCCCTCCGCGACTGTGAACTCGAGGCCTTCCACTCCCCGATGCGACCCAAAGGTCTTGCTCAGCTTGTCTGCGCTCACCACAACGGTCATGAAGCGGCTCCTTTCGCCGATTCCAGCTTCACCGCCGAAGACTGCGAGCTGCGGGTATTCCCTCGGTCTGATTCGACGCGCGTCTGGTATGCGACCAGGATGTCGCGATAGGTCAGCCATCCAAGGACGGTCGAACCGCCTGGGTCCATGACCGGCAGTGCCGAGGCGCCCTGCTGGACGAACTGCGAGAGCGCGGTGTCGAGGGGCGCCTCTGGTCCAACGGCGTTTGCCAGGTGGGCAAGGTCGCCCGCGGTGATGTCGAACGTGTCGTTGCCCAACGCGGTTTCGAGCTCTCCGGCGGTCACCACGCCGCGGTAACCGCCGTCAACATCCACCACGGGAAGCGCTGCTACGTCGCGCCGCGCAAACCGGCCGACCATGTCGTCTACGGGGGTCGTGACCAATAGTGGCTCTGGCATTGGCTGCATGGCGTCGCGGACTCGTATCTCCTGCATGAGGTTGGCGCGGCGTGATCGAAGAATGTCGATCCCGCGTCGACGCAGCTTGAGTGAGTAGATGGTGTCTTCGGACAGCAGATTGCTGAGCCCGGTGGCCGCGACAATCGCGACCATCAAAGGCAGGATGATGGTGTAGTCGCCGGTGAGTTCAAAGATGATGATCACGGCTGTGATCGGCGCTCGTGCTGCCCCCGCGAACACCGCCCCCATACCAACGAGTCCGTACGCCCCGGCGGGCGCCACCGAATCGTGGAACAGCATGTTGGCGACCAGACCAAACGCAGTACCTAGCATCGCGCCCATGAACAGTGATGGTGCAAAGACACCGCCGGATCCCCCGATGCCGATCGTCAGGCTGGTGGCGAGCATCTTGCCAACGAGCAACACCAGCAGCAGCCCGAGAACGATCTGTCCGGCGACCGCGTTTTGGAGTACCGGATAGCCGACGCCATACAGCTCGGGGAGCGCCAGCAGCAGGAGTCCGAGGAGCACGCCACCAGCCACCGGACGCAGCCATTCGGGGCCATGCCACATTCGATCCAGGAGATCCTCGGTCCCGTATAGGATGCGGATGAATGCAAGCCCGGCAAGGCCACCCAGCACCCCGAGGATCGCGTAGAGGCCGAACTCCCAGTTGGACACGATGTGGAACGCGGGCAGCGTGAGGAACGCCTGGTTGCCGAACGCCGCCCGTCCGATGACGTCGGCGGTCACCGAGGCGAGCACGACAGCACCGAAGGAGTCCACGGCGAAGTCCTGGAGGATGAGCTCGAGCGCGAAGAAGACACCGGCGATGGGCGCGTTGAACGTGGCCGAGATACCGGCGGCCGTACCGCAGGCGACGAGCAAACGCAATCGGTTCTCGGAGACATGAAGCACCTGCCCGATCGAGGAGCCCAGCGCCGAGCCAATCTGCACGATGGGTCCCTCGCGTCCCACCGACCCGCCCGCGCCGATGCAGATCGCTGAGGCGAGCGACTTGACGACAGCCACCTGAGGTCGGATCTTCCCGCCCCGATCAGCCACGGCGAGCATGACTTCGGGGACGCCGTGGCCTCGAGCTTCAGGAGCAAAGAGCTGGATCAGGGGGCCGTAGATGAAGCCCCCGGCAACGGGCGCGAGAACGACGAAGTAGATGCTGAGCCACGGCACATTGGGATTGATCGCATGTCCGGCGGCGCTGTAATCGTTGTGACCGGTGAAGAGCAGGGTGAACCAGCGGATGAGGTCACGAAAGAGGATCGCCCCGAGTCCGCCGCCAGCGCCGACCACGAGCGCGATCGCGATGATCCCGCCCTGCGTGCCTCGTACCCAGTCGAGGGCTCGTCGGTGAAGGTCTGACGGAATGTGGATCCGGCGAGCGGTTGAGGTCACTCCTCGTCGCCGCTGAGTCCGGCAAAGATGGCCGCCAGGACACGAGCGATGTTGTTCCAGCGGAAGCCAGAGGGGTCGAGAGAACCGTGCAGGGTGAGTCCGTCGCCGAGTGCGAGCAGGACTGAGGCGAAGGCGTTGGCAGGAATGCCGGCGATCTCGCCGTCGGCAACGGCCCCCTCGATCCAGCCTCTCAACATCGCTCTGCGGCGTCCGACCGCTGACACCATCCGCTCACGGATAGCCGGCTCGGTGAGGATGAGAGCCCACAGGTCCGAACGCACTTGGACTCGGGCTTGGTCGGTGCCGCGCTCACACATCTCGCGAGCAAAACTCCGCAGCCGGTCGACATTGGAGATGTTGCGCTGAGCGAGGCTCTCAAGGTGTTCGTCGAGTTCGGCCGCGTCCTCCTCGAGAAGCGTGATCAGCAACTCCTGCTTGGAGGAGAAATATCCGTAGAAGGCCCCTTTGCTCACCTCGGCCTCGGCGCAGATGTCATCGACGGTCAGTTCGCTGTATCCCATCCGGCCAGCACAACGCCAGGCGGCGTCGACGAGCTGCTGGCGGCGTTCAACGCGCGCGTCCTCCGAGATACGGGGCATATGGATATGCTACCATGGATAAAACCGACGCGTTGGTTTTTATGGTGAACTGTCCTCCCTCCCAAGAGCGGGTGGCGACGTGCCACCCGCTCCCTCGAATCGCCGTGGCGCTGTTTGATCGGCGGTCCGCTGAGGACGGTCGGATCGAAACACCAGCGAAATGTTCGTGCCTGACCCTGGTGTCAGTGTCCACAGATGGCTCCCACCGAGCCACGACCAGGAGGCGCGTTTCCATGGCAGACCACTCCATCAAGAACTTGGGCATCGGGCTTGCTAGCACGTTGCTGGCAGGGGCCATCTCGGTGACCGCGGCGACGGGGGTTGGCGCCAGCACCGCCGCACAAGCGGGCCCGGGGACCTCATACGTCTACACCGAGAGCAACCAGACATCAGCCGACGGCGGCAACTCGGTGCTCGCCTACTGGGTGGCCGGCAGCGGCACCCTGGCTTCGATCGGCAGCTTTTCGACCGGCGGCGACGGCACCGGCGCGGGACTCGGATCGCAAGGGGCGCTAACGCTGGCTGACGGTGGGCATGCGCTGCTCGTCGTCAACGCCGCGTCCAACACCGTCTCGTACTTCCGGATCCTCTCCAACGGGACGCCCTGGCTCGTCGACGCGGCGCCGTCTGGTGGCTCCGAACCGGTGAGTGTCGCCGCGCACGGGCGCTGGGTCGTCGTGCTCAATCAGGGCAGCAACACGGTTGGCTCGCTTGTCCTGACCGACCACGCGCTGGTTCCGTCCACGCACGCACCGGTTGCGCTCTCATCTGCGGCGGCCACGCCCGTCCAGATCGGGTTCACTCCTTCGGGAGCGCACGTCATTGTCACCGAGAAGGTGAGCAGCAGCATTGACACCTTCAACGTGAGCTCGAACGGGCGGCTGACCGGGCTGCGGCATACCGTCTCGACGGGGACCGCCCCGTACGGCTTCGGGTTCAGTGCAGGCGGCCAGGCGATCGTCTCCGATGCCGGCGGGGGTGCTGGAGGCGCAAGTGCGGCGACCTCATATCGGGTTGGCGCGGCGGGGCAGTTGCACCCCATCAGCGAAGTTGGTGAGTCCCAGGCAGCTGCGTGCTGGCTGGTCGTTAACGGCGCCGGAACGCGGGCCTACCTCGCGAATGCCGGTTCCGGGACGATCTCCTCGTACAACATCGGGCCAAGCGGGCGGCTCGCCCTGCGGTCGGACATTGCCGCCACCGTAGGTGTGCATCCGATCGACGAGGTTCTCGGGGGTGGCTGGTTCTTCGTCCTGACAACCACCGAGATTGGTTCGGCACCGGTTTCTTCCTCCGGGGATCTGGGTGTGGTCAATGAGTCAGCAGCCAGTGGACTTCCGGCCGCGGCCACGGGTCTCGCGATTAGCTAAGGCTCAGCGTCGACGAGCCCGGATAGTCGGGGAATGGTGGTGACTCGAAACCGGGCGGCATCGCGCCGCCCGGTTTCTCGGCGACTTTCGCAGAATGGGGAGAACTGACCATCAATACTTCGGCCCGCGGCGGCGGCGCGGCCTCGACTGAAGGCGCCATGATCCAGCTACGACCAGCGTCACTTGCAGTTCCGATCCTGGTGGTGGAGGACGATCAGACCACCTCCGATGTGGTTCGCGCCTACCTCGAAAGCGCCGGCTATCGGGTGGTCATCTGCCGTTCGGGTTCCGAGGCGCTGGGCTTTGTCCGCCAGACCCAGCCCCGCTGCCTGATCCTGGACGTCATGCTGCCGGGAAAGGACGGCTTCGAGATCTGCGCAGAGATTCGATGCTCGGGGTCGATCGTGCCGATCCTGTTTCTCAGTGCGCGAGCGGACGAGCCTGACCGGGTTGATGGGCTCCGCGTCGGGGCGGACGACTACCTGGTAAAACCGTTCAGTCCCCGCGAACTTCTGGCGCGCGTCGATGCGCTCCTGCGCCGCTCGGAGATCGGCCCGCGACCACCGTCAGTCATCCAACTTGGCAACGTCGAGCTCTCACCAACACAACACGACGTCGTCATCGAGGGACGGCTCGTGGCGTTGACCCATGTGGAGTTTGGATTGCTCGCCGCGATGTTGGAGCGACCCGGCTGGGTGCTGACCCGCACCCAGCTGATCGATCAACTGCATTCCGGCGACCGCTCGCCGATGCTCGAGCGTACCGTCGACGTCCATGTATTCCGGCTTCGCCAAAAGTTGCGCGCGGCACACGCGAATGCGTCCATCGAGACCATACGCGGCGTCGGGTACAAGCTCACAGCCGAGAAGGACCGAGGACGGTGACCGCCATTCCGGGCCGCGCGTTGCGGGTCCTGCGTCACCGATGGAGTGCGCTGGGGTTGCGCTGGCAGCTCGTGGTCCTCAATGTTGTCGTCATCGCGGTGACAGTGGTCCTGATCATCGTGTTGATGCACAACATTGCACAACAGCAGTTCATGGTCATCATGCATGCCGCTGGACGGCCGGTCGACCCGGCCGCGGGTCAGCGCGCATACGATGCCGCGGTCGAGGCTCAAATCTACCCGACGATCACAGTGGCTGCCATCATCGCGGTTGCCCTCAGCTTCGCGGCGGTGACTCTCGCGCTCCGTCCGCTCACGGCGGTGCGTGAGTCGACACGTCGCATGGCTCGCGGCGACGCCCCGATCCCGGTGGCCACCAATCGTCGCGACGAGATCGGAGGGGTGGCAGACTCGGTCAACGAGCTCGCGCAGTCATTGCAGCGTCTCGAAGAGCTGCGCCGCCAGGTGACCAACGATGCGGCGCACGAATTGCGCACGCCGCTGCACAATCTTCTTGGACTGATCGAGGGGATGCGCGACGGCGTGATACCGGCGACGCCTGCCCGCCTACAGCAGGCGCACAACGAACTGGGCCGACTGATCGCGTTGGTCGAGGATTTGCGCGGTCTCGCGGACGCGCAGCTGGCACGTGATCATATGGCGCGCGAGCCGCTGCAGCTCGACAAGATGGTGCGCGACGTTGTCCTCGGATTCGACACCAGCCTCCGGACGCACGGACTCACCTGCCAGATCGTGGCGCCGGAAGGAGAACTCACCGTCGCTGGCGACGCTGGGCGCCTCGGCCAGATTCTCGCCAACATCATTGACAATGCCATCCGTTTTGCCGCTGCGGGCTCCGTCATCACCGTCGATATGACCCGGCATGACTCGTTCGTTCGCGTCGCGGTCCACGACGTGGGCGACACGATCGCAGCAGAGTCATTGCCCCACATTTTCGAGCGCTTCTATCGCGCGGACCCGAGTCGCGCCCGCGGCAGCGGAGGCGCAGGCATTGGCCTGGCAATCGTCAAGGAATTGGTGGCTGCGCACGGCGGACACGTTGGCGCGGAGAGTGAGAGCGACGGCGCGACAGTGTGGTTCGAGCTGCCGCTCCGAGCGTACGAACCTGATCAGTCGACGCCGGTGGATCCTGCAAAACCGTTCCGATCTTTGGACGCTTTCTCGAGCGCGTAGTGAGCGTGTCCTGGTTGGACGGCCCGGAGGTTTGAGGTGATGGTTGGCTCTCAGTAGATAGACGTGGGGTTTCCCTACAAGGCTGGCGGAGCCCGCGCGCCGCCAGCCCCGGACTTACATCCCGTCCGTGGCCTGAGCCACCGACAGCCCGGCATCGCTTGGGGCGGCGTGAGCGAATGTCGCCGGGTTTGCCTCGAAGGTCGTTCGGCAGTCAGCGGAGCAGAAGTGGTATTTGATGCCTTCGTGGACGGCGATCTGGTCCGACTTCTTCGGGTCCACCGCCATGCCGCACACCGGGTCTTTCGGCGCCGTCTGCTGCTCGGGAGGGATGTCCATCGCCCGGAGCATTGCCACTCCTCCGGTGCGCAAGAAGCGAACCGAAAGGCCAGCTATGAAGAGGAGAAAGCCCATGTTGAGAAACGTGTCGTAGTTCCAACTGATCGTGGTGTCAAAGACGATGATGTTGCGATTCGTGGGCACGGCCCCGGCGATGTGGAAGACGAGCCCAATTACCAGTCCCGCCAGCACCATCGCGGCGTACGAGACGACAAAGAGATAGACACTGACGCGAGCACCGTAGTACTTGCGATAGATGTTGAGGATCGGAAGGATGACCAGGTCGGCGAAGATGAAGGCAATAACGCCGCCGAAGCTGATCCCCCCGCGCCAGAGCACCGCGGCCAGGGGAATGTTGCCAACCGAGCAGACGAAGCTGATCACGGCGATGAGTGGCCCGATAAGCGCCCCCCACACCTCGGTGATGCCTCCATGTCCGGTAAGGAAGACTGCGGACCACAACGAATCGGGAACCCAGGCACCGAGTGCCCCGGCGATCACGAAACCGAGCAGCAGGTCCGTCCACAGGCCGTAGACATTCATGAAGAAGTAGTGGCTGATTGAGGTAAACGCCCGCCCTGAGAAGAGGCGGCGAAAGAATGAACCGCCGCTCACGGACATGTCCATCGCGCCGTGGCCCTCCATCTTGCCGAGCAACCCGCGATCGGCTTGCTTGCGCGCCTGCTCGACGATGCTGCGCCGCAGGGTGAATCGAAAGATCACAGCGAGAATGACGATCATCATCAGGCCACCGCTGAACTCGGCGGCGAGGAACTGCCAGCCAAGCAGGATGAGGAGGACCAGACCAAGCTCGAAGACCAGGTTGGTCGAGGCGAATTCGAAGATCACGGCGTTGCCGAGCGTCGACCCTTTGCGGAACAACGTTCGAGCCACCGCAACCGCGGCATAGGAGCACGAGGAGGACGCTGCGCCGAACGCCGTCGCCAACGCAATGGACTTCGGCGTGTCGCGGCCGAGCAGGCGTGAGACCGCCTGCTTGGAGACAAGGGTCTCAACCACCGCTGAGAGAAGGAAGCCGAGCGCGAGCGGCCACAGCACCTGCCAGAACATTGTGAACGACAGTCGCAGTGCTGAGCCGACGTGGTCGAGGATGAACGCGAGGACACTCACGATCAGCTCTCCACGAAACGACCGATAGCCTGGCTCAGCTCCCGAAGTTTGGCTGCACCGTGCCCTCTCTTCACAGCATCAGCGACGCAATGCTCAACATGATCGTCGAGGAGCAAGAGCGCAACTCGGTCCAGCGCAGCCTTGACCGACTTCACCTGGGTCAGGATGTCGATGCAGTAGCGCTCCTCATCCACCATCCGCTGGAGGCCGCGGGCCTGGCCCTCGACACGAAGGAGACGTTTCTGTATGTCGTCTTTGTGCGCGATGTAACCTGCCATGGCATTAGCATACCCCTAGCGGGTAGGGCTACGAACCGGCGCGCCACGTGACTAGTGAGACGTACTGAACGCGGCGAACGCCATAGCGACGCCGACTGTGAGTTCAAGGACCCACAACCCACTCAGCAGAAGGCCGGAGCCGACTGAGTTCGCTCCCGCAAGGCCCGATGGCCGGAAGCCCCGAAAACATCTTGGCCGTCGGCGTCACCAGCGCCGGCTTCCGCAGTCAGGGTGTCCGTCCGAGCGGCAAGTCTGGCATGGCGGATCACAGCCGGCGATCACGACGGGGTGCTCGTGTCATGGTCACCCCGGGAACGCGTCGCGCGCCACACGGTGCCAGGGAGAAGCAGGATAACTGCAGCCGGCACGATCCACCAGCAAGACACATTCATTCGGCGTACGGCGGCGGTGACTGCGAGCGCCAGGACCACCCCAACTGCCACCCACCAGTCATCCCCTATGAGGAAGTCATACCAGAACGAGGCGAACGCCTTCAGCTTGCCCGCCACTATCGGAGTGCCTCTGTTCGCTCGGCAGCGCTCACCACAGCCCGCGTGTACGACCGGCGACGCTCGAGACGAAGGGCAGCGACCAGCCCGACCGCAAGCAATGCGGTGAGCGGGATGACGACGAGCAGCGCTGCGTCAGACCCGGGCCACTGTCCGCCCGCGCCCTCGGCGCCCCAGAAGACTCCAAACGACGTCAGGAGGGTGCCGACGGCGAACTTCAACGCGTTCTCCGGTACTCGCGCAAGCGGGGCGCGCAGCAGCGCTCCCGCCGACGCCACCAGAACGATGGCTGCTCCGGCCGCAATCCCCGCGATTGGGATATTGCCTGCGTTGCCTCCGAACGTGAGCACGATGAACACCACCTCGAGGCCCTCGAGCAGCACCCCTTTGAACGAGAGGGTGAACGCATACCAGTCGGCAACCAAGCCAATCCGGTGCGTCGAAGCGGCACGCGCGGCCGCAAGCTGCGTGCGGAAGATCTCGTCCTCGTTGTGGAGTGCCTTGTAGCCACCGGCACGAAGGACGGCTTTGCGCAGCCACTGCAACCCGAAGACCAGTAGGAATCCGCCGACGAACAGGCGAAGTGACTGGATCGGCAGGGCCCCGATGGCCGGACCCAACGCGAGCACCGCGACCGCGAGCACGGCTACCGCGGATGCAAGTCCGATCATCGCTGAGCGCCAGTCCCGGGCGGTACCCGCAGCGAGCACGATGGTCGTCGCCTCAACCGCCTCGACCGCACACGCCAGGAAGACCGAGGCGAAGAGCGCCCAGACGGTCACGACGGAACCGCCTTGCCACGGGACTGTCCTACGTCATCGGAGGTGGTGACGGGAACCATGTCTGCATCGAGACTATCCGAGTCCGCCACCTTCGCGTCCGGATCTCGCCCAAATACTCGCCTCTTGATCCGAGTGGCGAAAAGCACCCGTGCGGCCACCGTGGCGAGAGGAAGGTCGTCCATGAACCAGTCGCAGTTTTCGCGGATAGCGGTCTGCGTGAGCGGATGATCCCGACCTTGAGCCTGGAACAGCGTGTGGGGTCGGTTCAAGAACGCCGCTCCGAACATAGCTGCGGCGGTGCCAGTCCTCATCAAACTGTCTCGTGACCTATCAGTCCCGTTCCCACGACATCGAGGACACCGGTTTCAACGGTAGGGATGCCCAGCGGCGTCTGGCCCTCGACCTCGTCAATCGCCGCACACGGCGCGGGAGGGTAGGCGATGCAGCTGTCCGGATCGATGCTGACTCCGACGTTGCTCCCACGGGACCATCTCGATGACGCGAAGATACCGGTGAGGATGCCGGCATCGCAGCGAAACACGTGATCGTATCCGCGACCTCGATATGCAACATCGATGATCGTCCCGCGGAGGGCGGATTCGTCGGGGCGGTCGTCGGCGACGATGCGGGTCCCCGCGGGCCGCACCAACACGCGCGCCACCGAATCGACGGCGAGGGCGCCCGAATTGCGCGCCCGCAGCCGCAGTCCCTGGACCTGGACGATCACGTGCGTGCCGTCTAGTGCGACCACGGACCCGGGGAGTTCCCCCGCGGCGCCGGTGAACCGGGCGACGAACAACGTCGCAGGTTTCGCATACACGTCCTCGGGCGTTCCGAGCTGCACCACCTTGCCTTGATGCAGCACCGCGATGTCGTCCGCGAGTGCGAATGCCTCCGCCTGATCATGCGTGATGTACACCACCGTGGCGCCGCTGTCGCGGACCAACGTCGCGATCTGCACGCGGAGCCGTTCCCGAAGGTCGGCGTCAAGATTCGACAGCGGCTCGTCGAACAAGAGCAGGCCGGGCCGAGCAACCACGGCGCGGGCCAACCCGACCCGCTGCTGCTCGCCGCCTGACAGCTGGTGTGGGTAGCGGTCGCCGAGCGACTCCAAACCCACCTGCTCCAGCGCTTGGAGCGCTCGACGATGTGCCTCGACACGCGCAAGATGGCGCCGCCGCAGCGCATATTCCACGTTGCCAACGGCCGTGAGGTGCGGCCATAGCGCATAGTCCTGGAACAGCATGGCGAGATCGCGCCGCTCTGGAGGCAGTTGACGTCGGCCGTCGTCGACGACCGTCCCCGCGATGCTAATCCTGCCTTCATGGAGTCGTTCGACGCCCGCGATGCAGCGCGCCAGCGTTGTCTTTCCTGAGCCCGACGGACCGAGGAGCACCAGGAACCGGCCTGCCATGATCTCCAGGTTCACGTCATCGAGCGCCGCGTACTGTCCGTACCGCTTGTTGGCATGGGTTACGGATACGGTGTGGCCGCGGAGCATGCTGTCGAATCCGTGCATGGCGCTGCTCATGCGTTGACCCGTCCGACGCGCTGCCATCCACGAGGTGCGAGGAGACGGAACAGTCCCCATGCGAGACTGACCACCGCCAGCGCCACAAGCACCGAGATGACCTCCATTGCGGTTCCCTGCGAGAACCAGTATCCCTGGAGCACATGCGTGATGGCGACTGAGAGCGGTTCATGACCCGGCGCGAGGAGCAGCTCCGACACCGGCAACTCGAACAGCGTCGCGCCGAAACATAGCAGCCACGCGGTGATCAGCGGCCGGGCCAGCACCGGAAGCACCGTCCGCAGCCACGCGCCCATAGCCGAACTGCCATGGACACGCCCTGCTTCGGACAGCGAGTCCTGCACCTGGCTTACCGTTCCCACCAGCACCCTGGACGTGGCAGGAAGTGCTGTCGCGACGTACCCGAGGATCAGCAGCGCGGTGGTTCCGTACAGGCGAAGTCCGATGTGGCTGAGCGCCGGTTGGTTGTACGTGAAGATGTAGCCGGCGGCGAACACAATGCCCGGAAGGGCCACCGCCGTGAGCAACAGCAGGTCGAGGAGACGGGCGCTCACGTGAGCCCCGCTACGCGTCAGCAGACGGGCCACCACCGCGCCGAGGATGACCGCAATGGTCGCAGTGATCGCCGCGGCTTGGGCGGAGTACAGCAGCGGTGGCACGAGTGCATACCTGACGTCACCGTTGGTGAGAACATCTGAATAGTTGGACAGCGAGAGTCCGTGGCTGCCGAGCAGCGTCCCAAGGTTGTTGATCAGCGAGGCCGCGACGGCAGCGAATACAGGCACTCCCAGTCCGAGGAGCACCAAGAGCGTCAGCCCGCCGAACGCGCCGCGTCGAGCTCCGGGAGACAGATGAA
>DATKQX010000008.1:0-5092 GCA_035532495.1 Saccharimonadales bacterium (SeqCode)
AGAAGCACGACCTCTCGACCACTGATCTGCATCCCTTCGTCAACTCGTTCAATCCGGCGATCACGCCGCCGTGGGAGACGCGCACCGACTGGGACATCTTCTCGACAGTGGCGGAACGCTTCTCTGAGCTCGCCCGTGATCACCTCGGCGTGCGTCGCGACGTCGTCGCCGCACCGCTCCTGCACGACTCGCCTGACGAGCTCGCGCAGCCGCTGGGTCAGGTGCGCGACTGGCGCGCCCATGGCGAGGAGCCCATCCCGGGACGGACGATGCCCAAGCTCGTCGTGGTTGAGCGCGACTTTGGCGCGGTTGCGGAGCGCATGCATGCGCTGGGACCGCTCGTCGAGAGCCTGGGCACCGGGGTCAAGGGGTTGACGTGGAAACCGGACGCCGAGGTGGAGTGGTTACGGCAGCAGAACGGCGTGGTGCACGGTGGTTCCGCCGCCGGACGCCCGGACATGACACGGGACGTGCAGGTGTGCGAGACCATCCTCGCGCTCAGTGGAACGACGAACGGACGCCTCGCGATGGAGAGTTTTCAGGCACTCGAAAAGCGCACCGGCCTGCAGCTCAAGGACCTCGCCGCCGAGCGCGCCGGTGAGCGGATCGACTTCGCCGACACGCAGGCGCAACCGCGCAAAGTGATCACGTCCGCGGAGTGGTCGGGCATCGAGGCCCGCGATCGGCGCTACTCACCCTTCACCATCAACGTGGAGCGCGGGGTGCCCTGGCGAACCCTCACCGGCCGTCAGCACGTCTACCTCGACCATGAATGGATGCTCGCCTACGGCGAGGGCCTGGCCACCTATCGGCCTCCGCTCACCATCAGCGGCTATCCTCGCGACGTCACCCACGAAGGCCGTCCCGGCGAGGCGGAGGTGACGCTGCGTTTCATCACGCCGCATTCGAAGTGGTCGATCCACAGCGAGTACCAGGACAACCTGCAGATGCTGACGCTGTTCCGCGGTGGGCCGGTGATCTGGCTCAGTCCCGCCGACGCGGAGCTCATCGGGGTGCGCGACAACGACTGGATCGAGGCGTACAACCGCCATGGCGTCATCGTCACCCGGGCGGTGGTATCGCACCGGCTGCCCCAGGGAATGTGTCTGATGTACCACGCCCAGGACCGTCACGTGAACGTCCCGATCTCGGAGGTTTCCGGAACGCGCGGGGGTACTGACAACTCACTGACGCGCATCCGCATGAAGCCAACCCACCTCATCGGTGGGTATGCGCAGTTGTCCTACGGCTTCAATTACTACGGTCCCTGTGGATCCCAGCGTGATGGCCTCACCGTGGTGCGCAAGCGCCGAACGAAGGTCGAGTACTGATGCGCATTCGAGCGCAGATCGCCATGGTGATGAACCTCGACAAATGCATCGGCTGTCACACCTGCAGCGTCACGTGCAAGAACGTGTGGACCAACAGGGCGGGCGCCGAATACATGTGGTTCAACGACGTGGAGACGAAACCTGGAATCGGCTATCCGAAGCGGTGGGAGGACAACGAGCAATGGAAGGGGGGATGGCAGTTGACCCGCACCGGTCGACTCAAGCTACGCGCCGGCGGCCGCATCCGCAAGCTGCTGACCCTCTTCTCCAACCCGGACCTGCCAACCATAGATGACTACTACGAGCCGTGGACGTACGACTACCTGACCCTCACCAATGCGCCCCGCTCGCGCCATCAGCCGGCCGCGCGGCCGTACTCGCAGCTGACCGGTCGGCCGACCGAGATCAAGTGGGGGCCCAACTGGGAGGATGACCTCGCCGGTTCGACAGAGACGTTGCCGCAGGACCCAAACTGGCATCAGGTCGAAGAAGGCGCGCGACTGGAGTATGAGCGCGCTTTCATGATGTACCTGCCTCGCATCTGCGAGCATTGCCTGAATCCTTCGTGCGTCGCCTCGTGCCCGAGCGGTGCGATGTACAAGCGGGAAGAGGATGGCATCGTCCTTGTTGATCAGGACCAGTGCCGCGGCTGGCGGATGTGCGTCTCGGGCTGCCCGTATAAGAAGGTGTACTTCAACCACGTCACCGGCAAGGCCGAGAAGTGCACGTTCTGCTACCCGCGCATTGAAAACGGCGAGCCGACGATCTGCTCCGAGACGTGCGTCGGGCGGATCCGCTACATCGGCCTCGTCCTCTATGACGCCGACCGCGTTCGTGAGGCTGCTTCGGTCCGAGATCCCAAGGAGCTGCTCCGCGCGCAGCGTTCGTTGTTCCTCGACCCCGAGGACGCTGCGGTGCGCGACCAGGCACGGCGCGACGGCATCGCCGACGACTGGGTGGAGGCGGCGCGGCGCTCTCCCGTCTACGCGCTCGCGATGCGCTACGAGATCGCGCTCCCCCTCCATCCGGAATATCGGACCCTGCCGATGGTGTGGTATGTGCCACCGCTATCGCCGGTGCTGCACGCCGTTGGAGACGACGCCGGAGCCGACCCCGACGACGTCTTCGCCGCGGTCGAGAACATGCGCATCCCCATCCGCTATCTCAGCAACATGCTGGCAGCTGGAGACGACGATGTGATTCGCGCCGTGTTGCGCCGTCTTGCGGCGATGCGGGTGCACATGCGTGGGCTTGAGTTCGGCGGCGGCGCTGACCCCCTGGTGGCGTCGTCGGTGGGCATGGCGGCCACCGACATCGAGGAGATGTACCGGCTGCTCGCCATCGCGCGCTACGAGGACCGCTACGTCATCCCGCCAGCCCATCGTGAGGTGGCGGCACGCCTCGAGGGACACGATGGCGGCTGTCCGGTCGGCCAGCACGGCTACCCGGAGTCGGAGTCCACGCCGGTCCCCAGTCAGACCCCGAACGCTCACTTCATGCTTGGGAAGCTGCCCGGCGGGCAGCTGCCGCCGGTGCGTCGCACCGCCGACGGCTTCGCGGGTGGACTCTTGCTCAAGGTTCGCGCATCGACCGGAGATGTGCAGTGAATGCGACGGGCTTGCTCGCGCTGCTGCTGCAGTATCCGGACGGCGAGATCCTCGATGCTCGCGACGATATCGTGGCAGCAGTGCGCGAATCCCGGGCATCGTTGCACGACCAGGACCCGCTGATCGGATTCCTGTCGTGGTGGCGAGACACGCCGGTGTACGAACTCCAGTCGAGCTATGTCGACACGTTCGACCTCGGGCGTCGATGTTCGCTCCACCTGACGTACTGTCTGTTCGGCGACCGTCGGGAGCGCGGCATGGCGTTGCTCCGGCTCAAGGGTCGTTACAAGGCGCACGGACTCACGATCACCGACGTTGAGCTCCCTGACTTTCTTCCGGTGATGCTCGACTACGCCGCGATGGACGCCGACGGCGAGGTGCTCCTCGGCGAACATCGTGTGCCACTCGAGCTCCTGCGGGCGGCGCTCCATGAGGAGCGGAGCCAGTACGAAGCAGTGGTCGCTGCTGTCTGCTCGCTCCTTGATCCACTGACCCCGGAGCAGGAAGCGCAGGCCCGCCAGATCGCCAAGGACGGTCCGCCGATGGAGACGGTCGGGCTCGAGCCGTTTGCACCACCCGACGTGATGCCCCTCGTCCCGGGGGAGTTGCGTCGATGAGCGGTGGGACCTTCATCCTTTGGGTGGTCCTCCCGTATGTTTCCATCACCATTTTCGTGGTCTGGCACATCTGGCGCTACCGCCACGATCAATTCGGTTGGACGTCGCGTTCGACGCAGCTCCTCGAGAACCGGCTCCTGCGCTGGGGCAACCCGTTGTTCCACTACGGCGCGCTCGCCGCCATTGGCGGGCATGTGCTCGGCATCCTCATCCCCGCCAGCCTCACCCAGCGCATCGGCATCTCGGAGACCGCGTATCACCTCGTCTCCGTCTCCGCCGGGACCGTGGCTTGGGCCGCGGTCATCGCCGGGCTGCTGATCCTGGCGTACCGTCGCCTCATTGACGCGCGCGTGCGCGCCACGACGACCCGTGTCGACGTGCTCACCTTCGGACTGCTCTTCGTGGTGATTGCGCTCGGTATCTGGGAGACCTTCGGCATCAACCTTCTCCAGGGCGGGTACGACTATCGCAGCACGGTGGCCGTGTGGTTCCGGGGCATCTTCACGTTCGATCCGCAGACGAGCCTGATGACGTCGGCGCCGCTCGTCTTCCAACTGCACGCGGTGAGTGCTTGGTTCTTGTTCGCGCTCTGGCCGTTCAGCCGGTTGGTTCACGCCTGGAGCATCCCGCTCACCTTTCTCGGCCGCGCCCAGATTCTGTATCGAAGCGCTGTGCCGCCCGCAAGGTCGCGGAGCGGTCCCTGATCAGACATGCCGGGGGATCACGGTGTCGGCGTTGCTCTGAGCAACGGCACGGTTTGCCAGAGCATCGCGGCGAGGACGACCAGCCAGACGGCGAAGGCGATCCAACTCCAGGTCCGGGCGAAGGCCACGATCGGCGACGTTCCCAGCACGGTGCCCGCGGCGAAGCTGCACGCCGCGTACATGCCCACCGGGAACACAGTTGACCAGCGCCGGACGTCGTAGGCCAGGCGCGGAGCGGCGAACTCGACAACCACCAGGACCGGAAGCCAGGACATGGCCGCCGCCCACACGACGAGCGTGGCCACTTTCAGCGCCTCGTGCGCAGGCTCCAGCAGGGGGAGCGTTTCGGCACCCTGGGTGACACGAGCGCAGGCGAGGGCGGAGATCGCCAGGGCACCGCCGGCAACCCAGTGGTCCCCACGGCCGCGGATGAGCTGATGGGCATCAAATCGCCCGACGACGAAGACGTAGAAGGGCAGGCCCAGCGTCAGCGGGACGAGCGCAACGACGATCAGCCATGCGGCGTGCTCCGATATTCCGAGTGTGGCGGCGAGCACCGCGAGCGATTCGGTCGAGACGACGAGCACGAACGACGCGCCCACCGTGGGTGTCATCCAGTGGCGGAGGACGCTCCAGAGCAAGCCCCCCCACAGCACCGTGGCGATGATCAGCAGGCTGATTGCCGCCCACTGCCATCCCAGAAGGGACAGTCGAGTGCCCAGGACCGCGGTCGCGGCGACGCCGGTGAGTGCTGCGGGCGAGGTGGCCTCGCGCCGGAAGCGCGCACGGTGGAAGCGAAAGCGGCCGCCAAGGAGCAGGCCGAGAATCACCCA
>DATKQX010000009.1:0-3019 GCA_035532495.1 Saccharimonadales bacterium (SeqCode)
GGAACCACTGCCCTGACGCCCACGCGTGGTTCGTCGGCGCCGGCGAGCGCATCGGTATCAGCCCGGCGGACATCGCCTTACAGTGGAACACGCTCGCCAAGATCACCGCCATCAGCGGCACGCCACCCGATCAGGTCGGCCCGGCCGAGTTCGAGACGGCCCGAACAGCGATCGTCGATGCCTACATCGCACGCGGCCTGCCGAGGTCAGGCCGGAACATGGCCTCGATCTTCCATCGGCTGCAGCTCACCCTGTTCCACGCCGGACGGCTCGACAGCCACACGCGGCCGATGTCACGCCCTCCGGTTTCGGTGCGGGGGTGGGCTGTCGTCGCTTCCGGATTCGCCGACGTAGCACGCCGTTACGTCGCTCAAGTGCAGCTCAGCCTGCGCCCGGCGACGGTGCAGCACATCGAGCACGACCTGCGCGAGTTCGGTACCTGGCTGGCCGACACCCATCCCAATGTGGCCAGCTGCGCGGACTTGGAGCGCCACCATATCGAGGCCTACAAGACGTGGGTGGCAGCCAAGCAGGGGCGCTATACCAACACGCCATTGCGCAGGATCAGCATCAAGAATCGGCTGATCAACCTGCACTGCTTCTTCGACCGAATCACCGAGTGGGGCTACCCGAACCCGCCGCAGCGGCCGCTCATCTTCGGCGGTGACCTGCCCATCGTCGACAAGCCTCTGCCACGGTTTCTCGACGACGCGGCCGCTACCAAGCTCATGCGGGCAGCGCGGGCTGACCCCGATCCCCTGTCGCGGCTGATCGTCGAACTCTTGGCTCGCACCGGGATCCGCAAGAGCGAGCTCCTCGGTCTCAGCGTCGACGCCGTCGTGCAGATCGGCTCTGCGTTCTGGCTGCGGATCCCGGTGGGCAAGCTCCACAACGACCGCTACATTCCCCTGCACCCGCAGCTGAAGGAGATGCTTGACGAGTGGATCGCTCACCAGCGGCCCACCGGGCTGCGCTCGGACCGGCTCCTGCTCGAACGCAACCGGCCCATCACGTCGCTCCGCGTTGCCAACGCCTTGCACCGCCTGGGCCGCGAAGCTGGGATCGGTCACGTCACCGCCCACCAGCTCCGCCACACGTTGGCGACCCAGGCGATCAACCGGGGCATGAGCCTGGACGCGATCGCCGCACTCCTCGGCCACAAGACGCTGGCTATGACCATGATCTACGCCCGCATCGCCGACAAGACCGTCGCCGAGGAATACTTCGCGGTCACCGAGAAGGTCGAAGCGCTCTACGATCAACCCCGCCAATTCCCGTGCGACGATGAGGGTACCGAGATGCGCAAGCTCCGGACCGAGATGCACCGCCGCATGCTCGGCAACGGCTACTGCGCCCGCCCCGTCGAGATGGATTGCCACTTCGAGTCCGTCTGTGAAGGCTGCACCTTCTTCGTCACCACGATCGACTTCAAGCCCACGCTTGAGCGCCAGCGCGACGACGCCACCCGCAAGGGCCAGCTCGGCCGTCAGAAGCTGTTCGACGGACTCATCCGTCGGCTCGACGTGCAAGCCTCATGACCCGAAATTTCGTCGTGGCGCGCAATCCCGACCCCGACTCGAGCCTTCCCTACCTCATCCGTCTCCCGCTGGTGAGCGGGGACCTCATCCTCAAGACGCGCGAGACATGGCCCCGCACCACCAAGGTCTACTGCCATCGCGCCCACGAGTGGCCCGAGGACGCCGAGGTCCTTGAAGAGGTTGCGGTCCGGTCGTGTGTGCGCCGCGGCGTCGCTGTCGACATGGTGCTCGAGCGCGGCCGCGAGAACCGTTCGCAGCTCGTATTTACCAGCATCCACGGTGGGCGCGAGGGCATCTTCTGGCAGACCAAGCGTACGACGGCCTTGGCTCGCCCTGGCATCCGGATTCCGACGCGTCGCGCATCCAAGCGCCTGGATCTCGTCATCGTCGTCGATACACGCGAACGCTATCCGTACCGTTTCGCGCGTCAGCAGGCAGCGCCCCTCCGCGGCGCCCTTCGCGCCGGGGATTATGGCGTGGTCCGCGCCGGCGAGCTCGTCGCGAGCGTTGAACGCAAGACTCTCGTCGACCTCGCTGGCCGGCTCGTCGACGGCAGTCTCGCCTACGCGTTGGCCGATCTCTCCGCCGTGCCGCGGGCCGCCGTTGTCGTTGAGGACCGATACTCCAAACTCTTCAAGTTGACCCACGTCGCTCCGAGCTTTGTGGCCGAACTGCTCGCTGCTGTCCAGGTCCGCTACCCATCCGTCCCCATTGTCTTCTGCGAGACGCGTCGACTCGCTGAAGAGTGGACCTTCCGCTTCCTCGGAGCGGCGCTGGCCTACGCCGAGGCAGACGCGGAGGCTCGACCGTCTTGACAGCGATCACCCGCATAACTACAATCGTGAGCGCCGCCACACGACGCTCGGCAACCTCAGTCCGGCAGACTACGAATCCCAGCACGCCGCTGTGTGCTCGGCTTAGCAAACGTGTCCGTCAAACCGGGGCACGCCCACTCACCTCGCTTTTCCGATTCGACGATCGATCTGGGCGCGCCAGCTATATGGTCCGCACACTCGGTCTTGTGGGTGATCAGGGCACAGCGCGTATGTTGCGGGCGTTGCTCATCGACGCCGGTCTCGGGGACGCGGCGTTCGAGGCAATTCGGCGTCTAGAACAGGGTGTTAGTGTGCCCGGATAGACCCCCGTGTGAGCGAACGAAACCGCTCCTGATGTGGGCGCCCGGGATCTGGGCCACGCCAGCCTGATCTCACCAGGTCGCTCTCGTCTCGACATACATTTGCGGATTGACGGGCACCACGTCGTGCACTGGGCCCATGGCGGAGCCACCACCCTCGAGAACATGGTGCTGTTGTGTCACCGGCATCACTGGTCGGTGCACAAGGGAGGCTGGCGACTTCTGCGCGCCGAGGATGGGCGTGCTCTGGCGATCCCTCCGTCCCAGACGTACCAGTCGTGGACGCGGCCGCGCGCTCCGGACGTGGTGACTGTCAGGTAGCGCGCGAATGCGAGGTCTTGTGTCC
>DATKQX010000010.1:0-2339 GCA_035532495.1 Saccharimonadales bacterium (SeqCode)
CGGCTCAGATCATCGTCTACACCCCCGACGACGTTGGTCATCTCGAGTTCTTTGAGGGTATGCCGGCCAGCGGGGTGGCCCGCGATCTCGACCGTCTGGTTACCCATGGCTGGACGGGTGACTGACGACACGGACGTCGAACCCTGAGGTTCGAAGCAGCGGCGTCATGACGGCCGACGTGGTCAACCTCAGCTACCCGCTCTCGTTCGCAGCCGGGCTGGCGTCATTCCTCTCCCCCTGCGTGTTCCCCCTGCTCCCCGTGTATCTCGGATACCTTGGCGCACAAGTCGGCGTCGACCCCAACACGTCCGCTCCAGCGAAGACGCCCATCCTCGAATCACGTCCCACCCTACCCGTGGCCAACAGCGTCAGCTTTGTCGTGGGCTTCAGCGTGGTATTCGTCCTCGTCTTCTACGTCCTCAGCGCACTCGATGTGTCGCTGCTTCAGAACAATCGCCGCCTCGTCGACATCGTCGCCGGCGTGATCGTTATTGCCCTGGCGCTCCAGGTACTTGGGGTGCTTCGTCTTGGCTTCCTCATGCGTGCCAGCCGGGTCGGCATTGCGCCCGGACGCGCCGGCCTACTCCCCTCGTTCATCCTCGGTCTCACGTTCGCGGCCGGTTGGACGCCCTGTATCGGACCCCAGCTCACAGCGATTCTCAGTGTCGCCTCACTCCATGAGTTCGCCGGCCTCCCCGCGATGCTTCTCTACTGCGCCGGTCTCGGTCTTCCTTTCGTCGCCGCAGCCGCGTTCACCGGCCACTTCGAGGCACTGATTCGCCGGATCAACCGGCATCTGCATGTGATCAGCCTTGCCGGCGGGGCGCTCCTGCTCGTCTTCGGGCTGCTCCTCGTGTCAGGCAATCTTGTCTGGCTCACACACTTTGGGACCTCGTCGCCGGTGGATCTGTGACGGCACGCACCCACCATCGAGGTCGCGAAAGCGTCGCTGGTATGGTCGTCGCCCTCGTAGTGATCGTTGTATTCGGTTTGGTGGTGGTCGTGACACGGCGGACTCCGAGCAACGGCGCCACCGCAAGTACCGTCTCGACCAATCCGACCAGCTTCGTTCTCCCCTCCCTGGACGGTCACGGTGACATCCGGCTGGCGAGCTTCAGGGGCAAGCCCACTGTCGTGACCCTCTTCGCCTCATGGTGCAGCGCGTGTCAGGGTGAGCTCCCTGTGTTTGCCGGCATCAGCCGGGCACTCGCCGGCCGGGTCACCTTCATCGGCGTGAACTCCTTCGAGACCGGAAACGGGCTGGCGATGGCGCGTCAGTACGGCATCGGATGGTGGCCACTCGCTCGCGATGTCGGTGGCGCGGAGGCGAGCGGACTCCACAATGCACTGGGCGGGATCGGCATGCCGATCACCGCCTTTTACAGCTCGACGGGAAAGCTCCTTGCGGTTGCCCCAGGCGCGCTCAGTGAGGCGGGTCTACAGATGAGATTGCAGCAGTACTTCGGCGTTTGACCCCTCCGCACGGCGCTCGTGGCTCGGGCCCGCACGGCCGACGCTAATGCTCGTCCTCAAGTGCCGCCCAACCGACGAACGTCGATGCGAGGCACGCGGCCCGAGCCACTCGGTGTGCCGCTGAGCAGGCGCCGAGTCGCGGGAAGCGAAGGGAGCACACCTGCAACGCATGCCTGGCCGCGTCGCATGCAGCCTCGGCAGCTACGAGGCTCTCTCGGTCGTGGACTTCGTCGCCGGTCGCCTGGCTCTCCCCAAAGAGTCGCATCTCCAAGCCGTCGACTGACCTGCTCCACGCTCGAGGAAACTCGTACTCGGGACGCGGTGAATGACCGAATCGGGGCGACTTCGTCGCCAGCGCATACGTTGTTAGGGCCTCAGCCGCGGCGTGCGTGGCCTGAGCGGTGGTGTGCGCAAGCAGTTGGCGCTGCTTGGAGACGCCGCGAGATTCCAACGTGTATATCCCCTCGCGCGCCGCGATCGCCATCCGATTCGCCGCCACAAGGGTCAGATCGAGCGCAGCGGCGTCACCACGAGCGGTGACCAGTTCGAGCACGAGAGCCACTGCGGCGTTGGCGGTGGCCAACGCTGCGAGTGCGAGGATCAGGGGGCGAGCCGGCTTGCCTACGGGTACCGGGGGGAGGCGACGCGGCGTCGCGACGAGCCACGCTTTGTCCGGGGCTGCGCTTCTACAGCGCTCCGCGGCCGCCACGGCCGTCGAACGCGCGGTCACGGCGGCGAGACGTGCTTCGGCGCGGCGCGCAACCAGCGCCTGGGTGGACGCGCGGGCGAGCACCACCTCATCCACCGGTGACGACCAGCATTCCAGTCATACCGGCGTGGATCGTGCACTGATAAGCGTACGTACC
>DATKQX010000011.1:0-4692 GCA_035532495.1 Saccharimonadales bacterium (SeqCode)
GTCGTGAGGTACTTCGGCTGAGTGCCTCCCACCATGAACTGCTCGTCAAGGCAGGACCGCATACCAGCGGTTGCCGTCGGCCATACCTCGCGCTCAGACCCTTAACTCGCTGTTAGTCAGCGGCATGCTAGCGTGGCCGTCGAAGGACCAGCGGTGGATAGGAGGTTCGACAGCGTGGGTCAGAACACCACGACACCAGAGTTGCTCGTCAGGTGCGGCTGCGGGTTTGAAGCGCAGGGCATCGAGGAGGCTTTGATCCTGATCGTTGAGGAGCATGCCATCGAGGCCCATAACGTGCAGGTGACCGACGAGCAGGTGCTGGCGAGCCTGAGCCCAGCCCCGCCTTCGTTGGGCGAGGCGGGGCTTCGTGAAACGGCGACCTCCCGGATGCGGTAACCTGCGAGTGAAGCTGGCTAGTGGAAGGGGTTTTCGGGAGGGGATGACCAGATGCGACGACGGATTGCGGTAGCGGCTGTTTCTTGCGCGGGTGGCTTGCTGGTGTCGGTACCCGGCCTGGCGGCGGCATCGGCACCCGGTGACTGGAGCACGTTTCACGGCGACGCGCTCCACGATGGGGTATCACCCGACACGACAATCGGCGCCACCGACGCTCCAAAGCTGGCCGTGAAGTGGTCGCACAGCGTTGACGGCTCTCCGTTGTTCGGCTCTCCGATGGTCGTGTACAACCCAACCCGCAGCGAAAACCTGGTGTACGAGGTGAGCATCGCCGGGACAGCCGAGGCCCTGGATGCCACCACGGGAACGTCCGTCTGGACGCAGAGTGTTGGATCGGGGGTCATCGGCTCCCCCGCGATCGATGCCAACAGCCTGTACATCGGCACCGACGGTGGCCTGCTCACCGCCCTCGACTCGACGACCGGCGCCGTGCAGTGCACGTATCAGCTGCCGGTCCTTGCCCCCGAGACGGCCCCTGGCCGCATTGAGGCATCTCCGGTCGTCGGGTACGACAGCACCGGACCAGTCGTGTACTTCGGGGATACCGGCCAATCCGAGTCTGTCAACCGTGGGCGTGAGTGGGCGATCAACGGTGTCGGGAACAGTGCCGGCAGCTGCACCCTCAAATGGATGCACGACCTGGGCAACACGCCACACGCCAAGCACAGCGGGTCCTGGTCGCCACCGGCCCTCGTGGTCGACAGCACCGGACGGACGCTGGTGGTGTTCGGGACCGGGCAGTCCGACGATGCCGTCTATGCCCTCGACGCCAGCAACGGCGCCCTCGTGTGGCGTTTCCAGACGCTCGTGAACTTTCCGGACGCCGATGTCGGCGCCGGCCCGACGATCAGCGCGCCTGACGTCAATGGCATTGCGGATGGAGTCGTGTACATCGACGGCAAGGACAGGGTTGAGTACGCTATCGACCTGCTCACCGGTAAGTTGCTCTGGGACTTCGACATGGGAGCCAATGCCGGCGTCAAGGTCAACTCGGTTTCCTGTGCGGCGCTCGTCGGGGACACGGTTGTCGTCGCGTATTCCAAGTACGTCTATGAATTCAACGCGACGACTGGCGCGATGCTGTGGCGGTCGGTTGCGATGACCGGGAATGTTCTCGGGTCGGTGATTGTCACCGGTGCCCCCGGAGATCAGGCAGTGCTGATCGGAGACCTGAGTGGCAGGGTGTACGCCTTCCGACTCAGCGACGGTGTCGAGCTCACCACCATCCGGGTCAACAAGGCGCCCACGGCGGGTGCCCGGATACCGCTTGTCAAGGTCGCGGCATCAGCGATCGCGGCATCAATTGCTGTTTCGGATGGCATGGCGTTCGTCGCCGGTGAGAATGGGATTGTCTACGGCATAGGCTGAGCGTTCGAGATCCAGCCAGAGGCTGGGTTCCTACTGTTCACGAGAGGGGAACACGATATGAAGGGGATCGCAACCGCAGCACACCACCCGGCGCGCCGCGCGACGCCGGGATTGCGCCACCGCATGAGCGTTTCGATCCTGGTTGTGCTCTGCGCCGGGTCAACCGCAGCGGTCACTGGAACCACCCGGGTGGTCGCGGCCACCTCGGACGATTGGGCGATGTTCCACGGAGACCCACAGCATCAGGGTGTCTCGCCGGATGTGTTTCCGGGCGCTTCGACGGCATCCTCACTCTCGCTCAAGTGGAAGACCGCAGTGCCTGGGAGCACCAGCGGCTTGCTGGGGTCGCCGGCGGTCGTGTACAACCCAACCCTTGGCAAATACCTCGTGTACGAGGCGAGCCAAGGGACTCACAGCACGCTCATGGCGATCGACGCGGCCACAGGCCTCGCCGTCTGGTCCGCGAAGCTCAGTGGCTCAGTCCGCGACTCGCCGGCCGTCTCCGGCGACACCGTGTACGTTGCGAGCCACGATCAACGGTTGTACGCGATCAACGCGACGACGGGCCAGATCATCTGCACGTATACGACCACGGGAATGATCGAGGCATCGCCAATCGTGGGGGATCCCGACGCCACCGGGGACGTGGTGTTCTTTGGGGATATCGGCCAAGGTGAGAAGGTCAACGCCGGTCATGAATGGGCGATCAATGGCGTCGGCAACAGCAACGGTCAGTGCACTCTCAAGTGGTCGTTCAATAGCTTTGCGGTCACCGCCGGCGGAACGCGCACCGGAAGCTGGTCACCACCGGCCCTCGTTCAAGACGCATCCGGCGCGTGGCTCGTCGTCTTTGGTTCGACGAATCCCGACAACGCGGTTTACGCGCTCAACGCCACCACTGGTGCCGAGCTGTGGCACTTCACCACCACCACCAAAGGCGACTCCGATGTCGGCGCAGGGCCAACGATCAGCCCACCCGGCGCCAACGGCTTTGCGGACGGCGTTGTCTACATCGACGGCAAGGACCAGGTCGAGTACGCGCTCGATCTGTCGACCGGCGCCAGCCTCTGGCAGTTCAACCTCAAGAAGAATGCGGGAAGCGGGGCGAAGGCGATATGCACGGCAGCCCTGGCCGGAACCAATCTCATCATCACGTACAACCAGTACGTCTACGACCTCAACGCGATCACCGGGGCGCTCGTCTGGCGGAGCGCGCCAACGGGCACGGCTGACTTCATCGCCTCACCGGCGATCTCAGGGGCGTCTGGCGACCAGGTGATCCTCGCTGGCGACCTCGCCGGCACCGAACATGCGTATGCACTCGCGACGGGCGCACAGGTCTTCACATTCAAGGCATCCGCGACGATCTTCTCGTCCTCTGCCGTCGCCGACGGGATGGTGTTCTTCGCGTCGCTGGACGGCGACGTCTACGCACTGGGTTGATCCGCTGAAAGGAATGGTTTACCAAGATCGGTTCGAAGCTTTCGGGTGGAACGCTCCATTCGCGTCACCTGTGATACGCTTGACGATCGCGAAATGTCGGGAGGGGAAGCGATGACCAACTGGGTGACCGGGGCCGTGCGCAGCGCGCGGCGAATTCGATCGATCGTCGGCGCACTTGCGGTCGCCGCAGTCGCAGCCGCGACCTGCGGCTTTGCCGGCGCGACGCCGTCCCTGGCGGCCAGCTCACCGCCTCACATCATGCTCATCGTGATGGAGAACGAGGGGTACGCGCAGATCATCGGCAATACCCAGGCTCCGTACATCAACTCGCTCGCGAGCACGTACGCTTCCGCAACCAAATGGTACGGATTGCAGGACAGCAGTCTCGCGGACTATATCGCCTTGGTCTCCGGCACCACAGGTACATACAGCGCGCCGACACTGATCGGCGAGCTTGCCAATGCATCGATCAGCTGGAGAGCCTACATGGAAGACATGCCTTCGGTGTGCTACACGGGGAAGGGCATCGGCAACTACTCCAAGTTGCACAACCCGTTCGTCTATTTCAAGAGCATCCGGAACACCGCGCTCTGCAATCAGGTGGTGCCCTTCTCGCCAGCATTTGGGAACGATCTGTCCAGCAACACCGCGCCCGATTTCATGTGGGTGTCACCGAACGAATGCGACGACATGAACTCGAAGTGCTCCCCCTTGAACAATCACATCAAGCAAGGGGACCAGTGGCTGCAGGCGACCATGCCCACTGTGCTGAAGTCGCAATGGTATGCAGCCGGCGGGACCATCATCGTCACCTGGGACTCTGCGACCAAGGCTGACCAATCCGGTTGGAACACGGGGACTGGCGGCCATGTGCCCACCATCGTGATCTCCGCCAAATCCTCCGGGACATTCAGCCTCGGCGGTAATCATTACGGCACGCTGCGCGCGATTGAGGAGGCATACGGGGTGGGACTCCTGGGCGCCTCAGCGACAGCGGCGAACGGAGATCTGACTCCCGCATTCGGGTAGGACGTCTTCGGCCTCGAACGTGATTCGTGCCGTCCCGGCTGCTACAGAGCCCGAGCCTGGGGATGAATGGTTGGTACTCGGATCAGTGGACGTTCACAACGTGTGCTGCCGTAACCCTCAACGATCTCGAGATGTCCGTCTGTCCTCGCTGGACGCCAACAACCCGGCGCACTACGGCTAGGGTCTGTTAGTCGTCGGTCCTCAGGGGGCGGTCCCCAGGCTCCCATCAGGCAAGCCGGGAACGCTCGCGGGGGCCCGCCGTTGGCTTGCGACCTTCAGTCCTCGGGCCCCTGGGTGTCGGGTGGCAAGGGGACCACTGCACCCGCAAGAGTAGTGAGGCTTGTGTGCGTTACACCGAAGTATTCGAGGGGATTGGAGCCCTGTGCACTGACGAAG
>DATKQX010000012.1:0-50704 GCA_035532495.1 Saccharimonadales bacterium (SeqCode)
CCCCGCACTCTTGGCCACATCCCGACGGCTGCGTCCTTCGAGGATGACGGCCTCCACCACGTAGCGTTCCAGCCCCATCGCGCCACCCCCAACTGCACCTCGGTTGGTAGGTGGCCACTATGTCTTGCGACATCCCGATCCCTGGGCGGCCACTATGTGGTGAAACCGCACACCACCCTCTCCGCCAGTCTCTCCCCGCCAGCGTGATGCTCGGTGCACTCTGGCGCGGGCACGATCCTCCTCACTCCAGCCTGAGAGTGAAGTGGCGGCTCAGCCGCGATCGCTGAAAGCTCGGCGCGCGCGATCAGCGAACTGCTCCGCGCCGATTCGGGCAGGCGGGACATCGTCGTCGAACATAGCCGCTTGGAGCGCCGGGCCCCATGTGCCGAACGACTCCACGACAGCCTCCGTCTCCGGCTGCACGACAAAATGGATGTGTGCTGGACCATGCGACCAGAGGCAGACATAGACCTGAGAGGCATCCGCGAGACTCCCCACCACGCTGCTCGTGCGGCGAAGCAGCGCTCCCATCTCAGAACATTCGTCGGCCGTCAGGTCCGCAATCCGCACGATGTGACGCAGCGGCTTGACCACAAGGGTCCCAACGCCGAGCGGGCCGATGCAGTGCTCAACACGCCAGTGGTCGGTCTCGTAGATCACACCACCTGGGAGATCGCGACGTCCGTGCGTTAGGTCACATGCGATGCAGCCGTGCACGTCGATCACAACGCGAGGATACCGGGGGGAGTCATGAGGCCGGCGTCTGGAGCGCCTCGTGGGTGGTGCCCAGCCCCGCGTCGATGTCTCTCGCGATCGATCTGACGTGCACCTTGCGGGGCGTCCCCTCCCCTTGCGGATAATCGCAGCGAGGTTGAGGGTTACCGCGACCTATTCGATGGAACTGGTGGCTCCATCCATCCGTCACAGTCTTCGTTCCAGTGACTGCGGGTGTCCTCTGCTTACGGCTGGTACGCCTCCAGCTTGTACGCGGTGTCACTCTCGAAATTGAACGACACGATATAGACCCGCCCATTGACGACGGTCGCGCTTCCCGTGAACTCCCGCGCGAGGGGCGACCCGAGGCTCCCGATCTGCGCACCGGTGGTGCTGTCGTACATGACCAGGCTGCTGATCTCCGGGAAGTCGACATACACGACTCCGTTGGCGATCGTGGGCGGGTACAGCGGACCGAGGAACTCCGGCTCGGACCACATTGTCTTTCCCGTTGAGGCGTTGAGGGCGAACGTTCCGGAGTAGTTGCCGCCGGCGGTGACGTAGACCAAGCCATCCGCGACCGCGGGCATGCTGATCGTCGAGCCGATTTTCGTCGAGTGCCAGAGCTGCGCGCCGGTGGTCGCGGAGAGCGCATAGACGGCGCACCCGCTCACGAACAGGCTGGATCCCGACACGGCGACCGCGGACTCGCCGCAACTGTCGACGTAGTGCGTCCAGACGAGCGCGCCGGTCGCAGCGTTGAGCTTGTACACGTCGCCGGATGTCGATGAGCCGATGTAGAGCCAGCTGCCGTCAGCGCTCACGGCGGGCGTTGCGAGCGACGGTCCTCCGGACGGAGAGCACTGGAGACAGCGCTGCCACAGGATCTTCCTGGTTGTGGCGTTGATCGCCACGACGATGCCATCCGTACCTCCGGCGTAGACGACGCCGCCCGCCGCCGACGGTGGTGACGTGTAGAGATCGCTCTCGAAACACCCAACCGAGGCGCCGGCGACGCTGAGCGCGGCAGTCCCGGGGTCGTCGAGTCCGACCCAGACCTTGCCGGCGGCAAATGCCGGCGCGGTCGTCTCCGCGCCCGTGTTGCAGGCATCGCGTGTCCAGTCGACGGCTCCACTCGCGGCGTCAATCGCCTGCACGTACCCGTCCGCGGAGTCCCCCAGATAGACAACGCCGTTCGCGACGATCGGGTCAGGGCCCGTCAGGATCTTGGTTTCGAAGGCATGCTTGAGGTGGCTCACGTTGGAGCGTGTGATCACCGTCTCGAAGGTGTTGTCGCCGGTGTGCTGTGCGTTGACGCCGACCTGAGTCCAATTTGCCGCCGTGGTGGAGGCGGCGGCGTGTGCGCCGCCGGTCGCGCCGAGAATGCTCGCAACCAGCGCTGCCGCGCTGCCCACGGTCAGCGTCAGGTGTTTCATGGCTCTCCCTCTCCAAAGCTCGGGTGCTCAGCGCCCGCCACTGTACTCAACGGGCGCGCGGTCGCGGGAGCAGCACGGTGTCAAGGTCGATCGGCCAGGATCCAGCGGGCCGCGCCCTTCGGGACGTGCACGACAGGGATCCAGGTTGCGGCCTTGCAAGGGGGATACCGCGTGGGCCGTCGCACTCGACGTCCGGCTGGCGGCTGCGATGACGCGGCCGCGTTTCAGAGCCCTGTCGACACCGTGAAGGACAGCAGGCGTGGTCCTACCCAACGCGGAGGCCGGCCATACCGCCGTCCACGGCGAGGATGGTCCCGGTCGTCGACCCGGACAGCGGGCTGGCGAGATACGCGATCGCAAAGGCGATCTCATCGGCCGTGACGAGCCGGCCCATCGGTTGGCGAGCTCGCAGCGCTGCCCCTGCCACCGCCGGATCCGGCGCCTGGTCGAGCAGCCGTCCCACCCACGGCGTGTCCGCGGTGCCCGGTGTGACAGCGTTGACCCGAATACCCTGCTTGACGTGGTCTGCGGCCATCGCGAGTGTCAGCGCGTGCACCGCGCCCTTGCTTGCGGCATAGAGCGCACGCTGCGGTACGCCGACGCTCGCGACGGCGGAGCACGTGTTGACAACGGCCGCGTGGCTCGATCGCAGCAGCAATGGCAGCGCTGCGCGCGTCATCCGCGCGATCCCGACGACATTGACGTCCAGCACGCGATGCCACTCAGCATCGTCGTTCTGCGTCGCATCGCCCACGGCACCGATTCCTGCGTTGTTGATGAGCACGTCCAGCGCTCCGAGTCTTTCCGCGACGGCCGCGACCCCTGCAGCGACACTCGCCGAATCCGAGACGTCGCAGGGAACTTCGAGCATCGTCGTTTCTGCCAGCGTGTCATACGACCGATCCAGCACAGCGACCCGCGCGCCACGGTCGCGGAGCTGCACGGCCGTTGCCGCGCCGATGCCGCCGGCTCCGCCCGTGACGACTGCAACCAGTCCGTCGAAGTCATTCATATCGATGCCTCCGGATGCTCCACTACAAGCGGGGGTCGATGTGGATCTTCGGGCCGGCAAGCGCCCCGTCGGGTCGCCATCCGGACAGCACCTCCCCCACACGGTCGAGAGCGACCGTCGCGGAGACGAGCGTCCGCGGATCCACCGAGCCGCCGGCGTACTGCTCGATCGTCACCCGCAACGCCTGCGAGGCCCCAAGGATGCCCACCGCAATGATGTCCCGCAGCGCCATCGTTCGCGTGTCGATCAGGCTCGGGGTGCCCGCAATGCCGAGGTACACCACCCGTTTGCCTGGCTCAACAAGGTCGAGTGCGAGGGCGGGAAGTTCGGCTGCATTCGAGGCATCGATAACCGCATCCCACGGCAGCGCAGGCAATTCGCTCTGCAGCCACGTGCCGGCGTAGCCACGCCCGCGTGCGAATGCGACGGTCTCCTTCGAGTGACCCATGAGATGTACCTCGACACCGGCTGCTCGCGCGAACTCCGCCGCAAGCAATCCCATCGTGCCGGTGCCGAGCACCAACACGCGATCGCCGGCAGACAATGCGGCACCCCACACCGCGCGAAGTGCGTTCCCGCCAGGTTCGACCATCGCGCCGGCGGCATCGTCGACGCTGCCAGGCACAGCAACGAGTGCAGTCGCCGGCACGGCGAGACGCTCCGCGAGCGCACCCGGAAACCTCCCTCGAACGCCGAGCTCGCTGCGCTGCTCGCACACGTGGTGACGGCCTGAACGGCAGCGTTCGCAATGGCCGCACCCGATCATCGTGTCCCCGATGACGCGCAGCCCGAGCCACGAACCATCAACGCCGGCGCCCAGCGCCGAAACCTCACCGCACCACTCATGCCCGAGGCGCATCGGGTAGTGCGCCGTCCCCTGGTGCAGGTACGCCATCTCGCCGGTCCAGAACTCCATGTCCGTCCCGCACACGCCGACTCGATGAATGTCGACAACGACCTCGCCGTCGCCGGCTACGGCATCCGGAACGTCCTGCACGCCACCTTCGTGAGGCGCGGTGAGGACGTACGCCTTCATGGACCGTCAACCCCGCCCTGTGTACGCTCCCACGGCGTCACCGGTAAGCCGCATACCCCGACGTCGGCGGTGAACAGCCTGCCGGAGTCGGGATATGCGGCCAGTTGCGCCGCGGATAGCTGCTCCGACGCCGTCGTGATCAGCAACGTCTCGAGACTCGGACCGACGAAGGCGACGCTCGACGTATTCGGCGCGCTCAGATCGATGATGGCGAGGTACTCACCGGCCGGAGAGTAGCAGCGCACCTCCCCCGCTCCCCAGATCGCGATCCAGAGGTTCCCGAAGGTGTCGAGGCACATGCCGTCCGGACTGCCGCGGGTGAACCGGAGGAATTCCTGGCGGTGTCCCACCGCGCCGTCATCGACGTTGTAGTCGCGGATCCAGACGATCTTCGGCGTCGTGTCGATGCTGTACATCCGGGTGCCCTCGGGCGTGAACGCAAGGCCGTTGGAGAGCCCGAGATCGTCGTCGAGCACCGTGACGCTGCCCCCCGCATCGAGACGCACGAGGACCTCCTGCCGCCGGCGGTCATCGAGGGCCATACTCCCCACGAGGCAGCGCCCCGCGGGATCGGTGCCCGCATCGTTGAGGCGGCTCGCCTGTCCATCCGGAATGATCTGTGGCCCGTCAGTGACGCTGCCGTCGAGAGCAACCGTGTACATCCGGTGCGCACCGGCGATCAGGAGCTCGCCCGCGGCCGAACACAGCACGGCACCCACCGTCTCCGGCATCCGGAGGACCACATCGTCACTGACGCGTTCACCGCTGAGGGCTCCTGCATGCACCGTCCCGGCGTTGATGTCGACCCACAGGACGCGGTTGCGCGGTCCATCCCAGACCGGCCCTTCGGCCAGTCCGTAACGCTGCCCGGAAGCGGGAACAGCCCGAAACCGACGCAATGCCATGTGCGCTCGACAATATAGGGCTTCCTCGAGCACCCGTCGTCGCGACAAGCGCTCTCAGGCAACCGATTCCGGCAATGGAAGAAGGGGTCGACGGTGGCGAACCAGCGAAGCCAGCAGTGGTATGGCGGCAGCGACCGCAACGCCTACATCCATCGGGCGTGGATGCGGCGCGGGCTCCCGGCGCACGCGTTCGACGGCCGGCCGCACATCGCCATCGCCAACACGGCGTCGGACCTGACCCCCTGCAACGCGCACCTGAACGAGGTCGCCGAGAGTGTCAAACAGGGTGTCTACGAGGCTGGAGGCATCCCGCTCAACCTTCCCGTCGTGTCGCTCGGCGAGACACTCGTCCGGCCCACCGCAATGCTCTGGCGGAACATGGCGGCGATGGCGATCGAGGAGATGCTGCGCGCGAATCCGATCGATGGTGTCGTCCTCCTCGGGGGCTGCGACAAGACAATCCCAGCGCTGGTGATGGCAGCTGCATCCGTCGGGCTGCCGGCCGTTGTGGTGCCCGGTGGCCCGATGCTGTCGGGCACATTCCGTGGGCGGGCGCTTGGCTGCGGGACCGATGTCTGGCGTCTGTCGGAGGAGGTCCGCGCGGGAAACCTGTCGGAGGAGCAATTCACCGCATCCGAGTCCTCGATGATCCGGAGCCGCGGCCACTGCAACACGATGGGCACCGCATCGACCATGGGGCTGCTCACCGAAGCGCTCGGCATGGTGTTACCCGGCCTTGCGGGAACACCGGCCGCCGACAGCCGTCTTCTCGAGGGTGCGCATGCGAGCGGAAGGCTTGCCGTCGAGATGGTCGCCGAGCACCGCACGCCGTCGAGCATCATGACGCGCGGCTCCTTCCTCAACGCCATCGTTGCGCTCGCGGCCATCGGTGGCTCGACCAACGCGGTCGTCCACCTGCTCGCCATCGCGGGGCGGCTTGGGGTGACGCTGACGCAGGACGACTTTGACAGCACTGGTGCGCAGGTCCCGCTGCTCGTCGACCTGCAGCCCGCGGGGAGGTTCCTCATGGAGGACCTCTTCCGAGCCGGCGGCCTGCGTGCCGTGCTCCGCGAAGTGCTGGACCTGCTCGACCCGCACGCACTCACGGTTACCGGGAAGCCGTTGGTCGACCATCTCGACGGAGCCGAGATCTTCGACCACGAGGTCATCCGCAGTCGCGGGACACCGTTGCAGGAGCATGCCGGCATCGCCGTCCTGTACGGCAACCTCGCACCCGACGGGGCCGTGATCAAACCGGCCGCGGCGTCCGCGCACCTGACGAAGCACCGCGGACGCGCCGTCGTCTTCGACTCGATCGAGGACATGCACGCGCGCATCGATGACCCCGACCTCGAGGTCGACGCTGACTCGGTGCTCGTCCTGCGCGGCTGCGGACCGAGGGGATATCCCGGCATGCCCGAGGTGGCGAACCTCCCGCTGCCGGCGAAGCTCCTGCAGCAGGGCGTCCGCGACATGGTCCGCATCTGTGACGGCCGGATGAGCGGCACCGCATACGGCACTGTCGTGCTGCACGTGGCACCGGAAGCCGCAGCGGGAGGCCCCCTGGCCCGCGTGCGCACCGGGGACTACGTCAGCCTCGATGTGGACGGGCGGCGACTCGATGTCGACGTTCCGGCGGACGAGTTCGCTGCGCGTGCACCGGACGCGGCGACCGTTGACGCCTATGCCAAACCGCGCCGCGGCTGGGAGTTGTTGTACGTCCAGACCGTACAGCAGGCCAACACCGGTGCCGACCTGGACTTCCTGCTCGGATCCACCGGCGACGCAGTCTCACGCGAATCCCACTGACAGAAGGAACAGAGCACATGCCGCCACCCATCACAGACGGCCGCCCGATCCGCTGGGGAATCATCACCGCGGGCGGCATCGCCGAGAAGGTCAGCAACGACATCAATCTCACAGCGGGCAACGTCGTCAGCGCCGTCGCCGCGCGTGATGCCGGCCGGGCCGCGCGGTTCGCCGCCAGGCATGGTGCCGCGAGAAGCTACGGCGACTACCGGGCCCTCGTCGACGACGACGAGGTCGATGTCGTCTACGTCGCGAGCACGCACCCGCACCACCGCGCGCAGGCGTTGCTGGCGATCGCCGCCGGCAAGGCCGTGCTCATCGAAAAGCCCGTGTGTCTCAACGCCGCACACACGCGCGAGGTCTTCGCAGCCGCAGTCGCCGCGAACGTGTTCTCGATGGAGGCGATGTGGACTCGCCTCAACCCGCTCATCCGACAGACACAACAATTGATCGCAGACGGCGCGATCGGCGAGGTCGTGGGCCTGCGAAACGAGTTCGGGCTCGGACGCCCGTTCAATCCGAAGGATCGCCTGTACGAGCTTGGCAACGGCGGCGGAGCGCTGCTCGACCTCGGCGTCTACCCGGTCACCTTCGCATATCTGTTTCTCGGTCCACCGGATGAGGTGCGCACTGCCGGCACGCTGTCACCGACGGGGTCGGACGAGACCGTCGCGATGCAATGGCTCTACGGCGGAGTCCCGCGTGCGCAGCTCTTCACCTCGGCGTCGGTGGCCGCGCCCAACGAGGCTGCGATCTACGGAACGAAAGGCTGGATCACGGTGCTGCCGGAGGCCTACCGCCCCTCCGGGCTCATCGTGCACAACGACGAGGGCGAGTACCGCGTCGAGGACCCGCTCGCCGGCAACGGCAACGGCTATCAGCCTGAGATCGAGGAGGTCGAGCGCTGCCTCCGCGCCGGGCTGACCGAGAGCCCGCTCGTGACGCACGCCGACACGGTCGCCGTCCTCGAACTGCTTGATGCGGCGCGTGCGGTCGTCGGCGTCGTCTACCCGGACGAGCGGTGAGCGACGCCGCCGCTAGATCTGTCCAGCCGCCGTCTGCGCCGCGGCCTCGACCTGTGCGTCCATCGCCGCCCCCGTGTTCGTCGCCGAGGTGACGTTGATCACCACCAGGTAGTTGTCCTTCGAGAACGCGTATGTCGCGGAGTTCGCGTCGATCTCCTTGATCGCGGCGGATCCGAGCCCGGAGACAGCGGCGGTTGTGCCGCCGTTCGAGCCGGAGCCACCGGCGCTCAACGCCCCCGCCACCGCAGCCTCGAGCGCCGCCTGGCCAAGACCGCCGGGGAAGGGCTCCACCACGATCACGCCGCCACCGCCGCCCGTGCTGGTGGTGTCCGCGTAGACGCACGTCGTCGCGCTGCATGTCCCGCTGACCGCAGCGACGTTCGGGTCACCGCTGATGGTCTGCACGTCCGAGGCAGCGAGGAGCGTTGCGGCGCTGGCTGAGCCGCCGCCGCTGGAACCCGAACCAGGGGTGGTGGTGAGTCCGGGAATTCCGGGAATACTGAGGCCCGACGGTGTCGGGGTGGCGCTGGATGAACCCCCGCAGCCCGCCAGGGCGGCGACAGCAGCAATGGAGATGGCTCCCAGAATGACCGGCCTTGCAGACATTGAAGTCCTCGTCGTTGTGCGCCAGCGCTCCCTCCGCGCTGAATCGCCGCAGATGATAGCCGGAGAACGGCCCGATCCCATCGCGTTACCGAATCGGGAAATGGACTGCACCTTGGTACAGTCGAATTGATGACGCTCACCGCCTTCGTGTGTCTGGGAGAACGCCCGTGATGCACGGCGGCGGCTTCTTGGGGGGCCGCAAACGAGACAAGCCCTCCGGGCGGGTATCGAACCGCACGCTCATCCGGCAGACGGCAGGTCTGTTCAGCGCGCATCGAGGCGGCGTCGCGGCGATCGCCGGGCTGGTGGTGATCACGGCAGGAGCCGGCGTCATCAACCCGATCCTCATCAAGGTCGTCTTCGACACCGCCCTGTTCCCGACGCGCACCGTCGGCGGGCGGATCACCAACCTCCCGGTCGACGTGCCGCGGCTCGAGATCCTGGTCGCGATCATGATCGGCATCACGATCGTCACCGGCGCAATCGGGGTGCTGCAGACGTACATCACCAACCGAGTCGGCCAGCGCGTCATGGAGGAGTTGCGGAACCGCCTCTACGAGCACCTGCAGGGCATGTCGCTGCGCTTCTTCACGGGGACGCGTACCGGCGAGATTCAGTCGCGTCTGACCAACGACGTCGGCGGCATCCAGTCGGTGGTGACCGACACCGCGACGTCGCTGCTGTCGAACATCGTCACGCTCCTGAGCACGCTCATCGCGATGCTGGTGCTGTCCTGGCAGTTGACCGCCCTCTCGCTCGGCATCACGCCGCTGTTCGTCTTCTACACGTACCGCGCGGGCAAGGTCCGGCGCCAGATCACGATGCAGGCGCAGGACTCCAAAGCGGAGATCAGCGCCATCACCGAGGAGACCCTGTCGGTGTCGGGGATGTTGCTCGCCAAGGTCTTCGGACGTGGTCCCGAGGAGATCGCTCGCTTCCGCAAGGAGAACCACCGCCTCGCCAACCTCGCCATCCGTCAGGAGATGATCGGGCGCGCCCTCTTCGCGGTGATCGGCGCGTTCTTCAGCAGCGCTCCTGCGCTCGTCTACCTCATCGGTGGGTACGTGCTCGCGACCGGCCACGGCGGTGGGTCGATCACCCCGGGCACGATCATCGCCTTCACCACGCTGCAGAGCCGCCTGTTCTTCCCGATCGGCAGCATGCTCTCCGTCTCGATCGAAATCCAGGCGAGCCTTGCGCTCTTCGAACGCATCTTCGACTACCTCAAGATGCCCCACGACATCGTCGACAAGCCAGGCGCGCGGGTGGTGAACCCAGCCGACATTCGGGGCGCCGTCGAGCTTGACCATGTCTCCTTCCGGTACGACCGCGGCAGCTTCGGACCCATGCTCGATTCGCAGCCCGCCGAAGCCACGCCGCCGGGGACGAACGGCAACGCGCCTGACGCCAGCGACGTCCCCGACGGCGACGATCCCGTTCCAAACGAGATCCGGCGTCCGTGGGCGATCGAGGACGTCAGCCTGAAGGTGCGGCCCGGGCAACTTGCCGCGATCGTCGGCCCGAGCGGCGCCGGCAAGACCACCATCTCGTATCTCATCCCGCGTCTCTACGACGTCACCGAAGGCCGCGTGCTGCTCGACGGCATGGACGTCCGCGACGTCACGCTCAACTCCCTTGCCGGGGCGATCTCGATGGTCACCCAGGAGACGTACCTCTTCCACGCCTCGGTGCGACGCAACCTGGTCTACGCGAAGCCGGACGCAACCCAGGAGGAACTCGAGGCAGCCGCCAAAGCGGCCTTCATCCACGATCGGATCATGGCGCTCGACGACGGCTACGACACGCTGGTCGGCGAGCGTGGCTATCGCATGTCCGGCGGCGAGAAGCAACGCCTAGCCATCGCGCGTGTCGTCCTCAAGGCGCCGCGCGTGCTCATTCTGGACGAGGCGACATCCGCGCTCGACACCACCAGCGAGCGCCTTGTCCAGGCAGCGCTTGAGCCGCTCCTGTCAGGCCGCACCACCATCGCCATCGCCCACCGGCTCTCCACGATATTGGCCGCCGACGTCATCTTCGTCATCGACCGAGGGCAGCTCATCGAGCAGGGCACCCACGCCGAGCTCCTGCAGCGCGGCGGGGCGTACGCGAAGGTCTACGAGCAGCAGTTCCAGGGCGGGAGAGTCGAGGCTGTCTGCGAGGACGGGATGGTGCTCGCCAGCGGCGAGGTGGTTGCCGGCACCAAGGCATAGCGTGAAGGCCCCGCTCGACGCCGTGGTCATCGGGAGCGGCCCGAACGGCTTATCGGCGGCCGTCGAGCTCGCCCGCAACGGTGCGTCCGTGCTCGTGCTCGAGGCGTCGGAGACCATCGGCGGCGGCACACGAACGGCGGACCTGACGCTCCCGGGCTTCCACCACGACGTCTGCTCGTCGGCGCATCCGCTCGGGATCCTCTCCCCCTATTTCGCGACCTTGCCGCTCGCCGAGCACGGGCTCAGGTGGCTGCAGAGCGCGGCATCCGTAGCCCATCCGTTGGACGGCCAACCGCCGGTGATGCTCGGACCCTCGCTGCGCGCGACCGCCGAGGGTCTCGGGCGCGACGCTGCGGCATACCGGCGCCTCGTCTCGCCGCTGCTGCGCCACCCGCACGAGCTCCTGACGGAGGTGCTCGGCCCGGCGCACCTCCCCCGCCATCCGTTCGTCCTCGCCCGATTCGGCGTGCCTGCCCTGCTTCCGGCGGCGACCCTCGGACGCGCGCTCTTCCGCGGCGAACGGGCTCGAGCGCTCCTTGCGGGGTGTGCCGCCCACGCAGCGCTCCCCCTCTCGCGCCCCGTGAGCGCCGCTGCGGGGATCCTCTTCCTGGTGGCTGCGCACGTGGAGACGTGGCCTGTGGCCCAAGGCGGTTCGGCGGCGATCACCACGGCGCTCGCCGGCCACCTGCAGTCGCTCGGCGGACGCATCGAGACCGGGAAGAGGGTCCGGTCGCTCGCCGACCTTCCGCCGGCACGCGTTCTCCTCTTCGACACGAGCCCCGCGCAGGTCGCGGAGATCGCAGCACCGATGCTTCCCGGCCGCTATGTGGACCAGCTCCACAGGTTTCGATACGGGCCGGGCGTGTTCAAGGTCGACTGGGCACTCGATGGGCCGATCCCGTGGCGCGACGCCGCGTGCCGTGAGGCATCGACCGTCCACCTCGGTGGCACGCTCGATGACATTGCGGCATCCGAAGCAGCGGTCTGGCGCGGCGAGCACCCCGACCGTCCGTACCTCATCGTCGTGCAGCCGACCCTCGTCGACCCGTCGCGGGCGCCGGCAGGCAAACACACCGCGTGGGCGTACTGCCATGTGCCATCGGGTTCGAGCGTCGATCGCACCGACGTCATCGAGCGCCAGATGGAGCGTTTCGCGCCGGGGTTCCGCGACCGGATTCTCGGCACACACGTCATGGGCACCGCCGACCTCGAGCGATACAACCCGAACAATATCGGCGGAGCGATCACCGGCGGCGTCACCGATCTCGGTCAGCTGTTCACGCGCCCCGCCGTGCGCGTCAACCCCTACGCCACGCCGAACCCCCGGGTGCTCATCTGCTCAGCGTCGACACCGCCCGGCGGAGGCGTGCACGGCATGTGCGGGTACCACGCGGCACGTACCGCGCTACGTCATCTCCCCGCCATCGCGGTGTGAAGCGGTCACCCGCGCCGCGCCCGGAAGAACTCCTGCAGCAGCACCGCTGACTCGTCCGCGCAGATCCCGGTCGTGACGTCGATGCGATGGTTGTTCTTCGCGTGCCGGAGCACGTCGTACGCGCTGCCGTCGGCGCCTTTCTTCGGATCTCGCGCAGCGTAGACGCAGCGCGCGATGCGCGTCTGGACCATCGCGCCGGCGCACATCGGGCAGGGTTCGAGCGTCGCGTACACCGTGACTCCGTCGAGGCGCCAGCCGCCGTGCAGATGCGCGACACGGCGCAGCACGATCATCTCCGCATGCGCCGTGGCATCACCGCGACGCTCGATGGCGTTGCCCGCGGACGCGATGACGATGCCGTTCCGAACCGCCACCGCGCCGACCGGCACCTCGCCGCGTAAGCCCGCCGCCCGCGCTGCGCGAAGCGCACGGCGCATGCTGCGCTCGTCGGCGTCGATCGGCAGCAGCCCTAGCCGACTGCGACGAGCGGGAGTTCGACCTTCAGATCCGGCCGCTCGACCACCCGCATCGTGTCATCGACAAAGCGCACGCGCTCGAAGGTGATGCAGTTCACGGGACAGTGGTCCTCGCAGATCCTGCAGTTGGTGCAACGGTCGTAATTGATGAAGATCTCGCCCTCGTAGCCACCGGACTCCGGGTTGCCACCGGACGTCTTGCAGACGAGTGTCTCCCCGCCCGAGGAACGCTCGCGATCCTCGCCGAAGACGACGACATCGATCGCCTTCTCGGGACACACGTCGTCGCAGGCGCCGCAGAGCACGCACACCGTCTGGTCGTAGTGGTGGACGGAGTCACACTGGAAGCAGCGGATCGACTGGACGATCGCCTCGCGATCGCTCCACGACTGCTCGACCTCGGTCATGTCGTAGCGCTTGGCTGCCTCGAGGATGGCGGGCTCGGTGCGGGCGAAGACCTCGGACTGACGGTGGTCGTCGGTCCGCTCCACCACGGTCTGGTAGATGCGGTCGCCGGCGGCCTGCATGTCCTCGCCGAGGAACTCGCGGATCGAGCGAGCGACGCGGTGGCCCCAGCCGGCGGCGTCGACGATGAACGACGGGCCCTGCACGCAGTCTCCGCCGCAGAAGAGCTTCGGCACACCGGTGTGGCCGCCGCGGTCCGCTGAGAGCAAGCCGCGCTGCGTCACCGGGACGAGCTCGTCGGGGCGCTCCATGATCTGGCCCGACGCGAAGATGCAGTAGTCGGCGGCAACCGTCCACAACGGGGCGTTCTCGACCTCCTTCACGGACGAGAAGATGAGCTTGCCGCTGAGCGCGTCGAATTCCAGGTCCTTGAGCGGCGCAAACGACACCGACTTCACGTTGCCCTGCTCATCGGCATCGACCTGCTTGACGATCACGCCGCACTTGATGTGCAGTCCGATCTCCTTGGCCTCATGGAGCTCGTTGCCGAACGCCGGGAGGCGATCCTCAGGCTCTATCGCGACCATCCACACGTCCTTGGCGCCGAGCTTGATCGACGACTGGCAGGCATCGGTCGCGACCGCACCACCGCCGACGACGACCACGCTCCCGCCGATCGGGAAATGCTCGGGGATCTTGTCGTACGAGACGGTGCGCAGGAAGGTCATCGCGTCGGTGACCTCGGGCAGGTCACTCCCCGGGATGGGCAGGATCCTGCCCTTCATCATCCCGATCGAGAAGAAGACAGCGTCGTATTCGTCGAGCAGGTCCTGCGTCTGGATGTCGTCGGGCCCGGGGCCGACGTTGCTGTTCAGGCGCACGTCGATGCCGGTCGACATGATCATGTCCAGCTCCCACTGGAGCTGGCGATGGTCGAAACGGAAGGGCGGAATCGATGTGCTCAGCAGACCACCGACCTTGGCCTCGCGCTCGTACAGGACGACCTCGTATCCCTGCACGCGCAGGTCGAGCGCGCAGGTGAGCCCCGCGGGTCCGGCTCCGACGACGGCGACTCGCTTGCCCTTCGCCGGAGCGATCTTGTAGTCGATCCAGAGCCCCTGCTGAAACGCGAAGTCCGTTGAGAAGCGCTTGATGGACTTGATCGTCACCGGATCCTCGCCGGGGTCCCACCCGCGCTTGCAATCGGTCTCGCATGGATGGTTGCAGAGCCGCCCGAGCATGCTCGGGAAGGGATTCGTCTCGTGGATCACCGACCACGAGTCGACGTAGCGACCCTGGCTCACGTAGTCGATGTACGTTGCGATGTCCTGCCGGATCGGACAGTTGCGCTGGCATGGCGTGATCGGGACGTTGAAGCCGAGGTCGAGATGCCCGCTCATGATCTTCATCGGCGCCTTGTCGACGACGTTCTTCGCGATCGCCCCGAGGACGTGCGCGGCGCTGATCATGCCGACCGGTTCACTGCGCTTCGAGAAGATCCCGCCGTCGACCGCCGTGATGATCGCCGCCTCGGCCGACGAGTCGCGCATTGCCTCCGCGCCGGCTTCGATGCGCTCACCAAGGTCGATGCGAGGTGCAGGCCGCATCACGTTGCGAACGCTCGTCTCATCGAGCACGTCGAACGAGGACACGATCGACTCGAGCCCGACCGTGCCGAGCACCTCGTCCCCGCGGACCACGAGCAACGGCACCGGATCCTGCATGCGCAGCACCTGAAGGATGTCGCCCAGCATGTCGTCGGGATCGCACTCCGCGCCGAGCGGAGAGGCGATCGACGCCAGCTCAGGCATGGACCACCCGACGCCGCGCCAGCGCGAAATCCGCGAGCTCACGTGGCGTGATCATGCCGACGACGGTCTCGTCCTCATGCGTCACGACCGCGAGCCGCCGCTCGTGCTGCGCCATGAGCGCCACCACCTCGCTGACCCGTTGATGCTCGTCGACGAGCAGCGGCGAGGGACGCAGCATGTTGCGCGCCTGGACTGCGGTGGACGGAGGCCGCACCGCGAAGTCGCTGCCGGCAACCACGATGTCGCCCCCGACGAGGTGGTTGATGACGTCCTCTTTGGCGACGTACCCGACGGGGCGGCGATCGACGAGCACGACGAGCTCACTCAGGATGTTGTCGCCGAGCAATTTGGCGATCGCGTCCGCAGGGGTGCTCGGGAGGCAGAAGACCACCTCATCGCGCATCACCGTTCCCACCTCTGGGTCATCCGCATCCGGAGCGAGCCGGTCGGGGTCCAGGGAGGCCGAGACCGGCGTCGAGGTCACGCGCCGGCCTCTTGGCTCATCTGCTCCTGCAATCGACGCAGGACGTCCTGCCACGTCTCAGTGGTCTCCACCGGCCCGGACTGCGCACGCGGAGCGGCGCGTTGGATCTTGGTGCGTGTCTTGGTGATCTCACGGTCGCGCTTGCGGTCCTGGACCGAGCGTGCCGACTCGACGGCCTGGCGCACCTCGGTCTCGACCGCGGCGATCTCCTCCGCCGTGGCGGCGGATCGCAGGGAGCGACCGAGTCGCGACGTGATGTCGGGCGCGAGTTGCGGACCGGCGTCGCGGAGCAGATCACTGCCCTTGCGACGGAGCAGATCGAGCGCGTGCGCCGCGCGTGCGCGCTCTGCGCTGGATGCCCGCTGCTGCGTGTACAGCTCCATACCCGTTGCAATCAGCTGCGGGTACTGGAACGCCTGACTGAACTTCCCGGCGTTGATGCGCTCGGTGATGTCGTCGACGGCGCGTTGCAGCTCCTCGCGCGGCTGGCCTTCGAGCGAACCGAGCAGGTCCCCTAGAATCGGGCGCGCCTGGGCATACGCTCGTTTCACCCACGCCGGGAGGTGATGGTGCGATGGCTCGGCCACCGGCGCCGGGTTCGTCGCGCGTGGCGCGCCGACTGGACGGACGATGGCCGGGAAAGCGGTCGTGAGGGGCGCCTGGTGCTGGCTGCGAGCCCTCGTCTGGATCACTGCGATACCAGCATCGTACCCGGCTGCACGGGTGCCGCGACTCCCCCGTGCCTCGATTGACTCATCACGCCGACCCTGACCATCCCGCATGAGTCTAGCGACCGCCCTTGGCTGGGCGTCGTTTGGCCCCTGGCGCGGCCTTCAGCCCGATGTTGGCGGAGGGGCAGATGTTTGCGAGGACACACGCATGGCATCGCGGCCTTCGGGCCACGCATACGCGCCGTCCGTGCAGGATCAGACGCAGGCCGAAGTGCGTCCACTCGGGCGCTGGGACGATGCTGCAGACGTCCTCCTCGATCTTCACCGGGTCCGTTGCCGACGTCAGGCGCAGCAGGCCGGTGAGGCGCGCAACGTGGGTGTCGACCGCCAGCCCGGGGACCCCGAAGGCCACGCCGAGCACGACGTTCGCCGTCTTGCGACCGACGCCTCGGAGCGTGACGAGGTCCTCCATGCGCGACGGGACCTCACCACCATGGCGAAGGATCAGGTCCTGGCTCATCTCGATGATCGCGCGTGCTTTCGACCGGAAGAACCCGGTCCGGTGAATGATCTCCTCGACCTCGAGCTGCGGCGCCGACGCGAGCGCCTCGGGCGTCGCGAAGCGCGCGAACAGGATGGGTGTCACCGCATTGACCGTCACGTCAGTCGTCTGCGCGCTGAGGATCACCGAGACAAGGAGCTGCCACGGCGTCGCAAAGTCCAGCTCGGTGCGCGCCTCGGGATATTCGAGACGCAACCGCTCGACAACCTGCGGAGCCCGCTCGCGCGCCCCCGCCGGCAACCGGCGTTTACGAACCTTCATCGCTTCGCCGTGATGTCGATCACCCACTGTCCGCCCGGCGGGACGGGGAGCAGCAGCCTGGTACCCGGTGCCGCTGTCACGATGGTCCGTGCCTCGTCCGGCCAATGCTCGTTGACGTAGGGCGCGTCACCCCAGGTCGGCAGTCCCGACATGAACGCCAGTGTGCCGCCAACCCAGACGGTCCGTCGCATCCAGAAACGGGGCAGCGTGGAGACTGCCCACACGAGTATCACGAGCCACGCCACGCGGGCCATGAAGAAGTATCGACTTCCGGATTCGGTCATGGCGAGCGCATGCCACTGGCTTCCCCTCGGCAGGGCAAGTGGTGACACCAACGCCGCTGCCACGATTCCAAAGGAGACGAGCGCAAATATCCTGAGTTCCCAGGGCGCCTTCCAGGCAGCGTAGACAACGATCAGGAGCGCCGACACGCAGACAATGCTTGCGATGAGCACTCCAAAGGGCTGACCGGCAACGTAGACGTGCCGGCGCGCCGGCTCAGCGAAGAGGCCCGCGAGGACGATCCGGTCGCAGATGATGAGCGCGAGATCCTTCACGTTCGCCCCAAGTTCCAACGCGATTCGCGGGGAGAACTGGCGCGTGTAGATTTGAGCGACCAGCGCGATCGCGAGAATCGCGCTCAGGATGAGTGTGAAGCGCCGACGGCGCATGAGGTACCACACCAACGAAACCGGCAGAAGGATGTAGACGAACGGTCCGGAAAAGCCGCAGAGCAGCACTGCGACAAGGTCGAACGTCGTCCAATACCACCGTCTCGGATCCGGCGCCACGATGACCAACGTTGCGAGGATCACGAGATGGAATTGAGCGCCCGTGATAGTGACATCGAGCTCAGCCACCGGCAACAGGAGGTACATGGCGCTGAACGCAATCCGAATCCAGAACGACGGGACCACAGTGTCGAATCGCCGGCTCAGGAAGAAGAGGCCCGGGGCTATCTGCAGCAGCAGACCGCAGACGTTGTAGATCAGCGGTTGGTTGGCAACCCCGAACGGAGTCGCCACGAGCGGACCGATGCGCGATAGCACCTGCAGATAACCGGCCCATGAAAGTCCGAGGGCGCGGATCGCACCAACGTTATATGCGTCGGAGAACCATCGCGAACCATCTTCAGCGTAGAACTGAGGATTCGTGAACGCGTCAACGCGATGGGCGACGACAATGCCCGCGGCGAACACGATGGCCGCAGCCCAAAAAGCGAAGCCCGGCACCGTTGCTGCTTTCCAAGATCCGCCGAGTACCCGTGCGCTCCGCGGCGGTCTCATCGCCAGGATCTTACCCGGGGCGGTTCCGCTTTGCTGCCACTCCCGCCGAAGCAGGTGGCGCGTAAAATCCGCCAAATGAGAACCAAGATCACCGTCGTCGGCGCCGGCAATGTGGGGGCGACGCTCGCGCAGCGCGTCGCGGAGCGCGACTACGCCGATGTCGTGCTCGTGGACATCGTCGAAGGGATGCCCCAGGGGAAGGCGCTCGACATGCTCGAGTCCGGACCAATCGTCGGATACGACTCGCTGGTCACGGGAAGCAATGGCTACGAGGAGACCGCGGGGTCGCAGATCGTTGTGATCACCAGCGGGATCCCGCGCAAGCCGGGGATGTCCCGCGACGATCTGGTCATGACCAACGCCAAGATCGTCTCCGGGGTCGTCCGCCAGGTGGTGGCACGGTCGCCTGACTGCATTCTCATCGTCGTTGCCAATCCGGTCGACGGCATGACCCAGCTGTCCATGGCGGTGTCGCGCTTCCCGCGCTCACGCGTCATCGGCATGGCAGGCGTGCTCGACACCGCGCGCTATCGCACCTTCATCGCGCAGGAGCTCGACGCGTCCGTGCATGACGTGCAGGCGTACGTGCTCGGCGGCCACGGCGACACGATGGTGCCGCTGACGCGGCTGACGACCGTCGCGGGCATTCCCGCCGCGGACCTCATCCCCGCGGAACGTCTCGAGACCATCGTGCAGCGCGCGCGTGACGGCGGCGCTGAGATCGTCAACCTCCTCAAGACCGGCAGCGCGTTCTACGCGCCGAGCGCCGCGGTTGCGCAGATGATCGACGCCATCGTGCTCGACACCCGTCAGGTGCTGCCGTGCACCGTGCATCTCGAGGGGGAGTACGGGATCAACGGGCTCTTCACCGGCGTTCCGTGCCGGCTCGGTGCGGGTGGGCTCATCGAGGTGATCGACGTCTCCCTCACCGATGACGAGCGCGCGTCATTGCATCGGAGCGCGGGGGCGGTGCACCAGGTCGTGCAGGTGATGGACGCGCGCCGCGGGGAGATCGATCCGGACCTCGGCTCACTCACCGACGGGATCAGCATCGGCTGAGAGCAGCATCGCGGGGGTGAGCTCAACCAGCGAGTCGATCACCAGGTGTGCATGGCCGATGTCACCGCTGAGGTCGCCATGTGAGCGCACACCGATGCAGCGCATCCCTGCGCCAACCGCTGCGCTCACGCCGACAGGCGAATCCTCGATCGCGACGCACTGAGCCGGCATGACGTCGAGAGCCTGGGCGGCGCTCAGGTATACGCCGGGGTCGGGTTTGCCGCGGTCCTCATCGTCGGCCGTGCACACGACATCGATGAGCGCCCCGATGCCGAGTCGATCGACGACGGCATCGATGAGCTCACGGCTCGACGACGACGCGATGGCGATGCGCAACCCGTTGGCGCGAGCCGTGTCGATTGCCTCGAGTGCTCCTGCCATCGGCACACCGTGCTGACGGACGTACTCGACCATCTCGCGGACGATCTCGCGTTGCACCGCGTGCGGACGGATCCCGTTCCAGGGTCGCACCTGATACCAGTGGTCGACCACCTCCTCGATGCGCATGCCCCAGGTGTCGCGGAGTTGCTCGTCCGTCAGCGTCACGCCAACGCGGCCGAAGACATCGAGCTCAACCTGACGCCACACGGGCTCGGTGTCGATCAGCACCCCGTCCATGTCGAACACGCAGGCCCTGAACGTCCTCCCCATTGCCGTGATGCTACTCGCTCTCGCTCGGCGGAAGGGTCACGGCACGTGTATCGTCCTCGTCGTCCTGCGCAGGCGCCGAGATGCTCGTGGGTTCGGGCGGCTCCTTCTTGTAATGCATCCCGAAGATCGGCCCGACGACGATCATCATGTTGAGCATCGCCTTGCGCGTATCGGACTGCCCCCACGCCGGGGTCCGCGAGTACAGGTAGAACCGGAAGAACACCGCGAGCATCACCACGATGATGACGCTCAGAACGACGACGCCGATCAATCGTTCCGCTGACCGAAGAGCATGCGGCCGACAAAGCGCACCGGGTCCCAGTGCACGTCGGCCACCCGTTCCTTGAGGGGGATGATCGCATTGTCCGTGATGTGGATGTGCTCGGGGCACACCTCGGTGCAGCACTTCGTGATGTTGCAGTAGCCGAGACCGCCGTCCTCGCGCGTCTGTTCAAGGCGGTCGAGCACATCCTTGGGATGCATCTCGAGTGACGCAACGCGCACGAAGAATCGCGGGCCGTAGAAACGCTCGGCATAGTCGTGGGTGCGGATGATGTGGCAGACGTCCTGACACAGGAAGCACTCGATGCACTTGCGGAATTCGTAGATGCGATCGATATCCTGCTGCTGGATGCGCCACGGCGTGCCGTCGTCGGGCGCGGCGGTGAAGGGCGGGATGGCCTTGTTCACCTCGTAGTTGCGCGACACGTCGGTGACGAGGTCCTTGATCAACGGAAAGGACTTCATGGGATGGATCGTCACCGGGCCGGGCGGCAGATCGTCAACACGCGTCTTGCAGAGCAGCACCGGCCGGCCGTTGACCTCCGCGCTGCACGAGCCGCACTTGGCGGCCTTGCAATTCCACCGGCACGCGAGGTCGGTGTCGAGGTTGTGCTGGACGTAGTGCACCGCGTCGAGCACCACCATGCCAGTCACCACGGGAACCTCATACGTGACCTCGGTCTGCTCTCCGCCGGGCACACCCTTCCGCACGTGCATCGTGAGCGTCTCGCCGGTCAGACCACTCGCGGTCAATGCCGCCTCGGGCGTGGTGGACACCGCGGCTCCGGTGTGATCAACGACTGTCATGACTTTCCTTTCCTGGGCTTGCGGGCCGCAGCAGGTTGCTTCACGACATCAGCAGCCGGCGCAGCCTCGGTGAGATATCCCCTCGGCAATTTGGCCGCGTCGTAGAAGCGGCTCCGCTCCAGCAGCGGACGAAGCCGTTCGGGCAGCGGGTCGAGCGGCACGCTCACCACCTGCATCCCATCGTCGCCGCGACGCGTCACGAAATTCACCTTGCCGTACTCGATCTCCTGCTCGAGGTGGTCGAAACGCCACTGCGACCCTCGGCTCTCACGCCGTTCGATGGCACCGCGCACGATCGCCTCGGAGATGATCAGCATGTTGGTGACGTCGCGGCACGTGTGCCAGCCGGGGTTGAGTGCGCGGCCCCCACTCACGCGGATGTGGGTGCTGCGCTCGCGCAACTCCAGCACGTTGGCGAGCGCACGCTGCAGCGACTCCTCGCTGCGCCCGATGCCGGCGTCATCCTGCATCGCCAGCTGCAGATCCTCGTGGACCTTGTATGGATTCTCACCGGCCGATCCAGCGTTTGCGCCGTCGGTGAGGGGGATGAGCAGATCGGCCTGCTCAGCGGCCACCTGTGCCTCGTCGATCGTGCGCGTCGCGCCGCCGCTTCGCGAGAACTCGGCTGCAGCGACACCGGCGCGCCGGCCGAAAACGAGGATGTCACCGAGAGAGTTGCCGCCGAGGCGGTTGGCGCCGTGCAGACCACCCGCGGCCTCGCCGGCCGCGTAGAGACCCGCGACGGTGGTCGCTGCCGTCTCGGCATCGACGCGTACGCCACCCATCGTGTAATGGATGGTGGGACCGACTTCCATGGGCTGACTCGTGATGTCGATGGATGCCAGCGCGTGGAACTGCTCGTACATCGAAGGCAACTTGCGCTTGACGTAGTCGGCACCGAGGTGCCGCACGTCGAGGTACGCGCCACCATGCGGCGTGCCGCGTCCCGCCTGCACCTCCTTGTAGATGGATCGCGCCACGACATCTCGCGACGACAGTTCCTTCTTCACCGGGTCGTAATCGAGCATGAACCGCGAGCCTTCGGCATTGAAGAGCAGGCCGCCCTCGCCACGCACGGCCTCGGTGACGAGGATGCCCCGAGCGCCCGGCGGCCAGATCATTCCGGTGGGATGGAACTGCACGAACTCCATGTCGAGCAGATCTGCGCCCGCCTGGTACGCCATCGCGGCACCGTCACCGGAGCACTCCCACGAGTTGGACGTGAACCGGTACATCCGGCCCCATCCCCCGCTCGCGAGGACGACCGCACCCGCCTTGAAGACGACGAAGCTTCCGGTGTTGCGGTTGTATCCGAAGGCGCCGCACACGCGGTCGCCGGATTTGAGCAGTGCCGAAAGTGTGTACTCCATGCGGACGTCGACGCCCGCCGTGTGCACCATCTTGTCCTGGCACGTGCGAATCAGCTCGAGCCCGGTGCGGTCGCCCACGTGGGCGAGACGCTTCCAGGAATGCGCGCCGAAAGCGCGCTGCATGATCAGGCCGTCGGGGGTGCGATCGAAGATGCCACCCCATCGCTCCAGTTCGAGGACGCGGTCGATGACCTCGTGCGCGTACAGCTCGACCATGCGCCAGTTGTTGACGAGCTGGCCGCCGAGCATCGTGTCGGCGAAGTGCACTTCCCAGCTGTCCTCGGCGTCCAGATTGCCCATACCCGCCGCGATGCCACCCTCGGCCATCACCGTGTGCGCCTTGCCGAGGAGCGACTTCGTCACCACGGTGACGCTGCACCCCCCCTCAGCGGCGGCGATCGCGGCGCGCATCCCGGCGCCGCCGGCGCCGACGACGAGCACGTCGCATTCGATGGTGTCGTATGGCTCGGGGATCGTTGGCATCTCAGAAAACGATGTGCGGATCGATCATGATGCCGGCCCGCAAGAGGTGGATGTACACGTCCGTGATGACGACACTGAACATGCTGCACCACGCCCACAGGGGATGGCGCTGATTGAGCACCGTGACCCATCTCCAGGCGCGGTACCGCGCCTGACCCAGCCTCGCTTTCGAGTAGCAGTCGAGCCCGCCACCGACCAGGTGCCGCCACGAGTGGCAGCCGAACGTGTATCCGCTGAGGAGGATGACGTTCACGAGCATGATGCCGGTGCCGAGACCGAGTTGGAGGTGCCCGTTGTGTGCCCAGAAGGCGAGATAGACGTCGTACCAGAGGAAGCCGGTGACGATGAGGACCAGGTAGAAGAGAAATCGGTGCAGGTTGTTGAGGAAGAGCGGGAATGCAGTCTCCCCGCGGTACTTGCGGTGGCGCAGCTCACCGACCGCGCACGACGGTGGATCCCAGAAGAAGGAGCGGTAGTACGCCTTGCGGTAGTAGTAGCAGGTGGCGCGGAAGAGCAACGGGGAGCCGAGCACCCAGAGGGCAGGGCTGACCGGCCCGGTCTTCCAGATCGTTGGCGAGTAAAACGGTGAGAGATACGAGCCGCTCTCGTTGACGCCACCGGTGAAGAACGCCGTCCAGATCGAGTAGAGGCCGAACAGACCCAGCACGGCGACCACGGTGGCAGGGAGCGCCCACCAGGGCAGTCCGTTGAGGATGCGCTCCACCAGCCCGGGGCCGCCATGCGGGGCGGAGGCGAGCGAGGCGGGTGATACCTGCGTAACTTGGGTGGACAAGCGCTGACCATCCTAGCGTTGCGGGTTGCGGAAGCCGCCCGGCGGCTCGCGCGCGGAGTGCGGTAGGGTTGTCCGGCATCGGCGAGTCTCTGAGCGCACCACACCCGCAGCCGGGCCTGATGGACCCCGCGCTGGAGCATGATGCCTGCGGGGTGGCGTTCGTCGCCCGCATTGCCGGCGGTCCGGCCCATTCGGTGGTCGACCTGGGCGTTGAGGCCCTCGTCAATCTCGGTCATCGGGGGGCGTCGGGGGCTGAGCCGGACAGCGGCGATGGCGCCGGCATCCTCATCCAGGTGCCGGACGACTTCCTCCGCGATGCGGCCGGTATTCCGCTCCCGGCTCCGGGTGCATATGGCGTCGGCATGGTGATGCTCCCGCGTGAGCCGTCGGAGCGGGAGCGCTGCGAGGCAATCACGCAGGGGTCGTGCCGTGCCGAAGGGCTCCGCGTCCTGGGCTGGCGCGACGTGCCGGTCGTTGCCGACGCGCTGGGGCACAGCGCCCGAGCCGGGCTGCCGGTCATCCGCCAGCTGTTCGTGGCGGCGATCGGGCTTGACGGAGCGGCGCTCGAAAGCCGGTTGCTCGTCCTCCGCCGCGTTGTCGAGCGCGATGCGCTGGCCGCTGGGATCGGCCGCGACCGATTCCACTTCGCGAGCCTCTCGAGCCGCACGCTCGTCTACAAGGGCATGCTCACCGCAGCGCAGCTCGCGGGGTTCTATCCCGACCTCGTCGATCCCCGTGTCACGTCGACGCTGGCACTGGTGCACGCGCGGTTCTCCACAAACGTGCTGCCGCGTTGGGACCTCGCGCAGCCCTTCCGCATGTCAGCGCACAACGGCGAGATCAACACGCTGCGAGGCAACGTCAACTGGATGCGCGCGCGCCAGTCCAAATTCCGCAGTCCGCATTTCGGCGACGACATCGCCAAGCTCGTCCCGGTGCTCGACGAGAGCGGGTCCGACTCATCGCAATTCGACAATGCGCTCGAACTGCTTGCGATGACAGGCCGCTCGATCGAACACGCCGTGATGATGATGATCCCCGAAGCGTGGCACCAGAACCCCCTGATGGGCGAAGAGCGTCGCGCGTTCTACGAGTTCCACGGCGCACTGCTCGAACCATGGGACGGCCCTGCGGCGATCGCCTTCACCGACGGCCGCGTCATCGGCGCGACGCTGGACCGCAATGGGCTGCGCCCGGCTCGGTACCTGATCACCGACGACGGACTCGTCGTCATGGCGTCGGAGGCCGGCGTGCTCGACATTCCCGAAGAGCGAATCGTCCGCAAGTGGCGCCTGGAACCGGGCCGTCTGCTGCTCGTCGACACCGGTGCGGGACGCGTGCTCGACGACGGCGCCGTCAAGACACAACTTGCCGCGACGCACCCGTACCGCGAGTGGATCCGCAAAGGGACCGTCCATCTCGACGAGCTCGAACCGCCGGAACAGGTGCCGGCGCCGGACCCCGGAACGCTGCTCGTGCGCCAGCAGGCATTCGGCTACAGCGTCGAGGACATCGCCCTGCTGCTCGTACCGATGGGGCACACCGGCGAGGAGGCCGTCGGCTCGATGGGCAACGACACCCCGCTGGCAGTGCTGAGCGAGCGTCCGCTCCCGCTCTTCAACTACTTCAAGCAGCTGTTTGCGCAGGTCACCAATCCGCCGATCGACCCGATCCGTGAGCAGGCCGTCATGTCGCTGGTGACGTCACTCGGGGCAGGAGGGAATCTGCTCGAGCAAGGCCCCTCGCAGGCGATGCGGCTCGAGATGCCGCATCCGGTGCTCACCAACCACGACCTCGAAAAGCTGCGCCACGTCACGCAGCGTCAATTCCCCGCGGAAACGATCTCGATGGTCTTCCACCGCGAGGCGGGTGCGGCGGGGCTCATCGAAGGCATCGAGCGGATCTGCCGTTTGGCCTCAGAGCAGATCGAGGCGGGTGCGACCGTGCTCATCCTGAGCGACCGGCACATCGATGCGTCACATGTGCCGATCCCCTCGCTCCTCGCCGCGGCTGCTGTGCATCACCACCTCGTTCGAGAGCAGACCCGGACCGGCGTCGGTCTCGTCATCGAGACCGGCGAGGCGCGCGAGGTCATGCATCTCGCGCTGCTGATCGGCTACGGCGCTGAGGCCGTCAACCCGTACCTCGCGTTCGAAACGGTCGCCGACATGGCCCGCCGCGGACTCATGCCGACGCCGGTCGACGCGGCGCGCGCCGAGGACCTGTACATCCACGCGCTCACAAAGGGACTGCGCAAGACCATTGCCCGCATGGGCATCTCGACGATCCAGTCGTACTGCGGCGCGCAGATCTTCGAGTGCCTCGGCATCGACCGCAGTGTCGTCGATCGGTTTTTCCCGAACACGGCATCGCGCATCGGCGGCATCGGAATCGACGTCATCGCCGCAGAGGCACTCGCGCGCCACGAGCGGGCATTCCCTGATGTGCGCATCACGCCGCCGAGCCTCGAGGAACGCGGTGAATATCGCTGGCGGCGCGACGGAGAGCTGCATCAATGGAATCCCGAGGTCATCGGGGCACTGCAGCACGCGGTGAAGTCCGGTGATGAGTTGGCGTTCCGCCACTACGTTGCGCTCGCCGACGACGAGTCGTGCCGCCTGAAGAACCTCCGCGGACTGTTCGAGCTTCGTGCCGCTGTCGAGCCGGTGCCCCTGAGCGAGGTCGAGCCGGCGCTGGATATCGTCTGCCGCTTCTCGACTGGCGGTATGTCGTACGGGTCGCTGAGCAAAGAGGTGCATGAGCTCCTCGCGATTGCGATGAACCGGATCGGCGGACGCTCCAACACCGGTGAGGGGGGTGAGGATCCGTCGCGATACCTCCGCGACGACAACGGCGATTCCCGACGCAGCGCCATCAAGCAGGTTGCGTCGGCGCGCTTCGGTGTGACCGCCCACTACCTCGTCAGCGCCGATGAGCTGCAGATCAAGATCGCGCAGGGCGCCAAGCCTGGCGAGGGTGGTCAGATCCCGGGCTTCAAGGTGGATGAGACGATCGCGCGCCTGCGCCATTCCACGCCGGGTGTGGGTCTCATCTCACCACCACCGCACCACGACATCTACTCGATCGAGGACCTGGCCCAGCTCATCTGGGACCTGCGCAGCGTGAATCCGAGTGCGCGGATCAGCGTGAAGCTCGTTGCGGAAGCCGGCGTGGGAACCGTCGCCGCCGGGGTCGCCAAGGCGCGCGCGGACCACATCGTCGTCGCCGGGTACGAGGGCGGAACCGGCGCGTCGCCGTTGACCGCCATCAAGCATGCCGGCGTGCCGTGGGAGCTTGGACTCGCCGAGACGCAACAGGTGCTCATCCGTCAGGGACTGCGCAGCCGCGTCACGCTCCAGGCCGACGGGCAGATGAAGACGGGGCGCGACGTGGTGGTCGGCGCGCTGCTCGGCGCGGACGAGTTTGCGTTTGCGACAGCACCGCTCATCGCTGCCGGGTGCGTGATGATGCGCGTCTGTCACCTCAACACGTGCCCGGTGGGCATCGCGACCCAGGACCCCGTGTTGCGCAGCAGATTCAGCGGCCGGGCTGAACACGTCGTCGCGTTCATGCTCTTTCTTGCCGAGGACGTGCGCCGCTGGATGGCGCACCTCGGATTCCGGCGCTTCGAGGACATGATCGGGCGCGTCGATCTCATCGAAGCGAAGCCTGCAGCCGGGCACTGGAAGGCTCGCGGCCTCGACTTTGGTCAACTGCTCGCCATCCCACCGGCCGCATCCGCTGACGACCGGCGGCACAGCCGCTCGCAGGTTGCCGACCTCAGCGAGATGCTCGACGTCACGATCATGGAAACGTGCGCACCCGCACTCGACGCCCAGCGTCCGGTGCGGATGCGGACACAGGTGCGCAATGTGCATCGGAGCGTCGGCGCGATGCTCAGTGGCGAGGTTGCGCGCCGGCACGGCGCGGCCGGTCTGCCCGACGGCAGCATCGAGATCGAGCTTGACGGAGCGGCCGGGCAGTCGTTCGGCGCGTGGCTCGCAGGCGGCATCACGCTCACGCTGCGCGGTGAGGCCAACGACTACGTGGGCAAAGGGCTGTCGGGCGGCAGGCTGGTCATCCGTCCGCCGCGAGCAGCACGGCGGCGAGCCGAGGACAACATCATCGTCGGCAACGTCGCGCTGTACGGCGCCACGAGCGGCGAGGCATTCATCCGCGGTATCGCCGGTGAGCGGTTCGGTGTCCGCAACTCGGGAGCAGTTGCGGTGGTCGAAGGCGTCGGGGACCACGGTTGCGAGTACATGACCGGCGGCACCGTGCTCGTGATCGGCACCACGGGACGGAACTTCGCTGCCGGCATGAGCGGTGGCATCGCCTTCGTGCTCGATGACGAGGGGGACTTCGCGCAGCGGTGCAACCTCGCCACGGTGACGCTCGAGGAGCCACAAGTCGAGGACCTCGTCATCGTCCGAAATCTTCTCGAGCGTCACGAGCTGCTCACCGGCAGTGACGTCGCGAAGCGCCTGCTCCGTGGCTGGCGTCAAGCTCGCGAGCGCTTCGTCAAGGTGCTGCCCGAGGAGTACCGCCGCGCGCTGCGCGCCCAGCTCGAGCTCGTCGGATGATGGTTGCGCGCACCGGCTTTCTCGAGCACGCGCGGTACACGGCGCACAAGCGGCCTGTCGCAGAACGTGTCGGTGACTACCGTGAGGTGTACCTCCCACTGCCGGTCCAGGTGCTTCGCGAGCAGGGATCGCGGTGCATGGACTGCGGTGTCGCCTTCTGCCACCAGGGATGTCCGCTCGGCAATCTGATCCCCGAGTGGAACGAGCTCGTGTCGCACGATGACTGGCACGCCGCGGTCGATCGCCTGCACGCCACCAACAACTTCCCTGAGTTCACCGGCAGGCTGTGCCCCGCGCCCTGCGAGCCGGCATGCGTCCTTGCGATCAACGATGACCCGGTCGCCATCAAGCAGATCGAGCAGTCGGTCATCGATCGCGCGTTCGACGAGGGATGGATACGCGCGGAACCTCCTGCGCATCGTACGGGGAAACGCGTCGCCGTCGTCGGGTCGGGGCCTGCGGGTCTCGCTGCCGCGCAACAGCTGAACCGCGCGGGGCACCACGTCACGGTGTTCGAGCGTTCGGACCGTGTCGGTGGCCTCCTGCGCTACGGCATCCCGGATTTCAAGATGGAGAAATGGGTCCTGGATCGCCGTGTCGGTCTGCTCGAGGCCGAGGGGATCACGTTTGAGACGGGATACGACATCGGCGTCGACGTCACCGCGGAGCAGCTTCGTGAGCGTTTCGACGCTGTGGTCCTCGGGGTCGGCGCAGACCGGGCTCGCGACATCGACGTCCCCGGCCGAGAGCATTGCGGAATCCATATGGCGATGGACTACCTCGTGCAGCAGAACCGGCGCGTCGCCGGGGAGCGGGTGCTCACCGTTCCAGAGATCACGGCGAGCGAAAAGGCTGTGGTCATCATCGGGGGCGGCGACACCGGCGCGGACTGTCTCGGCAACGTCATTCGAGAGGGCTGCAGAGACGTGCAGCAGCTCTACCTCTATCCCCAGCCTCCGGACGACCGGCCGGATGGCAATCCCTGGCCGCAGTGGCCGCTCATCCTTCGCACCTATCCTGCGCATGACGAAGGCGGCTCGCGCGAGTTCGGGTTGATGGTCACAGCTTTCGAGGGAGACGGCAGCACCGTCAAGCGCGTGCGGGCCATGCGAGTCGAGGCGCGGCGGGATCACGGCGTGCGCACCTTCGCTCCCCTGGCTGACGGCGAGGTGATGATCGACGCCGACCTCGTCCTCATCGCGATCGGCTTCGACGGCCCGCAGCGTTCGACATTGCTCGACGGGCTGTCAATCGATCGCGACAGCGCCGGGAACCTTGCTGTCGACGGATCGTTCGCGTGCGGCGTCGACGGGGTGTTCGCGGCGGGCGACGCCGTGCGCGGAGCGTCGCTCATCGTCTGGGCGATTGCCGACGGTCGGGCGGCCGCAAGGAGTTGCGATGCGTACCTCATGGGGACTGTCCGGCTACCCTGACCGACCCATGGTCCAGCGATCCTTCCTCGGCGACGCGACGACGCTCGCCTTCGCCCATCGCGGTGGTGCCGGCGACGCGCCGGAGAACACATTGCCGGCGTTCGAAGCTGCGGTCGCGCTCGGGTACCGGTACCTGGAGACGGACGTTCAGCTGACGCGCGACGGCGTGCTCCTCGCGTTCCACGACGACCGGCTGGACCGCCTCACCGATCGAGCGGGAACGATCCCCGAGCTCGCCTATGCCGACGTGCGCGAGGCGGATGCCGGCTACGCGTTCAGCCCCGACGGCGGGCAGTCCTTCCCATTCCGGGGACGAGGGGTCGTCATCCCGAAGCTCGAGGACCTGCTGACGCGCTGGGAGGATATCTACCTGAACATCGACGCGAAGACCGATGCGACGGTGGCCCCGCTCGTGGAACTCATCAGCCGCCTCGACGCCTTCGGGCGGGTGTGCATCGGATCGTTCTCGGACCGCCGTGTTGCTCGCATTCGCGCGCTGGCAGGCGGGCGGATCTGCTCATCGATGGGACAGGTCGCAACAGGAACGGCATTCCTGGTGTCGCGCTCGGGCCGGATGCCCGGCTTCCATGCGGACTGCCTGCAGGTGCCGCAGCGCTGGGGCATTCTTCGCATCGATCGCCGCTTCGTCAAGGCGGCACACCGGGCCAGGCTGCCCGTGCACGTGTGGACGATCGACGACGAGGCGGAGATGGACTACCTCCTCGACCTCGGCGTCGACGGGATCATGACCGACCGCCCGCGGCTCCTCAAAGAGGTATTCCAGCGCCGCGGTCTTTGGTAGTGCACGCCGCGCGCTATCGTGGGCGCGATGCTGCCGTCTGACCCGGGCGCTCGGTACATCCCGCCCACAGATCGAACCGACTGGTATCAGCCGGACGAGCACCTGCGCTGGCTCGCCCGGCGAGCCGTCGGCGAGGAGCTCTGGCCCACCGCCGAGGCCGCGTTGCAGGAGCTTGGGACGCTCGTCCCGCAGACGATCGAGCCGCTCGCCCGGACAGCCGACCGCAACCCCCCGGTGCTGCGCTCCTACGACGCCCGCGGGCAGCGTATCGACGAGATCGAGTTCCACCCTGCATACCGCGAGCTCGAGGCGGCGGTCCTGCGTTTCGGCGCTGTGCACGCCGCGTACGCGACGGGCTGGCACGGTCTCAGCGGACGTGCGCCGCGGACCCTGATCACCGCGATGCTCTACCTGCTGCTCGAGTCGGACCAGGCGGTCACCGGCTGTCCCGTTGGGATGATGGATGCCGCCGCCCGATGCCTTGAGCGCAACGACCCCGCGCTCGCCGCACGATTCGTCCCAGGCATCACCGATGACACCGGGCATCACCTCACAGTCGCGATGTTCCTCACCGAGAAGGCCGGGGGCTCCGACGTCGGTGCCAACGAGACGGTCGCGACACGCGCTGATGACGGGACGTGGCGGCTCACGGGCGAGAAGTGGTTCGCGAGCTGCCCGCACAGCGATCTGATCCTCGTGCTCGCCCGTCCCGAGGGGGCGCCACCCGGCCCGCGCGGGCTGGGCCTTTTCCTCATGCCGCGCGTGCTCGATGACGGCACGCGCAACACCTTCATCGTCCACCGGCTCAAGGAGAAGTTCGGCACGCGCGCGATGGCGTCAGGCGAGGTCGGCCTGCGCGGAGCTTTCGCGTGGCAGGTCGGTGCGATCGACCGCGGTTTGCCGCAGATGATGGACATGGTGAACGCCACACGCATCGGCATCGCCACAGCGACCGCGGGAGCGATGCGTCGCAGCGCCTTTGAGGCACTCAGCCACACGCATGGCAGGTCGACGTTCGGACGGCGACTCGACCTGCATCCACTGATGCGCGACACCCTCGCCGAGCTCGTCGTGGATTCCGTCGCGGGGCTCACCGCTGCGATGGGCGTTGCCGAGCTCGCCGACAGCGCCGACGCCGGCGACATCGAGGCTGCCGCCGCGCTCCGTCTCCTGACACCGCTGTTCAAGATGCACGGCACCGAACGCGCACGCATCTGTGCAACCGAAGGCATGGAGGCGCGCGGTGGCAACGGGTTCATCGAGGACTGGCCGGATGCTCGCATCCTCCGTGACGTGTACGTGCACGCAATCTGGGAGGGATCGGGCAACGTGATCGCGCTCGACGTGCAGCGTGCGATCGAGCACGGTGCATTGCCCGGCTATCTCAGCGATACCGAGCGACGTGGCGAGCTCGTGTCGAGCGGCGGTCCGTGCGCCCCGCTCGCGAGCGTCATCGTCGATGCGTTACGGCGCCTCGAGAGTCAGCTGCAAACGGTGCGCGGCATCGATGACGCGGACGCGCGCCAGTTGCCGCTTCGTCGTGTCGCGCGGCGTATGGCGACGCTCGCAATCGGCGCCCGTCTCGCCGAACAGGCGAACGCATTCGCCGCCGACACGGGGAGTGGCCGCCTCGGATGGATCGCTGCGCGCTATCTCTGCCGTCTCGGCGGCGAGCCTGCGCTTGCGCAGCTCGCCGATGACGCGGCGTGGCTCGAGCACGCGGATCCGCTGTTGCACGGCGGTCACGTGCCGCTCGATATCGCGTCCACGGCAGCACAACGCACTGTCGCCGCCCTGCACTCGACGGACGCACTGGTCAGCGTCTGATCAGCCGATCACCAGCGCAAAGGCGAAGCCGTCCCATCCCTTGACGCCCACCGTCTGAATGACGGCCGGTGTGATGCGGCGCTCGGATGCCATCTGCTCGATGAGCCGGCGCATGCCCATGGCGTCCGGGTCGTCGCTCTCGAGGTCGATGAGCTTGCCCTGCCGCACCACGTTGTCCACCACGATGAGGCTCCCGATGTGGGCAAGGTCCACCGCAGCTGCGAAATATGCCGGCGTGTTGCGCTTGTCCGCGTCGATGAACACGAGATCGAATGGTGCTTCGTGATCGGCTTTGAGCTGCGCGAGCGTGTCGAGCGCGGGAGCGACGCGCACCTCGACCCTGTTGTCGAGCCCGGCGCGCTCGATGTTGCGACGAGCGACCGCCGCGTGCTCATCACTGATTTCGAGGCTGATCAGGCGCCCGTCGTCCGGCAGCGCACGTCCAAGCCAGATAGCGCTGTATCCGCCGAGCGTGCCGATCTCAAGGATGCGACGCGCCTTGACGGCACGAGCGAGGAGGTGCAGGAACTGTCCCTGCGCCGGTGCCACCGCGATGTTGGGAAGCGACGCGCTGTCACGAATCGCCGCGTCGAGGACCGGGTCGGCCGGTTGCAGGCAGCCGGTTGTGTACGCGTCGACGGCATCCCAGTGTTCGTCGCACATCGCGCGCCAGTCTAGCGCCGGCGTACCACCCGGACCTCTTCGGACGGCCAGCGCCGCGCGCCGGGCCAGCCACGCCGACACGTATGCCGTGCCGGTCGACTGTGCCCGCACCTCGGGATTGGGGTGGCCAGCGGGGGTCGAACCCGCGACCTCCAGGGCCACAACCTGGCGCTCTAACCAACTGAGCTATGGCCACCATGAGACGCCGAAAGGGAGGCCTGGCGATTATATGGCTCGCCGCCCAGCGGCCCGGACGAATTCGCACAGGTAGACTCGCGACGTGCCCCCGTAGCTCAGCGGATAGAGCGGCGAGCTTCTAACTCGATGGTCGTGGGTTCGACTCCTACCGGGGGCGCCAACCGGCGCCAATCGGGCACCAATCGGGATGTCATTTCGGGCGACGCCTCGGCGAAGCAGTGCGATGGCATGACTTTCGGCCCTGGTAGGGGCGGCTGGGAGGTGACATCATCGGCCCGGCCGTACAGTGCGAGTCAGCGAGGCTGTGCGCGCTGTGAACCGTCGCTGACGGGAGGCAGAAGCTCCAATGTTCGAGAGGATCCTTGTTGCAGTCGACGGTTCCCCATTCTCTGACGCCGCGCTCGCTACCGCCGCCGGCCTGGCGGCGAAAGTGGGTGCCGAGGTCGACGTTATCCATGTGCACGAGCACGACATGCCGCACTCCAAGGCGGTTCATCTCGCCGAGCTCGAATCACCTATCGAAGCCACCGAGGTGATCGCGGCGGCGACGGCGAAGCTGACGGCACAAGGGGTGCATGCCCAAGGTCATGTCCTGGAAGCCGACACGCACGACGTCGCTCGACGGATCATCGAGTTTGCCGATGCGAGCAATGCCGACGTGATCATCGTCGGGAGGCGAGGGCTGTCGACGCTCACCGGGATGCTGGTTGGCAGCGTCTCCAACAAGCTCGTTCATGTCGCGAGGGTTCCGGTGCTGGTGGCCCGTTAAGGGCGGACAGCGCAGACCGTCACCCAGCGGACTATTCGCCGCGCTGCGCCGCCGGCTCGGGGATGACGAGCAGGGGGCTGTGGCCTGAATGGTGGATCTTCGAGGACACGCCTCCGAAAAGGAGCCGGCGCGCCTCGCTGAGACGGCGAGCACCGATGACGATCAGGTTTGGCACGGGGAGTCTGTTCCCTCTAGCCAGCAGCGCGTCACCCGCATCACCGACCGCCAGTGCCGTCAGGGGACGAATCTCCGCGATACTCTCGATCTCCCGTGCCTGACGTTCAAGGCGCCCATGCTCGGCCGCGACTCGATCAGGATGGCGAAGCAGCGGGTTCGGGTTCAACAGGCTGTCCGGCAGGACCTCGACCAGGGTCACGGTGACCTCGGGATACAGGCGAGCGATCTCGGATGCCAGCAGCGCTGCCTGTTTCGAGGCGGGCGAACCATCAAAGCCGATGACCATCTGCGCAGGTGGCCAGCTTGGTTCTGCCCCTCCCACGATGAGCACCGGGCAACGGGCGGTATGCAATACGGACGCGGAGACGCTCCCTGCCAGCAGCCGGCGCACAGGGCCGAGCCCGCGGTGTCCGATGACGATGAGGTCCGCCGAAATCGTTGCGGCGACATTCGCCACCACATCGCTGATCTCTCCCTGCTGGGCACGGACATCGCCGACGACCGCTCCGAGCGCCGTCGCCTCGGATCGTGCGGCCGCGAGTGCGGCGGACGCTGCTCGCTGATAGGCAGCAAGCGTCTCGTCGATGCCCGCGCCTGTCGGGAAGACGTAGAGCGTCTCCGGCGGAAGGTCGTAGGCCATCACCAGGTGCAGTGTCGCGTCGGAACGCTTCGCGAGATCCGCCGCGGCCGAGAGCGCGGGTTGCGCGTCCGCTGAGCCGTCGGTGGCGAGGAGGATCGTCTTGAACGTGATCTTCCGTTCAGGCATCGCATCAGCCGAGTTCAGTGCCGGTCCCGCCGATTTGGTGGATCTCATGAACCCATCAAAGCAGCCCGACGTGGGCCACACCAGAGCCGTTGGGCACCGGGTTGACGGGTACTTGGACTTCCCCACGGATGTGGGCCCTCGCGGTAGCCTACGTGAGTTGGCGACCGTGGCCGAAGGAGATGAGCGTGACCCGGATCAACGAAGAATCGGTCGACATTCCCGAGCCCGAGCGAACGCTGCCGTCGAACCCGGTTGACGAGTCATCAGTGGATCCGGGGGGCGACATCCCTGAGATTCCTCGTCGGGAACCAGGTCTTGGTGAAGATCCGGCCTACGATCCTGGCGGGATGGGCAGGCAACCAGACGTCATCGAGGACGAGGAAGCGAATTCCTGACAGTCGGGCGGCTCAGGGGACCGGTCGTCAGTCACTTGCGGAATCCCGATCTTTATCGATGTCAACCTCAGGCAGGTCTCTGAGCTCAGCCTTCGACAGCGTGAGCTGGATCCCCGCATCGACTGCTGTGACTGCGCTGATGGGAATCGCGACCTCCTTGCGATCCCATATGTGGCCCTCCGCCAGGAGGACGTGTGTCACATGCTGATTTCGCGGGTCGATGACGAGCCCGTGGACCTTGCCGATCGCGCCGTCCGTTGCATACACGGGGTCACCGCGCCGGACGCTCACCTCGCCCGCGGGAACCGAGTCGTAGACCTCCGGCTTCGCGGCGTTGACCGCCCCCGTGTCGATCGTCCCCATACCGGCATTGCTCAGGCCGAGCCCGCTCATCCCGAGGCCACCGGCCCCGAGACGAAAGTACGGGCGTGTGAGGACATGGTCCGGGTCGTAATCACCGTATGCCTCGGCTCCTGGAAGGAACTCCGTCTCCTCGGCCGGCTCGAAGCGTTGGAACTCCGCGTTCGTGCAGCGGATATGCACACCATCGTCATGGACCTCCACAGACTCGACCGGCACGAGTCGCGCGCCGCCATGCCCGTGCCCGGGTTCAACGACGACGTGCGTGATGGAGCGGACAACAGGGTCGAGGACCACCCTGCTGACGTGGCCGCAGCTCCCATCACTGCAGCGGGCATCCGCGCCGATTCTGTACTGGACGCTAGCACTCAACGAAATCCTCCTAGCAGTCATTGGGGCACCGCAGCTCCGTCAGCAGCCGCCGGCGCCGTGTGGTGAGTGCAGAGTGACAAATCCGCGGCCGGTTTACCAGAGCTCGCTCGCGTCAACCCGTCATCAGGGCGCGGATCGCGAACAGCAGGGTTGCCACCGCCCCGCCAATCAGCCAGAGCCGCTTGTCACGCTCCTTGAGCGGCGTGCCCATCCACCGTGAGAACGGGAGCGCAAGCAGCGTCGCGGCACCGTAGAGCCAGTGGAGCACATCGTGCGGGCGGTGGCCCGTCGCAACGAGGACAAGCCCGATGAGCACCTGGAGACCAATTGTCGCAGCGGCAATCCGCGTATACAGGCGAACCGCTGGGGCGAGTTGCCGCCAGAACAGGCTGCACAAGGCCAGGATCGCGCCCGCACCGGCACCGGCAACGATTGCGAGGCCGAACCAATCGTGTATCACCACGGCGGAGGAAGCCTATAACCTCAGGACATTCCTCGGGTGCCTCCGGCCGTGATTGCAGGAGAGATCGGTCTCGATCTCGGCGCTCAGCGACCTTAGAGCTTCGACGCGATCAGGTTGACGAGGTCGATCACCCGGCACGAGTAACCCCACTCGTTGTCGTACCAGGACAGCACCTTGACGGTGCGATCGCCGAGCACCATCGTCGACGGTGCGTCGAGGATTGACGAGTGTGAGTCATGGAGGAAGTCAACGGACACCAGTTGCTCATCGCTCACCGCGAGGATGCCGTTGAGAGGACCGTTCGCCGCTTCGCGCATCGCAGCGTTGACATCGTCGACCGTCGCAGGCTTTGCAAGCGTGGCGGTGAGGTCGACAAGGCTGACGTCGGGCACCGGCACACGCAGCGCCAGCCCGTGGAACTTTCCCTTGAGTTCGGGAAGCACGAGCGCTACCGCTTTGGCCGCACCGGTGGTCGTGGGGATGATCGAGAGTGCCGCGGCACGAGCCCGGCGCTGATCATCGTGCGGCGCGTCGAGGATCACCTGGTCCTTCGTATACGCATGCACCGTGGTCATGAACCCGGTCTCGATGCCGAAGGAATCGTTGAGCACCTTCGCGACCGGTGCGAGACAGTTGGTGGTGCACGAGGCGTTGGACACGATGTGATGCTCCGCGGGGTCGTACGTCGCATCGTTGACGCCCATGCAGAGCGTAACGTCTTCGTGCTTGGCCGGCGCGGTGATCACCACCTTCCGTGCCCCTGCCGCGAGATGCGCCCGCGCCCGCTCTCCGTCGTTGAAATGGCCTGTCGACTCGACCACGAGGTCCACACGGAGATCTCCCCAGGGGAGCTGTTGTGGATCACGCTCCGCCAGCACCTTGATCGGATGACCGTCGACGGTGATGATGTCCCCGTCGACAGCCACTGTGCCCGGAAAGCGTCCGAATACGCTGTCGTACTTGAACAGGTGGGCGAGCATCTCGGGCGTGGTGATGTCATTCACGGCGACGATGTCGAGTTCGGGGGAACGCTCTCTCGCGGCGCGCAACACGTTGCGACCGATGCGGCCGAACCCGTTGATACCAATGCGCACACTCATGACTGATTCTCCTGTAATCGACTGCTCGCGGATTTCGCTACGCGGCTGCTGGGGTGTCCGCCGGATCCGATGATGACGGCAAGACGGAGGGGGGTGCGGCGGGCGACGCGACACCGGCGCTGGATGCCCGGGTGCCTTTCTCAACATCCACCTCTCCCGCATGCGCTGACCGGTTCCCGCCGGCGCGCTTGGCTTCGTACAGCGCTGCATCCGCGGCCGCCAGTCGCGTCGCGGCGTCCTCGCCGCTCGTGAATGAGGCGATGCCGATGCTGATGCTCGGACGGAGTCCCTGCACCGTCCTCGGCGCGAGATCGGCGAGAATTCTGTTGGCCACGATCTCCGCGCGCCGTCCCGCCGAATCGGGGAGGATAACGCTGAACTCGTCACCGCCAACCCGAGCCGCGGTGTCGCCGCGGCGGATCGATCGCCGCAGCGCGTCGGCCACCGCTTGCAGCAGCTCGTCACCCGCCGCATGGCCGAAGGTGTCGTTCATCGTCTTGAGCTTGTCGATGTCGATCGCGAGGATCGAGTAGATGGTGCTGCGTGGCATGCCGGCAAGCCGGCGGTCGATTTCGCGGCGGTTGCCGAGACCCGTCAATGAGTCGGTGGTGGTGCGCTCATCAAAGACCAGTGCTCTGGAGATGGCGAGCTCGAGCAGTGGCGCGAAGCTCCGGAGCCAGTCCTGTTGCACCGGGGTGTACCCGTCAGCGTCCGTTCGATTGTTGAAGACCGCAAGAAGTCCCATGCCATGGGATCCCATTCGGATCAGCTGCACCACGGCATTTTCGACTCCGAGCTCGGCGAGGGCCGCTCCAACCTCTGCGGGAACGGGCGTCGAGCGATCGATCGTGAACAGGCGAGCGTCGTTGCCGCTGATTGCTGCGCGCAACAGATATGCCGCCCTCAGCGGCACCGAGAGATGCCCGACCCGAGGGTCAGGCTCTCCGTTGGAGCTCGTGTCAGGTGCGTATGTTGCAATGAGTGTCGCTCGCTCATCCTCGATGAGGAAGAACGCGGCCTGCGATTGAGGGCCGTCCTGCTGGTCAGTGAGACGCGCCGCGCTTTGCAGCCCGAGTCGAATGACCTGGTCGCCATCAAATGTTGAATACAGCTCATCTGCGATCAGCGCGAGCACCGCATCGTGCTGGATCGTCTGCTCCCGCATGCTGATCGTCCGCTCGAGCCTGTACCGCAGACCGTGGATCGCATACGCGATCCCGATGCCGGTGATGGGCCACACGGCGAGGAGTTGCGCGTAATCGGTGAGGCTGAGTGCGTTGAGCGTGCCGTAGCAGGCGAGTGCGGCGGTGGCGGCTCCAAGGGCGGTGATCGTGAGCACACGTGTTCCGTACAGCGCGCTTGCGACGACGGGGATGGCGACGAGCGCGAGCAGGCCCTCGCTCTGTCCGGAGTCCCCGAAGACCAGGAGCGCGAACGCCGTGTAGTACATGATCACCACGCCGGCGAGGAGCGGGAGTTTGGGCCACCGCACCACCGGGATCCCGACGGCGATCGTGAGTCCCACAATGACGGCGCCCGCCATCGTCAGCTGCGGATGCGCGAGCGGGGTTGGCACGATCGCCGCCAGGAATCCGACGGCTGCCGCAGCCGAGAACACCACCAACCCGAGACGGGTGCTGTCGGGCGTCCCGCGACGCTCCACCGTCCTGGTGGTCTGGCTGCTCATCGGAGTTCTCCCCCGTCGTCGGATGCTGCCCTCAGTCTCGGCGATGCGCGATCGAATACCTAGAGGCGAATGCCCCGCCTTCCGTGGGCCAAAGGTCGCGCGAATCGTCTGGATAGGCTCCGGTCACCCGCCGGCGTGTCGTTCTGCCGCCGTCGTGACCAGCGCAGGCGAGACGGTTGGGAGCGACTCCAATCTCAGTTCCTCGACGATCCGCTTCGCCCAGGCCTTGATCTGCTCGGCGTCGCGCCAGTCCCCGGCACGCGTCTTCGCCATCGAGCTCGCCGGGAACCCCTTGGCATCCGGAAGCAGTCGGCCGCCGTACGTGATGTGCCCTCGGGCACCGACACGCGTCATGAGGCGCGCGACCTGCCTGCTGGCGGGGATGTCACGGTTCAGCGCCGAGTCGTCAAGTGGGCCGCTGCTGAAGAACCATGTGGGAATGTCGAGCAGCGCCTTGGTGTTGCGCGCGACAAACTGGCGGGCGGGGTGCCTCCACCGACCGGCGTACAGCCCGGATCCGATGACCACGGCGTCGTACGCCTTGGGTGGACCGGCATCCTCCGCGCGGACGACGTCGGCATGCACACCACACGCCAGAAACGCCTCGCCGAGCGTGGAGGCGATCCCGGCCGTTCCCTCCATCTTGCTGCCGTACACGACGAGGACTTTCATTGCTCACCCCGCTGCATGAGACGGATTCATCGACTCCAGGGTGGGGCGCCACTACCGGACGTCGCCCGAGCCGAATGACACATGGAATCGCGTGACATCCGGCCCGGGGCCGGCTTGACTCGCATCCCTTTCAGGTCGTTTCCGGCACCATCTCCAGTGCACCGCAGGGACACTCCGCCACACACATGCCACACCCCTTGCAGTAATCGAGGTCGATCGCGTACCCGTAGGCAACGCCCGGGTCGACCTTGACCACGGCGTTGTCGGGGCAGACGCCGTAACAGTTGTCGCAGGCGAAACAGTTGCCGCAGGAGAGGCAGCGGCGCGCCTCGAAGAGCGCGGTCGTCTCATCGAGCCCTCCGACGACCTCGTCGAACGTCGAGCGCCGGCGCGCCGCGTCGAGCTGCGGCCGTACCGTCGCAGGCGCATCGGTGTAGTACCAGGGGTTGATCTGCTCGAAGGTCGCGAGCGGGTGCTTCGGCGGTGACAGCAACTCGGTCTCGCGAAGCCATGCGTCGATATGACGCGCGGCCTTCTTGCCGTGACCGATACCCACTGTGACGGTGCGCTCGGCCGGCACCATGTCGCCACCGGCAAAGACGCCCGGAGCCCCTGTCATCATGTTCGCGCCCACCTTGACGACGTGGTCCTCGATCTCGATGCCAGTGATGCCTTCGAGGAGCGACAGGTCAGCCTCCTGTCCCACCGCAAGGATGAGCGAGTCCGCGTCCAGGTCCTCGAACTCGCCGGTCGGCTGCGGAAAACCGCCGGCGTCCAGCTCCATGCGCTCCAGCTTCAACCTGCCGCCATCGGCGTGATGGATGGTGGACAGCCATTTCACGACAACGCCCTCCTCGAGTGCCTCCTCGACCTCGAAGTCGTGCGCGGGCATCCGCTCACGTGTGCGGCGGTAGACGACGATCGCGTCGGTGGCACCGAGTCGCTTCGCCGTACGCGCGGCGTCCATCGCGGTGTTGCCACCTCCGTAGACGACGACGCGCCGTCCGAGCTTCGGCGGCGCTGCATCCTCCATGCTTCGCAACATGGCAACCGCATCGAGGATGTGCGACGAGTCTCCGGCGGGGATGTACGCGCGTTTGCCGATCTGTGCGCCGATCGAGAGAAATGCGGCGTCGAACCCACCGTCGCGCATCGTCGCCCGGACGTCCGTGACGGTGTGGTTGCACCGGAGCGTCACGCCCATGTCGAGGACGCGGGTGATCTCCGCGTCGAGTACGTCGCGCGGCAGACGGTACTTGGGAATGCCGAAGCGCATCATCCCGCCGGCGACCGGACCCGAATCAAAAATGGTCACGCCGTGGCCCAGCAGCGTGAGGTGGTACGCGGCCGAGAGTCCGGAAGGTCCTGCGCCAACCACCATGACGCGTTTCCCGCTGGACGGCGCGGTGACGGGAACGGTCCAGCCCTGCCTGATCGCCTCGTCACCGAGGAACCGTTCGACCGAGTTGATACCGACCGGCTGGTCGAGTTGCGCGCGGTTGCAGGCGGTTTCGCAGGGGTGGTAGCAGACGCGACCCATCACCGCGGGAAACGGGTTGTCCTCCATGATCTGCCGCCACGCGGCCTCGTAGTCGGGCGCCTCGGCCCGGTAGAGCCACTGCTGGACGTTCTCTCCTGCTGGACATCCATCGGCGCACGGCGGCAGCCGATGCACGTAGACGGCGCGCTCGGTGCGCCACGACCCCGTTTTGTTGGCCAGGCTCGATCCGACATTCAGCGTGATTGCAAATGGCTTGTCCATCAGCCGACTCCGGCCGCCTGGCCTTCGAGCAGGCCAAACCTGGCGATGTTGCGGTCGGCTCGCATCTGGATGCGCGCCACGATGTCGGGGCGCGGCGCGGCGCCGAAGAGATGCGCGTAGCGTCGCTGCACCTTGAGGTACTCCTCCACCGGCACCTGGTGTCGAATCTTCGTGACAGCAGTCACCTCGCCATGCTCCGCCTCGAAAACGGGAAACAGCCCGCTCTCTGCAGCGAGGCGCGCCACGCGGATCGTCTCGGCGGAATCGCATCCCCATCCGAGCGGGCACGTCACGAGGATGTGCAGGTAGCGCGCCCCGTGGAACGTCATGGCGCGCTTGACCTTGTCCTCAATGTCGCGCAGATCAGCGACGGTCGCCGTCGCCACGTAGGGAATCTCGTGCGCCATGGCAATCAACGGCACGCTCTTTCCCTGGCCGAAGCGATTCCCCGGCTCGGGGCCCACCGCCTCGGTCGTCGCGGTGCGTGCTCCCGGTGGCGTGGCGCCGGACCGTTGCACGCCGGTGTTCATGTACCCCTCGTTGTCGTAGCAGATGAAGAGCACGTCGTCGTTGCGTTCGAACATCCCCGACAGGCAGCCCATTCCGATGTCCACCGTACCCCCGTCGCCGGCCTGCCCGACGACCCTGACGTCGTTGCGACCCTTGACGCGCAGCGCCGCGGCGATCCCCGTCGCAACCGCCGGTGCGTTGCCGAAGAGCGAATGCATCCAGGGCAGCTGCCATGACGATTCCGGATAGGGGGTCGAGAACACCTCGAGGCACCCGGTCGCGTTGGCGGCGATCAGCCGATTGTTCGTCGCGCGCATCGCGGCGTCGAGCGCGTATCGCGCGCCGAGCGCCTCGCCGCATCCCTGGCAGGCACGATGGCCGGAGGTCAGTGTGTTGGATCGCCGCTCGTCCGACTGGACCGAGCGCTGCTCGGGGTCGAGGAGACGGTTCCCCGCGACGAAGCTCCCTGTCTGGTAGAACCTGATCTGCTGGTATGGCACGGCAGCTTCCTCAGACCGGACCCGCGGCGACGGCGCCAAGGTCGCGAAGCAGGTTCTCGGCGTCCGGTCCCGATCGACGCGTGGCACCGCGACGCTGCAGCTCGCGTTCGACAAGACCATGGTCGAGGTCGAGGAACGTCAGCTCCGGCAGGACTCCACCCAATGCATCGATGAGCACGCGCCGAAGTGATGGCGTCGTGATGGGTCGGCCGCCCAGCCCGGCGATGATCGTGTGCACCACCTGGTCGTTGGGTGCGGTTGAGACACGGACGTCGAGCGAGACGATCCCGCCAATCCCGATCGCGAGCGCTTTCTCCAGAACGACGATCCGCCGGGCGGTGGCCAGGGCACGGCGCACCTCCGCTGCCGGCCACGGGCGAAACGTCGTGATGCCGACGGCCCCGATCCGGTGGCCCTCGGATCGCAACTCATCGACGGTGTCCTTCACCGTCCCGAGCACGGAGCCGAGCGCCACGACGATCGTCTCGGCATCCTCGGTCCTGTACGAGCGCACGAGACCACCGGAGTCGCGTCCGAACGACTCGCGAAACGCACTGCTGATGTCCGGGATGGCGTCGAGGGCCCGCATCTGGGTCACATGTCCGAGGTAGCGGACCTCCATGAACGCCTCCGGTCCGACCATGGCGCCGATCGATACGGGCGCGTCCGGGTCGAGGACCTGGCGAGGTTCGAACGGCGGGAGGAAGGCGTCGACCTGCTCCTGCGACGGAAGGTCGATCTGCTCGACGGCGTGGGTGAGGATGAAGCCATCCATGCAGACCATCACCGGCAGCGAGAGTTCCTCGGCAAGGCGAAACGCCTGGATGTGCAGATCGAGCGCCTCCTGATTGCTCTCGGCGTACATCTGAATCCATCCGGAGTCCCGCTGCGACATCGAGTCCGAGTGGTCGTTCCAGATGTTGATCGGAGCGCCGATGGCCCGGTTGGCCACCGTCATGACGATGGGAAGGCCGAGACCGGAAGCGTTGTAGATCGCCTCGACCATGAACAGCAATCCCTGGCTCGCGGTAGCGGTGTACGTCCGCGCTCCCGTTGCCGACGCGCCGATCGCGACCGACATGGCGGCGAACTCGGACTCGACATTGATGAATTCGCAGGGGGCCAGCGTGCCTGACTGCACAAGCGTCGAGAGTGCCTCGACGATATGGGTCTGCGGCGAGATGGGATAAGCGGCGATCACCTCGGGCCTGGCAAGTGCGACTGCCTCGGCAACCGCGCGGGATCCCTCAATCTGCTTGAGCACTGACCATTTCCCTCGCGCCATCGCTGACGTAGTCGAACGCGCGCCGGGCGCCGGCGACGTTGCGTTCGGCGAGAGCACTCGAGAAACGCTCGCGTATCGCGGCAGCCACGGCATCGATCGAGACGACACCCGTGAGCGCCGCGAAACTGCCGAGCAGCACGGCGTTGGCGATGGGCCTGCCGACTGTTTCGCGGGCGATCTCGGTTCCTGGAACCGTCCGGAGTCGAGCGGGATCGAAGCGCGCCACAAAGTCTCCGAGGCCGAGCGCAGCGAAGCTGTGGCTCGAGTTGATCAGGAGGTACCCGTCCTCACGCAGCCCATTGAACGCGTCGACCTGATGGAGCAGCGTGGGGTCCTGGATGATCAGGGCATCGGGGCTCGTGATCGGCTCATGGCTCCGAATCGGGGTGTCCGCGATACGGCAGAAGGCGACCACGGGAGCGCCCGTGCGTTCAGACCCGAAACTCGGGAACGCCTGGGCGTAACGGCCTTCTCGAAAGGCGGCGACCGACAGCAGCTCGGCGGCGGTCACGACGCCCTGGCCACCACGGCCGTGGATACGCACCTGGAAGGGTTGCATGAAGACAGCCTACCCAGCGGTGAACGAAATGCACAGGGTCAAACGTCCTCGAAGAACGTGACCCGCAGCACTCGCGTCCGCGACAGGGCGATGATCACAATAGCGGCCATGGCGGTGGCATCCGGCACGACCATGACGCTGGACGTTGAGGGTCTGGACGCGCTGATCGCGAACCTGCGTGGACGCGGGTATACGGTGATCGCTCCGTCCGTACGCGACGGTTCGATCGGGTACGAAGCCGTGACCAGTGCGGCGCAACTCCCCCGTGGCGTCGGCGACGAGCAGGGACCCGCTCACTACCGTCTGCGAGACCGTGGCGATGACGCCCGCTTCGGGTTCGCCACCGCGCCCGCCTCATGGAAACGCCATCTGTATCCTCCTGCCACGACGCTCTGGCGCGCGCACCGTGACCGTGAGGGAATGCTGGTGTTCGAGGAGACGCAGGCTCCTCCGCCCCGGTATGCCTTCCTCGGAGTCAGAGCGTGCGAGCTGGCGGCGATCCTGATCCAGGACCGCGTGTTCGCGACCAGCGCGCATCCGGACCCGACCTACGCCGCGCGGCGACGAGATCTCTTCATCATCGCCGTGCAGTGCGGATCGCCGTCAGGCGTCTGCTTCTGCACATCCATGGGGACGGGGCCACGCTCCACTGAAGGCTTCGACCTCGCCCTCACGGAGTTGCTCGACTCTGCCGAGCCCAGCTACGTCGTCGAGATCGGGACACCGGCCGGTCAGGAGGTGATGGCAGGAATCGCCGCGCAGACGGCCACCGACCGAGACCGTGCCGCAGCCACGGCGGTGACCGACCAGGCAAGCAAGCGGATGGGTCGGGAGATGGACACACGCGACCTCCCCGCACTGCTGCACCGCAATCTGGAACACCCTCGCTGGGGCGACGTCGCCGCACGGTGCCTCAGCTGCGGTAACTGCACCAACGCGTGCCCGACATGCTTCTGCAGTGATGACATCGAACTCGAGGCCGCGGACGGCGAATCGACGTCGCGCGTCCGGGAGTGGGCATCGTGTTTCTCGCGGGAATTCTCGTACATCCACGGCGGCACCGTGCGTCAGACGACGCGGAGCCGGTACCGGCAGTGGATGACCCACAAGCTCGGGACATGGTGGGAGCAGTTCGGAACATCCGGTTGCGTCGGATGTGGTCGATGTATCGCCTGGTGTCCTGTGGGCATTGACATCACCGAGGAGGCCGCGGCGATCAGAGCAACAGACGGCACGCGTGCCGATGCCAAACGGTGAACGCACTCGCCGATGAGTTGACTGCACATCGCTTCTTCGCGCGCATGGATGCCGCACACCTCGAGGTGCTGACCGGGTGCGGGCGCAACGTCGTCATTCGCGCGGGGACGTCGATCATTCGCGAGGGGGAGCCCGCTGATTCGTTCTGGGCGATTCGCGCCGGGCGTGTCGCTCTTGGCGTCACCGTCCCGGGCCGCGAGATGCCGACGCTCGGCACCCTTCACGCCGGCGATGTCCTCGGTTGGGCGTGGCTGTTCCCTCCATACCGCTGGCACTTCGACGCGGATGCGCTCGATGATGTGCACGCGGTCGTCTTCGACGCCGTCTGCCTCCGTGCCAAATGTCAGGCAGACCCGGCACTCGGATTCGACCTCGCCAAACGGGTCGCGGGCGTCCTCGGTGAGCGCCTGCATGCGGCACGGATACGACTCCTGGATCTGTATGGGCCTTCCGATGGCGGCTGAGGTCCAGGCTCGCGCGCCGCTGACCCCGGTGACGCACCGCGTCGTGGGCCGTCGCGATGAGACTGCCGATGTCGTGACACTCCTCCTCGAGGCCACGGACGGCTCCCGCCTGCGCTACTCGGCAGGTCAGTTCAACATGCTGTACGCATATGCAGTGGGAGAGGTTGCGATATCCATCAGTGCGAATCCAGTCGACGACGGGCCCATCGCACACACCGTGCGCAACGTCGGCACCGTCTCGCGAGCGCTCTGCGGGCTGCACCCGGGGGACAGCCTCGGGCTGCGAGGACCCTTCGGTTCCGATTGGGGCCTCGACAGTGCGGCAGGGGGCGATCTCGTCATCGTCGCGGGGGGCATCGGCCTTGCGCCGCTTCGATCGGTCATCACCCAGGTGATCTCGCAGCGTCAGCGCTTCGGTGATGTGGAGATCGTGATCGGCACACGCACACCGGAGGAGCTGGCGTTCAAGGATGAGGTCAGCGCGTGGCGCGAGCGGGACGACCTCTCGGTGCACGTGACCGTCGATCGTGCGACCCCAGGCTGGCGCGGAACGGTCGGAGTGGTGACGACCGTGCTTCCCCGCATCCATTGCGACCCAGCCGGGGTGGCACTGATCTGCGGGCCCGAGGTCATGATGCGGTTCACAGCACTCGCGCTGCTGGAGCGAGGCATGCAGGCCGCCAAGATCCGCGTCTCGATGGAACGCAACATGCAATGCGCTGTGGCGCAGTGCGGACACTGTCAGCTGGGCTCGGTCTTCGTGTGCGCCGACGGGCCTGTCCTCACCTGGGAACGCGTGGAGCCGCTCCTGTCGGTGCGCCAGCTGTGAACGTCACGAGACCTCGGCTCGCCGTGTGGAAGTTCTCGTCCTGCGACGGATGCCAGCTCACGCTCCTCGACTGCGAGGACGAGTTGCTGGCGGTGGCCGGCGAGGTGGAGATCGCGTACTTTCTCGAAGCGTCGCGCGCCACGAACCCAGGCCCGTACGACCTCTCGCTTGTTGAAGGATCGATCACCACCGCCGATGACATCGAGCGCATCCACGAGGTCCGCCGTCTCTCCGGTCACGTCGTGTCCATCGGAGCGTGCGCAACCGCCGGCGGCATCCAGGCATTGCGCAACTTCGCCGACGTGCGCGAATTCACATCGGTCGTGTACGCGCGCCCGGACTACATTCACACGCTCGCGACATCCACCCCACCGTCCGCCCACATCGCCGTGGACTTCGAGTTGCACGGTTGCCCGATCGACAAGCAGCAGTTGCTCGAGGTGATCACCGCGTTTCTCCGTGGTCGCCGGCCTCAGATCGCCTCCCATTCGGTCTGCTTCGAGTGCAAGCGTCGCGGGACTGTATGCGTCATGGTGGCCAAGGGCATTCCCTGCCTCGGACCGGTGACGCACGCCGGTTGCGGCGCGATCTGCCCCGCCTACAATCGGGGATGCTACGGCTGCTTTGGTCCGGCTGATGTGACGAACATCCCGGCGCTGGTCCCGGCGCTCGCGGCGGCCGGCATGTCGCCATTCCAGTTGACGCGTGTGTTTCGCACGTTCAACGCGGAGGCTCCGGCGTTCCGCGAGGCGAGCACGGGTGCAGAGATTGCGGAGTCCATCCGGTGACCCACACCAACGGAGCCTCGCGCACGCTCTCGGTCGGGTCGCTCGCACGAGTTGAGGGCGAGGGCAGCATGCATGTCGTCGTGCGCGATGGTGTGGTCAGCGACGTCGAGCTGCGCATCTTCGAGCCTCCGCGATTCTTCGAGGCATTCCTCCGCGGTCGCGCCGCTGCCGAGGTGCCCGACATCGCCGCGCGTATCTGCGGTATCTGTCCTGTCGCGTACCAGATGAGCGCCTGCCAGGCGATCGAGAGCGCGTGCGGGATCGCCGTCGACGACCAGGTGCGAGCGCTGCGCCGCCTCCTGTACTGCGGCGAGTGGATCGAGAGCCACACGCTGCACATCTACCTGCTGCACGCGCCCGACTTTCTCGGGTACGAGAGCTCGGTCGCGCTTGCTCAGGATCATCGAGCCATCGTCGAGCGCGGCCTGCAATTGAAGAAGGTCGGTAACGACATCCTCAACGTGCTCGGCGGCCGCGCGATCCACCCGGTGAATGTCAGGGTCGGTGGGTTCTACAAGGCGCCGTCGTTCGCCGAACTCGATGCGCTCACAGAGCGGCTTCGTTGGGCAGTCGACGCAGCGATCGAGACGGTGCAGTGGGTCGCGGGATTCGATTTCCCCGACCTGCAGCTGGAGGGCGATCTCGTGGCGATGCAGCATGCGCACGAGTACCCGATCACCGAAGGCCGAATCGCATCGACCTCAGGACTTGACATCCCGGTCGATGACTTCCCGGAATACTTCTCCGAAGAGCAGGTCGCGCACTCCACCGCGCTGCACGGACGCATGCGCGGCGGTGGGACGTACACCGTGGGGCCGCTGGCGCGGTACAACCTCAACTACGACCGTCTCCCTGCGCTCGTCCAGGAGCTCGCAGTCGCGGCAGGAGTGGCCCGGGAGTGTCGGAATCCGTTCCAGAGCATCATCGTGCGGGCCCTCGAGGTGGTGTTCGCATGCGACGAGGCACTGCGCATCATCGCGGCGTACACGCCGCCGGCTGCGCCCAGCGCGGAGATGCCCGCTCGCGGGGGCACCGGTCACGGATGTACCGAGGCACCGCGCGGACTGCTCTATCACCGCTACACCGTCGACGACGCCGGGGTCATTCGCGACGCGGTCATCGTTCCACCGACCTCGCAGAATCAGCCGTCGATCGAACGTGGTCTGCGCGAGTTCGTGCAGGTTCGACTCGACCTCGACGACGCTGAGCTCACGCGCCAGTGCGAGCAGGCGATTCGCAACTACGACCCCTGCATCTCCTGCGCGACTCACTTCCTGGATCTCACTGTGGACCGGGGATGACTCCGCCGGCGGTGGTGATCGGGATCGGCAATCGTTTCCGGCGCGACGACGGGTCGGCGCTGAAAGTGCTCGAAACCCTGATCGATCGTGTCCCGGAGTCCGCGCGCCTCGTCGAGAGTGATGGGGAACCCGCTCGCATAATCGACTCGTGGGATGGCACCGACCTTGCCGTCATCGTCGAAACGGTGCGGCGAGGCGACGCACCGGGGACGATCGCCACGATCGACTGGGACACGCAGGATCCGCCGGCAGGCCCACCCCATAACGATCACGGCTCGCACAGCCTCGGCATCCTGGAGGCCATCGCGCTCGGCCGCGCGCTCGAGCGCATGCCGCGTCACCTTCGACTCGTCGGCATCGAACCGCTCGATCTGGGATGGGGCGAGGGGCTGAGCGACCCCGTCGCGGGCAGCATCCACGCAGCCGCACGCCTCGTGCTCGACTCCTTGCGATCCCTCGTCAAGGGTTGACAGGCGGACTCAGCGCCCGCACTTCGCGGTACTCGGGCTCCCACATCGCACGCCGGACATCGGTTGGTATGTCGAGATCATCTCGACGCGCGATGCCCTCCTCGACCGCGACGCGTGCCACGCGGGAGGCCACTCGCACCGACAGCTCTCGCACATCATCGATCGCCGGCATCACCGATGCGCCTGGAGGTGCAGCGTCCACCATCTCGGCGACGCAGTCCGCGGCCGCGAGCAGCATGCCGTCGCTCACGGTTCGCGCCCGCGCGACGATGGTGCCGAGGCCCAGCCCCGGGAAGACGAACGCGTTGTTGGCTTGACCGATGACATATGTGGTGCCGTCGTGCACCACCGGCGGAAACGGGCTCCCCGTGGCGATCAGTGCTCTCCCGGAACTCCAGGCGATGACGTCGGAAGGCAGCATCTCGGAGAGCGATGTCGGATTCGACAGAGCGAAGATGATCGGGCGCGCGGTATGACCTGCCATCGCTCGAACCACCGCTTCCGTGAAGGCGCGTGGCTGTCCGGCACAGCCGATGAGGGCTGTGGGCTCCACGCGCCGGACCACCTCGAGCAGCTCGATTGCCTCACCCTCGCGATGCCAATCGCGGACCTCCTCGGCCGCCCGCGCGTACGTGCGCTGGAAATCACGCATGCCGGAGGCCATCCCGTCGACAAGCAGGCCGTTGTGTCCAAGGCACCAGATCCTGCGCCGGGCCTCCTCCGGGGCGAGCCCGTCGCGGACCATGGCGCTGCAGATGAAGTCCGCGACGCCGACACCGGCCGTGCCGGCGCCGAAGACGACCACTCGCTGCGCTGCGAGCGGGATCCCGGCAGCGCGTGTCGCCGCACGGAGGCCGCCGAGCACGACGGCACCGGTTCCCTGCATGTCGTCGTTGAAGGTGCACACATCGTGGCGGTAGCGGTCGAGGATGCGGCGGGCGTTGCCCGCGCCGAAGTCCTCCCAGTGCAGCAGCGCGTGTGGGAAACGTGACGACGCCGCGCGAACGTATGCGTCGATGAAGGCGTCGTACTGCTCGCCGCGCACGCGTGGATGCCGGACGCCCATGTAGGCCGGGTACGTCAGCAGCGCCTCACGGTCGGTGCCGACGTCGAGCATGACGGG
>DATKQX010000013.1:0-3899 GCA_035532495.1 Saccharimonadales bacterium (SeqCode)
CCGTCATGCGGCTAGCGCCGACATCGTGAGGATGACCATGAGACCAGAACCGAACCGGCCGGCCCGGCGCTCCGCCAAGGGTCAAGCGATGGCGATCTTCGCCCTCGTCTCGGTCCTGCTCTTCGTCGTGGCCGGACTCGCCGTCGACGCGGGCTCGAGCTACCTGACCAGCAACCGGCTCGAGCGGGCAGCCGCCGCGGCCGCGCTCGCCGGCGTCGCATACCTGCCCGGGGACTATCCCGACGCGCAGAATGCCGCGCTCGTCGAGGCCGCGCGCGACGGGTTCCCCAACGCCGGTTCGGGCAACGCGTGCGCGGGCAATCCGTCGCCGTGCGTCGTCACATCACAGCCGACGACGAACGAGTTGGAGGTCACCATCTCAACCTCCGTGTCGACGATCTTCCTTCGACTGGTCGGCTTCGGTGCACACACGGTGGTGCGCTCTGAGACGGCCGAGTACCTTCCACCGATCTCACTCGGTCAGCCGGGAGCTCAGCAGGGCTCAGGCATGAACGGGAGCTGCATCGGCCTCTCCAGCTACTGCTCGACCCCTCCATCCGGGCTCGGCAGCAGCGGGAACTACTACTTCGAGCGCGAGGAGGGCTGGGGCAACCCACGTTCCGAAGGTGACCCGTTCACGCCGTCGCCCGCCCAGGGCGGCACTGGTTGCGGCCTCGGGGGGGCCGATCCGTGCACCGCTGCATCAGCGCCTGACTACCACCACATCAGCCCTGCGGCGGGGACCGAGACCCAGTATCCGTCCCTCAACTACCAGGGGGGCTCCAACTATCTGATCCAGATACCCGTGGGTCAGTCGGCAGATGTGCAGGTGTACAACCCCGCGTTTGCGCCCGATACGTGCGGTGGCAGTCCGTCGTACTACTGCTACCACGAGAACGACAGCAGCTTCCAGGGGTCCGGCGCGCCCTACAAATCCTACTCCGCGATGATCTACACGCTGTTCAAGGTCACCACGATCTCATCGCGGCTCAGCGACTCGCTGGTGAGCCAGGAAGTCTTCTATCCGTACAACGCGTCGAATGCCGCGTCGGGGAGCATCACGTACTTCCCGCACTGCCTCGCATGCACACCGAGTGCGACGACGGTGAGCTACGTGCCCACCACGTATCACCAGTGGGTCTCGGCGGTCAACTACGCACCGACCAACGCCACCGACCTGGCACTCTTCGGGGACCCGACCGACTTCGGCAGCACCTACCTCACCGATCCCTCGTCGACCGTCCCCCAGTACTACCGCCTCGAGGTCGACACCATGCAGTGGAACGGTCAGCCCACCTGCACCTCCTCAGGCTGCACCATCCCCTCCACTGGGACCAACACACAGTCGGAGGCTCACAAGGGCTACGCGGTTCGCCTCGTCTCGGATGCCGGCAGTCCCGCTTCGTATCTTGGAACGCTCGGCGCCTCGGCTGGAAGCACCAACAACTCCCTGTCTGCCTGCCCGACGACGACGCCGACCTGCGGCACCATCTCATCGATGGACGACATGACCGTGTTCACGCCGGTCAACGGCGCCAATGCAACCAGGTTCTCGATTCCGCTCTTCAGCCTCGATCCGATCGCGTACGCCGGTCAGACGATCAACGTCGACCTGTTCGACGTCGGTGACGTCGGTGGCGGCGCCGCATATGTGGGATTACAGGCACCGGATGGAACCTGGACGACGGTCAACAGCATCAGTGATGTCGGAGCCTCCCTCGGAGGCGCGAGTCCGCCCAGCAGTGGGAGCAGCGTGCCTGTCGCGTGGCCCTCTGGCGGATGCAGCAGCGCGTGCTACCAGACTGCAGGCTCGGGTGGCGGCGCCATCTACAACGGACAGTGGATCCAGCTCCAGATGACCGTGACCTCGGCCGCCACCGGTTACTACAACCTCGTCTACGATGTGAACGCGAGTGCGAAAGCGGCTGATACGTTCGGGGTCGAAGTCGGATTCGGCGGTAGCCCGGACCACCTGCTGCCGTAGCGGCATCCGAGGGACGTTCAGAGGGGCCGGAGCGGCGGGCTTGCGCCGCAGGTTGCAACCCGCAAGAGGTTCCACGAGCAGTCCGCGTCGAGGGCTCGTGCTGTTCCCCAAAGCAGATGGTCCGCGCTCAGCGTGCTGAGCGTCGCCTGGGCGTTGACCGCCGCGCCGATCCTTGGCGCCGGCCGACGTGGCCCTGCGTCTGCGTGAGTCGGGATGCCGTGCTCACGGAGCGATCACCGTGGGCTGACCAATCGATGGAGCCCTCTCGACGATGAGGCCCAGCTCGTCCGAAGGCGCACGAACCTCGCAGCGTCGAACTGCTGCGCAGATCCTCGCGGCCACGAGGTCGTTCGCCCTGTCGCCCGAACAGGGCGATGCGCAAAGCGCCCTTGCCTCGGGCCGATCGCGGAGCACGCGCTACCTCCACGCACTCCCGACCCAGGCCCACGCAGCTCGTTGTGGTCGGGTGATGCTCAGCTGGAGACACGCTGCTGAGCGAGCGCGCCAAAGGGCCGAGGATCGAACACGAGCGCATCGCTGGCGAAGTTGCCGTCCCGCACGGTGAAGTCGTCGGCGCAGGCCAGCGCCGCTTCTCTGCCGCGACGAGAGGTCATGCCGGATCAGGACGCGGTCGCCACCTTCGGTGGCCGAAGGCAGCTCCCAGCATGAGCCGACTCGCCCCGCAAGGGCCGTCAGCATTGACAGGAAAGCTTCGGCGCCGATGATGGGTCGATGGGGGCTGCGGAAGATGACGACAACAGCGAGGAACCCTTGTGCACAGTGTCGACAAGGGGGACAGCCCAGAGCGACGTGTCGCGCCTTCAACCAACAGACCACACCATGAAGAGCACGAGGACGATCGGCATCCACGAAGCCACGGCGCAGCTCAGCCGCCTGGTCAGCGAGGCGGAGCACGGCGCTGAGTGGATCATCACCGACCGTGGTCGCCCCCGTTGCCAAGCTCTCGCCGGTGCGCGCCACGAGGTCACCCGTGGAGCAGCGCCCGGGCCGGCTGGAGCGCTGGGGCGGGATCGAGCCGGCGACCACTTACCGGCCTCCAACGGTTCCGACCGCCTAGCGTCCACCGCCGCTTCAGAACCGGACTCAGGCTGCGCCCACGAACCCTCACAAAGACACCTTTGCTGACACCTTCGTCGGCGAATCGGCCTGGACGGCCGCGGACAGCGAATGTGTGCAATCCCTTATTCCGCAAGCACTCGCGGCATTGCCGGACATGCGCGGACGCCGGATTGACGCATTCCTAATCCGCTGCCGCCGCCTTCAGGAACCGGGACCGTGGAGCGACTGCGCTTCCTTGCGGCGACGCTGCTCGCAAAGTGCAAACCCGTTGATAGCGGCGATGGGATACTGTGATGGCATGGAACCACCGGCTAACTCCGGTGTTGCGGGTCCTACATTCTGCGCGATTCCCGCGAGAGGCTGTACGCGCGACGATCATTAATCCCAAGAGGGGTCGCTGGAGACCGGCTCGTGACATACGGCAAACTGGATGGTCGCTCTACGCTGACGATCCCACAGTCCGGCCTACTCCGTACCGAAGATGCGGCGCGCTATCTCACGTGCAGCGAGAGCACGTTCAAGCGACTCGTCCGCTCAGGGTGCATCCCCAAGACGCGGATCAGCGCCGGCGTCGTCCGTTTCCGCGTCACGGACCTCGACGCGCACCTGGAGCGGGGGACACGGGTGGCGCTGGAGTTCACGCCCTGGCCTGAGCACTTGCGGCGACGGACGAGCCGGTAATATCTCTCTCCGCAATGGCCAGACAGCGGCGGGGATCGGGAACCATGCGCCGGCGGGGCGATGTCTGGGAGTACCGCGTCAGGGTTGATGACCGACAGATCAGCTTCTTTGGACGCACACAGGGCGAAGCGCAGAGCCGTGCTGACGAGGCCAA
>DATKQX010000014.1:0-6020 GCA_035532495.1 Saccharimonadales bacterium (SeqCode)
TCGATATCCACCGATGACTCAGGAAGCCGCTGTGGAGGCGACTCCCGCGCGTTCACGCTCGACGACTGCAGCAAGCGCGCGGATGAATGCGGGCTGCGTGTTCGGCAACGCGATGCGGTGCATCGTGATGCCCGCTTCGACCGCCTCCTCCTGCGCCGCGATGTCGATGTCGTACAGGATCTCGAGGTGGTCCGCGAGGAACTGCAGCGGGACGATGAGCACCTCGGTGACGCCACTATCACGGAACCCCGGGAAGAGGTCTTTCACATCCGGGGTGAGCCACTCCTCGGGCGTGTGGCCGGCGCTCTGATACGCGAAGCTCCATCGCGAAGCGTCGAGGTCGAGTGCACACGCGACCGACGTCGCAGTGTCGTGCAACTGCGTGATGTAGCCGGGATCGCGATCGACCACGGGGCGGGGCAGGCTGTGCGCGGTGAAGATGATCGGGATGGTGTCGCGCACCGCCGGGTCGACCTGCGCGAGTGCCTCCGTGACGCGCTCCGCAAGTGCTGCGATCCACTCCGGGATGAGGTGCCAGGCGCCGGCGATGTGAACGTCCATTTCCTGATGCGCCGCCGACCACGCCGCGACGGCGCGCTCGTAGCCCGCAAGGATGATCGGCGAATACTGCGGCGCCAGGACGATGACGACGATGCGTTGTGCTCCGGCGGCATGCGCCGCGTCGAGCGCGCTCGCAAGCGAGGGGTCCGAGTGCAGCATTCCCGGTGCCACCACGACCTCGCCTGCGCCCAGGTCGGCGTCGAGCAGCGTCTGCAGCGCGTGCGCCTGCTCGTGCGTGAGGTCGATGAGCGGCGAGCGCCCGATGAGATCGTAGCGGCGGCGAAACTCATCGATGAGATCGGCGGACGCCTCACGCCCGCCTCGCACCGACGCCATATAGGCGGGGACGTCGTCCGACGTGATGGCGGAGCCAAAGGTCGCGAGGACGATGCCGAGTTGAGCCATGCGCCAAGGGTATCGCGCGGTCTCGCGCGTCCGGCGCGGGGTCAGGCCCCGGCGGTCTCCTCGTGGACGAGCTCCGCGAGACGTTTCAAGTCGTCGCTGGAGGTCTCGGGGAGCACACCGTGGCCGAGGTTGAAGATGTGTCCAGGCCGCCCGGCCGCCTGGGACAGGATCAACCGGGCCTCTCGCGCGATGACGTCGAAGGGGGCGAGCATGACGCCCGGATCCAGGTTGCCCTGGATGGCCCGATCGCCGATCCGGCTCCAGGCGACGTCGAGCGGCAGACGCCAGTCGACGCTGATGACGTCCGACCCGGCGCTCGCCATCGACTCGAGCAGGTGCGAGGTCGTCGTCCCGAAGTGGATCGTCGGCACCCCGGTCTCCGCCACCGCCTCGAGGATGCGACGGCTGTAGGGGAGGACCGACGTCTCGTAGGCCGCCACGGAGAGCGCTCCGGCCCACGAGTCGAAGAGCTGGATCATCTGGGCGCCGGCCTCGACCTGCGCCCGCAGGTAGGCGATGGTCACCTCCGTGAGCGTGGACATGAGCCGGTGCCAGAGTTCCGGCTCGCCATGGAGCATCGCCTTGGTCTTCGAGAACTCCTTGGTGGGCTTGCCTTCGATCATGTATGAGGCGACGGTGAACGGGCCGCCGGCGAATCCGACGACGGCGGTCGTGCCGTCAAGTTGCTTGCGTACCAGGCGAATCGCTTCGTAGAGTTCCGGGGTCGACTCGTGCGGGTCGACGATGCGGAGCGCCTTGATGTCGTCGGCGGAGCGCACCGGTGCGTGGATGATCGGGCCGATGCCGGGGTCGATGGAGAACGGAACGCCCATCCCCGTCAGCGGCAACATGATGTCGGCGTACATGACGGCAGCATCGACGCCGAACTCCGTAACGGGCATGAGCGTCACCTGGGCGCAGAGCTCGGGAGTGCGCGTGATCGTCAGGATGTCGTACGTCTCACGGAGCGTGCGGTAGCCGGCGAGGCACCGTCCGGCCTGTCGCATGAACCAGATCGGGGTGCGGTCGGCGGGCTCGCGACGCGCGGTGGCGAGCATGAGCTCAGCGCCGGTCATCGATCCATTTCGGGTCACTGTCATACCGTCGAGGGTAGCGAAGCGACCTCGTGACGCGGATGCTGCACAAGCCCCCGGATGCCCGCTACGATCTCGAGGACCTGGGAGTCGAGGGTTGGCGACCGGTCAGCGCCAAGAACGCAGAGGAGAGTGGAGCCCATGAACTCGACGATGCAGGACTCGCAGCTCAGCATCACGGAGATCTTTCGCCACGGCGCCTCGCTGTACCCGGACAGCGAGATCATCACCTTCGAGGGCGCGCACGCCCGCCACACCAGCTACGCCAAGGTGGCCGAGCGGGTGAACCGCCTCGCCGGTGCGCTGCGCACGCTGGGGATCAGGGAAGGCGACCGCGTCGCCACGCTCGGCTGGAACCATCAGGAGCATATCGAGGCGTACTTCGCGGTTCCCTGCATGGGAGCTGTGCTGCACACGCTCAACCTCCGCCTTCCACCGCCGCAGCTCGCGCAGATCATCAACCACGCGCAGGATCGCGTCGTCATCGTCGACGACTCGCTCGCACCGCTGCTGGCCGCGGTGATCGGGCAGTGCCCGAGTGTCGAGAAGGTGATCGTGGTGGGCTCGGGCGAGGTGTCGGGACTCGGCGACACGCTTGCGTACGAGCCGCTGCTCGCCGCAGAGTCCGCGACCTTCGACTGGCCCGCCATCGACGAACGCAGTGCGGCATCCATGTGCTACACGACGGGAACGACCGGCGACCCGAAGGGTGTTGCATACAGCCATCGCTCGGTGTATCTGCACTCGTTTGCAGTGTGGGCGACGTTCCGCCTGGACGACAACGGACGCCTGCTCATCATCGTGCCGATGTTCCACGTCAACGCGTGGGGCACGCCGTATGCGGGATGGCTCGTGGGCAGCGATCTGTTGCTGCCCGGGCGATTCCTGCAGCCGCAGGGCCTCTGCGATTTCATTACGCAGGAACGGCCGACGTTCACCGGTGGTGTCCCGACAATTCTTACCGCGCTGCTCAATCACATTCAGGCCAACGGCGGCGATGTGTCGAGCATCAAAACTGCGGTGTGCGGTGGTTCCGCAGTGCCGGCAACACTGATCGCCGCATACAAGGACGTCCTCGGCATCGAGTTGTGGCAGGCGTGGGGGATGACCGAGACGAGCCCCATCGCCTCGATCGCGTTTCCTCCCAAGGGCACGGCGCCCGAGGACGAGATGCGCTACCGCGCGAAGACCGGGAGGGCTGTGCCGGGGGTGGAGCTGCGCATCGTCGATGACGCTGGCGCGGTGGTTCAGCATAACGGCGAGTCTGTCGGCGAGATCGAGGTGCGCGGACCGTGGATCACCGGCTCCTACTACAACACCGAAGCGCCGGAGAAATTCCACGACGGGTGGCTGCGGACGGGTGACGTCGGCAATATCGATGCACGCGGTTTCGTGCAGATCACGGACCGCTCCAAGGACGTGATCAAGTCCGGCGGCGAGTGGATTTCCTCAGTGGAGTTGGAGACGTTGCTCGTCGGACATCCGGCGGTCGCGGACGCTGCAGTCGTCGGAGTCCCCGACGACCGCTGGGCGGAGCGCCCGCTGGCGACTGTCGTGCTGAAGCAGGGTGCGTCGGCGACACCGGATGAGTTGCGCGAATTTCTTGCACCGAAGGTTGCACGGTGGTGGTTGCCGGAACGTTGGGCGTTCGTCGATGAGCTGCCGAAAACGAGCGTTGGCAAGCTCGACAAGAAGGTCATCCGCGCCGACTACGCTGCGGGCAAATATGCGGTGGAGGAGTCGGCGGGCGCGTCACGCTGACGCGGGTCAGTGCTGAATCGGCCCTGTCTCCACGGCTTCGAACGCGTTGCCCGGAACGGTCTTGAGCTGGTTGAGATCGTTGTCGTTCCAGCGCGGATCGGTGTCGCCGCTGACGTACCAGCTGCTGCCGTTGTCAGCGACCATCATGCCGTAGGTCTTCAACGCGGTGAGGATCACGAGCGCTTCGCCGTGGAATCCCGCGAGGCTGAACGACGCCTTGAGACGAAGGCGAAGTCCCATGGGGGGCAACGCGGTGTTTGCTGACCCGGCCTGATGCGTTGCCGGGCTGATCCAACCGTTCTGCGAGTCCTGGACGGTGAAGCGCAATGCGTGGTCGATGGCGCCTGCTGCGACCTCGCTGTACAGGGCGAGGCCGGGGAGGATCGGCAGGCCGGCAGCATCCGCTGACGTCCAGCCCTCGGGGCGCAGCGCATTGCTGTTGAGGTTGAAGACCGCACCGGACGCGCACTCCCATCCGCCGCCGGCCCGCTGCGCGTCGTACATCTCGTAGAGATGACAGTTGCCACTGTCGACGACGAGGACATGCCGATCGCTGCCGGACTCCACCGGTGCGTTCAGCGGGACGGGGTAGGGCCCGGGGTTGCTCTCGTCGCCGTATGCATTGAAGGTGATCGGGACGAACGGCTGCGACCTGGGCACCACGGTGTACGGGATCCCGTACGTGGGGTTGGAGCCGAAATCGGGATGCAGGAACTGTTTGGTGGAGTCGATGCTCGCGATGTACGCGGCCGAATTGGGATTGACCGGGAGCTTCGAGACCTTCTCGTTCCAGGGGTTGTTGGGCGGGAACACCTGGCAGCCGCCGATCTTGGTGAGCGCTGTGACGGGCACCGGCGCATCGCCATGGCTTGTGGCGCGGGCGGGGGACGGGGTCTTGACGCCCTTCACGGCGATCGTCGCTTTGGGGTTGGCGGCCGCTGTCGAAGCCGTCGGTTTTGGCGAACCTGAGAGGTGTGGGGGGGCTCCGATGAGGCCGCCGCTCGCCGGCGTCGGTATCGCTTGGGATGCGGGGCCGCCGCATGCAGTCAGGACCAGCAGCGATGACGCCACTGCCATGCCGATACGGAGGCGGCGTGTGCCGGGTCGCAGCCTGATCACTCCCAGATCATGCCCTGGCACGTAGGTCGCGTCGTGACGACCCAGTGACGACGCCAGGTGGTCTTGCGGGGCGTATCCAGAATCGCCCATGTGACGGCTCCGCGCAACGACCTCGCGACGGAGATCGAGGACTACCTCGTCTATTGCCGGTCGCAGGGAGTGAAGCCGTCGACGATCAAGCACAGCTATGGGTACTCGCTGCGCGCGGTGCTGCTGCCCTGGTGCCGGCGTGAGGGCATCACCAGCGTGGCCGACATCGACCAGCCCACCTTGGAACGCTTTGCCGCCGACGTCCGCGCCCGGACCACGCGGGGCGGATCGGCGCTAGCGGAGAACACTGTGTGGACGTACCAGAAGGCCGCCAACCAGCTCGTCAAGTGGTACGCAGAACTCCACCACACGACCGGCCCGAAGGTGACGCTGCGCAAACCACCGGGGCGCAAAGTGACCACTCTGGAGCGCGACCAGATCGCGCTCCTGGAACGCACCGCCGATACCGAGCGCGACCGCGTCATCGTCCGGTTGCTCGCTGACACCGGAATGCGCCCCGGCGAGTTGGTGTCGATCACCAAGGGTGATCTGCGCCATGTCGGTCGCCGGCACTACGTACGCATCGGCGAGAAGAGCGGCGAGCGCGACGCGCCGATCACGTCGGACATGTACGCCCGGCTGCGCGCTCTGGCCCGTGGGGGTGACGACGAGCCGATCTTCGTCGGCCTGCGGCGCGACCGCCGCACCGGCCAACGCGAACCTCTCACCGTCGCGGGTGTCCGCCAGATGATCGGCGCGCTGGCCGTCAACGCTGGCGTGCGCTCCACGGTGAATCCGTACGTATTTCGACACACCGCCTGCCGCTGGCTGCTGATGAGCGGGCAGAGCACGATCATGGTGGAGAAGATCCTTGGTCAAGGCTCCGAAGCGATGATCCGCGAGCACTACAACGACCTGGGCTCCGGCGATGCCCACGACCGGCTCATGCAGGTGCTCCGCGCCGAGCGCGCTTAGAGGTGGCATCACACCTCCAAACACGGGAGTGCCAGGCAACTTCATCGCGCCGAGCGTGTCCAAGCCGGTCGAAGG
>DATKQX010000015.1:0-7101 GCA_035532495.1 Saccharimonadales bacterium (SeqCode)
CTCCACCGCTTCCACAGCGAGCGCGGCGCCCAGTCTGACGGGGGCGGGAGCACGATGGCCTGGCTGCGCCGTCGCTGTGCCATGACCGTCAAGGCGGCCGCGTACCGGGTCCACCTGGCGCGGACGCTGGGCGAGTTGCCGGCTGCGCTCGACAGCGCCCGGGCGGGGCGTGCCTCCTTCAGCAACGTGGCCATGATCGGCCACCTCGCCGAGGACGTCGGTCTCGAGCGGCTGGCGCCCATGGAGGGCATCCTGGTGGGCGCGGCGGAGACGCTCGAGCCGGGGCCCATGCGCAGCTTCACCCAGGCAGTCCGGCTCCGGCTCGACCCCGACGGTGTGCTCGCCGATGACAACCATGCCCACCAGCAGCGCTGGTTCGAGTGCGAGGCGACCTATGGGGGTGACTACATCCTCCGGGGGCTGCTCGATGCCGAAGGCGGCGCGCTCCTCAAGACCGCGATCGACACGCTCGGTCACGGGCTGGCTGCCGGCGAGACCCGGATGGCCTCGACGCGCCGGGCCGACGCGCTCGTCGAGCTTGCCGCCACCCAGCTGCGCTGTGGTGAGCACCGCGATGTCCATGGGCAGCGTCCCCATCTCACGCTCACGGTGAGCGCGGAGACGTTGCGGGCCGGCGCTGCGACGGGCGCTGGCGCACGGCCGGCCGAGCTGAGCGGCGTGGGGCCGATCCATCCGGCCACCGCACGGCGGATCGCCTGCGACGCGGTGCGGACGGTGGTGACGGTCGCGGCGCCGGCTGCGGACGCGTCGCCGTGGACGGCCCTCACCACCCCGGTGCTGCCGCTCTCCGCCGCACCCGCCAGACGCACCATCCCGGCACACCTCCGGCGCGCGCTCTGCCTCCGTGACCAGGGCTGTCGCTTCCCGGGTTGCGACCGTCCACCCGCGTGGACCGACGGCCACCACATCATCCACTGGGTGGACGGTGGTCCCACCGCGCTCGACAACCTCGTCTCCCTGTGCCGGCCGCACCATCGCGCGGTGCACGAGCAGGGCTGGCGCATCCATATCGCCGACGGCGTTGCCGTGGTCGAGCCCCCTCCCTGAGGACGCTTGGCCGTCGAGTTGATGAGTGAGCGCTCCGGCCTGAGTCATCGCCGCTGCTTTCTGCGACGTCGGCGTTCTGATTCGATCCGCATCGCGGAGGTCTCGACTGCTCGGTCCCCCTAATGACATGACCGCGCAGCGAAACGTACCCTTGCAGCCGTGATCTGCCCAGAGCGCACCGGCGAGAAACCAGGGCAAGCGGTTCTGCAGAGCGGCCGTGCCCTCACGTGCCAACTGATGAGCCTTCGATATTCATGAAGTTGCGGCTGTGCGGCACGCGCGGTTCAACGCCGGCGCCCGGAGTGCAATTCGCGCGCTACGGCGGACAGACGTCATGCATTGCCGTGCATGCAGATGACGGTCGTTGCAGGCTCATCCTCGATGCGGGAACCGGGCTCCGCCGCCTTCCTGCGGCACTGGATGGCGAGCCCTTTAGTGGCAGTGTGTTGCTGACGCATCTGCACTGGGATCACACACACGGACTCCCGTTCTGCCAGTCCGTGGACAATCCCGACGCGCACACCACGCTGTACATCCCGGAGCAGCAGGGTGGCGATGCCGAGGAGATTCTCGCGCGCGCGATGTCACCACCGCACTTCCCCATACGCCCACGAGAGATGCGGGGTTCATGGCGGTTCGAGCATCTCGCGGAGGGGGAACATCGCATTGAGGGTTTCGATGTCCTGGCACTCGAGATCCCGCACAAAGGTGGGCGCACGTTCGGGTACCGCGTGTCGGACGGCCGGGTGACCATCGCGTACATGCCCGACCACGCACCGATCTCGCTTGGAACCGGCCCCGACGGCTTCGGTCCGTATCACGAGGCCGCTGTCCGCTTAACCCAGGGCGTGGACATGCTGCTGCACGATTCGCAGTACACCAGCGAGGAATTCCCTGCGCGCGCCCACTTCGGGCATTCCAGCATCGACTACGCGGTCGGTCTTGCGGAGCACGCCCAAGCAAAGCACCTTGTTCTGTTTCACCACGACCCGTGGCGGTCCGACGTGCAGCTGGATGCCATCGTCGCGCGCTGGTCCACTGCACACATCCCGGTGACCGCGGCTGTGGAGTGGGATCTGATTGATGTTGGCGCAACGGCGGATATGGTCTAATCCGACGTCAGTAACTGCTGCATCGACTTGGCTTTCGTGGGGTGGAGACGTCATGGATAGCGAACTGGCTCAGCGCGTCATCGATGTCGCGAACCGCGTCGTCGCCGGAGGCGCAATCTCCGCCAACGGACACGGCAACGTGAGTCTCCGCGTCTCCGGGTCGGACGAGATGTACTTCACTGCCGGGCCATCGCTCCGGGATCACTTGGCGTCGGCGATCGTGCGCGTCGGGCTGGACGGGATTCTGCGCGAGGGTGAGCTGCCGCCGATCCAAGGTGCAGTCGTCGCGATGCATACGGCAATGTACCTGGACAACCCCGAAGTCAACTGCGTCATCCACACACACTCACCGTACGCAACTGCCTACGCGGTGGCGCATCGTCGCATCGAGTGCTGGGTGGAAGCGCTTGCGATGTTCGGTCTCGCGAGCGGCGTGCCGGTGACGGCGTATGGCCCACGCGGCTCGGACCTGGCCGTGGCAAACATCAGATCCGCGATCACACCAGGCGTCCCCGCAGTACTCCTCGCCAACCACGGCGTGCTCGTGTTTCACCGAACCCCGGAGCTCGCCATCATGGTTGGTGGTGTCGTCGAGGAGGCGGCGCAGGCAGGGATCAACGCCGCGTGCATCGGGGGACCGGTCGAGATCCCCGACGAGTTGCGCGCGGCGGCCTTGCAGCGCGCAATGACGTTTGAGGCGCAGGGGACGGCCAGAGCCTGACCCGCGCCTCGCCGCTGGTAAACTTGACCTAATCAGTCAGGTTTTGCTACCGTCACGCTCGAGATGGGAAACGAATGGACCGGATGGCTCGGATTGACGCGCCGCCGCTGGGTCGACCACGGCTGCTGCGGCTCCGCCATCTGTTGTCGCTGACCGCTCACTCACCTGATCGCGTCCGCCCGCCGCTTCGGCACCGCAAGTGCTGGTGCACCAACATCCATATCAACAACGTCTCCATGAGGGTCGTCATGTCTGCCACCGATGAGTTGCTCAAGAACAATGAGCGCTACGCAGCAACATTCGACAAGAGCGATACGCCGCTGCCGCCGGCGCGCGGCGTCGCAGTCATCGCGTGCATGGATGCCCGGCTGCACGTCAACGCGATCCTCGGACTCGAGGTCGGCGACGCGCACATCATTCGCAACGCCGGCGGAGTCGTCACCGACGACGCCATCCGCTCGCTGGTCATCTCACAGCGCCTCCTCGGAACGAAGGAGATTGTCCTCATCCATCACAGCGACTGCGGGATGGTCACGTTCAGCGACGACGCGGTGAAAGCACAGATCAAAGAGGACACCGGCATCCGGCCGCCGTTCGCGCTCGAAGCATTCTCGGATGCAGTTGATGACGTGCGTCAGTCCATCGCCCGCATCAACGCGAATCCGTTCATCCCGCATCGCGATAGCGTTCGCGGATTCGTCTACGACGTCGCCACCGGTAACTTGAACGAGGTGATCGCGGGCGACCTCGAACTCACGGGCACGACGGCCGCAGAGGCTGTTCGCTAGCGCACATTGCCGTCAAGGCGCGGGCGCACGATGGCGAGCGTGCGTCCGCGCATGACACCGCTCGAGCGCGACCAACGGCCGAGCAAGCTCTCCACCTCGGCCTGCGGCAAGCGCGAGTGGGGAGTGACACGACTGTTACAGCGCCCGCCGGTGAAGCGCGCAGAACGGGCGCAAGATCAGGCGCTCGATGTGCGCCAGACGCACACACCGGGTTGCGCACAGGCATGTGCCATACAGCACAATCAAAGTGCGCGGTTGTCCACATTGTCTACAGCCCACGGCGTGTCAAACGCGTCGCGTTGAACGTATCAGCACGTTGCGTTGCGACGGTTGACAGGGGGTCACCGCCGCGGCGTACACTCTCGCGGTGGCATCGGAGGCGGGCATGTCGAAGCATTCAGGACGAGCAACCATGCCGCGCAGAATCTGCGCACGTGTCGGATGCGGTGAGGCTGTACACAAGCCAACGGCAAAGTACTGCAGTATCAAATGCTGTTCCATTGATCCCGCGCGGCACGAGCGTTTGCGCAATCAGGCACGTCGAGCGGCGGCGCGACCGATACCAATGTTGCGCCAGTTGCGCTTCGACTTCCCGGCGACGGGCTTTGACCCGGAAGCACAATTGACGCAGCTGTGCCAGGCGCGCGAGGACGTCCCGGCGGGAATGTCCCGTCTCACCGGCTGACGCAAGGTCCGCGGCCTCAGGGCGACGACAGGCGGACTGCGTAGAATCGGCATCCAATGCCTGACGAGATCGTCGACGACGCCGCTGAAGCGGGCGCCCCACTGCCGGTACCGGACGCGCCGACGCTGCACATGCTTCGCCACAGTGCCGCCCATCTGATGGCAGCGGCAGTGGTCGACTTGTTCCCCGGCGCGCAGTACGACGTCGGGCCGGCGATCGAGGACGGGTTCTTCTACAACTTCCGGCTGCCGGACGCCGGACACTTCGGCGAGGACGACCTGCCGCGAATCGAGACTCGGATGGCACAGCTCGCGACCCAGAGGATTCCGTTCGAGGCGAGCGCGATGCCCCGAGAGCAGGCGGTCGCGATGTTCACGGAACTGCATCAGGACTTCAAGGTCGACATCATCAAGCGACTCCCGGATGACGTGACCGACGTCAGCATCTATCGTACTGGAACGTTCGTCGACCTCTGCCGAGGACCGCACGTTCCCGACACGGGATGGCTGAAAGCACTGCGCGTGCTCCGCACAGCCGGCGTGTACTGGCGCGGTGACGCGCGTAACGAACAGCTGCAGCGCCTGTACGGAACCGCCTGGTTCACGAAGGGCGAGCTCGAGGCATACATGCTCCGGCTCGAGGAAGCGCGCAAGCGCGACCATCGCCGCCTCGGCGCCGACCTCGACCTCTTCTCGTTCCCGGAAGAGATCGGTTCGGGACTGCCCGTGTTCCATCCCAACGGCGGGTTGGTGCGCTCGCTCATGGAGGAGTACTCGCGCAAGCGACACGCGGAGGCCGGCTACTCGTTCGTCAACACACCGCACATCACGAAGGAAGATCTCTTCAAGACGTCGGGGCACCTCGAGTGGTTCGCCGAGGGGATGTTTCCTCCCATGGAGCTCGACGAGGGAACGAAGTACTACCTCAAGCCCATGAACTGCCCGATGCACATCCTCATTTATCGCAGCAGGATGCGCTCGTACCGGGAGTTGCCGTTGCGTCTCTTCGAATTCGGCAGCGTCTATCGATATGAGAAGTCCGGCGTGGTGCACGGACTGACTCGCGTGCGCGGCCTCACCATGGACGATGCGCACATCTTCTGCGCGCGCGAGCAGATGATGGACGAGCTCATCTCCCTGCTCGACTTCACACTCGGGCTGCTCCGCGACTTCGGACTCACGGACTTCTACCTTGAGCTCTCCACGCGCCCCGAGGCGAAGGCAGTGGGGACCATCGACGAGTGGGAGGAGGCCACCCAGGCGCTGCGGCTCGCCGCCGAGGGGCGCAACCTGGAACTCGTGCTCGACGAGGGCGGGGGAGCATTCTATGGCCCCAAGATCTCGGTGCAGGCACGCGACGCCATCGGGCGCACGTGGCAGATGTCGACGATCCAGGTCGACTTCCAGTTCCCGCAGCGCTTCGACCTGCACTACGTCGACGACTCGGGTGTCGAGCAGCGTCCCATCATGATTCACCGCGCGCTCTTCGGCTCCATCGAACGCTTCTTCGGGATCCTCCTCGAGCATTACGCGGGGCACTTCCCGCTCTGGCTCGCGCCGGTGCAGGTTGCGCTCATCCCAGTCCAGGACGATAGTGACGAAGTGATGTCGTACATCCGCACCCTCGCGGCCGGCATGCGCACGCGCGGGCTGCGTGTGTCGCTCGACGACCGCCACGGTGAGCGCATGCAGGCGCGGGTCCGCGACGCCGAACTGAAGAAGGTTCCCTACGTCGTCGTGATCGGCAAGCGCGACGTGGAGCGTGGCGACGGAGTCGTGCGAGTGCGCGACGTGCGCCGCAACACCCAGGACGACATCGCGACCGGCGCGCTCATCGACGGCTTGGTCGCTGAAGTGAGCGAGCGGCGGCCCGAGTAAAGCGGGACCGGCGTCAGCCGGCGTCGAACGATCCTCCGGCGCGAGCGCCGCTTCGCGGTGAGGCAAAGCTCCAGGCGGCGCTGAGCACCTTCGGCATCGACGTGCGCGACCGTGTGTGCCTCGATCTCGGCGCCGCGGCGGGCGGATTCACGCGAGTCCTCCTCGAGGCGGGCGCGCGCCGTGTCTACGCCGTCGACGTGGGCTTCGGCCAGCTGCTCGGTTCTCTCCGTCAGGACCCCCGCGTGCGCAACCTCGAGGCGACCAATGTGTCCAAACTCGACACACGGCTGATTCCGGAGCCCGTCGACGTGGTCACCGTCGACGTCTCGTACCTTGCGCTCGCGGCCGCCGTCGCGCAGCTGGATCGCATCGTCATCGCCCCGGACGCGAATCTGGTGGGCCTCGTTAAGCCGATGTTCGAGCTTCGCATGGCGACTGCGCCGACTGATCCTGCCACGGTCGACATCGCCACGGAGCGCGCTGTGGCGGGCATCGCGGCGGCCGGCTGGCAGGTGGTCGGCACGATGCCGTCGCCCGTTCTTGGAGGACGGGGCGCCGTCGAGGCGCTGCTGCACGCGCGCAAGCCGAACGACGAGCCCAAATACGACGAGCGTGCCGGCCATTTGGAGGTTTAGCCGTTGCGCGCCCGTGCTATATTCAGCGCCCGACGCCTCGAACAGGCGCCGCAAAGCAGGTCCGTCAACGACGGCCTCACCTTCCGGGTTCGCCTTGAAGGTCCAGCACCCGATCCCTGGATAGCGGAACCGCTGTCCAGTTTTTTTGTCCACAAGGAGGCCGCGCCGATCGCATTCCGAGAGTTGAGGGTCAACGACCAGATCCGAATTCCCAC
>DATKQX010000016.1:0-2272 GCA_035532495.1 Saccharimonadales bacterium (SeqCode)
TTCGCGTTGTTAGGGCCAAACGGGGCCGGCAAGACAACCACGGTGGAGATCCTCGAGGGTCACCGTCGCCGCACCGCCGGTGATGTCTCCGTCCTCGGCGCCGATCCAGAACACGGCGGCCGAGGCCTGCGAGAACGCATCGGCATCGTTCTGCAGTCCGCGGGCTTTGATCGTGAACTCACGGTGAGCGAGATCGTTCACTTGTACGCCAGCTTCTATGGACATCCACGAAGCAGTGATGACGTGATCGCCATTGTTGGCCTCGACGAGAAGCGCTCGGCTCGCACCAAGTCGCTTTCGGGCGGCCAGCGCCGCCGCCTCGATCTCGCCCTTGCTCTGATCGGCGACCCCGATCTCATCTTTCTCGACGAGCCGACCACAGGGTTCGATCCGAACGCGCGGAGACATTCGTGGGAGGCGATTGAACGCCTGAAGGCGTTGGGCAAGACCATCGTGCTGACGAGCCATTACCTCGACGAGGTGCAGCGGCTCGCCGACTGGGTCGTGGTGATCGCCGACGGAATGATCGTGGCCGAGGGTCCGCCGGCCTCCCTCGGCGGTCGCGACGTCTCGGAAGCTGAGATCGTCTTCCGGCTCCCTGAGGGACAGTGCTGGAGCGATCTCCCCGAAGCCGTGCGCCGCACAGCGTCCGAGGACAACGGATTCGTGGTCGTACACACGATGACGCCGACCCAGGCGCTCTACGTTCTCACCGCCTGGGCGGTTGCTCGCGGAACCGAGTTGCCGGCGCTGCGCGTCCTGCGAGCGTCGCTCGAGGATGTGTACCTCGAGCTCACCAAGGATGCGACGGAACAGCCGTGACCGTCACGATCGCGCCACGGACACCGCGCCGCCCGTCCTACGCCCGCCTGGTGCTGACGCAGGTCCGGTACCAGACCATGCTGCTGATCAGGTCCCCCGCGGGCGCGTTCTTTGCGCTCGTCATGCCGGTGATGATCCTGGCAGCTCTCGAATTCCTGAACGGTCAGGGATCGATCGCGGGTGCCGGCGCTGCACAGTTCTTCACTGCGGCGATGATCGCGTTTGCCGTGATGAATGCCGGCTACATCACGACGATCACGGGCACCGTCATCGCACGCGACGACGGGATCCTCAAGCGCCTGCACGGCACTCCCCTCCCCCCATCCGCGTACTTCGCTGGGAGGATCGGTGCGGCGGCGCTCACCACCGCCCTGGCCGTGGCCGCGGTGCTGCTGGTTGGACTCGCCTTCTACCGGATTCACATCGACGCACCACTGATCGGGGCGATGCTGCTCACGGTGATCGTTGGCGTGCTGTGCTTCAGTTCGGTCGGATTGGCGGCGACCGTACTGGTGGGGAGCACCGACGTGGCGCTTCCCATGGCGTACGGCTCGCTCCTCCCGCTGTGCTTCGTTTCGGACGTTTTCCTCCCCGCGGGGGGAGCTCCCGCGTGGCTCTCCACCGCCGCCGCGGTGTTCCCGGTCAAGCACCTCGCCGACGCACTCGAAAGCATCTTTGTTGCGACGCCGGGAAGCGCGGTGCTGAGTGGAACCGACCTCGGGGTGATGATCGGCTGGGCGGCCGGGGCGCTTGCCGTCACCGTGCTCTTCTTCCAATGGGAGCCCCGGCCCGCGGGGCCGGGCATCCGGAATCGCCTGGCAAGGATGCTCAAGAGGCTGCATGTACGGCTGGCAACCGTTATCTTTCCCTGACCCACTCATGAATACCATCACCGCGTTGAAGAGTCACCGGTCATGAAGGCATGACGCAGCGGACTGCGCCATGACCGGCGCTGATGTGCTGGTCGATTCGTTCGGGCGGATCCGTGACATCGTTCATCGAGTGGTCGATGACCTCAAGCCTGATCACGTCGGCATGCGTCTTGACCCTGAAGCGAACTCGATCGGGTGGCTGCTCTGGCACCTGACCCGCATCCAGGACGACCATGTCGCGGCAGTGGCGGAGACGGAGCAGGTATGGACGTCGGCGGGATGGGCAGGGCGTTTCGACCTGCCACTCGATGTATCGGACACCGGCTACGGCCACACCGCCTCAGAGGTTGCGGTTGTCACCTGCACCCCCACGATGCTTCGCGAGTACCACGACGCGGTATGCGAAAGGACACTCGAGTTCGTGCGGCAACTGACCGAATCCGCGCTGGACCGCGTCGTGGACACGCGGTGGGACCCGCCCGTGACTCTGGGCATACGGCTCGTCAGCGTTGTCGCGGACGATCTCCAGCATGCCGGGCAGGCCGCTTACATCCGTGGGATCCTCGAGCGCGGCGCCG
>DATKQX010000017.1:0-4699 GCA_035532495.1 Saccharimonadales bacterium (SeqCode)
GTCATCGAGCACCATCAGGGGGTCATGGCGCACGCCGATTGGATCATCGACCTCGGCCCCGGCGCCGGGCACGACGGCGGACGGATTGTCTTCGAGGGCACACCCGCCGACCTCGTCGCCGCCCGCTCCACGCTCACCGGCGAGCACCTCGCGGCCTACGTGAGTGCCTGACCGGGGCCGAACTCGTGAGACGAGGCAACACATTTGATTCGACCTCGCTCCCCGACGGTGAACTGCCGTATGTCGTCGACCTACGCGGCGCGGTCTGGCGTCTCCGGCGCGCTCTCCTTAATCAGTCGGTCTAGAGGCATCATATCCGTCGCATTCGAATAGCCGATGATGCCCTCTTATTTTCCTTGCCACACCGCTTGGAGTGTTTGGTAGCTGAGCAGGATGATTCCTTCCTGCTTGATGATCGCGCGGGCTTCGGGGGAGACTGCAAAGTCGAAGTCGGCCTGGCGCACTACCCAGTCGTCCGGCTCGATCGCCCGTAATTCGGGCGTGCCAAGACCGGGATGCACAGCCCACTCGCTTAACCCCGCCGGAAGGTCGTGTAGCAATTGGGCGAACCGCGACGGTTTGGTGGCGGAGTCGAAGTCGAAGCTGTCGAGAAAGTCGTAGTCGTTTGTGGGCAGGCCGTGCCGCTGCACGTTGTCGATTAGACGTCGCTCGCGGACGCGCAGGGCGAGGCCGTATTCCCTCGCCAGACCGAACATCAGATCCAAGATCTCGGGCCAGCGATCGATGCGGATGGAGTGCCAGTCCAGGTGGGTCGGCATGAGACCTGCCGCCACGACCGTCTCAATCTGGGAGCGGAACTCCATCTCCAACTCGTCCAGCCGAGCACGAGCAAGAAACTCATCCATGCGATCCCAGTTGTAGAAATGGCCCGTCTCGTCCACCAGCGAAGACACGTGGTCTCGGGAACTGATTGGCTTCCACCGATAGTTGAGGCTATCGCCGACGGCGGTCAGGTGAACGCCGAATGGGATGTCGGGATGAGCGGCCGGCCACTGCATCGCGTAGAGGGCCCAGGCACACGGAACCATTAAAGTCGTGGATGTGACTACCCCTGCCGTGAGCGAGCGCGTTATCGCCGTGTGGATGGCCTGGCACATGCCGAAGTCGTCGGCGTTGATGATCAATAAGCGCGCGTCGTCGGGATAGCCGAGCAATCGGTTGGTATGACGTTGGATGAATTGGTCCATCGCTCCGTTCCTGACGATTAGGTTCACTAAGTTCGACAGCCGCCGTATGAACCAATTCGCGCTGAGCGCCATCAATCCGGAACCGCAACTCAATCACGTACGAGGCGCACCTTAATCGTGTGTCCCTACCGTCCCTTGATCGTAACAGACTCACCAGATGCGCCTCTTCAATGAGGTGCCTCGACACCCGTGACATCGGCGACCAAATCACTGCCAAGGGCGACTCAGTAAGCCTCGGCAGGAGTAACTCTGACCCGACCCGTCGCGCGGCTCCTGTTTAACCTCTTCGCGGAGACACCCGCCGACGCGGTGCGACGAGTTCACGCATCGCTATCGAATCGTCCTGACCGTCAAAGGGGCGTGATCAACCGGGTCGAGCGGTCCCATCCTGCTCTACAAGCTGGCGTAGGTGCCACCATCTCACGGGTGACCGACAGTCCCGCTGCGGCTCGGCACCTGCGCGACGTCGCGCGGCTGCGTGGCGGCGTCCTTGGCATCACCGAGTTCTGGTTTTCGGTCTACTGCTCGTCGCCGGGATTGGAGAAATGAGATTCCTCATGGTGCGAGCATGCTCGATGACCCACGGCGAAACTCCTCTCTCAATCGGAGCAACTTCAGCATCCTGTACCCGGCGTTGCTGGGCGACTATATTCAGCGGATGCGCCACGGTGACGTTCCGCGTTGTCTCTGCCCGAGCGGCATGGTCATCAACGTGCGCACACTCACCTCACGCTCACGATCCGGGTCTCAGCTTCGGCGGTCAATCTGATGTCGGCCCACGCTCCTTGCGGTGCCTCAACCAGCGCAGGGTTGCGCAGCGGAGGCAATGCGGGACATTTGCCGCGACTTGACGGCGCGCCGGGGCATGGCTATGCTGCTCGGCATGCACCACCGTGCCGGATGCGTGAACACCAGGCGCGAACGGGTGGCGGGCGAACCGGCGGCGACATTGACGCACGGTGGGGAGGAGCGACCATGATGGACACATCAGCGATGGATCGTACGTCAGGGCAGACGGCCGCTACGCTGCTGGAACTCCTGGAGGGGCCGCCGGACAGTGCCCCAGCGATCGTTGTTCCAGACGGCCCCGAATTGAGTTATGGCGCCCTGCGCCGGCAGGTGCGACGCACGGCGGACGCGCTCGCCGAGTTCGGCATCGGTCGCGGTGACCGCGTCGCGCTGGTGTTGCCCAATGGGGCGGAGGTGATCATCGCCTTCCTCGGCGCAGCCGTGGCAGCCACCGCCGCACCCCTGAACCCAGGCTACACCGAGGACGAGTTCCGCTTTTACCTCGACGACACTGATGCTAAAGCGGTCATCGTGCCGCCCGGAGGAGCGGCGGCGGCGCGTGCCGCAGCGGGCAGTAGGATGGTTATCGAAACAGCGCTTGACCCGGACGGTGAGATGCGCTTCTCGAGCACGACGGCGCGGCAGCCGGGACGCACGGCGAGCCCGCCGAGCAGCGAGGACGTTGCGCTCGTGCTGCACACGAGTGGTACGACGAGCCGCCCCAAGCGGGTGCCGCTCAAGCATCGCAACCTCACGGCATCGGTCGAGCATATCGTCGACACCTACGCCCTCACCTCGGACGATGTCGCCCTCTGTGTGATGCCACTGTTCCATGTCCACGGACTTGTGGCGTCGACCCTCAGCACTTTGAGCACAGGCGGGACGGTCGTTGTTCCGCCGAGATTCGACCCGCTCGGCTTCTGGTCGCTGCTCACGGGGCAGCGAGTCACCTGGTACACGGCGGTGCCGACCATCCATCAACTCGTCCTGGCCCGCTCCGGTCGGCGTGCTGATACCAAGACCCAGCTTCGCTTCGTGCGCTCCTGCAGTTCGGCGCTCGCGCCTGCCACGATGGGTGCATTGGAGAAACTACTGGGAGTGCCTGTACTGGAAGCCTATGGCATGACCGAGGCGGCGCATCAGATGGCATCAAATCCGCTGCCTCCCGCGCCGCGCGTGCCCGGCTCGGTGGGCCATGGCACCGGCGTGCGCATCGCAATCATGGACGAAGCTGGTCAACTGCTCCCGGTCGGCACACACGGCGAGGTCGTGATCCAGGGGCCGAATGTCACCGACGGCTATGAGAATAACCCCGAGGCCAACGCAGCCGGTTTTACCGACGGCTGGTTCCGCACTGGCGACCTCGGCACGCTCGACGATGCTGGCTATCTGACACTGCTCGGACGCCTCAAGGAGTTGATCAACCGCGGCGGCGAGAAGATCGCACCGCGGGAGATCGATGAAGTGCTTCTGCTACACCCGGCCGTCGGTGAGGCGGTTGCGTTCGGTCTACCCCACCGAGTTTGGGGCGAAGAGGTCGCTGTGGCCGTGGTGCTGAAGGGCGAGGCCAGCGAAGCCGACCTGCTCAGCTATTGCCGCGAGCATCTCGCCGAATTCAAGGTGCCGAGGAAGTTATTCGTGGTCGCGAGTATTCCGCGCACCGCGACTGGCAAGGTACAACGCCGCCATGTCGCGGCGGAGTTTGGGGGACAGGGATGAAGATCGCGATCTTCGGTGCCGGTGCGATCGGCGGCTACCTCGGCGCGAAGCTGACGCGCGCCGGCGTGGATGTCGTGCTGATCGCGCGCGGCGCACACCTGGCAGCGATGCGCGCCAACGGGCTGCGGGTCATTGAAGGTTCCGAAGACTTCGTCGCCCACCCGGCCTGCACCGACGACTTCGGTGCAATAAGTGAGGCGGACGCCGTTTTCCTGACGGTCAAGGCGCACAGCCTGGCAGGCATAGCGCCGCAACTCGGCGCGGCGCTCGGCCCGCAGACGGCCGTCGTGACCGGCCAGAATGGCATCCCCTGGTGGTATTTCGACCGCTATGAGGGGCCGCTCGCCGGTACGCACCTCGAGTCCCTTGACCCTGGAGGCGTCGCCGCGCGCTCCATCCCGACCGAGCGCGTGATCGGCTGTGTCATCTGGCCGGCGGCTGAGACGGTCGCGCCGGGCGTGATCCAGCACATTGAGGGCACGCGCTTCACCCTGGGAGAACCCGACGGCACCAAGAGCACGCGCTGCAAGGAACTTGCCGCTGCGCTGATCGCGGGAGGACTGAAGGCCCCGGTCAGCACCCACATTCGCCGCGAGATCTGGCTGAAACTCCTCGGCAACGTCTCCTTCAATCCGCTCAGCGCGCTATGCCGAGCCTCACTTCATGAAATCACCGGGCTTCCCGAAACGCGCGAGATCGCCCGCGAAGTGATGGTTGAAGCCGACAGTGTCGCGCGTGCGCTCGGCATCCAGGTGCAACTCAGCGTCGACCAGCGGCTCGCCGGGGCGGAAAGAGTCGGCGTGCATAAGACCTCGATGCTCCAGGACCTGGAGACCGGTCGACCGATGGAGTTAGAGGCCCTCGTCGGCTCGGTGGTCGAACTCGGAGATCAACTGGGCCTGAGCTTGCCGCACCTGCGCACCCTCTACGCCTGCACCAAGCTCCTGCAGCAGACGCAACAACCGCCGCAGAGCGCAGGCCCA
>DATKQX010000018.1:0-40649 GCA_035532495.1 Saccharimonadales bacterium (SeqCode)
ACAGCGCGAGCGATGTGCGCGCTTGTGATTGATGACCCGACTGGACGGGCGCTGATCCTCGGAGATGCCGGGACGGCGGACCAGGAGGGTCTCTGCGCCGTCTACGCGGGTCAGCTCGCCGCCGACCTCCTCGTCGCGCCACCGGGTGGGGCCGTCTCACCGGTCCTGCTCGCAACCGCTCGACCATCGGAGCTCGCGGTACCTCTGGCGCAGGGCGCGCCGGGGGTCGCTGCGCCACAGGGCTATCCCGCCCACCGAACCGGGGTTGACGGTGATCTCAACTACGCCGGCGGTCCCGGCGGGCTTGTGGAGGGCACCTGAGGTGGCTGCGATACTGGCTCGATGACCACGCAGACACCGCTCAATCCACTGACGCTGATCCACGGTGACGAGGGATATCTCGTCGATCAGTCGGTTCGTGCGTGGCGCGAACGAGCGAAGCCGCCGCAGCTCGACGTCGAGGTGTTCGATGGTCCCGGCCGGCTCGATGGGCTGCGCAGCGCGATCGCCGAGATGCCGCTCTTCGATCCCGAACGTGCACTCCTTGTCCGCGATCCCCCGCAGCTCACCGGCGCCGCAAAACGCGGCGGCGCGGATCCCCCCGAACGGTTGGCGTCGATCCTCGCTGAACGTGCTCCGACGACGCTGCTCTGTCTTGTCGCTCACGCCAGGGTGCCCGACCGGAACCCGGTGCTCGCCGCGGTCAAAGCGCTGCATGGGGCGATCACCTTCCATGCGGCGAAAAAAGGTCGTGAGCTCAGAAGCTGGGTCGAAGGAGAGATCGCCGCACGGGACCTGCGCCTCGGATCGGGATCCGTGGAGCATCTCGTCCGGTTCGCGGGCCCCGAGCTCGGGACCATCGCGTCGGAGCTCGACAAGCTCGTTGCCTACGCCGCGGGGCGGCCGCTGTCTGTCCGCGACGTTCGACTGGCGGTCGCCGGCGAGGAGGAAAGCGGCCTCTACGACACGCTCGGGGATCTGCTCGGTCCAACCCCGGCCCGGGGCGCCGACTCGATCGACCGGCTCCTCGCGGAAGGGCGTGCCGGCCCCTACCTGCTCGCCATCCTTGCCGGGCAGATTCGCGATCTCCTGCTCGTGCAGGCCTACCTGCAGACGCACGGATCCGCTTCGGGTCTGGCCGCGGCAATCGGCAAACCGGATTGGATGGTCGAGCGCCTCGTCCGCCAAGCTCGGCAGGTCCCAGCACCGGTCGCCGCCCGGTGGGTCGGCGCGCTCCATGACGCCGATCGAAAGCTGAAGATCGGTGAGATCTCGGACACCGACGGCGTCCGGCTGGTGGTCCTGCGAGCTGCCGCGGACCTGACGGCGGCGCGAGCGGCCCCACCCTTCTAGGAACACGGCTGGAGTCGGGAACCGGCCCAACCTGGGGAAGCGGCGCGACCTATTTGGTCTTGGTCGCCTTGACCGGGGACTTGGCGGGAGCAGCGGCCTTCGGGGCTGCAGCCTTCGCAGCGGTGACCTTCACAGCGCTTGCCTTGGGCGCGGGAGCTTTGCCGGCAGGTTTGACGGCTGACTTCGCCGGTTTCGCCGCCGCTGCTCTGGTCGGTTGCTTGGCGCTCCGGCCTTTGGCACCGCCTGCCGCGGCGGAGCGAGCGGCGGCTCCTTCTGTGCCCTCGGCCACGCTGGCGAGGCGAGCCGCCATGGACGCCAGACGCGACTTGCGACGGCGCACGTTGTTGGGATGAAGGATGCCCTTCTCAGCAGCGCGATCGAGCGCCTTGATCGCCGCGTGCAACTCGGCTTCGCCCGTTGCCGAGCCCTCTTCGAGGAGCGCGTGGCGCGCCTTGATCACCTTGGTGCGCACGGCGGACTTGACGGCGCGATTGCGCACATGTTTGCGTTCGCTGGACCGGATGCGCTTGCGCGCGGATCGGGAGTTGGCCATGCTCGCTCTTCTACGTCACTCAATCAAGGTCTGGGGCGCGCCGCCCGGGCGGCATACCAGCCAGGGACGCACGAAGGCAGCAGTATATCAGCGTCCGTGTCCCACCTCTCCGCGCGGGTCGTTCCCGCATACGCGAAATTGAATCTCTCGCTGAGCGTCGTCGGCCGGCGCGCTGATGGGTTTCACGACATCGACAGCATCCTCGTGCCAATCGACTGGCACGACCTGGTGGGGGTCTGCATCACGTTTGCGACCGCCGGCGCCATCTCATTGAAGGTGACCGGACCGGCTGCCGCCGGGGTCCCGAGCGACGACTCCAACCTGACCGTACGAGCGGGGCACGCGCTCAATGGACTCGCGGGTCGCCCGCTCGACATCCGCATTTGGCTCAACAAAGCCGTCCCACACGGCGCGGGGCTCGGCGGCGGATCCGGCGACGCGGCCGCCGTGCTGCGGGCGGGCCTCGCGACGCTCTCCTCGCTGCACATCGAGATCGAACCGGCCGAGCTCGCGGCGGCAGCACTCGGGATCGGTAGCGACGTCCCGGCGCTGCTCGACATCGGCACCCAACGCGTCCGTGGTCGTGGGGAGCGGCTCCAGCGCGTGCGGACGCCGCAACTCCACGTGGTCGTCGTGTCGACCGTGCCGAGTTCGACGGCGGCCACCTACCGGGCCTTGCTTCCGACCGAACTCCACGACGACGGGCGGACGGCGCGGCTTGCCGAGTTGCTCGCGGCGGATCGCGCCCCCGAACCTGACGCCATGGGGAGCGCGCTGGAGGCCGGGGCCTTCCGAGCAGATCCGGCCGTCGCCGCGGCTGTGCAACGGGCGCGAGCCGTCGTGCCTGAGATTGCATGGCACATGACGGGCAGCGGCGGAGCACTGTTTGCAGTCACATCCGACGCAGCCGCTTCAGAACGGCTCGCAGCGGAGATGCGGCGAGCGGGGTTCACCGCTCGCGCCTGCCGCACGATCGGCTGACCGCCCTCGGCACTACAATCCGATTCCCAGTGGCTGTCGCTGATACGCCGTCTGTCTTGCCGCTGACACCCGAAACCTGCGACCACCCCGCGCCGGTCACGGGGGTCATGGCTCATGAGTTCGCCCACTACGAGGGTGCGGTCGGGCCGGAGGGCCTGCGTCGAACGGTCACCTATTACGGACCGATCGTGGGCGGCCTGCCGATTCGAGCCTGGCACTGCGAGCAGTGCGGCCTCCTGCGGCTGAGCTATCCCGACGGTCGCACCGAGGAGCGACGCTTGTTCCCCGGTCCGCAGCCCGGGCTGCTCGCCACGGCGAGCCCCGTGGCCACCGAGCGCGAGTTCTACGGGATGCAGGCCCGCGTGTCGGGCCTGAGCGGTCAGCCGGCGTTCATCGAGCAGCTCGCCGGGGGTGCGCCGTTGATGCGGACGTTCAGCCTGCCGACCATCACGCTGCCCGTGTGGGACGCCATCACCTGGTTGACCGTGCTCGGCATGGTGGCGGTGGTCGCAGGTCTGTTGTTGGCCGGATTGTTCGCAACGCTTTCCTACAGCACACCGAGCGTTGAACTGCCGCTGGTGCTCGCCATCAGCGGCATCTTCGTCGGCATCCTGCTGCTCCGCCTGATCGTCATGGCGATCCGGCACTTCGCGCCGGCGGAACCGCTGACTCCGAGCCTGGCCATCCTGCTGCGTGGCAAGCCGGAGCTCGATGCGCTGGCCAAAACCGTGGTCTTCCTCCTCAGTCTCTCCATCGCCGGGATGTTCTTCACCGCGGTGCTCGCGACCTACACGTACTCGACGCCCGGGGCGCTGCTCCCGGTGCTCGTCATCAGCCTGGGCAGTGCGATTGTCGCCATCGTGATCAAGCTCGTCGACGTCACCGCGCGTCATTTCAGCGGCAAGTAACGGGCCTGCAGCCCGGCTGTATGCCGCTCAAAGCTCCTCCCGATCAGGACATCGTCATCGTTGGTGCAACGGGCGATCTCGCGCAGCGCAAGCTCATTCCCGCGCTCTACAACCTACAGGTGCAGCAGCTGCTGCCCGCCGGCTGCAGGATCATCGGCGCTGCGCCATTCGACTGGAACGACCAGCGCTTTCGCGATCTCGCGGAATCGTCCGTGAAGCAGTTCTCGCGGACGCCACTGGAGAAGACGGCATTCAACGCCTTCGCGTCGCGGCTGCATTTCGTTCCGCTTTCGGCCGACGGGAACCTGACAGCCATCCGCAACGCGGTGACACGTGACAGACGAATCGCGTACCTGGCCGTGCCCCCCTCTGCGTTCGCATCGCTCATCGACGGCATCAAGCCGGCGGGCCTCGCAGCAGGGACATCGATCATCATCGAGAAGCCCTTCGGCCGCGACCTGCAGTCGGCCGCGGCGCTGAACAAGCGGCTCCATGATGTTGTTCCCGAACAGCGCATCTTCCGTATTGACCACTACATGGGCAAGGAGACGGTGCAAAACCTCCTCATCTTTCGGTTCGGCAACTCGCTGTTCGAACGGATCTGGAGTCGTGATGCGATTGCGAGGGTCGAGATCACCGTAGCGGAGTCACTCGGTGTCGAGCAGCGCGGGAAGCTGTACGAAGAGATCGGCGCCGTCCGCGACATCGTGCAGAACCACATGTTCCAGGTGCTCGCACTCGTCGCGATGGACCCCCCACTCTCCTTCGACGCGGAAGCGATTCGCAACGAAAAAGTCAAGGTGCTGCAGTCGATCCAGCCGATCCACCCCCATGACGTCGTCCGGGGACAGTACACGGCCGGCAAGATCGGCGGGGAATCCGTGGCCGCGTATCGCGATGAGCCGGGGGTTGCTCCGGCGTCCACCACCGAGACGTTCGCGGCGCTCCGGCTGCACCTCGAGTCATGGCGCTGGTCGGGCGTTCCCTTCCTGCTGCGCACGGGCAAGCGACTGCCGGCGCGCGACACACGCGTCGTCATCACCTTCCACGACGTGCCCCTCCACCTGTTCAAGACCGCGGGTGTGCACACGTTGCACCGCAACCGTCTGGTCGTGCGCATTCAACCCGATGAGGGTATCGCGCTCTCCTTCGTTGCGAAACGACCGGGCCCTGAGGTGACCGCGCAATCCGTCGATATGAACTTCAACTACGGCGACTCGTTCAAGACGTCACCACCCGAGGCGTACGAACGCCTGCTGCATGATGCGCTGGAGGGCGACCACACGTTGTTCATCCGTGAGGACGAGGTCGAGCACGGATGGCAGGCCGTCGAACCGGTGATCGAAGCCCCGCCACCGATCACGTTCTACCCCGCCGGCACGTGGGGACCCGATGACGCGGCGCGCATCGCGACCCCGAGCCACTGGGACGACTCGGTCGCCGTCGTATGAAGGACACGCTGGTCGGCGTCGACCTCGGCGGCACCAGCATTCGCGCGGCTGTGGCCACGGGCGTCGTCACGCACGGCGAGCCGGTGCATCGCGACACGCCGTCGCGCGAAGGCCCCGCGGCAGTCCTCGACGCGGTCGCGGCGTGCGCGCGAGAGGCCGCGGGCGGTACGGCAATTCACGGCCTCGCCATCGGCATCCCGGGCCCCATCGATCCCCACGCCGGTGTCGTGCACGACACCCCAAACATGACCGGCTGGAACGAGGTACCCGCGGCGACGATGCTCTCCGAGCGGGTCGGCTGTCCGGTGGTCATCTGTCATGACGCCGCCGCCGCCGGCTACGCGGAGCTCAAGGCCGGCGCGGGAAGAGGCGCCCGTCATCTGCTCTTCATCACCGTGAGCACAGGCATCGGTGGCGCGCTCTTCATCGGGGGTGACCTGTATGACGGCGCTACGGGTTCCGCGGGCGAGGTTGGACACACGCCGATCACCGACGACGGCCCGGCATGCGGGCAGGGTCATCCCGGCTGTCTCGAAGGCATCTCGTCGGGCACCGCCATCGCAGCGCGGGCGCACGCCGCGCTGGCGGCCGGAGCCGTCTCGTCGCTTCGCGGCATGGACGTCGCATCGATCGACGCCCGGGCGATCACCGTCGCGGCGAATGGAGGCGACGAATTGTCACTCCGCCTGTTCAACGACGCAGGCCATGCGCTCGGTCGCGCGATCGGCGGTTTCATCAACGTTCTCGCGCCGGACGCGATCGTCATCGGCGGCGGGCTCATCAACGCAGGGGACCTCCTGCTTGCTCCAGCGCGTCACGCGGTGGCGGAGATCGCGTTTGCCATACCGGCGAGCAGATGCAGGATCGTGACCGCAGCGCTCGGTACCGACGCCGGTCTCATCGGCGCGGTCGCGTGGGCGGTACGCAGTTTCAGCGGCCGGCCGGTGGAAGCGCTCTAGCCGCTTGCCACGCGGGTCAGCGCGGTGCGGTCGGGGAGTGGTGGCTGCGGTTGTGCTGACAGCAGGTCCGCTCTCCGTTGCACGTAGTCAGCGCGCCCGATCTCGCGACGCGTATAGCGCACGTCGAGCGCGTGCAACCCGGGGCCGGAGCCGTGCGACCGACGATGTTGGAGCCACTGCTCGTACGATGCGCGGCGGTACGCGCGGCGGCGTCCGGCTCGCATGCGCGCGACGATCGTGACCGCCACAACAGCCGCGAGAAGGGTCCAGAGCATCGCGGGACCCCAGAAGGGGGAGACGAGGCGCATACCGGAATCGTAGGAACGCCACGTCGCGATTCCGTGATGATCTGGACGGGATCTGTTCGACAACCGGCACTCTGATACCTGCTCTCAGCCGGCACCCGGTGTGCAAACGGCCTGTCCGGGTTGAGAACCTGTCAGTGTTCCAGCTGTATGGCACATGACGACTCCCAGATGAAGGATGCGATCCGAGCGATGTGGTCGCTCGGCGATTACGGCGCGCTCGCCGTCCACCTGGAGCCGCACGCCATCGAGCTGGCCCAGCGATGCCGTCTGCAGCCCGGCAGCGAGGTCCTCGACGTCGCCGCCGGAAACGGCAACTTCGCGATCGCGGCCGCCCGGCTCGGTGCGACGGTCGTCGCAGCGGACCTCACGCCTGCGATGGTCGAGCTCGGCAAGGCGCGGAGCCGCGAGCACGGCGTGTCGATCGAGTGGCTCGAGGCCGACGCCGAGGCGTTGCCCTTTCCCGACGAACGCTTCGACGTCGTCGCATCGGTCTTCGGCGCGATGTTCGCACCAGATCCGGAGCGCGTGGCCGCCGAGCTGTTCCGGGTCACCAAACCTGGTGGGCTCGTGGCCATGGCGAATTACGGACCGAAGGGATTCCTGCCGCGATTCACCGCGCTCATGGCCACACGCGGTCCGGCGCCGCAGCCGGGCATGCCGTCGCCGTTCGACTGGGGCGAGACCGACGTGCTGCACAAGCGGTTCAAGGGACTGACGGCAAAGATCGAGGTGTACCCACAGGCTCTCACCTTCGAGTTCGACTCGCCCGAGGCGGGCTGGGAATTCTGGGAACGGACCAACCCACCGGTGTCGGCACTCAAGATGATGCTCAGTCCCGAGGCGTTCGCGGAGCTCCGCGACGAGGGCAAGCGGCTGTTCGGCGAGCTGAACCAGTCAGCCGGTGGCAGCCGCCTCACGCTCGAGTCGGACTACCTCCAGGTGCTCGCCCGAAAGGCTTGATCGCTCGCGCGCGGCGATGATCGCGTACTCGAACGCATCAGCAAGCGCGCTCCATGAGGCCTCGATGATGTTCGTACTGCAGCCGACTGTGCTCCAGCGCCGATGGTGGTCGCCGCTCTCGACAAGCACGCGCACGCCCGCGGCGGTGCCGTCGCGTCCGTCGAGCACGCGCACCTTGTAGTCGAAAAGCTGCGTCGCGCCGATCTCCGGATGCGCGGGCGACAGAGCCTTGCGCAGGGCGGCGTCAAGCGCGTTGACCGGGCCGTTTCCCTCGGCTGCCGTGTGAACCACGGCGTCACCGACCTGGATCTTGATGGTCGCCTCGCACACGAGTGAGCGGCCCTCGCGCTGCTCGACGAGTGCGATGTAGTCGATGAGCGTGAACGGCGGAACATTGCCGCGCGCGCGGTGCACGAGCAGTTCGAAGGACGCCTCAGCGCCCTCGAAGGAATGGCCGCTGTGCTCGAGACGCTTCACCTCGTCCGCGACGCGCCGGGCGAGTGCCTGGTCCTGCGTGAGATCGACGCCGAACCCGGCCGCCTTCTCCATCACGGTCCCGCGTCCTGACTGCTGGGTGATGACGGAATGACGGCGATTGCCGACGCGCGCAGGATCGATGTGCTGATACGCGTATGACGCCTTGCTCATCGCGTCGATATGCTGGCCGCCTTTGTGCGTGAAGGCCGCCTGCCCGATGTACGGCGCCGAGAGCGGCGGTGAGATGTTCGCGATCTCGGCCACGTCGCGCGCGACCTCGGTGAGCCGCGACAGCTGCTCCTCGTCGATGACGCGTATGCCCATCTTGATCTGCAGGTTGGGAATGAGCGTGCAGAGGTTGGCGTTGCCGGTGCGTTCACCGTAGCCGTTGATGCAGCCCTGCACCTGCACCGCACCGGCGCGAACCGCCGCGAGCGTGTTCGCGACGGCGCACCCGGAGTCGTCGTGGCAGTGAATGCCGGTGAGGCTGCCGAAGCGCGCGGTGATGTCGCGCACGACGGTCTCCACCTGGTCAGGCAGGGTCCCGCCCCGCGTGTCACACAATGTCACGCGCTCGGCCCCGGCGCTCACTGCGGCATCGAGGCAGCGCAGGGCGTAGTCCGGGTTGCTGATCTGCCCGTCGAAGAAGTGCTCCGCATCGAACACGACACGCCGGCCCTCGTCGATCAGCCAGCGAACGGAGTCCGCGATCATGGCGAGGTTCTCATCCGTTGTCGTGCGGAGCACGTCGACGACCTGCAGGTCCCAGGTCTTGCCGACCAGCGTGACCATCGGCGCCATCGAGTCGAGCAGCGTGCGCAATTGCGGATCGTCCTGCGGGCGCACGCCGGCGCGCCGCGTGGCACCAAACGCGGCCAGCGTTGCGTTGCGCAGCGGGCGTGTGCGCATCGCGGCGAAGAACTCCGTGTCAGTGGGGTTCGCGCCCGGCCAGCCGCCTTCGACCACCGTCACGCCGAGCGTGTCGAGATGCTCGGCGATCCGCAACTTGTCGGACACGGAGAAATTGATGCCGACACCCTGCGCGCCGTCGCGCAGCGTCGTGTCGTAGATCTCGATCCTCATGACGCCGCACCGAGCGACACGCCGAGAGCGCGCATCGCTTCGCGCGACACAGCATCAGCAACGGCGTCCGTGCTCGCGCTGCCCCCGAGGTCAGCAGTGAGCACATCCTCGCTGATGCAGACGTCGACCGCGGTCTCGATCGCGACCGCCAGGTCCTCGCGGTGCAGCGAATGCCGAAGCATCATGGCCACCGAGAGAATCGCGCCGTACGGGTTGGCGACGCCCTTACCGGCGAGTGCCGGGGCGCTGCCATGGATCGGCTCGTACAGGCCTTGGTCGGTGGGTCCGAGACTTGCCGACGGGAGCAATCCGAGTGAACCGGCGAGGACCGCGGCCTCGTCGCTGAGGATGTCGCCGAAGAGATTCTCGGCGACGATCACGTCGATTGTCGCGGGCTCTCGGACGAGACGCATCGCGAATGAGTCGACGAGCTCGTGCGTGAGCGTGACGGTCGGGTACTCGGGAGCGAGCGCGCTGACGACCTCACGCCAGAGTTGACTCGTGATGAGCACGTTGGCCTTGTCGATCGAGATGAGCTCGCCGCGCCGACCGGCGGCGAGCGAGAAGGCGACACGCGCGACTCGCTCGATCTCCGCGGCGCTGTACACGATGCTGTCGCGTGCGATCTCGGACGCGCCGCTCCCGGTCCGGCCCCGAGGCTGGCCGAAGTAGGCGCCCCCGGTGAGCTCGCGAACAACAATCAGGTCCGTCCCGCTGACAACGTCACGTCGCAGCGTGGTCCGGTCGGCCAGATGCGGATGCACGCGCACCGGCCGGACATTCGCGAACACGTCAAGTTCGCGGCGCAGCTTGAGCAGTCCAGCCTCGCAGCGGTGCTCGCCGCGCAGGTGGTCCCACGCCGGGCCGCCAACCGCGCCGAGCAGGACCGCGTCCGCGTCACGGCAGGCGTCGAGTGTCTCATCGGGAAGCGGCGTGCCGTCCTCGTCGATCGCGCGTCCGCCGATCACGTGGACGTCGATGGTGACCTCAGCATCCGCCGCGGTGCACACGCCGGCGAGCACGCGGAGCGCGGCGTTGATCACCTCGGGACCGATCCCGTCACCGGGAAGCACGACGACGTTTGCCGTCACGCGGATGTCCCGGTGCGGCTGAGGTCCGGCATCCACGCCGGGCGGCGCTCTTCGAATGCGGTGATCGCCGCCTCGTGCTCGAGCGCCAGGGAGATGTCGTCGAGCCCCTCGAGGAGTCGCTTGCGGACGAACGGGTCGAGGTGGAAAGCAAATCGCAGGTCCCCGCACGTCACCGTCTCAGTGACGAGGTCGACGGTGACAGTGATGCCCGGCTGTTCGGTGGCGAGGTCGATCAGCGCGCGAACCTCGTGCTCCGGCAGCGGCACCGGGACGAGTCCACTGCCGAGTGCGTTGGTGCTGAAGATGTCGCCGAACGACTCCGAAATCACGGCGCGTACGCCATGGTCCGCGAGCGCCCACACCGCATGCTCTCGCGACGAGCCGCACCCGAAATTGCGACCGGTGACGAGCACGGTTCCCGCCCGGTACTCCTCCTGGTTGAGCACGAAGTCTGGACGCAGCGCGCCCGATGGATCGCGCCGCCAGTCGTTGAACAGGAACTCCCCGTACCCGTCGCGCTCGATGCGCTTGAGGAACTGCTTGGGGATGATCTGGTCGGTGTCAACGTCGGACCGATCGAGCGGAACGAGAACGCCCTCCTCGCGCTGAAAGGGCTTCATGCACGTGCTCCAGCGTCGAGTTCACGGACATCGACAAAGTGGCCTTCAACGGCGGCTGCGGCCGCCATCACCGGAGAGACGAGGTGCGTGCGCCCGCCGCGTCCTTGCCGGCCCTCGAAATTGCGATTGCTCGTGCTCGCGCAGCGCTCGCCGGGCTGGAGGATGTCGGGGTTCATGCCGAGGCACATGGAACACCCGGGGTTGCGCCACTCCGCTCCGGCGTTGCGGAAGATCGCGTCGAGTCCCTCAGTCTCAGCCTGCGCCTTGACCTGCGCCGAACCCGGCACAACAAGCATGCGCAGGCCTTCGTGGACGCGCCGTCCGTCGAGCACCGCGGCAGCCGCGCGCAGGTCCTCGATGCGGCCGTTGGTGCAGGAGCCGAGGAATACGGTGTCGACCGCTATGTCGGCGATGGGTGTGCCCGGCTCGAGGCCCATGTACGCAAGCGCGCGCACTGCCGACTCGCGCTCGGCGGCGTCCGCGAAGGACTCGGGGTCGGGTACCTGCCCGCTGACCGGAACCGACTGTGCGGGCGTCGTGCCCCACGTGACGGTCGGCTCCAGTGTCGCTGCGTCGATGGTCACCGAACGGTCGTAGTGCGCTCCCGGATCGCTGCGCAGGTCGCTCCACGCCGCGACCGCCGCGTCCCACTGCTCGCCGCGCGGCGCATAGGGTCGGTCGGCGATGTACGCGATCGTGACGTCGTCTGGAGCAATCATTCCGGCGCGCCCGCCGCCTTCGATCGTGAGGTTGCAGAGCGTCATGCGCTGTTCCATCGAGAAGCCGCGAACCACCGGACCGGTGTACTCGACGACATGTCCCACAGCGCCCGCGGTGCCGATTGCACTCAGGATGCCGAGCGCCGTGTCCTTGGCGGTGACGCCGGGTGGCAGTGCGCCTTCGACGCGCACCTCCATGGTCAGCGGGCGGGCCTGCCGCAGGCACTGGGTCGCGAGCACATGCTCGACCTCCGACGTGCCGATGCCGAGCGCGAAGGCACCGAAGGCGCCGTGGGTCGCCGTGTGCGAGTCGCCGCACACGATGACGCTGCCGGGGAGTGTCAAGCCGAGCTCCGGGCCGATGACATGGACGATGCCCTGCCAGCGGTGCCCGGCACCGAAACAGGCGATCCCGGACTCGTCGCAGTTGCGGCGCAACGCCTCCATCTGCGTCACGCTCATCTCGTCGGCGCCGCCTGCATCGGCATCGGTGGTTGGCACGTTGTGGTCCATCGTGGCAACAACAAGTCCGGGACGGCGAACATGGCGGCCCTCGATGCGCAGGCCCTCGAACGCCTGTGGCGACGTGACCTCGTGGACGAGGTGGAGGTCGACGTAGAGGAGCGAGGGCTCACCGTCGGACTCGGTGACGACGTGCGCGTCCCAGATCTTGCCGAACAGGGTGCGTGGGGTCACTCCGCCACCGCGACCGCCACGCTGCCGAGCTGTTCGGGGGTGATGCGCGGCCCGGCGGCGACGCGCGCGGTGAGCCGGTTCAGCGCGTGCACGTAGGCTTTGGCTGCCGCCACGAGGATGTCGGTGTCGGCGCCGTGGCCGGCACTGAGCACACCGTCCTGACGCAGACGCACGCTGACCTCGCCGACGGCGTCCATGCCTTCGGTGATCGCCTGGATGGCGAACTCCTCGAGCTCGGCCTCCACCTGGACAAGCGAGTCGATCGCTCGATAGGCCGCATCGACCGGGCCGTCACCCGTCGACACCGCCTCACGGCTGACACCGTCGCTGAGGAGCATGCGCACGGTCGCGGTGGCCCGCATGTTCGTCCCGCAACTCACCTGGAGGTGCTCGAGGCGGAACGTCTCCTCACCGCCCTGGCGCTCGTCGGCGACGATCGCCTCGAGGTCTCGGTCCGTCACGTCACGCTTGCGATCGGCGAGGCTCTTGAAGCGCACGAATGCGCGCTGCAACTCCTCACCGTCGAGACGGTAGCCGAGCTGTTCCAGGCGGTCGCGCAGCGCGTGGCGGCCGCTCAACTTGCCGAGCACGAGACTCGAACCCGCGCCAACCTGACCGGGTTCCATGATCTCGAACGTGCGGCGGTCCTTGAGCATGCCGTCCTGGTGGATGCCCGAGTGGTGCGCGAATGCGTTGGCCCCGACGACGGACTTGTTGGGTTGCACCAGCATCCCCGTGAGCTGGGAGACGAGTCGTGATGTGCGATAGAGCTGCGTGTGGTCGAGTTGCGTCGTGACGCCATACACCTCCGGGTGCAGGCGCGTCGCCATCGCGACTTCCTCGAGCGCCGCGTTGCCGGCCCGCTCGCCGATGCCGTTGACGCAGGTCTCGATCTGACGCGCTCCGCCGAGCACGCTGACGAGCGAGTTGGCCGTGGCGAGGCCGAGGTCGTTGTGACAGTGGACCGAGAGCACGACGTCGCGGAGCGCGGGCACCTGTTCGTACATCCAGCCGATCAGCTCACGCCATTCGTCCGGTGTCGCGTATCCCACGGTGTCCGGGAGGTTGATCGTGCTGGCCCCGGCCTCGATGCACCCGTTGACGATTTCGGCGAGATACTCACGCTCCGTGCGGCTCGCGTCCATGGGGGAGAACTCGACGTCGTCGCGGAAGGACTTCGCGAGTGCGGTCATCCCCACCGCATGGTCGTAGACCTGACGCTGCGTCATGTGCAGCTGGCCTTCGCGGTGGATCGGTGAGGTGCCGATGAACGTATGGATGCGCGCGCGGACAGCCGGTTGGAGCGCCGCCGCGCACGCGCGCACGTCGGCCTCGAAGCAGCGTGACAGTCCGGCGATCACGGGCCCTGCAACCTGCTCGGCGATCGCCTTGACCGCGGCGAAGTCGCCGGGGGAGCTGTGGGGGAAGCCAGCCTCGATGACGTCCACGCGAAGCCGCGCCAGCTGATGAGCGATCTGCAGCTTGTCCTCCGCGTTGAGCGCGACCCCGGGGGACTGCTCGCCGTCACGGAGCGTGGTGTCCAGAATGACGAGGTTGTCGGTCACGCCGTTGCCTCCGCGTTGACGGCGCCGTTCAACACCTCATCCATGCCGGGCGCCGTCTTCGTGTCGAGCCATCCCATCTTCGAGCGCAATTCGGCACCGACCCGCTCGATGGGCAGGTGCATCTCCTCGTCGCGATACTCAACGAAGTTCGGGCGTCCGGCGTCGTTCTCCTCGATCCAGCGCTTCGCGAACGTGCCGTCCTGGATATCGCTGAGCAGCTTGCGCATGGTGGCGCGCGTGCGCTCATCCACGACCTTCGGACCGCTCACGTAGTCGCCGTACTCGGCGGTCTCGCTCACCGAGTAGCGCATCCAGGACAGCCCGCCCTGGTACATGAGGTCGACGATCAACTTCAGCTCGTGCATGACCTCGAAATACGCAAGTTCGGGTTGGTATCCGGCCTCGGTGAGCGTGTCGAATCCCGCCTTGACGAGCGAGGTGATGCCGCCACAGAGAACCGCCTGCTCGCCGAACAGGTCCGTCTCCGTCTCCTCTGCGAACGTCGTCTCGAGGACGCCGGCGCGAGTGCCACCGATGCCGCGCGCGTACGCCAGCGTGCGCTCGCGAGCCTTTCCAGTGGCGTCCTGGTGCACCGCGAACAGACATGGCACGCCCTGTCCGGCGACGTACGTGCTGCGCACGAGGTGTCCCGGACCCTTGGGTGCAACCATGCTCACGTCGACTCCCTCGGGTGGATCGATGAGCGAGTAGCGAATGTTGAATCCGTGCGCGAACATGAGCATGTTTCCGGGCTCGAGGCTCGGCAGGATGGCGCTGTCGTACAGCGCGCGCTGGCCGGTGTCCGGCGTGAGCACCATGATCACCTCGGCCTCGGCGCATGCCTCCTCCGGTGTCAGGACGCGCAGGCCCTCGGCCTCGGCTGCGGCGCGGCTGCGACTCGTCGCAGGCAGCCCGATACGGACGTCGTGTCCGGAGTCACGCAGGTTGAGCGCGTGCGCGTGGCCCTGCGAACCGTAGCCGAGCACGGCGATGCGACGGCCGGCCAGCGCGGCCGGATCCGCGTCCACGTCGTAGTACATCCGAGCGGTCATGAAAGGTCGCCTCCTCTGCGGTGCTTCACACGTTGCCGGTGGTGTCGCCTGCCACGCCGGGCACGCTCGATGCCCCCGGCTGGTCATCGCCGTCGAGGGCGAAGTCCATGAGCCGGATCCGAGCCTGGTCTCCGCGAACGAGCGCGACAACACCGCTGCGCGCCAGCTCCTTGATGCCGTACGGACGCATCAACTCGATGAAATTGTCGATCTTCTCGGCGCTGCCGGTCACCTCGATGATCACCGAGCTGGCAGCGACGTCGACGATCCTGCCCCGGAAGATGTCGACCAGGTTGAGGATCTCGGTACGCTCGCCCGGCGGCGCATGCATCCGGACGAGCACGAGCTCGTGCGCGACGTTGCGCAGGCCGGTGATGTCGTCGATGGTGATCACATCGATGAGCTTCGCGAGCTGTTTCGTCGCCTGCTCAGCCTGCTGGCGGCCGACGTGCACGGTGATCGTCATGCGCGAGACCGAGCCGTCGTCGGTCGGGCCAACCGACAGGGAATCGATGTTGAAACCGCGTCGCCGGATCATCGATGCGACGCGCTGGAGCACGCCCGGTTTGTTGTCGACGAGGACCGAGAGCAGGCGGCTCTGACTCATCAACTCGCCTCGACGAAGTCGAGCATGCCCATGCCGAGCGGCACGATGGGATACACGTTGGCGTTCGGATCGATGTTGAAGTTGAGCAGCACCGGTCCCTTGTGCGCGATCGCCTCGTCAAGGAGGCGCGGCACGTCCTCGAGACGGTCGGTCGACATGGCCTTCATGCCGAAGGCGTCGCCGAGCTTGACGAAATCGGGCGTGAAGGTCAGGTCCACGGCCGAGCGGACGCCGTCGTAGAAGTCGTCCTGGAACTGGCGCACCATGCCGAGTGACGAGTTGTTGAGGATCACGACGTTGACGTCGATGTTGTTCTCGACCATCGTCGCCATCTCCTGCATGTTCATCACGAAGCCGCCTTCGCCGGTGACGCAGAACACCGTCTTGTCAGGGTTGGCGAGCTTCGCGCCCATCGATGCCGGGAACGCGTATCCCATGGTCCCGGTGCCGCCGGAGTTGAGGAAGAGACCGGGCTTGCGATAGCTGAACCAGAGAGCGGCCCAGATCTGGTTCTGACCGACGTCCGCGAGGACGATGGCCTCGTCCTCGCAGCGCGCGTACATCGCCTCGAGCACCTCTTGCGGCTGGAGGAGTCCGTTGTGGTTCGTGTATCGCACCGGGTGCTCTTCTTTCCACTGGTCGATCTGGGTGAGCCACTGATGCTCTCGTTTCGGCTCCACCAGCAGGTTGAGCTCGCGGAGCGCGACCTTCGCGTCGGCGACCACGCTCACGTGCGGGACGACGTTCTTGCCGATCTCCGCAGGGTCGATGTCGATGTGGACGAGGTGTTCCACGCGGGGTGCGAACGAGTCGAGGCGCGTGGTGACCCGGTCATCGCAGCGCATCCCGATCATGATCAGCACGTCCGCTTCGCACACCGCCTTGTTGGTGAAGCCGGCGCCCATGAAGCCGACCATCTGCAGTGCCATCGGGTCGGTGACCGGGAAGGCGCCCGTGCCGAGCAGCGTCCAGCCGACCGGGATGTGCGCCTCATGGGCAAGCTCGAGGAGTTCCTGCTCGGCGCCCGCGATGAGCACGCCACGGCCCACGAGGATCACCGGGCGCTTGGCGCCCTCGATCAGGTGCGCGATCCGCCGGATCTTCGCCGCATCGGGGAGCGGCGGCGCGGGGTAGGAACGCCGGCGCACCGGGCCCTCCGGATAGTTGAACGGGGTCCTGGCTGCCTGGAGGTCCTTGGGAAAGTCGATGAGGACCGGCCCGGGCCGTCCGGTTCGCGCGACGTGGAACGCCTCCTTGATCGTCGGGGCGATGTCCTCAACCCGGGTGATCAGGTAGGAGTGCTTGACGACCGACATTGTCGAGCCGATGACGTCCGACTCCTGGAAGCTGTCTGTTCCGATGGCGGTGCTGGGCACCTGGCCGGTGATGGCGACCACCGGAACGGAGTCCATGTACGCCGTTGCGAGCCCGGTCACGAGGTTGAGCGCGCCGGGGCCACTCGTCGCGAAGACCACGCCGACCGAGCCACGCTTGCTCCGCGCGTAGCCGTCGGCGGCGTGCGCGCCACCCTGTTCGTGGCGAACCAGGATGTGATGCAGTTGGGGGTACTCCGGCAGATAGCGGTAGAGCCAGAGGTTGGCTCCGCCGGGGTATCCGAAGATGGTGTCGACACCCTCGCGGATGAGCGACTCGAGGGCGACCTGAGCGCCGGTGAGCAGGCGCGCGGGTTCCGCCGCGCCGTCCAGCAGCGCCGTTGCGGCCGTGACCGCCCCCGAGCGACGATCCGTTCGGGCGTTGATCACTGGTAGTAGCGGCTGAGGGAGCGGCGTACGAACTCGTCGCTCTCGTCGTGGGAGCGCGTCGCGCCTGGTGCGTGTCGCTCTGACCGCACGGCTTCGAAGCGCTCGGCGGGGCTCCCGTCCTCGTGCGTTCGCATGTCCATGCGTGTTGGTGTTCCCATCCCGTCATATGGGGTGGGTGCCTGTCCCGATCCGGCCATGACGACGCCTCCTTGTGGTGATGCCGGAGAACAAAAAAGGCCCCCTCCTGGGAGGGGGCCTTTTGCTTCTTTCCGGCTGGTGCTGGGTTTACCTGCGCACGCGCCTGGTCTGAAGCCTGATGGCCCCGCTCCTAATCAGGAGCAGGCCAACCAGCAGAACCAGGACGGACGCGAACGACATAGTGCGACGAAGGATACGGCCTGAACGTTCATCGCGTCAACACACAGAGTTGTGACGGTCATTCCGTATGCTTTCGCGAATGCCTGATGCGAGCGGGACTCGACGCAGCTCAGTGATGCTGCACGGACCGGATCGCGCGCCCGCGCGCGCGATGCTCCGCGCGATCGGATTCAGCCGCGACGACCTCGAGCGTCCGATCATCGGCGTCGGGCATTGCTGGATCGAGACCATGCCGTGCAATTGGAATCACCGAGCGCTCGCCGAACGTGTGAAGGCCGGCGTCCGCGCGGCGGGTGGCACGCCGATGGAGTTCAACACGATCGCGGTCAGCGATGGCGTGACCATGGGCACGCAGGGGATGAAGGCATCGCTCGTGTCTCGTGAGGTCATCGCCGACTCGATCGAACTCGTGACGCGCGGGCACAGCTTTGACGGTCTCGTCCTCATCGTGGGATGTGACAAGACGATTCCGGCAGCCGCCATGGCGCTGTGCCGGATGGATCTCCCCGGCCTCATCCTCTACGGCGGGACGATCCAGCCGGGACGCCTGCATGATCGCGACCTCACCGTCCAGGACGTGTTCGAGGCCGTCGGCGCCTACAACGCGGGTCGCATCGACGCGGATGAGCTTCGGGCCGTCGAGGAACACGCATGTCCAGGGGCGGGCGCGTGCGGAGGTCAGTACACCGCGAACACGATGAGCAACGCTCTCGAATTCCTCGGGCTCTCACCTCCGGGTGCCAATGCGGTGCCGGCGACGCATCCCGACAAGCCGGCGGTCGCCGAGGCCGCGGGACGGCTCGCCGTCCGTCTGGTCGACCAGGGCGTCAATGCCCGCAGCATCGTGACTCGCGCGGCTGTCGAGAACGCCGTCGCGTCATTCTCGGCCAGCGGCGGCTCCACCAATGCGGTGCTCCATCTCCTCGCCATCGCCGCCGAGGCGGACGTGGCCATCACGATCGATGAGATCGACGCCATCTGCGCCAGGACGCCGATCCTCGCCGACCTGCGGCCGGGCGGTCGCTTCGTGGCGACCGATGTGTTCGCGGCGGGCGGGCTCGGTGTGCTCATGCAGCGCCTTCTCTCCCTTGGGCTGCTCCACGGCGAGGCCGGCACCGTCGACGGACGGACCCTTGCCGACGTCGCTGCGGCGGCTGTGGCGACGCCCGGGCAGGAGGTGTTCCGCGACGCGAACGATCCCCTGCGCCCGCATGGCGGCATCGCGGTGCTCCGTGGCAACCTCGCCGCCGACGGTTGCGTGGTGAAGCTCGCCGGCAACGACCGGGAGTCGCATCGGGGTCCGGCGCGGGTCTTCGATTCGGAGGAGGACGCCTTCGCCGCGGTTCGGGACGGGAAGATCCAGGCGGGTGATGTCGTGGTGATTCGCTACGAAGGGCCGGTCGGCGGGCCGGGCATGCGCGAGATGCTCGGAGTCACGGGTGCGATCGTCGGTGCGGGGCTCGGCGACTCCGTCGCGTTGATCACGGACGGGCGCTTCTCAGGCGCAACCCACGGCTTCATGGTCGCGCACATGGCACCGGAAGCCGCGCTCGGCGGTGTGCTCGCCGCTGTTTGCGACGGCGACGTCATCAACATCGATGTCGCGGCGCGACGGGTCGACGTCGAACTCGACGACGCAGAGATCGCGAGACGGCTCGCCTCGTGGGCCGCGCCCGCGCCGCGATACGCCACGGGCGTGTTCGCGAAGTACGCGGCGACTGTGTCGAACGCCAGCCGCGGCGCTGTTACCGGGCGCTGACTCCCACCTTCCCGACAGCGCCACGCAGGCCACTGCATCCCACGCAGCCGATGCAGCCGATGCAGTCGGTGCATGCAGCACACGCGATGCAGCGCGTGCATCGCAGGCACGCGACGGTCAGCACGCAGCGACGGATCACCGCGCTGAGGATCGTCGCGACACTGCCGCTGACCGCGACACTGGCCGCGGTCAGCGCGCTGCCGGCGACCGCGACGCTCAGCGAAGTCGCGGCGCTGCCGGCGACCGCGGCCGATACCGACGTCATCGTCGAGCCGGCGACCGCCGCGGAATCGGTCGTGAGGGCCGAGCCCGCGACCGCCGCAGAGCGCCGCGTTGCCACGCTGCCCGCGACAGCGGAGCTGTCGACCGTGAGCACGCTGCCCGCGACCGCAACGCTCGAACGGGTCTTCGACGACCCGGCGACGCTGTCCCAGTCCTCGCCGCCGTGCGCCAGCCCCTGCCGCATCGCGACGATGCGAGCGGTCGTCGTCGCCGCGATGACCACGAGACCGGCGCCGATCGCCAATCGCCTCGTTGCAACCTGCATGACCGGGCCAGTCTAGGGCACGGCGCCAGGATGGGGAGCCCGGCGTTGGACGAGAATCACCAACGCGATGTCGAGTGAACCGCAGCCACTGAGGGAGACGCCGCCCGTCGCGCAACTGTCGACGACGCCGCGGCGTGCGGCGCTGCTCGTCACCGAGGACTGGCTGCTCGCCGCGTGGGTTTCGGTTGCGACACCGCTGCTGTTCCGCGCGCAGGGAGGACGCGGACCATTCGACTCCGGCGCGCCGCTGCTCGGGACGCTCCGGATCGTCGCGGTTGCCGGCGCGCTGGTCTGCCTGGCGGCGCGGCGCGCGCCGGGCGACGCAGCAGCGGCTGGGCGATCGATCATCAAAGGTGGCGCCGTCGGTCCACTGGTCGGGGCGATCCTGCTCGTCACGATCAGTGGGTTCACCGCCGTCGACCTTGCCCCGGGTGTGGGTACGTTCATCGTCATTGCGGCGCTTGTCGCCATGGTGACCGTGCACTTCGCGGTCCCGCCGCTCGCCGCGCCGATCCGACGCGCGCTCGTGACGCCGTTCGTGCTCGTCTCCGGCGCTCTCTTCTGGACGTTCATTGCCGCAATCACCGGTGAGCCCGGGAGTGCGACGCCCGAAGCGGCGATCGCCAACCCTGCGACAGCGCTTGCTGCGGGCGGCTTCCTGATCGCCTTCTCCGGCGTGTTCTACGTGATGCTCATCTTCGCGCCGCGACAGGTGGCCGATCGCGAAGGCGGCATCGTCAGCTGGCTCGTCCGTTACGCGCTGTTCGCCGCGGGGGTGATCGCCGGCCTCGCGTGGCCGCGCCTCCCCGGCATCTGAGGCTCGCTTAGGGCAGATCGGCTCCCACGCCCGCCTCGATCGGGATCGGCCCACCGGTGTCGGTCTCCAGGGTCACTCCGATCGGCTCGTCCTGCGCGGGGACGCCGCGCGCCTTGGTTCGCAGCGGCACCTCCTTGATGAGGAGGGTCAGCAGGAATGCGATCACGAGGATCGGCACCGCTGCGAGGAAGACGACGTGCAATGACTCGGATACCGAGTTGATCAGCCCCGCATGCAGTGCCGGAGGCAGGTGCGCGAGTGATGCGGGATTGCCTTCGAGCGACGCAGGATTGATTCCGTGCTGCAGTGCGCTGGCGGGCAGGTTCTTGCGCAGGTTGGACGCGAGCTGGTTGCTGAAGATCGCGCCGAAGATCGCCACACCGAATGACGCTCCCATCGACCGCAGGAACGTGGCAGAGCTGGTGCCGACACCGAGGTCACGTTGCTCGACCGCGTTCTGCACGGCGATCACGAGTACCTGCATGACGCAGCCCAGACCGAGCCCGAGCAGCACCATGTAGAGCGACAGGAAGATGCGCGGCGTCTGCGGATCGATGGTCGAAAGGAGAAAGACGCCAATCGCCGCCAGAGCGGTGCCGACGACCGGGAAGATCTTGTACCGACCCTTGCGGCTGATGAGCTGACCACTCGTGATCGAGGCGACGAGCAGGCCTGCCATGAGCGGGAGGATGTTGAGCCCCGAGCTTGTCGCACTTGCCCCGTCGACCAGCTGCAGGAACACCGGCAGGAAGGTGATCGCGCCGAACATCGCGAATCCGATGACGAAGCCGACACCGCTTGCGACGTTGAAGACCTGGATTCGGAAGAGCCGGAACGGAAGGATCGGCTCGGCGGCGCGGCGTTCGACGGCGACGAACCCTGCGAGCATCACGACACCGAGCAGAGCAAGACCGACGATCTGCACAGAGCCCCACGCGAACGTCGTCCCGCCGAGCGTGGTCATGAGGATGAGCGCCGATGCGCCGGCTGCGAGGAAGAAGGCACCGAGCCAGTCGATGCTGTGCGAGATCTTGCGCGTATGCGTCTTGAGCACGGTCGCGGTCACGAAGAGTGCGATGGCCGCGATGGGAACGTTGATATAGAAGATCCACCGCCACGACACGTCATCGGTGAGGAACCCGCCGATGAGCGGACCGGCCACGCTCGCGAGCGCGAAGACACCGCCCATGAACCCCTGGTAACGGCCCCGCTCACGAGGGGGAACGACGTCGCCGATGATCGCCTGCGCGCCGACCATGAGGCCGCCGGCACCGATGCCCTGCATCGCGCGGAAGGCGATGAGCTGGATCATGTTCTGCGACAGTCCGGAGAGCATCGAACCGACGATGAAGATGACGATCGCCAGCTGAAACAGGGATTTGCGTCCGTACAGGTCCCCGAGCTTCCCGTACAGCGGAGTCGATACGGTCGAAGCGAGCAGGTACGACGTCACCACCCAGGAGAGCTGGTTGAGGCCGCCGAGGTCGCCGACGATCGTGGGGAGGGACGTGGATACGATCGTCTGGTCGAGCGCTGCGAGCAGCATGCCGAGCATGAGGGCGCCGAGGACCGCGTAGATCTGGCGCTTGGTCACGCGGTTGCCCTCCGGAGCAGTGGTTCCGTGGTCTCGTGAGCCGACGCGGCGACGCGTTCGGTCAGCGCCACGTACGTGCTCAGCTCCTCGTCGCTCAACGTGCTGAACAATTCCTGGGAGGCACGTCGCACCCCGGTCTTGAATCGCGCCGCGAGTTCCCTCGCGCGCTCCGTGGGGATGACGTGCTGAACACGCCGATCGTGGAGATCACGAACTCGGGTAACAAGTTGTCGACGCTCGAGGCGGTCGACGAGTTGCGTGGCGCCACTGAGGCCGATTCCCTGTGCGGCAGCGACGTCGCGCATCGTCATGCCGTCGCCGAGCAGCAGCCGGCGCACGACCTCCATCTGATGGACCGTGATGCTGCCGACTTCCGCCAGCTCGCTCTGCAGGCTCGGGGACACCGCTTCAAGAAAGCGGCGCCGCAACTCGGCCTGGGCAGCTTCGAGCCGGTCCAGCAGCTCAGCGCGTTGCTTCATGCCGCTGATCATACATCACGTGAAGTATTCGGTGGCGGCCGCAGCGGCTGAGTTTCCGGCCGATATCGGCTGGGATCGGCTATAAGTCGTGTTCGAGATAGACGCTCTGACCGCGGCGTCGGAGGTTCATGTGCGGGAGGCAACGCCATGGGAAACCCGATCGTTCACTTCGAGATCATCGGCAAGGACGCCGCCAAGATCAAGGCGTTCTACTCGGAATTGTTCGGCTGGAAGATTGGCGATCTGATGCCCGACATGGGGAATTACGGCCTCATCGACGGGGAGAGCAGCGGCCTTGCCGGCGGTGTCGGACAGTCCGACGACGGCGCACCGCGCGTCACTGTCTACGCGCAGGCCGAAGATCTCCAGGCGACGCTCGATCACGCAGTTGCCCTCGGCGGCAGCATCATGATGCCGCCGACGCCCATCCCGGGAGTCACGACGCTGGCGTTGCTCGCGGATCCCGACGGCAACGTCATCGGACTCACCACGGGCACCAGCTCATAGCGACGCATCCGTTGGCTGCGGTGCGCACCGAATGATCCAGCACCCGTCGGCGAGTTTCGCATTCACCGCCCGATGCCGGATCGTCAACCGTCCCGGGATGCTCGGGCAGCTCACTTCAGCGATCGGCAGCGTGGGCGGCGATATCCGCGCGGTCGACATCGTTCGCGTTGAGCGGGCCGGCATCGTCCGCGACATCACGGTGCTCGCCGCTGACGCCGACCACGCGCAGCTGCTCATCCAGGCGATGTCCGCGGTGTCGGGCGTCGATGTGCTCGAGTACTCGGATCGCACCTTCCTCGCGCACCTCGGCGGCAAGATCGAGGTGACGTCCCGTCACCCGATCCGCACGCGCGACGACCTGTCGATGGTCTACACGCCCGGTGTCGCGCGGATCTGCATGGCGATCGCCGAGGACAAGCGGCGGGCACGCAATCTCACCATCAAGCGCAATGCGGTCGCGATTGTCACCGATGGCAGCGCCGTGCTCGGGCTCGGCAACATCGGACCCGAGGCGGCGATCCCGGTGATGGAAGGCAAAGCCATGCTCTTCAAGGAGTTCGGCAACGTCGATGCGTTCCCGCTCTGCCTCGCGACGCAGGACGTCGACGAGATCGTCGCGACGGTGATCAACATCGCGCCCATCTTCGGTGGCATCAACCTCGAGGACATCGCCGCGCCGCGCTGTTTCGACATCGAGCGCCGCCTTGCCGCGAGCATCGACATTCCGGTGTTCCACGACGACCAACACGGCACCGCCATCGTCGTTACCGCCGCGCTCCTCAACGCGCTGGCCATCGTCGGCAAGCGGCTCGAGGATGTGCACATCGTCTGCCTCGGCGTCGGCGCCGCGGGAACCGCGGTGTCGCAACTGCTCCTTGCGGCCGGCGCCGGCGATGTCATCGGCGTTGATCGCGGCGGGATCCTCGGCGAGGACACGACCGGTCTCAATGAGGCGCAGCGTGCATACGCGGCGGGGACGAACCGCAGCCGCCGTACCGGTGGGCTCGGCCAGGCGATGACGGGCGCTGACGTGTTCATCGGAACGAGCGTCGGCGGCAGCCTCGACCCCGAGCTCGTCAGCCGTATGGCGATCAATCCGATCGTGTTCGCGCTCGCGAACCCTGAGCCCGAAGTGCAACCCGAAGCGATCGAGGGTGTTGCCGCCGTCATCGCCACGGGACGCAGCGACTACCCGAATCAGATCAACAACGTGCTCTGCTTTCCCGGGTTCTTCCGAGGCCTGCTTGACAGCGGCACGCGGCAGATCACTGATGGAATGAAGCTCGCGGCCGCTCGCGCGATCGCACGTGTCGTCGGTGAAGATCTTCATCCGGAATACATCATTCCATCGGTATTCAACCGCGACGTCGCGCCGGCCGTCGCCGCCGCAGTCAGTGATGAGGCCACCGAGAGCGGCCTGGCTCGCACGTTCACCGACCTCATCGATCCGCTGCACATGGCCCGGCCGGGCAGGGACCGCTTCGACCGGGGCTAGACTGCCAGCCGCTTGTAGAAGAAGGTCGTCGCGCACGGCCGTCCGTCCGGGAACAGCGCGAACCCGGGGATGACGCCGGCGCCCGTCCATCCGAGGCGCGTGTACAGACGCTCGGCATCACCGCCGGTGACCGCGTCGAGGACGAGCAGGGTCTTGCCCGCGGCGCGCGCCTCCGTCTCTGCGCGCTCCATGAGCGACTGCGCGATTCCCTGTGTGCGCGCCGAGCGACTCACGAGCAGCTTCGCGATCTCGGCTCGGTGCGGCTGATTCGGTGGCAGCGCGAGGACAACCTGGACGCTGCCGACAACAACTCCCTCGAGGAACGCTGCGAGCAGCAGACGGCGGCCGTGCTCGACGTCGGTGATCATCCCCTCGAACGCATGCCGCGCGGCGTCGTGGGAAAACGGCGCCATGTAATTGACCGACGCTCCGCCGGCGACACAGTCCGCGAGGACAGCCGCCAGGCCGTCGATGAGCGCGCGCGCGCCCGCAGCGTCCAGGCGGCGAATTTCGACGTGTCCGGGCGCCTGCATCTCCGCCAGGTCAGGAAAGGGGGACAGTGACGTCACCGGTTCGTTCGAGCAGCTGTTTCCAGGTATCGAACGACCTGGCGAACCGCCCGCCGGCTCCGAAACTCGTGCCCCAGCTGTTCCAGAACCACACGAGCTGCTTCGGCGCGTCGATCTGGTCGGCGACGACTTCGTGCCGAGGCGTTTGCCGGGAGTGACCTGTTCGGAAATCGTCGAATGGAGCATGTCGCCGTTCACGTTGTGCAACCTCCACGCCAGCAACCCGTTGCGGGTCCGGCGCCACATCTTCGGTCCAGCTGCTTCGGGTGTCAATTGACGCAGACGCCCTGTGACGCGGGCCGGGGTGTGACGCGTGCGGTCGTGCGACGCATGAACGGGATGGCCGCGTGTCGGGTCGGTCGGGGGCAGCCTGACCGAGTACTGGGTGGCCGGGTGCCATGACGACTGGCGCAGCCGTGGTGCGAGACTCCTCACATGGAGATCGATCAGCAGATCGCGAGAGTGCGAACAGAAGGCGAAGCGCTGGCACACGCAGCAGAGTCAGGACCATTGGACGCTCCGGTCCCCGGATGTCCGGGGTGGGACGTCGAGGCACTGCTCCGGCACGTCGGAGACGTCCACCGCTGGGCGGCCACCATCGTCGGCGAGCGGATTCCGGAGCGTCTGCAACGTGATTTCGAGGGACCCGCGGATCGCGACACGCTGATCGTCTGGTATCTCGAGGGCTGCGTCGCGCTCGTCGACGTCCTCGAAGCCGCGTCACCGGATGACTCGTACTGGTTCTGGGGTCCGGCGCCGAACGCGCTCGCGTTCTGGGCTCGCCGGCAGGCGAACGAGACCACGATCCATCGCTGCGACGCGGAGTCGGCGCACGGTCCGATCACGGCGCTATCGACCGTCGACGCACTCGATGCGCTCGACGAGTGGGTGGCCCTCGCAACCCGTCGTGCAAAGGCACCCGAGGGCGAGGGGCGGATCCTTCGTCTGGCGCCGATCGACGCGCGCGCGACCTGGAGCGTGATCCTCGGTGACCACGTGGAGGTGACGAGCGATCGCGGCCGCGGCCATTGCGAGCTGCGCGGCACCGCGTCTGACCTGTACCTCTGGTCGATGAACAGACGCGGGACTGAGGGACTGACCGTGAGCGGGGACGGCAATCTGCTCCAGGTATGGGCGGACAACATCAAGTTCTGATGGGCGATGAGCCGAACGACGCTCCGACCGCTGCAGAGGTCCGCATCCGCGAGGCCACCATCGGCGAGCCGGAGCGACTGGATGGCGTCATCGAGTTGCGACCGTACGACCCGCAGTGGCCGGAGCAGTTTCGGGCGGAAGCAGACCGGGTGTGCAGTGCTCTTGGCGCGCGGGCGTTGCGCGTCGAGCATGTCGGATCGACGTCTGTGCCGGGACTTGTCGCCAAACCGATCATCGACATGCTGCTCGTCGTCGCCGACTCGTCAGACGAGGCCGGCTACGTTCCGCCGATGGAGAGCGCCGGCTACACACTGCGGATTCGCGAACCGGACTGGTACGAGCACCGGCTTTTCAAAGCCCCGCTCGCGAACGTCAACCTGCACGTGTTCTCCGCGAGCTGTCCGGAGATCACCCGGATGCTCGATTTTCGCGATCGTCTGCGAGCCGACGCCGAGGACCGCGAGCTCTATCAGCGAACCAAGCAGCAGCTCGCGTCGCGGCAGTGGCGCTTCGTCCAGGAATACGCCGATGCCAAGACTCAGGTGATCGAAGCGATCGTGACGAGGGCTAGCCGGCCTCGATCCGACGCTCGGTGACTGCCTGGATCTCCTCGAGTCCATAGAGGAAGTGCGCTCGGCGCACCTCATCGAGCGCGGCCTCGTCAACCTCGCTTCGGAGCGGCGTGGCGGACCGCGCGCCCGGATCCGTCGGCCGGGCCATCAGCTGAGCGTCCGACACGTCGACGCCGCCGCCGATCGGCATGTAGCCGAGGCCCTCATCCTTGGCGGCCCGCATCATCCAGCGCGCCACGGCCGCGCCGATCGGCGCGAGCACTTCCTGGTCGAGCCAGCGAAGATCCGCCTCAGTCGGCTTGGTCAGCTCGCGGTTCCACGGAGGAGGGACGACATTGACGTCGTGACCATTCACCTGGATGTGGATCTCGGTCGGCCGCGCTTCATCAGAGCTGATGCAGACGCGCAACGAGATGTTGGTGGGGGAGAGCGTCTTCCACTGCTTCTCCCAGACGCGACTGTGCGCCACCGGATTGAACTTGCGCCGCACCGGTTCGGCGACGAGCATCTCGCCGTGGAGTGCGCAGTACACGTTGAGGGTAGCGATGACCTCGTCAGCCGCTGCCGAGGAGATCCACTGCAGAATCGGGACCGTCCGGCTGTCGATATCGGGATGCGACGCGGCGCCGAATTCCCACTCGAGTGCCTGCATCGCATGCGCGTGGAGCGCGCAGTAGATCTTTCCTTCGACGACGTTGCGGTCGGCAGGGCACCACGCCGTCTTGCAGCGCCGCCCGCGTCGATCGACGTAGCTGCACGGCATTCCCGCAAGCGATGAGCAGCGCAGCGCCGAGCACGCCTGGTTGCCCGCCACCGTCTCGGGATTGCAGCTGGCTCGGTCCAGCGAGCGGAAGGCAACCTCGTCCGGCGAAAGGTGCGATGTGCCTTTTCGCGACCCGATCATGGTGTGAACCTGCTTCGTGATTGGCTCGGCCCGCTTCGTAGGCCAATCCTAGGCTGCGCCAATCATTCCTTATGACAAGCGCGTAACAACAGGAGTTGCCGCCGCTGGGCGGCTGTCGGATCCGGACGTCGTGCTCGGACAGCGCCGTCACCGCGCGGCCGTCGTCAGGGCGTCGTGTGGTCGTGATCGTGCTCGTTCGCCGTAGTCTCGCGTGTCGAACGGCGTTTGGCGGTCAGCTTGCGCAGCCGGGCGACCTCTGCGGATGGCTCGCGATGCGGTGGACGCTCCGGAGGCTGCAGACGCGGCGGGAGGTTGCGTCGCGGACCGGCCCACAGCGCAGGGGGAGCGTTGACTGCGTCAGCGAGGCGGTACGCGAGCGACTCGTAGTTCACGCGCCAGCCGCGAAAGTGAATCCACGAGCTCTCCGCGTCCCGCTCCATGGGCCACCCGACGTTGCCGAGATGCTCCAGGGCATCGCGGAAATTGTCCTCCGTGAGCTGGATCGGATCCTCGGGAAGTGGGTCGTTGTCGAAGGTCAGTCCGACGACCCGGGCCAGGTCTCGCAGGCACATGTAGCCCATGCGCAGGAATGCTCGAGCCTCGGACGGCGCCTCGAGCGGGCGGGTGGCCTGTTGTATCGCCGCGGCATCCATCACTGCCAGGAGACCGATGACCCACGAGCGATAGGGATGCGGCGAGCGGAACCAGAGCAGCACGGGATAGGACGCGTGAGTCTCGGCGACATCCGCGGCCCAGGCCTCCCATTGCTGGTAGAGGAGTCCGAGGTTATGGACGTTATCGACCAATTCACTGCGCGCAAGCAGCTCTGGGCCCCACGCGGGGGATCCCGCGCGGCTGTCGAGCATCGTCACAAGCACTTCGCGTCGGTTGAAAGCTCCGTAGAGGACGGGTAGGTACGCGATCTGGAGTGCGACGATGGTCAGGCCCGCGGCTGCCGCGCAGAAGGTGATGAGCCGCGGCGCAACGCCGGGCTCCGAATCGAATCCGAGGGTGAAGATGGATGATCCGCTGATGGTGAGCGCATGGACCAGCCCGCCGGAATGCATGAACGGCCAGAGCATGAGGGCGAACCCCATGAGCAGCGTGGTCAGCCATGTGGCCAGGATGACGATCAGGTAGAGCGGTGCCTGAAGCGCGAGAAAACGGTCGCGTGCCTCATAGGTTTCGAATCGATGGGAGATGCGCGAGAAGGACTGGATCATGCCGCGTCCCACGTACAGCTGGATCCTCGACGAACCGACTCGCGGCAATACCAGCGAGGTGACGACGCTCATCAGCGTCGACAGCACGATCGTGAGGCCCACCGCCGCTGCAATCCACTCGAGTACCGTCATCCCCGCATCATCGCCGAACGCCCGCCTCATGAGGAGGCGGGCGCCGGCGTTGTTCGTACCTAGGATCCGGTGACTACCACTCCACCCAATCGCCCGGTGCAGTGCGCCAGACGGATGTTTCTGGCGCACCGGCGAACACCGGACCGAAATGGTCGAAGCCGAGCGAGAGGTCGTAGTACTCGTTCATCCGGTCGGCGTCCATCCATGTGTCGACACCGATGATCTCGTTCGTCGCCGGCTCTCCGGGATTGGGAAGTCGCAACCATGTGGTGTGGCTCACCATGCCGTACGAGCGCGCGGCGTTGATCGTGGTCCCGGCGTAGGAGGTGAACGCCTTGGCCGCGTCATCGACCGACGTGACCGACACCTTGATGAGCCCGACCGCGCCCGTCGTGCGACCGGCTGGCATCGGGAGCACGAAGCCGCCGAATCCATCGAGACGCGACCAGACGATGCCGTCGCGACTCGAGAACAGTTGCCCCGCAGCCTCCTGGACGTGCGGGTTCGCGAAGAAGTTGCCGAGCCCGGACAGACTGTTCCATCGATCGATGAAGAGGAGCTGTCCGTCGAGTTCCTTGCTGATGGGGGTGAACACATTGTGACTCAGGTCGCCGAGCGCACGGGCGCCCGCGGCACTCTGCGGCGCCCCCGCGGTCGCGTTGTGGATCGCGCGCGCTTCCTCGAGCGTGGATGCATTCGTGGCGCCGCGAACGGTGAGCAAGTACGTCGTTGCTCCCGCGTCGGGCGGATACGTCGTGATGTCGTCGGGCATTTCCATTCTCCTCATGATCTGACTGCACCTACTCGGACGACGAACGGGAGGTGTCGATATCGACACCGGGTAGGATTCGGTGTCGGCATCTCCCCTGCCGCGGCGTCGCGAAACCACGAGGAGGAACCATGCAGCGGGATGAGCTGATGCGTCGGTACGAGGAAGGCCCGGAACGGATTGCAACCGCGATTCGGGATGCGTCGGACGCTGAACTCGACCACCGCCCAGCGGACGGCGGGTGGTCAGCGCGCGAGGTGGTGCACCACACCGCCGACAGTGAGCTCACATCGGCGATACGACTGCGCAAGCTCCTTGCCGAGGAGAACGCGCGGATCGAGGGCTACGACGAGATGGAGTTCTCGCGCCGTCTCTACTATCGCGAGCGTCCGATCGCGAGCTCGCTTGCGGCGGTGCGAGGCGCGCGCGAGTCGTCCGCGTCGCTCCTGGCGTGTCTCAGCGATGCCGAGTGGGAGCGCGCGGGCGTCCACAGCGAGACCGGATCGTATTCGGTCACGACATGGCTCGAGATCTACGCTGCGCACTGCCACGACCATGCGGATCAGATCGATCGCGCGGTGCAGGAGTCGAGGCGAGCGAACGCGTAGGTCCGCTCCTCGGCCTCAGCTGATGTCGGTGATGTAGGCCCCGACGAGGGCCGCCTTCTGCTGGTTGACGCCGCCTTCGCGTCGCTCCTCGTGACCGTCCTGGAAGTGAGCAAACGCTGCGGTCGAAGAGATCGGGTTCACCTCGCCGTCGCCGTGCTTGTGGAACGAGACGTGCACAAATGAACCGTCCTCGAGGCGCAGGACGATGTAGCTCACGTTGTCGGGTTTGTTCGCCTCGAGCTCGGCGAAGACACCTTCCACCCGGCGCTGATTCTCGTCAGCGGCCTCGGTGGATTTCGTTGCGTATCGGGTCACCAGTCGCTTCTGCATCGCCGCCTCTTTTGGACCGTCGGTTGTGGGTGCCGGTAGTGGCCATCGATAGACTACCCGTATGGATATGAAGATCGAACTCGTCGCGATTCCGGTAACCGATGTCGACCGCGCCAAGGCATTTTACGTGGACCAAGTTGGCTTCAACGCCGATCACGACGTCCCCGTCCGCGAGGGCCTTCGCTTCGTCCAGTTGACCCCGCCCGGATCAGCCTGTTCGATCGTCATGGGCAATGGAATTACCCAGATGCCGCCTGGCTCGCAGAAGGGCGTGCAGATGGTCGTCGCGAACGCCGAAGCGGCCAGACAGGAGTTGCTCACTCGTGGGGTGGCGGCGAGCGACGTCGACGTGCAGCCATGGGGCAACTTCGTGACCTTCAGCGACCCCGACGGCAACACCTGGTCGCTGCAGGAGCTTCCCGCGTGGTCTGCTGGTATCTCGAGCGAATCATCCAGCGAAACGCCTGGGTAGGGTGAGGGACCTCACAGCGCCCGTCTCGCCGGCCGTCATGCGGCGTCTGGGACGGGTGGCTCGCGATGAAGGATCGGTGAGGCGTTGATGATCGATGTCGTCGTCTCGCCGAAGGCGAGGAACCTGTCGAGGAGGCTTGTGAGCTCCTCGATCGAGCGCAGATGGAGCTTGAGATAGAAACAGTCCTCACCCGTGATGCGGTGACACTCGCCGATCTCGGGAATCTGCAGCGCCAGCTCCGGAATGCGATGCAACTGCCCGGGTGCCGGCCTCACACGAACGATCGCGGTGAGCTGATAGCCGAGTGCGCGCGGATCAATGACGGCGCGATAGCCGGTAATGATCCCGGCCTCTTCCAGGCGTGCCACGCGCTCGGACACAGCCGGGGGTGAAAGGTTGACGCGGCGGCCGAGCTCGGCCAGGGGAGTCCGCCCGTCTGCAACCAGCTCACCGATGATCCTGCGGTCGATCTGATCCAGGGTGACAGGAAAGGATTGTGTTGAGCGCGAAGTGCCGAGTTTCATGAGGTAAAGGCAGCGTAATGCCGATGATCACCTATGTCAATCGCAGTCCGCGTGCGATACGGTGTCGACATGCCACGGACGCTCAGTCATCGACTCTCACGGGTCAGCAGCGGGAACGTGCCACCGCAGGCGTATTTCGTCGGCAGTGCGGTCTTTCACTACCTCGGTCCGTCATTCGCCGTGCTCCTGTTCGCCCGCGTCGACGTTCTCGGGGTTGCTTGGTTGCGCATTGCTGCGGCGGCGATCGTGTTCGCCGTCTGGCGGCGCCCCTGGCGAGGGTTCATCGCGCTTGATCGTCGTGGCCAGTGTCTGATCGTTGCGCTCGGCGCGGTCTTCGCGGTCATGAACGTCTGCTTCTATGAGTCGATCGACCGGCTTCCACTCGCGACCGTGGCTGCGATCGAGTTCATCGGACCAATCGTCCTCGCCGTGATCGCCGCGCGCATCGGCCGAAACGTCGCAGCCGTCGTGCTCGCCACTGCGGGCGTGTACCTGCTGACGCATGCGCGCATCGCTGGTGACCCGGCAGGCGTTGCGTTTGCATTCGCCAACGCGGCATTGTTCGCTCTCTACATCATCCTTGCGCACAAGGTCTCGAGGCGCGCAGCGATGGGCGGGATCGACGGTCTCGCGGCGGCGATGATGTTCGGGTTGGTCTTCGTGACCCCGATCGGTATGCTGGGTGCCGCACATGCCTTCGGTGATCCGATCGCACTCGCGGCCGGTGTCGGAGTCGGTGTGTCCTCGTCGGTGGTTCCGTATGTGTTCGATCAGCTCGCGATGGCACGTCTGGCCAGGTCGACGTACGCACTGTTCGTCGCGCTCCTGCCGGCGACTGCTGCCATCGTCGGCGTTATCGTCCTGCGCCAGCTTCCGACACTTGTGGACCTCGCCGGCATCGCGCTGGTGATGCTCGCGGTCGCGCTGCACAAGAGTGAGGCGGAGCACGTGAGCGATGTCGATGACGGCCTCGCTGATTCCGCCGTCGCGGAGTGCGCCGTCGCGAGAGAACGCTGATGCGCTACGTGCGGCTGGGATCCTCAGGGCTTCAGGTGTCCCGTATCTGCCTGGGGATGATGAGCTTTGGTGACACCTTGCAGCGCCAATGGCACCTCACTGAGAACGCGGCCGAGCCGATCGCTCGCGAGGCGGTGGAAGCAGGCGTGACCTTCTTCGACACAGCGGACATGTACGACAGCGGTGCGAGTGAGGCCGTCACAGGCCGTCTCCTCTCCCGACTGTTCCAGCGACGCGAGGACTATGTCCTTGCAACCAAGGGCTACTTCCCGATGGGACCCGGTCGGAATGACGGCGGCCTGTCTCGCAAGCACGTGATGTCCGCTATCGACGCATCACTCACGCGACTGGCCGTCGACTACGTCGACCGCTATCAGATTCACCGCTGGGACGACCGGCCGATCGAGGAGACAATGTCAGCACTACACGACATCGTGCGCGCCGGCAAGGCTCGCTATGTCGATGCATCGAGCATGTACGCCTGGCAGTTCGCGAAGGCCCAGCACGTCGCTGCGGCGGCCGGTCAAACACAGTTCATCTCGATGCAGAACCACTACAACCTTGCGTACCGAGGAGAGGAGCGCGAGATGATCCCCCTCTGTCTCGATCTCGGTGTGGGCGTCAACCCGTGCAGTCCGCTGGCTCGCGGCTTTCTGACCGGTCGCGCATCGGATGACCCCGGCACCCTGCGAGCCGGCAACGATCCACTGGCTGACAGCATGTACGGCGCACACGACTTCGAAGTTGTTCACGCAGTGCAGGCTGTGGCAGACGAACGAAGTGTGCCGATGGCGCAGGTCGCGCTGGCCTCGGTGCTCGGTAGACCAGGGATATGTGCGCCAATCGTGGGTGCGACGAAATCGGAGCCGCAGGTCCGCGCCGCTTGACGCGGCGTGGGCGTCGAGTCAGTTCGCCTCCACGGTCGTTCGGCTGATACCGAACAGCCCGGCATGGAAGCATCAGTCGAAACCCGGCGTCCACCCGTCCCCCGAAATGGTGGCCACCCGGCACTCACGTCAGGGGGGCGGCTCCACCATCGCAACGCCGTCAGCCATGTGGATACGCCAGTCCTCCTGCACCGCACGGTGATGCCGCCGGCACAGGGAGGCCAGGTTGGCGAAGTCGGTCTCCCCGTCGGCCCGGGAGTGGCTCGAACGTGCAACCCGCCGCTGGATCGCTCCTCCGGGAAGCCAAGATCGTGACGCGCTCGTCGTGGTCATCGGAAGTTCGCTGACGCAGCCTGTGATCACAGGGAGTGAGTCTCACCAGTTCACAAAGGAGCGGCGTGGCAGATCCGGGTGGCAAGCCTTCGTTTGTGGTTCCGGCAGGCGAATGGCGACGGCGCCCCCTCCTGAGCTGGGGGCTTCGAGTGCTGATCTTCGCAGTCCCCGTCGGGTTCTCGTTCGGCGTCGCGCTGCTGCTGAGCCGGATGTTGCCCCGGGCCCACAGCCCGTGGGCAGCTGCACTGTGGATCGGCACCGCGGCGGTCGGATCGCTCCTGACCCTGGTTCTGTTCGAACGGGCTGCCCGGCGGCTACTGCCGCTGGCGGCGCTCCTCAATGTGTCCTTGCTGTTCCCCGACAAGGCACCGGCCCGGTTTGCCGTCGCACGGCGAACCGGGACCCCGCGCGAGCTGCGCGAACGGATGGAAGCGGCTCGAGCATCCGGCCAGGTCGATCGAGCCCAGGATCTGGCCACGGTCATCGAGCTGGTGCTGGCTCTCAACGTCCACGATCGAGCGAGTCGTGGACATTCCGAGCGTGTGAGGGTGTTCACGGATCTGCTCACGGCAGAGCTGAAACTGCCCGAGGCGGACCGGGCGCGCCTGCGATGGGCCGCCCTGCTCCACGACGTCGGCAAGCTCGAAGTACCCGCGTCGCTGCTCAACAAGCCATCTGCGCCGGACGAGGAGGAATGGGTCGTGCTCCGGCGCCACCCCGAGGACGGTGCTCGAATGGTCGCGCCACTCCTTCCATGGCTGGGCGAGTGGGGTGCGGCGGTCGTGCAACACCACGAGCGCTATGACGGCACCGGCTATCCGCGCCGTCTGAAGGCGCACGAAATCTCGCTCGCGGCGCGGATCGTCTCGGTGGCGGACGTCTACGAGGTCATGACCGCCCCGCGACCCTACAAGCGACCCATGAGCGTCGTGGCATCGCGCCAGGAGCTCATTCGAGTCGCCGGCACGCAATTGGATCCGGCAATCGTCCGTGCCTTCCTCAACATCTCATCGGGAAACCTGTGGAGGACGATTGGCATTGGTGCGTGGATTGCCCAGATCCCGACCCTAGGAGGGCTCTGGTCCGGCCTGGGCAGCTGGCTGGGGACGGGTGTGGCAACCATCGGGGCTATCGGTGTCATCGCGGCTGGCGGAATCCTGGGCGGGCTCGGCCCCGCGTTGCCCCATGGAGGATTCGGGATCGTGCCGCCCACGCCCGTGATTGTTGGCGGGCAGCAGAGCACGATACCCTCGCCCCCGAATGCGTCGGGATCACCTGGCGTGAGTGCGACGCCCACCGGAGCACCGAGCCGCCCGCCGGCCACCCCTACAGCGACGTCACTGCCGACCAGCCGGCCGACGTCCGCGGCAACGCCGACGGCCGCACCAACCTCGACCCCCGCAGACCCGTGCCCCCTCTGCACGAACACCTCGACAACCTGCACGACGTATTGTCGCAACGCGATTCTGGCCGCTTGCAAGAACTACTGCGAGGGCAACGACAATCAGATCTGCAACTCACATTGCTACGGCAACAACAATCCTCTCTGCAACAGCTATTGCGTCGGACCCAACAATCCCAAGTGCGTGTCGAACTGTCAAGCGAGCATCACGCTCGCCGCGATCACAACAACGTATGGTGCACCCTCAAGATCCACATTGATGGCACGGACTAGTCTCGCCGCGCCGAATGTGGGCGCCCACATTCCTGATCACAGGGAGGTCGCGGCGCTCCGCTTCGCCTGATCGCCGATGGTAGCGATGAAGCGCACTTCGAGCCGCGACCATCCAAACCGTACTCAGTCGGTGCGCGCCTCACTTCTGATCGGCGGCTCTCGATGGGGTCGTATTAGCGATGTACGAGGTTGGCCAGAGCTGTGGGCGCGCCGTCCGACGTACCCAGTTCGAAGCCCGTCGACACTCGCCCACTCACTTTGGGTCGAGCCATCCCACCTTCCGGGCTAACCGGTATGGCTACGCGTGCTCGGGAAGAGGGAATCGAATGAAACAGCGCCAACTTCCAGGCGCCCCCGTCGCGGCGGAGGATCATGGTGGTCGGAGCCGAGATGTGCTGCGGGGTGCCGTGCATCGTGTAGTCCTGGTCGATCCAACAGGTCAGTACCCCTGTGTCCTCCCAAACGCGCTCCTCCGCATCTCGAAGTTGCGTTGCGACATCACTCACCGCGGTTATCAGCTCGCGGAGGCAATTGTCTACGTCGCCTCTGCCGCGCAGCCAGCGTCGCGAGATCTCGTCGACGCTCTGGACGTCCTCCGTCAACATCTGCTTCATCCGATCAGCATCCAAGGCGTCAAGCGCCGTCAAGAACTCGGTTGCGACACTATTCAGTTCGCCTGGCATCACACGGATCCTCTATGGTGGTCGGCGATTGCCAAGTCCCCGTGTATGGGCCTCGCGGGTGCAATAGGGCTCAATGATGGCGACTGCAATGACCGGCGACGACCGTCCAGCGGGACCGTAGGGCGGGTCACTCGGGCAGTCGCCATTTGTGACTCCCGGCAGGTCTAGGTTGCGGCAGATGCTGGCGCAGACCGGGGCCGGCGCGGAACGCTGTTCTTTCACAGCTGCCTCCCGCCCGCGGAGTTCGGTGGGCGCGTGGCCGGACGGCGTCCCCGCGCAGGCGGTTGTCGCGCTGTATCGGGCTCGCTCAGGAGCCTCATCGACGGCGTCGGGCATCATTGGCTTGATACGGTTGGGCGCCGATGAATCCGGCCCGACGCTCCTGGATGGTGGGGGCGATTGCCCTCGGCGCATTCGTCGGCATGCTCGACGCCACGATCGTCGCTGTCGCCCTTGGGCCGATCACACGGCGCTTCGCGCTGCCACTGGCGTCCGGGCAAGAAGTGATCGCGATCTATCTGGTCGTTGTGATGGCCACGCTGCCCACCATCGGTCGACTATCGGATCGGTTCGGACGCAGAACCGCGTACATCGGCGGGTTCGCCCTCTTCGGGTTTGGGTCGCTCGTCGCGGCAGCCGCGCCGTCGTTTGACATCCTGCTCGTCGGGCGGATGGTGCAAGCCGTCGGCGGGGGTGTACTGATGGCCGGGAGCCTTGCCCTCATCGCCGAGCACCTGCCACGCAGTCGAACGGGCCGGTCAGTGGCTGTCATGGTGACCACCCAAGCAGTGGCGGGCTTGATCGGCCCACCGCTGGGAGGCGTCCTGGTGGCGCTCGGCGGGTGGCAGGCCGTCTTCTGGGTCGGCGTGCCGCTGGGTGCGATCGGCATCGTCTTGACGCTGACTGCGGTGCCGCCCAGCGTCGTCCACCGGGACAGCCGGGTCGATGTTCCCGGCGCAGTGCTGCTCTCTGCGATCTTTCTTGGCGTGGGAGCCGGCATCTCGTCGCTCGCAGCCCCGGCGTTCGGCAAGATCCCCGCGATCGCCTGGTTTTCGGTGGCCTGGATTGCGCTGCTCCTGCTGGTCCCTGCGGAGCTCGTCGCCCGTCAGCCGGTGGTGGATCGCCGACTGTTCCGGCAGTCGAGGTTCATGTCCGCAACCATCGCAACGCTGCTGAGCACCGGCACTCTGATGTCATGCTTCGCAATACTCCCGTACTGGCTCGAGGAGGCACACGGGGTGACGCCCGTGATCGCGGGTCTGGCCTTCCTGCCGATTGGGGTTGGGGTCGGTGCGACATCGCGCATCGGCGGTCGGATGGGCGACGCGAAGCAGACGCAGCTGGTGACCACCGCGGGGATGGGTCTGGCTGCTCTGGGCTTCGCACTCGCCGCGCTTGCGACGCACGGCGTCATCTGGCCGCTGTTGTCGACGGGCCTCTTCATGATCGGATGCGGCAATGGATTCTTCTCATCGCCGAACACCGCGGCCGCGATTCGACTAGCCCCTCGGGACGCTCTCGGAGGCGCCGCAGCCATGCTCTCGGCTGCGCGCAACGCGGGTGTGATCACCGGCCTCGGGATCACAGGTGCTGTTTACACTGCTGCTGGGTCGTCGAGAGCCGACGCGGCGGCGGCGAGCATCTTCGGCGCGGCCGCGGTGATCTGCGTCGTCGTGGCCGCGATCGCGGTGGTCACCTACCGCCCGACGCGATCGGTGCCCGAACCGCGCCTCTCTGCAGACGTCGTACTTGAGGGGCGGATTCTCACCGACGGTCGTGCGACCATCGCGGCGGACCACCACAAGGGCAGCGCCCGATAACGCCCGCGCACCCCGAGCGTGCACTTAACACTGACTCAACGAGGCGTTGAGGCGGGTGCTGCGTAGCAAGCGACGTGATCGTTGGTCAACCGACGCTGATCTCACTCGGCGGCTCTGGAGGGGGTTGTATTGACGATGGACGAGGTTATCGACGTCCGTGGCCCCGCCATGGGCCCAGTGCACCAGATGGTGCCTTCAAATCCACAAACGTTGAGAGGAGAGGACCAACCTGACCAGCGCCACTTCGCGAACTGATGGGTGGGACAGGGGGCCGGCGCATAGCGCGCCCTGAGTACTCAACGGTTCCGTGCACCCCCTTGAAGGCAACCTGGTGCGCTATATTCGCGCGGTGGGAAGGGCGTCCCTGTCTCGGTTGGCCGTGGCAGCCATCGTGGCGGCGGCCGGCTCGCTGATGGCGACGGCCCCCGCGTGGGCAGCGACGCCTACAGGCATCGACGTCTCCTGGCCACAGTGCCCGTGGTCGAGCCCGAGTTCGACGCAAGGGTTCGTCATCGTCGGGGTCAATGGAGGGCTGGCGAACAACTACAACTCCTGCCTGGGAGCGGAGTTCAGCTACGCCCAGCGCTCAACCGGTTCCGCTCCGGCCCAGCTCTACATGAACACCGCCGACCCGGGCAACGTCGTGGCGGACTGGCCGTCTCCCGGCCAGTTGGGCACCTACAACAGCACCTCGACCCCGGACGGCACCTGTTACTACCAAAGCGGGCCCACCGGGACCAGCGGCCCCGGGGCCGACAGCACCGCCTGTGCCTACATCTACGGCTACGACATGGTGGCGGGTATCTCGCCTCACGTCGGGGACCTTGCAGCTTTCACCTCCGCCACAACCATCGCCTCCGTCCCAAGCGGCGACCAGCTCTACAACTACCCGACGTGGCTCGACGTGGAAACGGGGAATAGCTGGCTGAGCGGAACAACCGGGATCGCCATGAACGTCGCTGACCTGCAGGGCATGGTGGACGCCATCCGCGCAGCGGCGACGGCTGCCAGCGCCACGGCGCAGCCGGTCGGCATCTACTCCACCAGCTATCAGTGGGGCCAGATCACCAACACCCCCGGCTCGAGCGGCGGCAACCTGTGGAACATCCCCAACTGGATTCCCGGCGCCCGCAACAAGAGCGGCGCGGTATCCAACTGCAAGCTCGCTGCGTTCACCAATGCGGACCGTCCGACCACCACTCAGTGGTTCGGCCATCCCTACGACGGCGACGTCGCCTGCTAGAAGGCGAGGGTGACGTCGGACCATGAATAGGAGCCTCATCCTCGGAGCAATGGCAGCGACGGCGCTGCTCGCTGGCTGCGGGGTGCCCGACGTGGGGAGCGCGCAGTGGACCAGCGCACACCAAGCCGCTGCCGACGTGGAGTCGATCGGGCCGTACCTGCCGCCGATATCGTTCGCGGGAACGGCAGACGACACGAGCCTGTCGATCGACCAGCAGACGCTCGCTGCGACGGGGTACGGCAACCTCGCCGCCGATGTCCAGAAGGTGCGCTCGGACATTCGAGCCGGCGCGACCATCCGCCACGACACAGAGGGCAGCCTCGTAACCGCCGTCGACGCAGGTGGCCGTGCGCTCGTCAAAGACCTCCTGCAGTTCTTCAACGACGCGAGCGCCGCAGGCCTCAACGGAGGCTACTGCCCGCCCAACCCGACGCCTCCTGTTGCGTGCGGGTAGTCCACGCTTCTTGCCTTCGAATAAAACGCGCAAACACGGTGAGCAGTTGGATGCGGGGACACTTTCCACCCGACGGTGAGTCGTAGAAGCCACTCGCGGGTCCGAGAGCTTCACCTTCTGCCGACGTTGGGATGTGTGGGCCAAACTTGGACCTCATTCTCGCGCGTAGCACCCCCCATGGCGAGAACCGGGCCCAGGAATCGCTGGTCGTACTCGAGGCCGAGGAGGCGCAGGCGGATATCGGCCCATCTCACCCGCCCTTCTGAGGAGTCGTACTAAAAACACCCTGCCGCGAGTGACAAGGCTCACCCGACACCGCTGTCAACCGTCAGCCGAAGGAACACATCACAAAGCTGGGGAGGAAAAGCTGGGGTGTGAGTCTTCGGTTGATTCTTGACGAATCAGTTTCGGTTGAAGCTTGACACTCCCAGGCTTTCATCGAGGCCGCGGGGAGGTTCCCGCGGCATTCTTCTTGCGGATTGCACCATTCCCGGTGCGGGCCACGGTCTTGAGGAGTTCGTTGCCGACCCAGAACTGGAGCACGCCGTCGCCGACGA
>DATKQX010000019.1:0-2117 GCA_035532495.1 Saccharimonadales bacterium (SeqCode)
GGCACCATGCCTGCGCAGCGAGCCTGGTGCAGGGCGTCCATGACCTCGCCGTAGACGTCGAGTTGAACCTGGGTGGACGCGGCGTTACCGATTCGAACCGGGCGGGAGCCTTCGTATCCAGTGAGCCAACCAAGCTCGAGCTCGGTGAGACGACGTTCGCCCGCGGGGCCATACATGATCTGGAGCTGTGCGGGATCGCCTGCGACGACCCGCAGCAGCCAGTCGCGCCACGACCGTGCTTCTTCGTTGTAACCGGCCCGGAGCACCGCGTTGAGGGCGAAGGTCGCGTCGCGAAGCCAGCAATACCGATAGTCCCAATTGCGCCCGCCTCCCAGTTGCTCGGGAAGCGAAGTCGTCACCGCCGCAACAATGCCGCCCGTCGGTTCATAGGTGAGGGCTTTCAAGGTAATGAGTGAGCGCACCACCGCCGAACGCCACGGACCCTCATACTGGCAACGCTGGCTCCACTCGTGCCACCACTCCTCGGTGATGGCAATCGCCTGCTCTGCGTCTCCGCCGCAGGCGCCTTCAGCGAACTGGGTGTGCCAGGAGAGCACGAACGGCACGCGCTCGCCGGGCCCGACGCTGAACTCGGCCACGGTCCGCAGGTTCTCACCACGGGTTTCGACCGTGGTCGCGAGACAGATCGAGTCCGGTCCAGCGATGCCGTGGAGATGATCGCCGGCCCGCTGCATCCACGGCACCGCCCAGCCGTAGTCGAAGCGGACCGCGAGCTCCATGCGCATCGCGACGCGCCCGCTGATTCCCTCGACGACTCGGACGACGCTTGCCTGCTCGGAACGGAGCGGCATGCACTCGACGAGGCGCGCCACTCCATCTGGAGTGTGGAAGTCCGTCTCGAGGACGAGCGTCTCGTCTCGGTAGCGGCGGACGACCCTTCGCTGTTCAGCTACGGGCGCGATTTTCCAGAACCCGTTGTCATCGGTACCGATCAGCGCCGCGAAACAGGCTCCTGAATCGAAGCGCGGCAGACACAGCCAGTCGATCGAGCCGTCCACGCCGACGAGCGCTGCCGTCTGTGTGTCGCCGATAAGCGCGTACTCCTCAATTCGAAGATGGTGTGTCGTTGGATCGACCGCCGACGCCGTTGCACTGTCACCAGAGATCATGGGAGTGATATCCACATGTTCAGGCGATCATTCCGTATCTGACGGGGGAGCCTGTTGGCAACAACGACAACAGCCGCGGTCCGTTCACGACCTTGATTTCGCCGGTCCCTCCCAGGACCTCACCGACGCCCTGGGTCTCGGGCTCAGGTCCGTCGCCCACCGCCATATCGGGCCGCGGTCGGAGCGAAGAACTCGCCCCCCGATCCGCCGAGAGTCGTGCTCGCATGAAGATCAGTTCCTCAGCTTCCCGTTGTCAATTGAGGGCGCCGGGTCGCGAGCAGCAACTCGGAGCCAAGGAGGCGGCGGCGCACTCTTGGGATACGGGCGATCACGACACCGAGCACCGCGCTCGCGGCCGCAACCGAAACAACCCAATCGAAGGGCGCGGCGGGGAAGGGATAGAAGGTGTCGTAGAGCACGTAGCCAAGCACGACGACGCCGACGCTCAGGACCACGAGCGGGATCGCTCGGCGACCGTGGCGCCAGACCCAGGCAACCGCGGCGATGACGGTCAGCAGGTAGGCGACGATGATCAGGTACGCGCCGAACTCGACAATAAGGACGAGGGCCCGGATCGCCGTGTGTTCGAAGCTGAAGGCGAGCAGCGCCGCGATGCTCACGCCGCCGGTCACCACAAGCGCCCCGATCGGCGAGGAAGAGCGGCGGTTCGTCTTGGTGAGGAACCCGCCGATCCGTCCTTCTGTTCCTCCGACTTCGCGTCCGAGCGAGAACAGGAGACGATTCGCAGCATTGATGCAGGCAAGCTGTGCACCGAAGGCGCTGATCACCCCGGCGATGTTCACGGCCTTCCCCATCCATGCGCCGATGTCGGTCGTCGCGAGATGCACGAACGGGGCGGGATCAGCGGCAAGCGCCGCGGGATTTGGATAGGCGTTGTTCGCGACCCAGGTGAAGACGATGTAGACCGCCGCGGCACCGATGAGCGAGAGGGCAACCGCCGCGGGGATTGTCCGCGTCGAACGTCTC
>DATKQX010000020.1:0-6039 GCA_035532495.1 Saccharimonadales bacterium (SeqCode)
TGGATCGCGCCCGGCCCCCCATGCCGGCCTCGACAGCATCACCAGCCTTGCCGCCAGGGGCGCACCGGCCGACTCGTTGAACAGAACGCGTGCTCGGCCCTGCCGCCGGACGTCGGTGCCCTGCTCGGGTCGAGCCGTGTCCGCCTGCCTTCTCGGCGATCCTGAGGTCGCCCGGCTGTATCTCGGCGGCCGCAATTCCATCGGCTCCCGACGCAGATATCGCGATCCAGCAAGCCCAGCCGTGAATACGGCACCCCAAAAAAAGAGGTTCCGATGAGCTCCCGCCACGCTCCCACCCTAGGCTGGATCGGCACCGGCCGTATGGGTCACGCCATGGTGCAGTGTCTCCTCGATGCCGAGCAGAGCGTGCTGGTGTGGAATCGCACCCGCGCCAAGGCGGAGGACCTTGTGGCGAGCGGTGCTCGTGTCGTCGACTCCATCACCGAGCTCGCCGGCCAGGACATCGTGTTCTGCATCGTCGCCGCCGATCCCCATCTGCTCAAGGTGATGCTCGGCGACGGTGGCCTGCTTCGTCAAGAGTCAGCGCCGCAAATCATCGTCGACTTCAGCACCGTCTCCTCGGCAACTTCCGAGCGCATCCGCCTGGCCGCGGCGGAACGTGGCGCAGCGTTCCTCGCCACACCCGTCAGTGGCAATGCGAAGGCGGTGAAGGGGGGTGCGCTCTCGATCGCGGTTTCGGGCTCGCGCGAGGCGTTCGACACAGTGGTGCCACTGCTGACCATCATTGGCCGCCCTGTGACGTATGTTGGCGAAGGGGAGGTGGCGCGGCTGGTAAAGCTGGCTCACAACATCTTCCTCGGCGTGGTCACGCAGTCCCTTGCCGAGGTGGTGGTGCTCGCCGAGAGAGGCGGCGTCCCGCGCCACGCCCTGATGGCGTTCATGAACGGGTCCGTGCTGGGCTCCGTCTTCACCGGCTACAAGACGCCCGCATTCGTCAATCTCGATATGACACCGACCTTCACCACCTCCCTGCTGCGCAAGGACTTCGACCTCGGCCTCGCTGCCGCTCGGGAGCTCGAGGTACCGATGCCCATTGCAGCCGCGACCTACCATCAGGTGCAGGCTGCGATGGGTCGCGGCCATGGCGAGGAGGACTTCGCAGCCCTGCTTATCGAGCAGGGCCGGAACTCTGGCCTTGAGCTGCAACCGGAGCGTGTCGAGGTTAGCGACGGTCTCAGCTCGTCGCCCCATGCACCCTCTACCGTGCGCTCACCCGCCACCGGCTCCCCTGCAGACAGCGAGAGGAGATGAGCCGTCCGACCGGCAGCGTCCCGCCCAGCCCCGGTCGCATGAATGTCGACTTCGAGGAACGCGTGGACTTCGGCCGCCTGCGTACCTACCGGCTGTCCCGGGCTCTCGCCGCGCTTGACGCGTCAGAGCTTGGAGCGCTGCTGCTCTTCGACGTCAACAATATCCGCTACGTCTCGGCAACCATGATCGGCGAGTGGGCCCGAGACAAGGTGGCTCGCTATGCACTCTTGACGCGAGGCGGTGAACCGATCGTCTGGGACTTCGGATCCGCGGCTCGACACCACCAGCTGTACGCGCCCTGGCTCAGGCCTGCGAACAGCCGCGCGGGCATGCTCGGCCTCCGCGGCGCGGTCGCGCCGGATGCCGGCCTGATCGCCCGCGCCGTCGCGGAAATCCACTCAGAGTTGCAGACCGCAGGTGTCGCTGGGATGCCGATCGGGGTCGACATCGCGGAAACACCGATGTTGCTGGAGTTGCTTCGTGTCGGCATCGATGTTCGCGATGCGCAGCAGGTGATGCTCGACGCGCGCCTGATCAAATCGAGCGACGAGATCGCCCTGCTGTCGACCGCCGCGGCGATGGTGGACGGGGTGTACCAGGACATCAGCGAGGCGCTCAAGCCGGGGGTGCGCGAGAACGAGATCGTCGCGCTCGCGAACAAGCGGCTCTATGAGATGGGGTCCGACGACGTAGAGGCGATCAACGCGGTCTCCGGGGAGCGCTGCAATCCCCATCCGCACAACTTCTCGGACCGGCTGATACGCCCGGGAGACCAGGCGTATTTCGACATCATCCAGTCGTTCAACGGTTACCGCACGTGTTACTACCGAACCTTCGCGGTGGGGCGATCGAGCCAGGCGCAACGCGACGCGTACGCGCGCGCTCGAGAGTGGATCGATGCCGCGATCGGCCTCGTGAAGCCGGGCACGACCACCGACCAGATCGCCAGGTTGTGGCCTCAGGCAACCGATTTCGGATTCGCGAGCGAGATGGCCGCGTTCGGGCTGCAGTTCGGGCACGGGCTGGGCCTGGGATTGCACGAACGTCCGATCATCTCCCGTCTCAACTCGCTGGAGCATCCCATCGAATTGCGCGAGGGCATGGTCTTCGCACTGGAGACGTATTGCCCCGCGACGGACGGACAGTCCGCTGCGCGGATCGAGGAAGAGGTCGTGGTCACGGCCGGTGGCTGCGCGGTGCTGACCCTCTTCCCTGCGGACGAGCTGTTCGTCGCCAACCAGTACTAGCCTGCGGCACGAGAGAGGAGATTCCGCCCGATGTCGGCATCCACTGACGAGTCCACCACTGCGGGCGGTCCGCCCGGAATCGACCTGGCGGCACTGCACCATCCCCAAGGTGACGTCGATACGACGACGCAGCTCGCGCTCTACCGGCAGATGGTGCGCATGCGCAAGTTCGAGACGCGCGCCTACGACCTGTTCATGGAGAACCTCGTCAAGGGCACCAGCCATCTCTCGCTCGGCCAGGAGGCCATCGCAGCCGCCTTCGGCGAGGCCATGGACGAGCGGGACTACACGTTCGCGACCTACCGCGGGCATGCGCACACCCTGGCGCGCGGTACGTCGATGACCGGGGTCATGGGCGAGCTCCTTGGGCGCTCCTGCGGCGTGCTCTCCGGCAAGGGCGGGTCGATGCACCTCACCGATGTGAGCCATGGTGTGATGGGCTCGTATGCGATCGTCGGCGCCCACTTGACCATCGCCCTGGGCGCCGCCTGGTCGGCGCAATACCGTGGCGACCCGCGGGTTGCGGTGGCGTTCTTCGGTGACGGCACCACCAACATCGGCGCGTTCCACGAGTCGCTCAACCTGGCCGCGGTGTGGAAGCTGCCCGCGGTGTTCGTGTGCGAGAACAACCTGTACATGGAGTACACGCCCATCCGCAGCGTGACCTCGGTCGCGAATCCCGCCGCGGACCGCGCCTCCGCGTACGGGCTCGAGAGCATCCTCGTCGACGGCAACGACGCCGACGCGATGTACCTCACCGCCCGCGAGTGCATCGAACGCGCGCGCGGTGGCGGTGGCCCGTCACTCATCGAGGCGCGCACCTACCGCAGCAGCGGTCACTCTCGCGCCGACCCCGGAACCTACAAACCGAAGGAAGAGGTGGCCGCCTGGGCGGCATATGACCCGATCGTCATCTACCGAGCGAGACTCGTGCGCCACGGCGTCAGCGAGGCGGCGCTCGACGCCATCGAGGAGACCGCCGACGGTGATGTCGAGACCGCCACCGTTGAGGCCAAGGCATCCGCGCCCCCCGGTTCGGAGACTCTGATGAGCAATGTGTGGTCCGACGGAGGATGGGCATGGCGGAACTGACATATCGCGCGGCCGTCGCCAGGGCGATTACCCAGGAGATGGAACGCGACCCCAACGTCGTCTTCCTTGGTGAGGACGTCGCTGGCGCCGGCGGCGTGTTCAAGGCGACTGTCGGACTGCTCGAGCGCTTCGGGCCCGAAAGGGTGCGCGACACACCCATCTCGGAGCAGGCTATCCTCGGCGCCGCCATGGGCGCAGCCATGACCGGGCTCCGACCCATCGCGGAGATCATGTTCGCCGACTTCTTCGCGGTGTGCTGGGACCTGGTGGCGAACCAGATCGCCAAAAGCTCGTACATGTCGGCTGGACAGGTGAGCTTTCCGCTGGTCATCAGGTCGGGCAACGGCGGAGGTCTTCGCTTCGGCGCCCAGCATTCACAGTCCGTCGAGAACTGGGCGATGGCGATACCAGGCCTCAAGGTGGTCGCCCCCTCGAATCCCGCCGACGTAATCGGACTTTTCGCCGCTGCCGTCCGCGACCCCGACCCGGTGCTGTTCTTCGAGCACAAGGGGCTCTACGCGACCAAGGGTGAGGTGCCCGACGGCGAGCTGGTCGACTCGTTGGGTTCCGCGAGGGTGCTGCGCCCGGGCGCCGACGCGACGATCGTCGCGCTCGCCGCCATGGTGCCTCGCGCAGAATCGGCGGCAGCGATCCTCGCGCAGCGCGGCATCGACGCCGCGGTCATCGATGTACGCAGTCTGGTGCCCCTCGACACCCGGACGATCCTTGGTGAGGTCTCGGTGACCGGGCGCTTGTTCACCGTCGAGGAGAACCCCCGCCTGTGCGGGTGGGGGGCGGAGCTCGTCTCGATCGTTGCCGAGGAGTGCTTCAATGATCTCGATGGACCGCCGCTGCGGATCACCACGCCGCACATTCCGCTCCCGTCAGCAGACGCGCTCGAGGACATGGCGATTCCCTCGGTCGAGCGCATCGTCACCACCATCGAGAGGGCAATGCAGTCATGAGCACGATCACCTTGAGCTCCGAGACCGTCGGGGTGCCGAAGCAATTGCTCGTCGGCGGTCCGCTGGGCTAGAGCGCCCTGTGCCCGGCGGTCTTGCCTCGACGACCTCATATGCTTGAGCCAACTCTCGGGGCAGCTCACCGTGGTCGCGGGCTCCCGAACTCTAGGAGGAGCCTGGGATCAGCCTCGAGAGCGATCAGAAAAGTTCTAGTAGTGTTGACTGCGCCCCGCCACTTCGCTATCTCCGCGCAAACTCCGCGTCTGAGCGCGTGTCACCCTCGGAGGTGTTCAGATCCCGAGTGTTGGTGGGATCACCCCCCGAGACCGTGGTGGCAGCCCCATTTCGGTCCGGACGTCGATGACTAGAGTGGTCGTATGCCCGGGGAAGCGATGATCGATGTCCTGGTTGCCGATCGCGCGCGAACGATGCCATCACCGGTGGATGGCTGGGAAACCCCGGTCGGCGCATACCGAATCGGGTCGCCGTCCGCATGAGTTCGCGCAACGCAGCGCGGCTGGCGTGGGCAATCGGCGCCTTCTGCCTCGCTGGCATTGTTGCGAGCCTCGTCCTGCTCGCGCTGGACTGGAAGGCGATCGACTCGCCCAGCACGGCCCAACTTCCGTGGTTTCTCAATTGCGCGATCACCGGCGCGCTCGGCGTCCTGATCGCATCCCGCCGCCCGCGTAGCTCCATCGGCTGGTTGCTCCTGGCCATATCGGTTGGCAACGCCGTCTATTTGGCCGGCTGCTTTATCGCGATTCTTGGACTGCTGGGGGGAGCGTCGCCAGCCGGCTGGGTGGACTGGCCGGCCTGGGTCTTCAACTGGAGCGGCGGTCTTGGCGCCTTCCTGCTGATCGTCCTCATCTTCTTCTTCCCCGACGGCAAGCTTCCTGGTCCCCGGTGGCGTTGGGTCGCGTACTTCGGTCTTTTCGCCTCCGTCGTGACCACCTTCGCAGCCATGGTCGTCACGTCGCCGGTGCAGCTCTCGCCGCGGCTCCCGAGCGTCAGCAGCCCGATCGCACTCGGAGCGATCTCGACATTTGCCACCGGGAGTTCCGGCGTCGGCTTCCTGATTCTGCTGGTGCCGGTGTTCGGCGTCGTGATCGCGTCCGTGGTCGTCCGGCTGCGGCGCTCCAGCGGTGTGGAGCGCTCCCAGCTCAAGTGGTTCACGTACGTCGCAGCGACTGTGCTCGCCGTCACTCTGGCTGGTTTCACGATCGCAGCCGCGAACTCCACGATCGGCAGTGCGATCGCCAGTCTCGGCTTTGACCTTGGCATCGGTGTCGCGCTGCCGGTGACCATCGGCCTCGCGGTGATGAAGTACGGGCTGTACGACCTGGACGTGGTCATCAGCCGGACGCTGGTGTACGGGACGCTGGCGGTGTTCATCACGGCGGTGTACGTGGGCATCGCGGTGGGGATCGGGAGCCTGGTGGGGAGCGGCGGGAAGCCCAACCTGGCGC
>DATKQX010000021.1:0-6154 GCA_035532495.1 Saccharimonadales bacterium (SeqCode)
GTGACCCGCGGTCCAGCGCGCCCTCGGGCCGGTGCATGGCCGAGCACGGCCTCGGACGGCGCGGGACGGCGGAATACGGCGAATACTCCGACGCGTACTGGACAAACGCGTCACGCCCCCAAGCAGAAACAGATTCACCCGAGTGCAAGCATTTCCAACTTGCGGGGATCGATTCGTCACTCCAACCATTCCCGACGAAAGCACTCTAAGTCGAACGCTTGTCGTGTCCTACCCCCATGAGTTCTGGCTCTACCCAAACCTGTTGCTGATCTTCTTACGCCCGTAGGTGTATTAGAAGACATGCCCCGACGCCAGGCCGCCTCGGTCCGCCCCGATATTGTCGACGCGAAATAGGGTCGACGATGGCTCGCTCGGTATGGAGACATCCCACGGGCAGCAGATGTCAACACCGCGTTGGCAATGAATGGCCGCCACTGGTACCCCGGCGGGTTGATAGGTCCGGCGGTGCCGGGTATCCAAGAGCCGCGCAACCAACAAAGGCCGCGCGCCCTTCCCCGCGGGCGACGTCGTCCTTGCGATGCCCGACGCATCGCGGCGCCCGCTCAGCCGTCACACAACACGCTCAGAATGGAGGAGCTATGAACGACACACAGGCGATGAAGCTTCTTGGTCCATGGAAGCGCCGGCACCCGCGGGCAATCGCTGTCATTGCCATCGTTGACGGCATTGTCCTGGTCGCCCTCGCCATCGGTCTGACTGCCTTCGGCGCCGGTGGCTGGCTGCGCTTCGTGCTCCTGATACTCGGCGCCGTCTGGGCGTTCTACGGCGCCTACCGCTTCCCGCGAGCAATCCGCGTGACGCAGAACACCCACGACTGAGCGCAGCCGGCTCCGCTTAACGTTCGGTCCGCCCGTGAACCGCGCGCCTAACCCGCAGCACTTGAACGAAGAACCGCCTGGGACGGCGCTTATCGTGGCCCAGCCGCGACAGGACAGGGATCAGGTTGTCGGCGCGCCTGGTCGTTCGGGAACCTCGGAGTCATGCTGGGGGGTACGGCTACTTCGGCGTTGCCGGACCACCGGTGGGTGCAAACGCCGCTGGGCTTGAGGGCGGCACCCGGCGCACAAGCGTTGTCCGCGGCGATCCTCGCGCTCCGTGCCGTTCCCCGCTGCGGCCAGTGATCTCATGAGCGTAGCGTCTCCGCCCGATGTGTCGCAGCGAACTAACGGTCCGCCGGGGTTATTACTGCGAATGCTGCAGGATCTGCGGGAGATTCGCACCGCACCCGGTCGCTAGTGGTGCGTCCGTCAAATAGCTAGACAAACGGTGCACGGTCGTTTACCCTGCACCCATGTGGTCCCAAGCAGCAGCCCTGCAGCTCACCGCTGACGACCGCCGGGTGCTCGAAACCTGGGTGCGAGCACACAACACGCCGCAGAGCGTCGCGCTCCGTTCGGCCATCGTGCTCGCAGCTGCCGACGGAGTGTCCAACAATCAGATCGCCAAGGATCTCGGGACCACGCGCACCACCGTGATCCTCTGGCGTGACCGCTACGTCGCCGGCGGCGCGAGCGCGCTCACGGAGATCGCACCGGGGCGGGGGCGCAAACCATCGCTCAGCGCAGACAAGGTTGCCAGCATCGTCAAGGCAACCATCGAGAGCACGCCGAAAGGCGCCACGCAGTGGAGCTGCCGGACCATGGCCAAGGTCGCCAAGGTGAGCCCCGACACCGTCCACCGGATCTGGCGTGACCATGGTCTGCGTCCCCACCGTGTGGAGACCTTCAAGCTCTCCAACGACCCCCAGTTCATCGAGAAGCTGACCGATGTGGTCGGCCTGTATCTCAACCCGCCGGACAAGGCGATCGTTCTCTGCGTCGATGAGCAGTCGCAGATCCAGGCATTGGATCGCACCCAACCCGGGCTGCCCATGAAGCGCGGCCGCGCTGCCACCATGACCCACGATTACAAGCGCAACGGCACCACGACCTTATTCGCCGCGCTCGACATGCTCGACGGCACTGTCGTGGGCGAGTGCATGCCACGCCACCGCCATCAGGAGTTTCTGCGCTTCCTCCGGCGCCTGGACCGGGAGTTTCCCACCACACTCGATCTCCATCTCATCGTCGACAATTACGGAACCCACAAGCACCCCAACGTGAAGGCCTGGCTGGGCGCGCATCCACGCTTCCACCTCCACTTCACCCCCACCTCGTCGTCCTGGCTCAACCTCGTCGAGTGCTGGTTCAGCGCATTGACCAGCAAGCGCATCCGGCGTGGTTCATTCGTCAGTGTTGCGGCGCTCACCGCAGCCATCAGGGAGTACCTCAGCATGCACAACGCTGACCCCACGCCCTTCATCTGGACCGCATCCGTGCAAGAGATCTTGGCGAAGATTGCCCGTTGTCGAGCCATTTCCCGGACGCACCACTAGGAGGTGCAAGCACGCGCCTAAAGGAACCGTCGGCTGCCTGAAGGAGTCATTTATGGATATACGAATCAACCCAGCGCCGGGCGGCGCAACGCCCGACGATGCTAGGTAGTCCTGGATCAGCCACGAAGCCGGAGACGACAGCACGTGGTAGCTCTGCTGCGACGCCCGGCGCGAAACCGGGGGCCGTTGCGGCAACTACAGCTGCTTGAGGCAGTCGACCGCGACCATGAAGCAATGTCAACGAACTTTGGAGGACATCGATGAGCGAGGATGCGACGACCCATGATGATTCGATCGATCCCGACGAGGGAGACGCTTCGGATGACGACGATTCCGGGGACCACGAGCGTGAGGACGCGCTAACGCCTGAGCTCGACGTCGACGAGCTGCCGATCACCATCGGTGGCCCCTAAGGCCGGCTGCGATTCGTTTGAGCGGGGATGCTATCCGGGGCCCGAGACACGTTCCAAGCTGCGGCCAAGACGCGAAGGAGAACGACCTATGATCAGCCACCTGCTTGCCGTCGACGTTTCCGGAACCCTTACAACCAAGAGGTTCCGGGTCATGACCGATCAGTTGTCGCGTGACAACGAGTCGAATCCTGACCTCGCCGCCAAAGAGCGGCCAGATGAGGAAGAGAAGACGCCCATTCCCGACGAGAGCACCCTGATGGGTCGGAACGGCGTCGAGGACGAGGTGCTTGCCGAGCTGGCCCGCGCCGAAGGGATCATGAGCGATCCCTCCGCGCCTGACGACCCTGACGCACGAGGGGCGCAAGTCTGACGGCATAGCGGAGTGTGACCCTTGCCGACGCTGGTATCTCGAAGATCCAAGGTTCGTGAGAGTTCGGCCCGACGCTCGGTAGCATTCATCAGCCGCCTGCGGCCTCGCAGGTCAGCCGGGAAGCCGCGGTGGTGGCCCTGATCTCGCTCGTCATCGCTACGACGGCTACTTCGCGTTGCTCCATTTCCAGTCCAGGATCTCGGGCATGTCCTGGCCGTACGTGTCGACGTACCGCGTGTGCTCGACGAGCTTGTCCTGCAGCATCTGCTTCAGATAGCTCCCCTTCGCGCCGAGCTGCGGCAGCCGATCGATCACGTCCTGGACGAGGTGGAAGCGATCGAGGCCGTTCTGCACCCGAAGGTCGAAGGGGGTCGTGATCGTGCCTTCCTCCTTGTATCCGCGGACGTGCAGGTTCTGATTCGTCCGGCGGTAGGTGAGGCGATGGATCAACCACGGATAGCCGTGGAACCCAAAGATGATGTGCTTGTCCTTGGTGAAGATCGAGTCGTAATCGAGGTCACTCAGCCCATGCGGGTGCTCCGTGCTCGGCTCGAGCTTCATCAGGTCGACAACGTTGACCACCCTCACCTTGAGCTCGGGCAGATGCTCGCGGAGAATGGATGTGGCAGCCAGGACCTCGAGCGTGGGCGTATCCCCGCAGCAGGCCATGACGACGTCCGGCTCCGCGCCTTGGTCGTTGCTCGCCCACTCCCAGATGCCGATGCCCTCCGTGCAGTGCACCACGGCCGCGTCCATCGTCAGCCACTGCGGCAGCGAGTGCTTGCCTGCGACGACCACGTTCACGTAGTTCCGGCTGCGCAGGCAGTGGTCGACGACCGACAGGAGGCAGTTCGCGTCGGGCGGCAGGTAGACGCGCACGATGTCGGCCTTCTTGTTGACGACGTGATCGAGGAAGCCGGGGTCCTGGTGCGTGAAGCCGTTGTGATCCTGCTGCCACACGTGCGAGGCGAGCAGGTAGTTCAGCGACGCGATCTCACGTCGCCAGGGCAGCTGAGTGGTGACCTTCAGCCACTTGGCGTGCTGATTGAACATCGAGTCGACGATGTGGATGAACGCCTCGTAGCAGTTGAACAGCCCGTGCCGTCCGGTGAGCAGGTACCCCTCGAGCCACCCCTCGCACTGGTGTTCGCTCAGCATTGAGTCGAGGACGCGACCCTCGGGCGCAAGGAACTCGTCGTTCTCCACGGCTCGCGCGTCCCATTGACGGTTGGTGGCCTGGAAGACCGCGCCGAGGAGGTTCGAGAGCGTCTCGTCGGGCCCGAAGACGCGAAAGTGCCGGCGATCTTCGTTGTGTGCGATGACGTCGCGGAGGAACTCACCGAGCACCAACGTGTCCTGGCCGTTGACGGCGCCTGGAGAGGGCACGTCGAGCGCGTGGTCGCAGAAGTCCGGCATGCGCAGATCGCGCAACAGGATGCCGCCATTGGCGTGGGGATTGGCGCCCATCCGGCGGTCGCCCTTCGGTGCCAGCTCCGCGAGCTCGGGCACCAGCCGCCCCGCGCCGTCGAAGAGCTCCTCGGGCCCGTAGCTCCTCATCCAGCCCTCGAGGAGCGGGACGTGATCCGGATGCTCGGCGTCGACGAGCAGCGGCACCTGATGGGATCGGAACGTCCCCTCGATCTGCAGGCCGTCGACGACCTTCGGTCCTGTCCAGCCTTTCGGGGAACGAAGCACGATCACCGGCCAGCGTGGTCGGGTCGCGACGCCGCCGTTGCGTGCATCGTCCTGGAAGCGGTGAATGTCCGCGATGGCCTCGTCCAGCGCGCTCGCCATGAGCTGATGCATCGCGTCGGGATCGTCACCCTCGACGAAGTACGGTGTCCAGCCACACCCGCGCAGGTACTGGTCCAGCTCCTCGGGCTCGATGCGGGCGAGCACCGTTGGGTTGCTGATCTTGTAGCCGTTCAGGTGCAGGATTGGCAGCACCGCCCCATCGGTGATCGGGCTGAGAAACTTGTTGGAGTGCCATGCGGTCGCCAGCGGTCCGGTCTCAGCCTCGCCGTCGCCGATGATGCAGGCGACAATCAGACCTGGATTGTCGAAGGCGGCGCCGAACGCATGGCTCAGGGAATACCCGAGTTCGCCGCCCTCGTGAATCGACCCGGGCGTCGTTGGTGCGACGTGGCTCGAGATCCCGCCGGGAAACGAGAACTGGGTGAACAGCGCCTTGAGCCCGGCCGCGTCCTGGCTGATGTCGGGGTAGATCTCGCTGTACGAGCCCTCAAGGTATGTGTTGGCCACCAGGGCTGGACCGCCGTGGCCGGGACCGGCGATGTAGAACATATCCAGGTCGTACTTCTTGATGATCCGGTTCAGGTGCACATAGATGAAGTTCTGGCCTGGCGTGGTGCCCCAGTGGCCGACCACCAGCGGCTTCACATCCGAGAGGGCCAGCGGCCGCCTGACTAACGGATTGTCGTAGAGATAGATCTGCCCCACGGACAGGTAGTTCGCCGCCCGCCAGTACGCATGCATCCTGTGGAGCAGTTCGGGTTCCAGCGTTCCGGTCGTCATGGTGGGCCTCTCCTTGGTCGACTCGGGGCGCGGTGACCCGCGTCCTGTGCCGCAGTCGATGCAGCCTGGCGGCCCGTCAGGTGGGGGACAGAGAAAGACATTACTCCCGGCTGGAAGGAGCACCGCTCGAGATCAACACATCACGGTGCGGCGCTCACCGTCACCGCAGATACACCGGTGACGCGCGCGATTCCGTCCTCGCCGGCGCACGAAGTCCCCAGACCGCCACTCGGACGGTCGCCGTCGCGACGGTGACGCGCGATGGGCGGGAACCACCGATCTCCAGACCCAACCTCGCCTAGGCATGGGTGCACCAATCACACCGGCGGCGGCCAGCCCTGCCCGGCTTGTCGTTGCCATTGGCCTTGATCTCCTGTCCATAGGGACAGTCGGTCCGGTCGTGATACACAGGGCCCGCGGGATCCGTGTCGGTATGGAACG
>DATKQX010000022.1:0-3566 GCA_035532495.1 Saccharimonadales bacterium (SeqCode)
CGAAGCTGCAGCTGCCGCGTACCTGCCGAGAAACGGCGAGGACGGTGCCGACGCGCTGCGCACCTATCGAGCGCTGAAAGTGGAACCGCACAAGGCGACGAGCGAAGTCTTGGCCGGTGCGTACCCGTTCCTCGCCGAGAGTGGCCTCGGCAGTCAGGGCATCTTGATCGGACAAGACGCCTGGAGCGGCGCCGGATTCGTCTACGACCCGTGGGTGCTCTACCAGTTGGGAATTCTCACCAACCCGAACTGTTTGCTCGCCGGCGTGGTCGGTAGAGGCAAGTCCACCCTCGCCAAGGCCATCGCGACACGTTCCATTGCCTTCGGACGAAAGTGCTACGTGCCCGGTGACCCCAAGGGGGAGTGGACGGCGGTCAGTCGCAGTGTCGGTGGCCAGGCCATCGAGCTAGGTGGCGGGACCCAGGCACGCCTCAACCCACTCGACGAGGGCCCAAGGCCCGAGTACCTGATAAGTCAGGACGAGGTGCGCGAACCGGTTACCGACACAGCGTGGTGCGAGCTGGTGCAACAGCGCCGCCGCGATCTGCTGCGGTCAATCACCGAAGCGGCACTCGGCCGCGCCATGGCGCCGGTCGAGTCAACCGCGCTCTACGCTGCCCTCGACGAGGCGGTGCGAACGAACAGCGTGCCGGTCCTTCCCCACGTGGTGTCGGCGATGTTCGACCCGCCCGGTGACGTGATCGGGTCCAGTCGCGCGCAGTTGCTCGACGACGGACGCGAGGTGGCGCACGCGGTCAACCGGCTGGTCGGTGGTGACCTCGGCGGGCTGTTCGACGGGCCATCGACGGTGCGCTTTGAAGCCGATCTGCCCATGGTGAGCCTTGACCTCAGTCGCATTGCGGGCTCGGACGCGAAGATCGGCCTGGTCATGACGTGCGCGAGCTCGTGGATGGAGGCGGCCCTGCAAGATCCCTCGGGCGGACAGCGCTGGGTGATCTACGACGAGGCGTGGCGGGTGTTGAAGCAGCCCGCGCTGTTGGCGCGAATGCAGTCGCAGTGGAAGCTCAGCCGGGCCCTCGGTATCGCGAACCTCATGGTGATCCACCGACTGAGCGACCTCGACGCCGTGGGCGACGCCAACTCCGAGGCGCGCAATCTCGCTCTCGGCCTGCTGGCGGACTGCTCGACCAAGATCATCTACGCCCAAGAGCGAGGCGAGGACGCCAAGACCGGCGCGGCGCTCGGACTGTCTTCGACCGAGACCGACCAGCTCTCCAGCCTGGCCCGCGGCGAAGGGCTCTGGCGCATCGGCGAGCGGTCCTTTGTCGTGCGCCACGTCTGCACGCCGGGCGAGCTGGCCCTGTTCGACACAAACCAAAGGATGGCATAAATGACCGCGCAACGCGACAGCACCGACCTGTACCTCAGTCTGATTCTTAGTGCCATCATCCCCTTCCTGTTCCTTGCCGCGGGCGGCCTGCTCTCGGCGTTCTTCAGCGGCCACGGGTTCCCTACGCACTACACGAGGGGAGCGATCACGGCCTTCGCGCACGCCGGCGATCCATCGCTCGCGTGGAAGGTACCTGTCGGTCCCGCGTGGTTGTACTGGACGATGACGGCAATGGTCGTGACCTGTGGCATCGTGGGCACCGTATTCGCAGTCCGGTTGGTGAAGCACGAGGGACGCCGCAAGGCCGATGACCCGACGCAGCTGCTCGGCCTCGCCGATCGTCACGACGTCATCGCTGCGGCCGGGGCCAAGCATTTGCTCACCCGGGGCCCAGTCCTGCGGCCCTCGACCGTGAAGCCGGTACCGAACGATCTCGGGTTCTTTCTGGGGACGAGTCGCCGCGCCGACTGCTACGCCAGTGTCGAGGACTCCATGGTCATTCTGGGTCCCCCGCGAAGCGGCAAGGGGTACAACCTGGTCATCCCCTTCATCCTCGATGCGCCGGGTGCGGTGGTCACCACCAGCACCCGACCGGACAACCTGGCCGCCACGATGACCGCGCGCGCGAGGCGCGGTCCGGTGGGGGTCTTTGATCCGCAGGGCCTCGCGAGAGGGGTTACGGGAGCGCTGCGCTGGTCACCCATCAGGGGCTGTGAGTCCCCTCAGACGGCAATGCTCCGGGCGAACGCCCTGTGCGCGGGCGCCGGCGTCGGAATCACCGACGGAGGATTCTGGATCCAGCAGACCAACACGGTGGTGCGATGCTTACTCCAGGCGGCCGCCCTCGACAGGCGCACGGCCGTTGATCTCTATCGCTGGAGTCTGTCGGCGCCGGCCGCCAGTCAAGCGGTCACGGTGTTAGCCGAGTCACCCGGTGCCGCCCCATTGTGGTCACAGGCCCTCGATGCGGTCATTACCGCCGACCAGCGCCAGCGCGACAGCGTGTGGTCGATCGTGAGCACGGTCTTTGGACCATTGGCCGATCCCCGAGTGGTGGCGCAACTCACGCCAGCCTTGGGCGAAGAGTTCCACCCCGCGCAGTTCCTGCGCGACCGTGGGACGCTCTTCCTGCTGGGCACGGCGGCCGGAGCCTCGGCCACCGCGAACTTCGTGTCGGCCCTGATTGAAGACGTAGTGGAGACCGCGCGCCAGGTGGCCGGCGCGTCAGTGGGAGCGCGGATGGACCCACCGCTAGCCCTCATCTTGGACGAGGCGGCGAACTATCCGCTGCCGTCGCTCGGGGCGCTCATGAGCGAGGGCGGCGGCACCGGCATTGCCACCGTTGCGGTACTGCAGTCGCTGGCCCAGGCGCGAGCTCGCTGGGGACACGACAGCGCCCAAGCGATCTGGGACTCGGCCATCGCCAAGGTGATCCTCGGCGGATCGAGCAACGCCAGTGACCTGCGCGACATCGCCCAGCTCATTGGCGAGCGCGACGTTCAGGAGGTGTCGATCTCGCACCAATCCGGCGGAGGGCGAAACATCAGCGAGTCCACGCGCCAGCGGGGGATTCTCGACCCCAGCATGATCCGTTCCATCAAGGTCGGCCACGGCCTGCTGATGCTGCGCGCGGCCGCGCCGATCATGCTGACGTTGAAGCCCTGGACTGCGCGCACCGACGCGGCCGCGCTGCGAAGGGATCGGGCCGCCGTAGAAGAGACGCTGCGCCTCGGCGCGGCGACGAACGGGAGTGCCCATGCCTAGGCCCGGAACAGGTTTCACATGGTCCGGCGAGCGCGTCACCGGCTCCGTCGTCGCTCAGTTGCGGGTTACGACAACGAGAGAGCCGGCCACTCAGTGCAGCGGAGAAAGCGGGTGAGCATGAGCACCAACGACCTCCAAGAGCGCCAGCGCAGGCTGCGCCAAGTTATGGGACACGCTGCACCAGCCGCTGACGACGTGACCCCTCCAGTTCACTGGCCCTCGCTCAGTCCACTGGAAGCGGAGCGCGCGTGGCCGGAGCTGCGCGCGTGGGTAACCGCGCTGCGCGAACGCTACGAGGATCTCGACTACCACGTGATCCCGGCGTGCTGGTACGAGCACCCGGCCCACGTCGCCGCTCTGCAGGCCTTGAAGGATCACGAGAGGATCGCCTACGACAAGACGGCGCCCGGATCGTCGGGTACGGACTGGCACCGCGCATACCGCGACATGG
>DATKQX010000023.1:0-5069 GCA_035532495.1 Saccharimonadales bacterium (SeqCode)
CGCACCCTGCTCCGACGCAGGGTCGGCGATCTGACCATCGACATGGGCACGGTCGTGCACCTTCCCTCCGGTGACGTCTACCGCAACAAGTGGGGCGTGCGCCTCATGTGCGCCTACCCGAGATCCGTGCAGGTGGAGCGCCAGTCTCCCCCCTACCTCTCCATCTGGCGCTTCGGCCGTTGGCTCGATGAGGTTGAATCCAACGTCGAGGTGGCGAGCGAGGGCGGTGGCATCCACAGGCTTCGCCTCCGCAACACGCGAGACACGCGTGTATCTCAGCGCCGCTGACATCACGCAGCTCCCGCTCGCGGCAGCACTGATTGACTGCGATGGTGCCGTGCTTACGCACACGCCTGAGTGGCAGGGCCCCGGGCTCGGCACCATTGCCTACCGGCTCCCGGTGACGACGCTACTGGTTGCGCTCGACCCGCCCGATCAAGACCTGGCAAGCCTGATGACCGAGCTCATCGGTACCATCCGCGCCGCCGCGAGTGGACCCGGCGTCGACGAGCAGCGTCGGTTGCGTCTCGAGGTGCTCGCCACCGGCCTGGCTCTCGTCGCCGGCGCCGCGCCGCTCTCCGGTGGCACCACGGACGACGTCCTCGAGCGACTGACGGCAGTTCTGGCCATGATCAGCAGCTACCCGCTGACCGTGGTGCGCCATCGTCGTTGCTCGGTCCCAGATGCGGATCTGCTCGCCCTTGCGCTACGCCAACTCGTGATCAACGCGCGGCGCCACGACGACGCGACGGCGGTCGAGCTCGCCATCGATGAGGGACCGACATTCACGCTGGAGTGGGAAGGCGCGCCGACCGCAGGGGGCATCGTGTCAGCACGACACGTGGCAGATCGGGACCGTTGGGGCCTGGGTTTCGTCCGTCTTGCCTGCGACGCTCTCGGCGCCACGTATCTGGCGCCGCTCGCCGTGGATGGCGGCACTCGTGTGACCGCGGTCCTCGGCCTCGACCGCGGTCCGCGACTCCTGCTGCCGCTCGCCCTGGTGCGCGACGGCATCGTCGCCCAAGCCTCGCCGGCGTGGGACGAAGAGACGCATGCCCCGCCAGGGAAGCCACTGCCCACACGCTGGGACCAATTGGCAAGCGCTGCCGGTGCGGCACCCGGCAGGATTGTGGCCGACTCCAGCGGCTGCGCCCGCGGTAATGGTGCCGATCTCTGGCTGGCCATCCCACCGCACAGCACCGCCGATCGCGCCCGAGACCTTGTCTTGGGCCTGCAGCACGAGCACGACCTGCTCGACGCTCCGATGCGACTGGCGACGCACATCCAAGGGCTCACTTGTCTCATCGCGATGCTGATGGGCGAGCCGGTGCCGCTGATCACGCCCGAAGACTTCGATCGCGAGTATGCGCAGGCATGCGCCGCGCTTTCGCTGCCCCCGCTCGATGCGCCGTTCGCTGGTGAGCGCGCTCCCGACGCATCATTGGTAGCGCTGCTCGCCGAACGCTTCGGTGGACCGGTGCGCAACGTTGGCGGATGCGTGCAGGTAGTGGTCGATGGCGCTCATCGGAGCGATCCACTCGCGCGGCGGCTTGCCGGTCGCGATGGGGTGGTGAACCTCCCATAGCAATGATATGAACAGAATGCGAACCTTGGCGTCCGCGGGGGAGGTCCTCACATCCAGCTCGGGTAACCGGGTCCTCGCTGAATGCTCTGATCGGATGAGGGGCCTTGCTCGCCGTGCCATAGCCACAGCTCCTCGAGGGCCCGGCGGCGGCGACGCTGCGTCAGTCGGGCGCGAGAACACGGTTGGTGGTCACGGAGCCGACCCTAACGCCCTTTCGGTGTCCTGATTAGCGATACCTTTCCATTATCGATAGTCAGCTAGGCGGCCTCGGTGTGGGCCGAATCGTCGGGTGAGTACTGAACGGTGAGTGACGTCGCGAGCATGACAGCGACGAGAGCTGACAACGGTGTGAAAACGCCAACGTGACCTACGGCGTGGGCGGTTGTATGACGTGCGAAGTGGTCAGGCGGCGTGTCGCCAGATGTGGGCCACCAGGTGGTGAACGCACGAAACAGGGGACGGAGGGTCAGGTTCTCGGCGGCGAGCTGGAGCGGGAGGTCATCGAACTCAGTTACGGTGGCGAGCTTCTTGGTTTCTTCGCGGCCGTGCTTTCCGTAGAGGGCTAGCACGATGCTGTCGATGATGTTGCCGGCAAGCGACTGTGCTGGCGCGTCGAAGCCGGCGCGTAGCGCGCCGATGGCGTTCTTGCACTGCCCCCCCCATTCGTTGACGTTGGGCGCCAAGGCCGCCTGGCAGTCGTCGAGGATTTCGTTTGTCCGCTCGATGAGGATCGAGTGACGTTCGTCGCGGCTGGAGGCGCTGACGAGAGCGACGACAATCTCGGACCGTGGTACCCAGCTGAGCGGGATGCCCTCGTCGAGGGCCACAACGGCGACCGTGTCGAGATCTGCGAGGCCTCGGAGATTGGGGGGGATCCACCGGTCGAGAGCCTCGATCCACTTGGGGATCTCGATGAAGGGCAAGTCAAACCGAAAGTTGTCAGCGATCTTGGCGAAGGGGTCGGTCTGCTGCTTCAATGTCTCAGTCAGTGCTCGACTTGTCGCGGCGAAGGCCGTGACGGCCGCGCTGGATCCTATCGCCTCGTGTAAAGCTGAGAAGTCGATTGCCCTGGCGAGCGAGGCGGCCCACTGTGTCTGCGCGGTGGCGGCGCCGCTGAGTGCTCCAACATCGATCAGCGCCTTGTGTGTGGACGCCAGGCGCGAGAAGTCGATCGTTTGCGCGAAGTGCTTGGCTACGGCGTCTTGTGCCGCGAGGATCTCCGGAATCTTGAAGGCCGTCGCCTGAGCGATGGCGTGTTGGGCAGCTGTAAGCGCGGTGAAATCAGTCGCGGCGAGCTGACGCTGGAGGTCGGAGAACACTTCGAGGCCGCGAATTGGCTCCCGTGCACTGGACGTGTCGTCGGAGGGCGGGGCGTCGGCTTTGAAGACAGGGTGGTCGGGCGTAGGATCGAGTCCAAGGCTCCCCTCTTCTCGGGTGACGGCAGCCTCGATCCACTCGCGGGCCAGGCGGTGGTAGGGACGACGTAGCTGGTCGGAACGGGCCTTGAGCTGATCGAGCACGTCTTGGTCAAGCTTGATGTTCAGCTGCTCCGATTGCGGGTCCTCTTCGGCGGTGGCAGTGGTACCCAGAGCGCTCGGGTTGCGCAGGCCGTCGACTATCCATGAACGCGCCAGCGCGTGGTAAGGCAACGACCGGGCAGTAGCGACGGCCCTGAGGCGGGAGACAAGGCTGGGGGACACGCGCAGCGTGATTTGTGCCGTCTTCGGCCGGGGCACGAGCGGTGGCGCCTCGGGAAGCGCCTCCCAGACGTCGGACCAATCACGGTCGAGCAGGGACTCCCGGCGATCGCCGCTCACCGCGCGTGCCGGCGGTACGTCCGTCGCTCCTTGTCGTTCATCTCGCGAGCGCTGTAAACGCGCACGACCCCGTCCGGCTTCTGCTCGTAGACGAGGAAGAGCATGCGCCCGTGGTCGGTGACGCCCAGCAGAAGTAAGTCGTCACCGTCCCGACGCCGCGTGTGTGGATTGGCGAAGCATTGCTCGGCTTCCAACGCCGAGACGTTGTGGCGGAGCAGGAGCTTGTCCTCGTTGTTCTCATCCCATTCGAATTCAGGTAGCTGATGGCTATGCCCCCTTCGACGCGATCCCACTTCAAGCGGCCGCTCACCGGACTGGACGAGGAGCCGCTGGATGGGAGGGCAGTGTCTTCATGGTTGGTGAGTGTAACGTATAGTGGATAGATATACAAGGGTAGGTCACTCGAGGCCCAGCAGAAGGCGGCCATTGCCTGGGTGGGGTGGATGCGACGCACCCCGATCAGGCGAACTGCCTCTGAGCGGAAAGGCCGAGCAAAGCGAGCCGCGCTTGAGCCTTGCAGCGGAAGAAGAGGGCATCTGCCAGGGTCGTGCGATCAAGCAGACGAACCCATCGGGGGCTCTTGACGGTCACCGCCCAGGTGTCGCAGTCGAGCTGCTGACGTTCCGGGCCTCCCGGGCGCTCTCAGCGGCACGCGTTCGATCTGATCGCCGTGAGTGATCTGTTCAATAGCCGCGTAGCCGGGCCGGGTGGCTCTCCATCTCAGTTTCGGCGTCCTGACTGGCGATACCTTTCCACAGACAGCCGAGAGAGGTCCTCGACTGTCATGGCCGCAAGCGGTCACCTGCTCTCGGTTTCGAGACCCGCCGCCGCCTCAGCCGGGTCCCCCTGTACGACGGCGATGACCTCGGCGACGGCCTCATCGAGGTTCCCGAGGGCGCCTTCGAGACCGAGGCGCGCTTGGTGGACGGCGCCGGCATAGGGCAATGGCAGCTCCGCACGGGACACGATCTCGTCGATCAGGGTGGGCGTGGGCGTGGGCGTGGGCGTGGGCGTGGGCGTGGGCGTCGGCGACGCGCGCACGGCACTGCAGGATGCCAGCGCGGTCGCGCTCTGCCGAGAGCGGCTCTGTCACGTGGCTCCGCAGGTGCCGAACATCCGGGGAGCATACCGAACGCATGTTCGCTCCGCAAGTGACGTAGCGATGCCACGCCGTCGCCCGCACTCGGGCCGCCCTCGCTGCCGCCGGCTGTCCGGTCCCGCGACGCTGGAGCCTGCGCCGCCATCGCCTCATGCCGGTCAAGGTCGCAGCGGCCAGGCCGTCCCTCCGCCTGCGGCTCTCGGGAACCTTGACCGGCGGCTCCCGCGGCGCCTGTCGGCCCCAGCGACCGGACAGCTATCCGGCGATTGCAGCGGGGTGCACCGTGAGTAGCGGAGACCACGTCAGAATCAGCGTCGACGCCAGCGGCGTCGTTCAGATCAGCCACTCGGATGCGTGGTGGTGCCGGGACTGCGGTCGGCTGCGGGTCCTCGATTGTTGGGACCGCTGCGAGCCGTGCGCCGCCGCCGACCGCGCCGAGGCGCGACGCATCGCCCAGCTCGTGGCCGGAGAGCTGCAATGACTCGAGCAGCCGACCGGAGCGATCGGATTCGCGTCTCGACGCATCGCTATACCTTCCAGCTCGTTCGCGAGACGGCACCGGCCTACC
>DATKQX010000024.1:0-26165 GCA_035532495.1 Saccharimonadales bacterium (SeqCode)
GCCTCATCGTGTGAACGAGGACCTGCGTAAGCGCTTTGCCGAGGTCGTGAGTGCCCAGGGGGTCACGGGCGACGTGGTGAGCCCGCCGGATCTCGGATCGCTTGCCGTCGTCGCCCATCTCTGCAACGAGAACGACATCCCGATCGGTGTCACGAGCGGGGCGCCGTCGACACACCAGAACGCGCCGAGAGGCGGTGTCGTTGTCAGCGTGCATCGACTCAACGAGATCGTCGTGGCAGGCCCTGGGCTCACCGTCCGCGCCGGACCTGGCGCGACGGTTGCCCATCTGCGCGAAGCGGTGACGAAAGCACGGCTCGCGGTGGTCGGGCTGGGCGCTGACACCGGGTCCGCGCACGTCGGCACGCTCATCGCCCGCGGCGATGTCGCGCGCCGCGCACTCTCCGGTATCGAGGCGGTCCTGAGCACCGGCGATACGGTGAAAGCCGGTGGCGCGGTGCTCAAGGATGTCGTCGGCTACGACCTGCTTGCAGCGCTCCTCGGGAGCGCCGGACGCCTCGCGATCATCGCATCGGTCACATTCAGGCTCGAGCCGGCCGCTGGGCGCACGCCGGCGTCGAAGCCACCGGGGGCACGCACCTGGGAGCCGGCACTGGCCGACGCATTCGACCCGAAGCGCCTGCTGCGCTCGGGCACAGCACGGTGAAGGCAAAGGTCGCTCAGCGGGTCGGGAGGTACTGGCACGAATACACGCGGATGCGCACCGCGATCTTTCTGCTGCTCGGCATCCTGGTCATCGTCCTCATCGGGTCGTTCGTCCCCCAGCAGAACACGTCGGATCCCTCCAAGGTCGAGGCGTTCCTGACTTCGTGGCCGAACCTCAATGTCCTGTTCGCGGACGTGCAATTGCCGCTCACACAGGTATTCGTCTCTCCCGTGTTCTACGTGCTGCTCGGGTTGCTGTACGTGTCACTCGGGTGGTGCGTCATCCGTCGCGCACGGGCGCTGATCATGCGCACCGTGCGCGGCTACAAGCGCACCCCCCAGTACTGGGGCGAGTGGGGATCGTGGCTCTTTCACACGTCGTTCTTCCTCCTGCTCATCGCCGTGGTGTGGGGAAAGGCGACGGGGTACCAGGGACTCGTCACCGTCACCGAGGGGCAGAGCTTCACGAACACGCCCGCGGGATACGACACCCTGCAGCAGGGATTGCTGTTCAACGGCCGCTACGCGCCGTTCACCTTGCGGCTGAACAGCTTTGCGGCCACATACGCCGCCAACGGCGAGGCAAGTGACTACGTCAGCAATGTCACCGTCCTTGACCACGGCACGGTGGTGAAGACGCAGGACATCCGCGTCAACGATTTCCTCAGTGTCGACAACGTCAACGTCTACCAACAGGATTACGGATGGGCGCCCACCATCATCGTGACCAATCCTGCTGGACAGACGGTGTTCGACGGGCCGATTCAGTTCTTCGACGATCCGAACAATATCGGCGACAAGGCGCTCGGTGACGGCGTGATCAAGGTTCCCGCATTCAACTACACGATCAAGGGAGCGTCGCAGCCGATCCAGCTCGGCGCCAAGATGTCGTTCTTCCCCGACGCCACCGTGCTGCCATCGGTGGGCACCAACGGCACCATCGACCCGACCGCGACGACGTACGGGCCTGGTGGCGTCGCGACCCGCAACCCGATGATCGAGATGCAGCTGTACGTCGGCAACCTCGGTCTCAACAGCGGCGCGCCACAGAACGTCAATCAGCTCGACACATCAAACATGCAGGCGTACTTCAGCGATGGCCACGTGATCCCGATCCTGCTCGGGCAGTCCATCCAACTGCCGATCGACACCGTCAACGGCAAGACCGTGAACTTCACGATCTCGTTCCCGGCGATCCACCAGTACTCGCTCTTCCAGGTGAACGACGATCAGGGCGTGCTCCTCGTCTACACCTCGTTCATCCTGATCATGACCGGCTTGCTCACCAAGCTGTACCTGCGTCCGTTGCTCGAGCGACGTCAGCGCAAGCGGCGCACGCCCGTCACGCTTGACCGCCGATGGTCATCGGAGTCGAGCGGCGAGCCTCAGCCTGATCCCGACCCGGACCGAGAACCCGCGACCGTTTGATCGGCCTCGGGCGCGAGCTCGGCGATTCTTGCGGGGGAGAGGTAGGCGAGCTTCTCGAGTGCCATGCCTCGGTAGTCGAGCTCCAGGACACCGCCCTTCGCGCATTGCAGGCGGTGCAGCGCGTAGCGCGGGCGCCGTTCGGCGGTCACCCAGAATCCCTGAATCGGATCTCCGTGGCTCACGCAGATGCCGCCCTCACTCGAGTGCTCCGTGAGCAGGCTCGTCAGCGGCCGCTGCAGCCGTGCCGCGAGGCCGGCGACGGACTCGTCGTTCGGGAGCAACCCGGGCCAGACCATGTGGACGAACCAGAGCGGGCGCCGCCACGGCACCAGCTTCGGCGGAACGCCCTGCAGGTAGAGACCGAACCTCGTCTCGATGAGGTCCTCGGTGTACGTGATCGGCACATCGTCGAGGTATGAGGCGATGATCTCGGCGGTCTGGCGGGCGCGTTCCAGCGGGCTCGAGTAGATCTGCGGAATCGATCTCGTCGCGAAATATCGGCCGAGTGCGTGTGCCTGCCTGACGCCCTTCTCGCTGAGCGGGAAGTCGGGCAGGTGTCCGTAGAGGACGCCCTTGGGGTTGCGCACGTCGCAATGACGAACCAGGTGGAGGCGCGTCGAGGTGGCCGCCGCAACGTGGTTCACTGCGGTCGATGCTACGGGATGGTGCGCCGACGGCGGCATGGTCACGATGACAGCGGTCCTTGAAGCACGGCACACACAAAAGAGACCCACCGGCCGTGACGCCGGTGGGTCAGGGAGGGGAGTGCCCGGGAAGGTCAGGCGGTGTGGGCGCTGCGAAGGGACGGAGCGGTCAGATGGGTCGTCCGCTCCTTGCTGACAGCCCGGCGCCAGCTGACGATCTCGAAGAGGAAGGCGCCGAGCACTGCGAGGGAGGCGATGGCAAGTCCGATCGCCGCGTAGAAGGCGATCGTCCCAATCTCGCCCCACCCGTAGGCGTTGAGCAACATGCCGCGAAGCGTGGTGCCCTTGAAGATGGTCGCCACTTCACCAGCGAGCTTGGTATTGGTGGGATCGGCCTGTGCCGCCGTGCTCAGTTGCGAGTATGTCTGGCCACCAGCGATCTCATTGAGATGAACGCCGATGAAGTGGTCCGCGTAGGTCTCGGCCTGCGCACCGGTGGTCAGCTGCTGACCGGCGTAGACCGTCATGGCTGAGGCATCAGCGGCGGGGAGCGCCTTGATGGCAGGGGAGTTGGCCGCGGGGAAGGAGATCTTCTGGGCGGCGAGTTGTGTCTGGACCTGGTTGGTCGCGAAGTTGCTGCCCCAGAAGGCAAATCCTGCGACGAAGGCGAGGATGCCGATGAGGCCGACCTGGAGGACGAAGATCCGCCAGCGCATTCCTGTGGTCATGGCGTTGCTCCTTGAAGTTGTCTTTGCGGCCATCTGACCGTGCACTCATCGTCACGCCGCACCACCACTGCGCAACAGAGGCGGAAGCCACCACCTTCGCGGTGCCTCGCATGGGTCATCCGCGGTCAGGATGCCCGCCCCACCAGGGTCTTTCGGCACCCTGCCGATCTCAGCGGAGGCGGCGCACCTCTGTCTCGCTGTGGGGGTGCCAGGGGACGACGCGTATCCGGGCGTCGACCACGACGGCGCCGGTTGGAGTGGCGATCAGCGGATTCAGATCCATCTCGGCGAGTTGCGGCAGGTCATCCGCGAGGCGGGCGATCCGCAGCACGACGTTCTCAACCGCGGACACGTCTGATGGGGTCGAACCCCGATGTCCAAAGAGCAGCGGGGCTCCTTGAATCGAGCGAACCATCTCGCGGGCGTCCTGGTCGGTGAGCGGCAGGATGCGGAGCACACGGTCTGCGAACAGCTCAACGGCCGTGCCACCACTGCCGAACATCACGACCGGTCCGAACAGGGGGTCCGACACCAGTCCAGCGATCAGCTCGACACCGCGGAGCATCGGCTGCACGAGCGCGCCCTGCATCGAATCGCCAAGGCGCTCGGCCATCGTCGCAAACGCGGTTCGGACCTGGTCCGGGGCGTCCAGACCCATAACAACCCCGCCGACGTCTGACTTGTGGAGGATCCGGTCTCCCGTCGCCTTGAGGACGACCGGGAATCCCAACGCACCGGCCGCGTCCGCGGCTTCGTCCATTGAAGCCACCGCTCGTTCTGCGACGCATGAGATGCCGAAGGCTTGCAGGAGCTCCACACAGCGATGGGGTGACAACCATCCGCCGTCGGGATGCTCCGCGAGATGAGCCTCAACCACTTCGCGACCGGTGGCAAGGTCGACGGCCGGGAAGGTCGGGACCACGCCGATCGGCCGGCGCTTCCAGTCCGAGTGGCTGGCGATACGGCCGAGCGCGCGTACGGCACGTTCGGGAAAGGCATATGTCGGGATGACGGTGTTGCTGTCGCCCCGGGTCGGCGCCGGCGAATTGGCGCCGAGGTGGACGAGCACGACGGGGCGGCCGCGGCTCGGCACCCTCGTGATCGCCTCGGCCACTTCGGCGAGACTCGCGGTAGCGACGGGCGCGAGGATAACGACCGCACCCGCCACGCGAGTGCCGAAAGCGGCGCGGAGCGCCCCCTCGAACAGCTGCGGTGTCGCGCCGGCTCCGAGGTCAACCGGATTGCTGACGCCGGCGTTTGGACCCGCGATCGCTCGAAGAGCGTCGCGGGTCTCGGCGTCGAATTCCGGAACGCGGAGTCCCGCCGCCTCGCAGGCATCCGCGGCGAGCACAGCTGCGCCTCCGGCATTGCCGATGATGGCGAGGTCGCGTCCGTCCATCGCGGGTTGGAGGGCCAGGAGCGCGCCGCAGTCGATGAGCTCCTCCAGCGTGTCGACGCGGATCACCCCGGCTTGTCGGAAGAGCGCGTCGACGACCGCGTCGGGACTCGCGAGTGCGGCTGTGTGCGACGCCGCTGCACGAGACCCCGCCGCGCTTCGACCTGACTTGACCGCGACGATCGGCGTGGTCGCGGAGACGACGGGCGCCACACGAGCAAAGGCGCGTGGGTTACCGAACGATTCGAGGTAGAGGAGGATGGCCTTCGTCTCACCGTCCTGATGCCAGTAGCGAAGCAGATCGTTGCTGCTGACGTCCGCCTTGTTGCCCATGCTGACGAAGCTGGAGACGCCGAGCCCCGTGGACATCGCCTGCTCGAGGATGGCGATCCCGAGGGCGCCCGACTGTGAGGCGAACGCGACATTCCCCGGCACCGGCACCTCGGAGGCAAACGTGGCATTCAGGTGAACGTCTGCGGCGGTGTTGATGACACCGAAGCAGTTCGGACCGACCACGCGCATGCCGCCTCGATGGGCGCGATGCAGCACCTCCTTCTGGAGATCGGCACCTGCCCCGCCGATCTCGGCGAACCCTGAGGTGATCACCACGAGGCCATGGACGCCCTTTCGTACGCAGGTGTCGACCGCCTCAAGACAGCGTGACGCGGGGACGGCAAGCACCGCCAGGTCAACGTGCCCTTCAACTCCTTCGACACTGGGAGCGCACGCCAGGCCGAGCAGTTGATCCACGTTGGGATTGATTGGATAGAGCGGTCCGCGGAAGCCACCCTGGATCAGGTTGCGGAGCACGGCGTGGCCGATGCCATTCGGGTCTCGTCCGGCCCCGATCACCGCGACAGAACGCGGCTTGAGGATCCGCGCGATGCTGTGCACACCCGCCGTCCACGCCCGGCGTTCAGCCGCCGCGAGCGACGCCCCGGAGGGTTCGATGTCGAACGCGAGATGCACGACGCCGTATGCCATCGAATGCGATTCGCTGCGAAACCCGGCTGCTCTGAAGACGTCGAGCATCCGGCGGTTCTCCAGCAACGTGTCTGCGGAAAAGCGGGTGATCCCGTTGTCGCTTGCATACGAGGCGAGGTACTCGAGCAGCAGTGTTGCCAGGCCTCGTCCCCGGTGCTCGTCCGCGACGGTGAAGGCCACCTCCGCCTCCTGGCCGCTCGGCAGCCGATCGTACCGACCCACGGCGATGATGTCCTCACCGAGGAACGCGACGAATGCCATCCGGTCGTGGTAGTCGATAGTCGTGAAACGCTTGACCTCAGCATCGGTGAGCTGAGCTTTGGGACCGAAGAAGCGAAAGTACACGCTCTCCGGCGAGAGCTGACGGAAGAACTCCCGATGCGCGTCGCCGTCGTCTGGCCGGATGGGACGGACGTGCACGGTTCCCCCATCGGACAGGACCGCATCGAATGCCCAAGCAGTCGGAAAGTCTGAAGCAGGCGCTTCCGTCATCGGTTCGCATCCCGACGCATCCGTGCACCGTACACCTAAGATTTGGACCCATGAGTGGTATCGGCACTCGTGTTGAGGAGCTCGACGAAGCCGAGTCGCGCCGCCTGTTGGAGATGCATTCCTTCGTCGGGCGCGTGGGATTCGTGTCCGAGGGCCACGTCCTGGTTCTCCCAGTGAACTACCTCGTCGAGAACGGCGAAATCTTCTTCTGTACACGTTCGGGCACCAAGCTCAGCATGCTGCGAGGCGGCGCTGCAGTAGCCTTCGAAGTGGATGCGAGTCGCTCGCTGTATCACAGTGGCTGGAGCGTCCTGGTGTCGGGCACGGCGAGCGAGGTCACCAACCCGGATGTGCTTGAACGGCTCCGCCGAGGATCGCTCAAGTCGTGGGCGGTCGCCTCTCCAGAGCACTGGATACGCATCACGATCGAAGCCATCACAGGACGTCGCATCCCGGAGATCTGAGCGAGCCGGACGCGCCGCGGGTCAGGGTCAGCGCTCAGAGCGGAATGGTGAGCCGGATCACCGTGCCATGTCCGGGCTCCGATTCCACGTTCAGCGTTCCGTGAATGGATGCGGCGCGCTCCGCGAGGTTTCCCATGCCCATCCCGCGGTGAGCCTGCTCGATGTCGAACCCCTGGCCATCGTCATCAACCTCAACGACGGCGTTCTCACCATCTCTGCGGATGGTGATCCGGCACGTCGCCGCCTCCGCGTGTCGACCGATATTGGAGAGCGCCTCGCGCACGATGTGCGCGATCTGTCCGGTAACGCCCGAGAGCTCGGACTCGAGTGTGATGTCAACGTCGGCGACAACCGTGACGCCGGTGCGTTCCTGCATCTCATGGGCGAGCTGCTCGATCGTGCTGGTCAAATTGCCGGGCATGAGGACGCTCGGTCGCAAACCGAAGATGTAGCTGCGCACGTCGCCGATAACGCGGTCGATCTCCGTGACGTACTGCTGGATACGATCGGCGAGTCGCGTATCGCCGACGAGTGCGGCCGTGTTCTGGAGGCCGAGCCCCACGGCGAACAGCGACTGGATCACGCCGTCATGCAGATCTCTGGCGATACGTTCGCGATCCTCGACCATGCCCAGCCGCGAGACCTCAGACTGGGCGCGGGCGTACTCGAGAGCGAGGCTTGCCTGTTCGGAGAAGCTCTCGAGAACGGGGAGGTCCGATGTCGTGAAGACGGGACGACCGGCTCGCCGCCCAATCGCCAGCACACCCGTGGAACTGGTGCGCAAGGCGAGCGGGACAAGGATCATCGGCCCGACACCGGCGATGCTCACCATTGGCTGCGTCAGCATGGATCTGCTGGCATCCTCGACGAGCAGCGTCTGCTCCGTGCGGATGACCTCCGACGACAGTGACCCCGCCAGGGGTACCTCGACGTTCAGCAATTCGCCTTCGCCCACCCCATCCGCGACGATGATGCGAAGGCCGCCCGCCTCTGGGACGCTGATGGTTGCCATATCGGCGTCGGCGAGCTCTCGGGCGTGACGTGCGACAAGCTGCAGAGTCGCCTTAGGGGTGTCCCCCGCAAGGAGCGTTGTCGCCACCTCGCGAACGGAGTCCACCCAGCGCTCGCGCAGACGCAGTTCGGTGTAGAGCTGCGCGTTGGCGATGGCGACCCCGGCCTGTGTGGCCAGGACGAGGACCGCTGATGCATCGTCCTCGGTGAATTCATCCGATCCCGTCTTCTCGGTGAGATAGAGGTTCCCGAAGACGCGTCCGTGGGCGCGGATCGGGGCTCCGAGGAATGAGTGCATCGGCGGGTGGTGTGGTGGGAAACCTGATGATCGTGGATGTGAAGCGATCGACCTCAGCCGGAGAAGCTCGGGCTCGCGTATGAGCACACCGAGGATCCCTTCGCCCCGAGGAAGGGCACCGATCTCCGCGCGCTGGGCCTGAGTCATCCCCGCAGTAATGAAGTCTGAAAGTCCCGATCCGTCCTTCGACAGCACGCCGAGCGCTCCGTATCGGGCTTCGGTGATCTCAACCGCGACTTCCGTGATTTGCTGGAGCAGTGCCGGGAGCGACAGCTCTGCGGCGAGCGCGAGACCCGTCTCCAGCAGGCGCTCTGCCCGGGTACCGCTCACTGCCATCGCAGCCGATCATAGCCGCGCCCGTCCTCCTGCCTCGGGCCGACCGGAGTTGGGTGGTGGCGCATGCCGGCGAGGTGGGAGCTCAGCCGAGGATGCCCGAGCTGACATCCTCGAGCGCCGAGAGGCGCTCTGCGAGGTGGCCGAGGAAGCTTCGCACACTGGCTTCCGCAACTCGGTGCATGAGGAGCCGGTCGATTCGCTGCCCGACTGCGCCGAGCGGCGGGTCATACCTCCCCTGAAGGGTCAGCTGGGTGAGGTCTTCCCCAAGGGCCGCGACCTCGAGATCGGCGCTCAGCACGGGGAATAGTCCTGGCGCGTTGGTGGCCTGCCACGTCAACGGCACGACGGTGACCTCGCCTCGCGCTATCGGTTGCCCGACGTGCACAGTCACCGTCTTGCCGAGCATCGGCAGCGCCTCCAACGGGCCAATCCGGAGCCGGAGCGCCTCGCCCGCGCCGGCGGCGGCGGCGGCCAGAGGCCCGAGCCATTCGCCGTGGTTGGCGAGAATGCGGTCGCGTACCCTCGCCGCGGCGACGGGGACGTAAGCAAAGTCGTGGATGAGCATGGTGTTCATGAGTTCCCACGCTCGATCATGTCGGGTCGTGGGTGGCGCGGCCAGAGCAAAAGGTCACGAGCTTTACGGCCGTTGGTCCGGCCGACCCACCGTTCCGCTGCTAGAGTGCAGTCGTGCCCGATGACAAGGTGATCCGGGTGCTGCTGTGCGACGACCACGAGTTGGTCCGCCGGGGCCTCAGCAGCATCCTTGACGGTGTGGGTGGGATACGCGTCATCGCCGAGGCAGGCGACGCCGACGCGGCGCTCAAGGCGGTGTCCGCGGATCGTCCTGACGTGGTGATCATGGATGTGCGTCTTCCGGGTCGCTCGGGCATCGAGGCCTGTCGGGATATCCGTTCCGCGTTTCCGGATACCAAGGTGCTCATGCTCACTGCCCACTCGGACGACGAGGCGCTGTTCAGTTCGATCATGGCCGGCGCCTCTGGCTTCGTTCTGAAGCAGGTCCGAGGCGGGGATCTCGTCGGCGCGATCCAGCAGGTTGCCCGGGGGGACTCGCTCCTGGATCCAACGGTCACCGCTCGCGTGCTGGCGCGCCTGCGCGGTGAGGGATCCGAGGCTAACGATGGCATCAGGGACCTGACGGCACAGGAGCGGAAGATCCTCGATCTGGTCGCCGAGGGGATGACCAACCGGCAGATCGCGGAGAAGGTCTTCCTTGCCGAGAAGACGGTGAAGAACTACGTGTCGAACATTCTGCTGAAGCTCGGGCTGTCACGGCGAGCCGAGGCTGCGGCGTTCATGGCTCGCCGCAACATGAGGAACCGCGAGAAGAACGATTGGTCGTGAGCGGCCGCTGACGAGCGTTCACACCGGGCCTTCCTCCGAGTATTCTTAGACCGACAGTCGGTCTATGGAGGTGCTGATGTCGCGGTCGGTCAACCTGGCGGAGCAGACGCTCCGGCGCGACGCATTCATCGACGTGGCTCAGCGTCTGATTCAGACGAAGGCATACGAGCAGATGAGCATCCAGGACATCCTGGACGGGGTCGGATCATCACGCGGCGCGTTCTACCACTACTTCGAGTCGAAGCAGCAACTGCTCGAAGCAGTTGTCACGCGCATCGGGGACGCGGCAATCGCATCCCTCGATTCGACGGTCAACGATCCCTCGCTCTCGGGGCTGATGAAGCTGCAGCACGTGTTCTCGGGGATCGCCGACTGGAAGGCGGAGCGCAGGGATCTCATGCTCGGGATTGCCGAGATCTGGTTGTCAGACGACAACGCGCTCGTGCGGGAGAAACTCCGCCAGCGCATGGTCCAGGACCTCGCACCGGTGCTTGGCTCCATCATCGCGCAGGGCAAGCGCGAGGGCGCCTTTGCCGTACGCGCGCCCGACGACGCGGCGCTCGTGCTCGTCTCACTCATGTATGCCGCGAACCTGCTGGCTACCGAGCTCTTCATCGCTCGGCGGTCCAACCTCGTGACGCTCGAGGAGGTCGAGCGTCTCCTTGGCGCGTACGCAGAGGCGTATGAGCGGGTCCTCGGCATTCGGGAAGGATCCCTGCGGATCGACGGCGAGCTGATTCGCTGCTGGTATCAATGACGATTCATGGCGAGGGGAACGCCTCGTGACCGGTGCAGTTGAAACCGAGGGGCTGACCAAGGACTACGGTCAGCATCGCGGCCTCTTCGGCCTCAATCTCGAGGTCGTCAAGGGTGAGGCCTTCGGCTATATCGGCCCGAACGGAGCCGGCAAGACGACCACGCTACGGTTGCTGATGGATCTGCTGCGGCCGGACCGTGGGCGCGCGAGCATCTTCGGGATGGACACGCAACGCGACGGTGTCAAGATCCGCGCGCTCACGGGGTACCTTCCGGGAGAGGCGCCGGAGTATCCGAACCAGACCGGCGAGCGGATCCTGGATCTCCTCGCGCACCTCCGCGGCGGCGTCGACCCCAACCGGATTACCGAACTGGCGAAACGTTTCGACCTCGACCTGCATCGCAAGTACCGCACCTATTCGCACGGGAACAAGCAGAAGGTGTGGCTGATCCAGGCATTCATGCACAACCCTCAACTTCTGTTGCTCGACGAGCCGACCACGGGACTCGACCCACTGATGCAGCAGATCTTCAGAGATCTGGTCAAAGAGGCGCGCGAGCGCGGCGCGACGGTCTTCCTCTCGTCGCACGTGTTGCCCGAAGTGCAGGAGATCTGCGACCGGATCGGTGTCGTGCACGACGGGGAGTTGCGGCAGGTCGGCACGATGGAGGAGTTGCGCATCAGCCACATCCGGCGCATCGACGCGACCGTGCAACAACCGATCGACAGCGAGCGCTTCGCGAGGATCCCAGGCGTGGCCGATGTGGTGGTGTCGGACCATCGACTGCAGTGCACCGTGACCGGCGCCATGGAACCGCTGCTCGAAGCGCTCATGCCGGCTGTCGTCGTGTCCCTGGACTCGACGGAGATGAGTCTGGAAGAGGTCTTTCTGTCGGAGTATGGACAGCCCACGCAACCGTAGTCTCATCCCCTGGGCGTTCCGAAGCCATCGGTTGGGGATGCTCGCACTCGGCGTGGGCTTCGGGGTGTCCGTGGCCGTTCTTGGTCCCGCCTACGTTGCCGCCGCGAAAGCAATCGGCGGAGGTCTCCAGGCACTCGCGACCGCGGCAACGCCCGTCGCCAAGAGCTTCCAGTTTCTGACCGGTCCGGTCGACCGGCTCGACACCGTCGGCGGATACCTGAGCTACAAGATCTTTCCCGACATCGCTCTGCTGGTTGCCATCTACGCAGCGATCGAGGGCGCGCAAATCCTCAGAGGCTCCGAGAGCAAGGGGATCTATGACCTCTGGTTCGCGGCGGGCCGGTCACGCAACGCGATCTTCCGCGACCGCGTCGCCGGATTCCTGATCGCGTTGAGCGTCGTCGTCGCGCTCATCTTCGTCTTCACGGCGATCGGCGGGGCGCTGTCGGGCGTGCAGTTCGCGCTCGAGGCGCTGGGACAGTGCGTTGCGTTCGGCCTCGTCGGATTGCTGTCCTTCGCGATCGGCCTGCTTGTCTCGCAGTTCTTCCAGGCGGCCCGCAGCGCGTCGGGCGTGACCGCGGGGTATCTGGTGGCATCGTTCTTCATCGCCAACATGTACGACAGTCTCGGCGCGCTCACGTTCCTTCGCTACCTCTCGCCGTTCTATTACTACGTGAACGCGCGAACGCTCGCCGGGACGACGTTCGACGTGGCATCAATGGCCACGCTCGTCATCGCCGCGCTGGTGGTAGGCGCGGTTGCGTGGCGGCTCTACCTTCGAAGGGACATCGGCGATGTCAGCCTGGCTCGTGCACACCACTCACGCCCTGCCGACTTCACGTTCCGGCCGAGCACGGTGTGGCGCAGGACGCTGTGGCTGAACTGGATCGCCGACCAACCGGTGGGCATCGCGTCGTGGGTGATCGCGATCGCCGCGTTCACCGCAGTGGAGGCGGCGGTGGTTCCATCCGCGATCCGCATCGTCGAGGACAGTGGCGGAGCCTTGGGGAAGCTCCTGCAGAGCCACGGCACCTTCCTGACGACGGATCAGTACCTCTCGTTCTTCCTCTCGTTCACGGCGCTGTTGGTGGCCGGGTTCGCCGTCGCACAGGTGGCGAGGTGGGCGAGTGATGCGACACAGCATCGCAACGACGCTGTGCTCACGCAGGCGGTGTCGATGGGCAGGTTCCTGATGGAACGCACCGCCACGACGCTTGTCCTTGCGGCGATGATCGGTGGGGCCATCGTCGCCGGTACGTCTGTCGGAGCTCAGATCGGGGGGTACGCGGTGGACGCCGGCGGCCTGATCCGCACCTTCTTCGATGTGGTGCTGTTGAGCTTTGCAATCGGCGGCGCCGGCCTCCTCATCGTCACGCTCCTCAGAAGCGCTGCGGCGACCGGGATCACCGGCGGCCTGCTCATCGCATGCTTCCTTCTCACGACGTTCGCCGGGCTGCTCGCATGGCCGAGCTGGGCAAGTCGGATCTCGGTTTTCGACGCCTACGGAACGCCGTACCTGTCCATGCCGCTCACGGGCAGCATCATCTACCTCGCGGTCCTGGGGGTTGGGGGCACCTTCGCCGCATACCTCGCAATGCGACGAGGTATGCGGATCGTCGCCTGATTGGCTGAAGTGCCCCGGCACTCCAGCCCGCTACGTTCGGACCGTGTCGCCGCCCGGCGCCTTTGGCATCGTCGCGTAGTGACGGCGCCAGATGAGCCGGTGAATGGGTATCCAGCGCGGGATATCACGGAGCCCCGGGATGAACGGAACGAGGAGGAGGAGGACGCTGAGAACGAGCATCATCCCAACCACCGCCAGGTCCGTGTTTGCGCTGCTGACGCCGAGGAAGCCGGTGTCGGAGTTGAACGGCGGGATCTGATACCACATCGTGTAGAGCCAGAGCCATGCCTGCCCGGGATAGCGCCCCGTCTCATTCATCATTCCCCACTGGTCGCCGGTCAGGTTCTGCGCTGACGCCAGGTTCCCGAGGTAGCCACCGTCACCGAGGAACAGGAGGGCCTTGCTGAAGTCGGTCTGGTAGAAGTGGTCGCTCGAGAGGAGCAAAGCGTCGAGGCCGCCCGACCGTCCCAGCGCGAGCATGCGGGCCATCATCACCGGCACCGGGCCGTACTCGCCACTGGGGACCACAACCGCGCCGTCGCTGTTGACCGTCGCCTTCGCGAGGGCGTCGCTGTAGTTGGTCAGCCAGGTCGTCTGCTGGTCGCTTCCCGCACCGTCGTACGTTGTCAGCGCACCGGCGAGCTCGCTGTCGCCCAGCGTGCTCTGCTTGAGTGGCGAGAGCACGAAATCGTTTGCGGCGTTGGTCGCCACATGGACGCCGGCCCACTCCTGCGGGTCAAGGAACCAGAGGGTCTGCACGGCGCCGTTTTGGTTGTTGTACGGCGGCCCGTAGGTCGCGACACCTGACGTTCCCGCGAGCTCGGACGTCGCCGTGGTGACGAAGTCGACCGGATCCGCTTTGGCCCAACTCTGGATGGTGACCGATGGAACGTCGGGGGACGACAGTGTCACCGACAGGACGAGGACCACCACGAGGACGCCGACCATCGCGATGGCCAGCTCCTTGATGAGGTCGTACGGCATCATCCTGACGCCGCGGTAGTACGTGGCCTTGTCCATGTGCCGGCGCGTTCCGCGGCTCATGCTCCGACTCCCGCGTCATCGGCGGTCACCGGATCGCCGATGGGGCGCACCACCCCGCGGCTTCGAACCTGGATGACATGGAGCACGACGAGAAGCGTCACGCCGATCGGAAGCAGCATGACATGCAATCCATACTGCTGGCCGAAGTTGAGAACATTGAACAGGCCGCCGGCGCCGGTCGAATTGATCCCGTCCTTGGCGTTCACCGCGATCCACTGGGAGGCGAAGTTCTGCTGGATGAGATAGCCGGTGAACGCGGTCACGACGCTCACGAGAAAGATGACGACCCCCACCATCCATGTGGTGGCGCGGCCATCACGCCAGCCGGCGCCCCAGTACTGGCCCCAGAGGTGCAGGACCATGAAGATGAAGAACATCTGGACCGACCAGAAGTGGGTGCTGTTGAAGAACTTCCCGACGGGGGAGATGTGCCACCAGGCTGACCCGAAGAACGCCAGCAGCACGCCACTGAGGACGAGCCAGAACAGCGCCGCAATGGTGATGACGCCGAAGGCGTACACCCATGAGCCTATGTACGCGGGCTGACGGGTTGGCAAGAGCTCGGTGATGGGGAGCGTCTTCTCGACGCGCCTGCGGATCGCCGCGGTCCAGCCGGGCTCGGGTGCGGGCGTCGACGCCTCGGCGCCCGCCTTCGGGGACGGAGTCAGCGCGTCACTGGTCATCGCGTCCTTCCTCAATGTGGCCGTGCCCCGGAAACGGGGCGATGAGCGCCACGACGAACAGCAGGACCATCACACCGATCAGGACGAGATTCGGCAGGGAGATGAGGATGAAGCCCCAGTGGAAATAGGGGGCCGGCTCATTCATTTGCCCGCACCCGCAGGGAGCACCGTGGATGCGACGTCGACGAGCGCTATCGCGCGCATGTTCCTCCTCCAAAGCCCCTCACGCGGGTGTGACGTTGAACGCTTTCCGGGCGCGTGGTCTGTCCGGTCGCGTACAGAGCGGTGAGACTGATCGCTGTGCGGTGGCCATCGGGCAAGGTCTCCAACCGGCTGCTCTTCTGTCGGCAGCAATGCCGAAGATACTGCCACTGGCGGTCGCGCGTCGCCCAGTGCCAGCCGTCCCGACCTGACCTGTCGCGTGACCCATGCCCATTGTGACAAAAGCCTCTGGCGAGACGCCGCCGCCGCAGCCATGCTCAATGCGTGGGAGACCCAGGCGGGAGCCCGAGGGCGGAGATCACGGTCACCGGGCACGGATGCCCCTATGGCTCCGATTCCGTTCAGGGATGTGGCAGGTACGAACCGGTGTCCGCCCACGGCGGGCAGCCCGGGGCCGAGGCGTGCCGGTACCTCCACCGAACACCGATCAACGATCACCAATGCCGGCGCTGGTGCGTCCTTGCGGCTCGCGAACCGGTGACCACGGCGCGTTCAAGCGGCGACCCTACCGATCGATCAGCTCGCGAACCTCTCGACTGATCTCCAGGTCCTCGCGGGCCCGGACGACGAGGATCGCCACATCCGCGGTCGGAGCACTGATTACCGCATCGCAGTGGGGCACGGTCGTTCCAGCCGGTGTGACGACGCCAAGGACACCGAGACCTGCGCAGATTCGGCTGCGGATCTCGCCGGCGTTCTCGCCGACGCCGCCGGTGAACACGATCGCGTCGAGGCGATCGAGCGAAGCGGCAACTCCGGACAGCAAGGCCCGTGCGCGGTGTACGTAGACGTCGCGCGCCAGCGCGGCGTTCGCGTCGCCCCTCGCGAGGATCTCGCGCATGTCGGCGCTGCCGGCGAGACCGAGGGTCCCCGAAGCCCGTTCGAGCGTGTCGTTCATGGCCGCCGGCCCGATCCCGCCGTGGGTCTGCATGTAGAGCAGGGCGCCCGGATCGACACTCCCACTCCGCGTCGCCATGACGAGCCCTTCGAGCGGCGTGAAGCCCATCGACGTGTCGACGCTGTGACCGTCTCGGATAGCGGTCACGGATGCGCCCGCGCCGAGGTGCGCCACCACGAGTTGAAGCGACGCTGGAGGCCGTCCGAGCAGCGACGCGGCGCGGCGCAGGGACCACGCGCACGAAAGCCCGTGGAACCCGTACCGCCGGATACCGAAATCCTCGCGCCACAAGAGTGGAATTGCATAGGTTGTCGCCGCAGCGGGGAGTGACGCGTGAAACGCCGTGTCGAAGCACGCAACCTGCGTCAGGCTCGTGTACCCACGCACCTTGTCGAGGACGGCGAGCGCGGGGGGGACATGCAGGGGCGCCAGCCGCGCCGTCGTTTCGAGTTGCGCGCGAACCGCATCATCCACGATCACGGGTGCGCGCAGCACAGCGCCTCCGTGCACGATGCGGTGACCGGCTGCGCCGAGGTCTCGCTGCGCATCGATGAAATGAAGCAGCGCACCGTCGTGCGTGGCGCCCTCCGGCGCGCCCTCGAACTCTGTCTCAGCGAGTGTCGCTTCGTCCTTGCCGATGACGCTCAGCTTCAGGCTGCTCGACCCCGCGTTGACGACGAGGATGTTCATCCCACCACTCGTCAGAACGGCCAGACCCAGTCACGAATCTCCGGCATGTCCTGGAAGTTCTCCCGCACGTACTTGTGATGCCGCTCGAGCATCGCCTCACAGTGAGCGGCAAGCTCCGCGGCCTTCGGCGGTGGGGTCCGCAGCCTGTCGATCGCGTGCAGCGCAAGGTGATACCGGCTCATCTCGTTGAGCACGACCATGTCGAACGGCGTGGTTGTCGTCCCCTGCTCGGTGAACCCGTGCACGTGGAACCGCTGGTCGTTGGGCCGCCCGTGCACGAGCTGATGCAGCGCCCGCGCATAGCCGTGGAAGGCGAAGATCACTTCGCCGGTGTCGGTGAAGACCTCCCGGAAGCGGTCCGCGCTCAAACCATGCGGGTGATACCGGGACGGTACGAGAGTCATGAGGTCGACGACGTTGACGAAGCGCACCCGCAGATCCGGCAGCCACTCGCGAAGCAATGCGGTCGCCGCAAGAGCCTCGAGCGTGGGGATGTCGCCGGCGCACGCGATGACGATGTCCGGCTCGTAGCCGAGGGACGTGCTCGCCCACTCCCAGATTCCGACACCGTCGGCGCAATGGGCGCGTGCCTCATCGAGGTTGAGGTACTGCAACTCCGGCTGTTTGTCGATGACGATCAGGTTCACGTATCCGCGGCTACGCAGGCAATGGTCGGCGACGGAAAGCAGGCAGTTGGCGTCCGGCGGCAGGTAGAGCCGGACAACGTTGCCACTCATCGACACCATCGTGTCGATGAGCCCAGGGCCCTGGTGGCTGAAGCCGTTGTGGTCGTTACGCCAGCACGTCGATGTCAGCAGGATGTTGAGCGAGGCGATCCGCGCGCGCCACTGCAAACCGTGCGCGGCCTCGAGCCATTTGGCGTGTTGAATCGCCATGGACGCTGACACCATCGCGAACGCCTCGTAGGTGGCGAACACGCCGTGACGCCCCGTGAGGATGTAGCCCTCGCACCATCCTTGACACAGATGCTCGGAGAGCACTTCCATGACCCGGCCGTCGGGTCGAACGTGGATGTCGTCGTCTTTGGTGGGATCCATGAGGCACCGGCTTTCGACATCGAAGACCGCGCCAAGCCTGTTCGAGTTGGTCTCGTCGGGGCAGAAGAGCCGAAAGTTTGCAGCTTCACGGTTGTCGGTGAAGACGTCTCGAAGCATGATCCCGAACTGCCGGGTTGATTCGGCGCTGGTCGTAGCGTGTTGTGCAACGGGGACGGCATATGTCGCGTAGTCTCTGAGGACGAGGTCGCGCAGCAGAAGGCCTCCGTTCGCGTGTGGGTTGGCACCCATTCTTCGATCACCCAACGGGGCCAGCTCCTCCAGCTCCCGGACGAGACGTCCCCGTTCATCGAAAAGCGATTCGGGCCGATACGACCGAAGCCACGCCTCCAGTTGTCGTAGATGCTCCGGATTGGACTTCGGGTCGACGAGTGGCACCTGGTGAGCGCGCCAGGTCCCCTCGACACGAACTCCGTCGACCTCCTTCGGGCCGGTCCAGCCCTTGGGGGTCCGCAGAATGATTGCGGGCCAGCGCGGACGGCCGACCTGGTGCTCGGAGCGCGCGGCATGCTGGATCTGACGGATGCGCGCGTACGACTCGTCCAGTGCCTTCGCGAAGTCGCGGTGCACCATCGTCGGGTCGGTGCCGGCAACCTCGCGCACTGCGTACCCGTGCGCATGCAGCAGCCCGCGAACGTCATCGTCCGGTGCACGACCGAGGACGGTCGGGCCCGAGATCTTGTTCTCGTTGAGGTGGAGGATCGGAAGGACGGCGCCATCCCGAGCCGGGTTGAGAAAGCGCACTCCTTTCCATGAGCCCTCCAGCGGCCCGGTCTCTGCTTCACCGTCGCCGACGACGCAGGCCACAAGGAGATCCGGATTGTCGAAGGCAGCGCCGAACGCGTGAATGAGCGCGTACCCGAGCTCGCCGCCCTCGTGAATGGAACCGGGTGTCGGGACGCTCACGTGACTCGGGATCCCGCCCGGTGTCGAGAACTGACGCACCAGCCGCGTCATGCCCGATGCATCGCGTGAGACATCCGGATAGACCTCGCTGTACGTTCCCTCCAGGTACACGTTTGCGACCAGCGCAGGCCCGCCGTGACCCGGCCCGGTCACGTAGATCGCGTTGACATCGTGGCGGCGGATCAGCCTGTTCAGGTGCGCGTAGACGAGGCTCAGACCCGGCGACGTCCCCCAGTGCCCGAGCAGCCGTGGCTTGATGTGTTCGGGCTTGAGCGGCTCCCGAAGGAGCGCGTTTGACAGCAGATAGATCTGCGCGACTGTCAGGTAGTTCGCCGCGCTCCAGTACCTGATCAGCGCGTCGGTCTCCGCGTCGCTCATGACGTCACCCGGGTGGTATGCCGTGTCGCGCGATGCCATCCGCACATCATCACCTCCAGCGGGTGAGTATCGTCCTCGGGTTCTTCGGATCGCCTCAGGCGGCTGTGCCCGCGGTTCGGGATGAGTTCTTGCCGAAGCTGCGCACCTGCCGTTTGCAGCGAGTTAGCGAGCGAGGTGTCCGGGCTCTTGCGCTGACACCGAGTCGAGGAGTTGTTCCATCTGGGTCCACGCGGCGAGTGCCAGGATCGCGATGCCGATCCCGATGTAGGCGGCCTGCAACCACGCGAAGCCGATGATGTTCCACTCGACGATCTCGAAGATGACGATCGCTCCGCCGGCGACAGCGGACATCCGGGCGCCGAGGCTGAGGCGGAGATGCACCAGCCACGCGGCCAGGAGGCTCGTGCCCCCAATGACCGCCGCCAGGAGGATCGCGGGCACCGTGAAGTCAGTGAACGGGCTCCCCGCGAGGGCGCTGAGCGGCATCTTGATCAAGCCGGTGAGCAGCGCGGCGCCTCCGGCAACGGCGGTGAGTCCGAGAAAGAGGTTCAAACCGTACAGGGCTCGGATTCGCGCAGAACGGTGCATGGCGGTCCTCCTTATCAGCCGTTCAGACCGGATGCCGCCGACGACCTGCCGAGCGGCTGAAACGGCGCCGGATGCGGGGCTCCCGGCATCGACGACGGCTCTTGGCCGCCCATGTCGAGCCGGAACGGCGGGTACTCGTCGCGGAGCAGCAGTACGTACACGAGCACGCGGTAGACCCACCGGTTCAGTCCCATGACCAGGTCGAAGATCCCGGCGGGATAGCGCTTGGTGAACAGCATCGCCACCGCCGCAACGAGCACGAGCAGCGTGATCAGACCCGAGTACGGCACGGACACTGCTGTCACATACGCACCGTGTACCGCCACCGTCGTGCCCCCGACCAGCAGCGCAACGATCAGGTAGTGCGGTATGGCGAGCAACCACCACTTGATGAGCACGAGCCCTCTGGAAAGGTGCTCCGGATACTTGACGTCGAGAGTCGCCGGATAGTCGCCCGCGACATCGAACGTGAACGGTGGGTAACGGTCCGTGCCGAGGGCGCTGTACCCGAAAAAGCCGACACGCCACGACCAGCGTAGGACGGCGACGTTGAAGTCGAAGATCGAGCGTGGGTAGCGACCGGTGAAGAGGATCGCGAAGAACGCGACGACGGTGAGCACGATTGCCGCCACGTAGAGGCACACCAGCACGATGAGGTGCGGGATGAGGAGGAACCATTTGACGAGCCACAGCCAGCGGCTCGGCGACGCATCGAGACGGCCCTCGATTCGGAGCGCGTGACCGGTGCCGCTCGGGACAGGTACCGGTGGGGGCAGTGGGAACGCAGGTGGTGGTGGCGGTGGCGCGCCGGCCGGTGCGGGCGAAGGATTCACCGAGCTTTCGCGAGATTGCGACCCACCCCCTCGCCGGAGCATACCGGTCCCGCCGAAGAGAAGCAGACAGGCGACCAGCAGCGCGATGCCGCCTCCGATCAACAGCCCGAGCCCGAGCGCGAACAGGAACGGGGCGGTCGCACCCACCGAGACCGCAGCCCTGACTCCGGAGGATGCGTCGAGGTTCATGAGCACGAGAGCCCAGTGGCCACTCTCGACCTTCCACGTCAGCGACTGCGTGCCCACCCCGGCGATGTTCGCCCGCCAGAAATGCTGCTCACCGGGAGCCGTCGGGGCTCCACCGATGTGCCTCGTGTACGCGGGGGTTCCCGGGAACATGGAGTATCCGCGCAGCTGGTCATACGCTGTTCCGTTGAGATACGTCTGAACGTCAGCTGCCGGTGCGATGCCGATGAAGATCGCGGTGGACGACCTGTCCGTTGCGACGATGCGAACCGAGCCGAGCGCGTCAGTGGCGACGTGCCAGCCTGGTGCGTCGACGGCGACGTTGAGATCCGTTGCGGCAATTGCGTACGTGGCGGATTCGAGACGCGTCGTCGGGGACGTCAGGTAGCCGGCTGCATCCCGTTGGGTGCGGTCCGCCCACATGAGCACGCTGCCACCCGCGAGGAGGCCGAACGCGATCAGCGCGCTGATGACGCCGAGGATGACGAGCGCGATCCCGCCGCCGCTCGTACCGCGACTGGGATGGGACCCTGCTCCGGACGTTTGATCACTCATGGCAAGTCTCCTGTAGTGCGACGTGTTCGCGCCTTCAGGGTGCGTCGCCGGCCGGGCGACTGCCAGGGTCGAAGGTCATCCAGGAAAGGGGCGGTTAGGCTCTAGTTGCCGGCGCGCTCGGATGGGATCGTGGATGAGTGATGACTGATCCAAGACGCGTTCTGATCCTCGGCGGCGGGACTGGCGGCACGATCACCGCAAATCGCTTGCGCAGGATGCTGCCGTCGTCCATCGATATCACGGTGGTTGACAGCACGCCCGGCCACGTCTACCAGCCGGGGCTACTGTTCGTGCCGTTCGGTCTGGCGGACGCCGACGAGTTGGTGAGACCTCGCGCCGAACAGTTGCATCGAGGGATCCAGTACCTCCCAGCGACGGTCGACCGTGTCGACGTGGGCCGCAGGCAGGTGTGGCTCGAGGGCGGCCGGAGCTTGCCGTACGACGTCCTGGTCGTCGCGACCGGTGCGGTGCTCATGCCCGAGGAGACCGAGGGGCTCGACGGGCCGGGATGGGGGAAGAACATCTTCACGTTCTATTCCATCGACGGAGCTCGGGCTCTCGCACCGGCCCTCGCGGAGTTCACCGCGGGAAGGATCGTGGTCAACGTGGTCGACCTGCCCATCAAGTGCCCGGTGGCACCGCTGGAATTCTGCTTTCTCACCGACTGGTTTCTTCGAGAGAAAGGTGTTCGCGACGACGTCGAGCTCACGTATGTGACGCCGCTTGATGGCGCATTTACGAAGCCGGTTGCCTCGCGGCGACTCGGTGAGCTGCTGCAGCAGAAAGGCATCAACGTCGTCACCGAGTTCAACACCGGATCCGTCGATCACGAGACGGGGACGTTGACGTCCTACGACGGACGCGACGTCGGGTTCGATCTTGCGGTGGTCATTCCGCTCCACGGTGGTGCTCCATTCGTCGGACGCTCGCCAGGTCTTGGCGACGAACTGAACTTCATCCCGACCGACGAGCGCACGCTGCAGTCTCGTGCCGCTCCGGAGATCTTCGCCATCGGCGACGCCGCCGGTCTTCCCGTTTCGAAGGCAGGCTCCGTCACGCACTTCGAGGGCGACGTGCTCACTGAGAACATTCGCCGGTTCCTTGCCGGTCAGAGCCTGGACGCAAGCTACGACGGTCACGCCAACTGCTTTATCGAGACCGGGTTCGGCAAGGCCGTGCTCATCGACTTCAACTACGAGACCGAGCCTCTCCCTGGGCACTACCCAGGCCCGATCGGCCTGCCGCTGTTGAAGGAATCGCATCTCAACCACCTCGGCAAGTTGATGTTTCAGTGGTTCTACTGGCACGCGCTGCTGCCAGGCCATTCCATACCCGGCATCACGGCGGCCATGCCGGCGGCCGGGAAACACAGGGTCCCAGCCGGGACGCATTGAGGAGGCAAGCATGACCGTGGCAACCGTTGACCTCACCGACGTTGCGCGCAATGAAGAAGGGTTCTTCGTCGATCCGCTGGACTGGACTGAGGAAATGGTGCCGGCACTCGCCGCGAGCGAGGGAATCGCCGAAGTCACGCCTCAGCACTGGCAGGTGATCCGCTTCATGCGACGCGAGTACCTGAAGAACGGGACCGGGCCAACCGTGCGCGTGCTCGGCAAGACCTCCGGCGTGTCCATCAAGGACCTGTATCAACTCTTTCCGAAAGGCCCCGCGAAGGTTGCCGCGCGAATTGCCGGAATCCCGAAGCCGCGCGGCTGCATCTGACAAGGAGGAAAGGATCATGGCGATCATGGCAATCGAATCGACAACGGCTGCGAAGCCCTTCATGCCCGCGACCATCGAGAAGGTGTCGATCATCGTCTCGAAGGGATCGCTCGACGGCATCTATCCGGGACTGATCATGGCGAACGGCGCGCGTGCCGAAGGGATCGAGGCGAGCATCTTCTTCACATTCTTCGGGTTGGATGCGATCCACAAGACCCGCCACGAGCACATCAAGATCGCGACGGTCGGTAACCCCGGCCTCCACCTCTCCACGTGGCTCGGTGGGGTACCAGGGATGTCATCGGTGATGACCCACTATCTGGCCTCGAAGATGGAGAAGCTGGATATCCCGTCCATCCCCGAGTTCGTCGAGATGATCGCGGACACGGGCTGCGGGCTGTACGCGTGCAGGGCCTCGGTGGATCTCTTCGGCCTCACGAAGGAGGACTTCATTCCCCAGGTCCAGGACATCATCACGGTTGGGGAGTTCTACGAGAAGGCCGCCGGCGGCCAGATCATCTTTACGTGAGCTGCCATGCGACTCACAGTTCACAGCCTGGGCGGTGACCGCCACCGGATTACGATCGGTCGTCACGAGCTGATCGTCGACCAACCCCGCGAGGCGGGCGGCGAGGACGCCGGCCCAACGCCGACGGATCTCTTCGTTGCTTCGCTGGCGTCGTGCGTCGCGCACTATGCGCGTCGCGGCCTCGGCGGGAGTGGGGGCGCACCGGTCGTACACTGCAGCTGGACGATGAGCAAGACGCCGCCGTGGCGGGTCGCCGCGATCGCCATCGACGTAACGCTTCCCGCGGCAACACCGGACAGCCGTGTCGCCGCCGTCCGCCGAGCGGTCGCACACTGCACCGTGCACAACTCCTTGCTCGATCCCCCAATGCTCACGATCGCCACGGCTACCGCCGTTCCGGATGCTGCGAGCGTCCGCCTCGCTGCGGGCGCTCGCGCGTAATTCCCGACCGTTGCGGACCGTGTGTGTGCGACGCCCATGGTCGCACCCGCACGTGGGTTCCTCGGGGTCGAACAGCCCATACGAATCGTGACCTTTGACACTCGCTTCGATGCTCGGCGCAGCGCAGTCTGACGTCATCAGCATCAACTCTCAAAGGAGGCAATGCCATGACACTCACTGCGGACCTCGTCGAGATCGAGGTTCAACCGACAGTGCGGAGCAAGGTGTATACACCGCCCGGTCAGGCGGGCAGCGTCGTCACCGTCAAGGCCCGCTACGACAACTTCATTGGCGGGCGCTGGGTGCCGCCGGTCGGCGGCAGGTACATGCCCAACATCAGCCCTGTCAACGGCAAGGTATTCTGCGAAGTCGCCAAGTCCACTGCGGAAGACGTTGAGCTGGCGCTCGACGCCGCGCACGCCGCGAAGGACGCGTGGGGCGCAACGTCGCTGCCGGAACGCGCAGCGGTGCTCAACCGTATTGCTGACGCCATCGAGGCCAATCTCGAGATGCTGGCGGTCGCGGAGAGCTGGGAGAACGGGAAGCCGGTGCGTGAAACGCTCGCGGCTGATCTACCACTCGCGGTCGATCACTTCCGGTATTTCGCCGGGGCGACTCGCTCGCTTGAAGGCCGGAGCACGGAAATCGACAAGGACACGGTCGCGTATCACTTCCATGAGCCGCTCGGTGTGGTCGGACAGATCATCCCGTTCAACTTTCCACTGCTCATGGCTGCGTGGAAGATCGCTCCCGCGTTGGCAGCAGGAAACTGCACGGTGCTGAAGCCGGCATCCCCAACGCCCTGGTCGATTCTCAAGTTCGCCGAGGTCATCGAGCACATCGTGCCGGCGGGCGTGATCAACATCGTGACGGGACCTGGCGGTGAGATCGGCAAGGCGCTCGCATCGAGCCCGCGCATCGCCAAGATCGGGTTCACCGGCGAGACGGTCACCGGGCGTCTGATCATGCAGTACGCGGCGCAAAACCTCATCCCATCGACGGTCGAGCTTGGTGGCAAGTCACCGAACATCTTCTTCGATGACGTCATGGCAGCAGATGACGACTTCCTCGACAAGGCCATTGAGGGTTTGGTGCTCTACGCCTTCAACAAGGGCGAGGTCTGCACCTGCCCGTCGCGCGCACTGATCCAGGAGTCGATCTACGACAGGTTCATGGAGCGCTGCCTCACCCGGATCGCGGCGATCAAGCAGGGCAACCCGCTGGACGTGAGCACGATGGTGGGCGCACAGAACTCCGCGCAGCAGCTCGAGAAGATCGAGTCCTACGTGAAGATCGGCCGCGAAGAGGGCGCGAAGTGCCTGATCGGCGGCGAGCGCGCAACCGTTGAAGCGGATGTTGCGGACGGCTACTACTTCCAGCCCACGGTCCTGCAGGGCAACAACCGGATGCGCGTGTTCCAGGAAGAGATCTTTGGGCCCGTCCTCGCCGTGACGACGTTCAAGGATGAGGCGGACGCCATCGCCATCGCCAACGACACGCTGTACGGCCTGGGAGCCGGCGTCTGGACTCGCGACGGAAGCCGCGCGTACCGGATGGGCCGCGCGATCAAGGCCGGCAGGGTCTGGACCAACTGCTACCACCTCTATCCCGCTGGAGCGGCGTTTGGTGGCTACAAGATCTCCGGCGTCGGACGCGAGAACCACCAGATGATGCTGGAGCATTACTCGCAGACCAAGAACCTGCTGGTGAGCTACAGCCCCAAGCCGTTGGGCTTCTTCTAAAAGCGAAGTGCCGGTATGAGCGATCACACCTCCACGGCGGAAACCACCGCGCGTGTGATCGCCACACCGGCTGCCGAGCGGGCAATCCATGAGCTGGTCGCTGCGCGCGGCAAGCTCATGTTCTTCCAATCGGGAGGCTGCTGCGACGGCAGTCTCCCGATCTGCTTCGACCTCGGAGAATTTCTCCTCAACGACCGCGACGTCCTCCTGGGCCACGTCGGTGGTTGCCCTTTCTACATTGATCACCGGCAGTTCGAGGCTTGGAAGCACACGCAACTCATCCTCGACGTGAGTCCAGGGCTCCCAGAGGGTTTCTCCCTGCCCGCCGGGGACACTGGTCACTTCGTGACGAACGCTCGCCTGTACTGTCCCGAGCAGACGCCAGACCTCGGCGCTGCAACCGAATAGTCCTCTGCTCGCACGGGATCGCCCGACCGTTACCGAGCTATTCGCCGTAATTCATCAAGTGTAGACTTCAACCGGTCACCACGAATGAGGAGGCGGCCATGCGGGCGATGATCGTCAAGGAGTTCCGGCAGCTCAAGCGAGACCGGCGAACCCTC
>DATKQX010000025.1:0-17098 GCA_035532495.1 Saccharimonadales bacterium (SeqCode)
GCCATCCTCAAGATCAGCCCCCGAAGGTCAGTTTCTAGCCGCGGTCGACCAACGTCTCGCCGCCGGCCAAAGGCTGCCCACTTCCGGCGCACCAGCTCCCGATGCCACCCCAGTACCGTCTCCGGTTCGACCAGCCCGCCCGACGCCGAGCGCGGAACCAGGCGATGGAAGGCGGCGATGATCAGGCGGTCGGCGGGCATAAGCTTCGGGCGCTTGACCTGCCGGCGCAAGACGCGCAGCTCATGCCGAAGCAACAGCAGCTCAGCCTGGGGATCCTGTCGCCGAAGGCGGACGTCAGCGCCGTCCAGCAGAAGTCGAAGGCATGAGTAGACCAATCCCAGCAGCATCGAGGTGGAGCGATCCTATCCGGTGTGGAACTTTAGCCGGGTAGCCAGCCTCCGACGAATAAGTGCGTCCCACAAGCCAAGCCACCGACGAATATGTGCGCCCCACACGCTAGGCCAGCCCTCGGTTCAGGCCATCGGTTCGTCGCCCAGCGTGATGATCCCCCGGTCGGCGAGGTCTTGAAGTTCCTCAGAGTCGCAGCCGCACAAGGACTCAAGAACAAGGCGGGTGCTATCGCCGACGAGGGGAGCCGGCCCCTGGACGCCAGCGGGCGTCCGGCTGAGCTTTATGGGGCTGTTCACGAAGGTCCAGTCACCCACACCCGTCTGTTCGGCTTTGACCCACATGCCTCTGTCCGCGAGCTGAGGCATCGCCACTACGTCGAGAATCGTTTGAACCGGAGCAGATGGGATATGGCGCGCACGTAGCAATGCGATCCATTCGGCTGTTGGTCGCCTCGCAATGGCGGCACTGAGAATCGGCTCAAGTTCACCGTGATTCGACGTGCGCAGCCCGTTTGTCGCAAACCGGGCTTCGGTCGCTACTTCGGGGATCTCGAGTACCTCACAGAATGGGCCCCACTGCGCCTCGGACCGCAGAGCCACGACGACGTAGCCGTCCGCGGTCGGGAAGGCTTGGAACGGTGTCACCAAGGGGTGCCTCGATCCCAGCGGTCGCGGCTGTTCGCCGCTCGCGAAGAACCTCGTGAATGCGTTCTCCATCAGCGCGACCTGCGTTTCGAGCATCGAGATGTCGAGGTGCTGGCCAACGCCGCTCGATTGCCGTTCGACGAGGGCGGCGAGAATCCCAACCGCCGCGTAGACGCCGGCCGATAGATCTCCGATTGAGATTCCGACCCGAGCGGGTATCCCGTCCGGCGCGCCAGTGATCGATAGCAGCCCGCTCATCGCCTGGGTAATGATGTCGAAGGCAGGGAGGCCCCGGTCGGGCCCCGTCTGACCGAATCCCGAAATCGACGCGTAAATAATGCGTTGATTCCGAGCGGCGACCGGCTCGAAGTCAAGCGAGTACTTCGCGAGCGTTCCAGGCACGAAGTTCTCGACAAAGACATCCGACGCATCAACGAGCTTCATCAGAAGCTCCCGACCCTGAGCCGGCCGGAAGTCGATTGCGACGCTGTGCTTCCCGCGATTGACACTGATGAAGTAGGCGCTGTGCCCATTGATGAGTGGCTCGATCGTTCGACTCTGTTCACCTCGCAGGGGAGGCTCGACCTTCACAACCTCGGCTCCGAGATCGGCCAGGATCATGGTCGCGAAGGGACCGGAAAGCCTTGCCGAGAGGTCGAGCACTCGAACTCCGGCGAGAGGTCCTCGCCGCTCGGCTCCACCTTCCGCTACAGTCATCGATCCATCACACCTCCGCCTCACCCTCCGTCACGTCGACCGTGCCGGCCACCCATGATTCAGCGAGCGTTCCAGGCGCAGCGCGTGCGCGATGCCGGTGGCGTCAAGGACAACCATCTTGATTCCCGTGAGGGTCTTGCCATCCAGCTTGGCAAGGCTCGCCGCCCAATCCAGGGCGGTGGTGCGCGGATCATCGGCAATCGTGTTCAGGAGGCCGCAGGACAACGCCTCCACTCCGATGACCGGGGTCATGCGGGTAAGAATCTCCATGGCCTTGGCCCGGCCGACGAGTGCTGGGAGAGCCCATGCGGCGACGACCGCTCCATTCGCAGCACCGACAAACCGAAATTCCGTGGCGGCAGATCCGATCCTGAGGTCCGCCGTCAGTGCAAGCTGAGCGCCGCCGCCGATCGCATAACCCGAGACCGCGGCGATGATGATGCATGGCGACGCGACAAGCGTCTCGTATACGCCATAGAGACGGTCGCTGACCTCGGCCATCCTTTTCGGTTCCAGGTGCAGGTCTGCTCCGGCACTGAAGACGGTTGGGTCGGTGGACGACAGCACTACAACGCGGTCATCTGGAGTGAGCGTCACCACCGTGTCGTTGAGACGGTTGACAAGCACCGCGTCGATCGCGTTCCGCTTCGTCGGCCGATTCAGCCTCAGCTCCACGACACCGGGGAACGGACGCTCTACAAGTAGCGATCGGTCGCCGTCCCTCATGACGGAATCGCCGCCGCCCGGGAGATCGCCTCGGCCCACCTCGGAGCCGGCATCAATTCCTCGACAGCCTGTGCAATGCTCATAAGCCGCACATCGTCGTGAGGCCGGCCGAGCACCTGCAGGCCGACCGGAAGGCCATCATTGGAAAGGCCCGCCGGAATGTTGACGCACGGAGCCCCGAGGACGTTCCCAAACGCCGTGAATCGAACGAGCTGTGACCGTACTACCGCGCTCTCGGCCGCGGATCGGTCGGGTGCAGTGATGCCGGTCGTCGGCATCACTACCGCATCAAGTCCCTCCATCGCGGACGCGAATCGTTGGCGGTAAACAGCCTGGACGCGCTGCGCCCGGATGTACTCGCTGGCGAGATGCGTCGACCCTAGGAGCAGCCGCCGGCGGACGTCTTCCCCGAGTAGATGTGCTCGCTCGCGGAGCATCCAGCCGTGGCATGCTGCGGCCTCAGCATTCGTGAGAACCGCAGCCACGTCAGCAGCGCATTCGGGATCTGGGGGCGAGAACTCCTCCAACTCAGCGCCGGCCCGCGTCAGCACAATCGCCGCTTCGTCGACTGCCGATTTCACCTCTTCTGCCAGGTCTTGCGGCCGGACCACCCCGAGGCGGACGCCGGCGATGCCGGTTTTTGGCAACATCGACGCCTTCTCGACGTGTATTGAGTCCTCGTCGTCTGGGTCGTAGACGGCCAGTACCTCCGCGATGAACTCGCAATCAGCGACGGACCTCGCCAGCGGGCCGACATGGTCAAGAGACCAGGCGAGCGGGACGACTCCGGCTCGACTGATGCGGCCGAAGGTCGGCTTGAAGCCAACGACTCCGCACAAGGCCGCTGGGATTCGGATGGATCCACCGGTATCCGTCCCGATCGAGAAACTGCCCATCCCGGTCGCGACCGCCGCTGCAGACCCGGCGCTGGAGTTGCCGGCGATGCGGTCCCGGCGCCATGGATTGCAGGTTGAAACGTTGGCCTGAGAGTAGGCGAGCTCGTACAGACGCACCTTCCCGATCAGGATGGCACCCGCTGCGTCGAGGCGCCTGACACAGGCCGCGGATCTGTCTGGCAGTCGGTCCCACAGAGCGTCGGAGCCGGCAGCAGTCACCAGACCGGCGACGTCGATGTTGTCCTTCACCGTGTAGGGGATGCCGTGAAGCGAGCCCAACGACTGGCCACGGCGAACCGCTGCATCGGCAGCTTCGGCGCGTGCGAGCGCCACGCTCTCGAGCACCGTCACGAAAGCGCCGACGACGGTGTCCGTCTCCTGCACTCGCTCGAGGCACATCCGAACAAGTTCCACCGCAGACAGTTCGCGACGAGCGAGCAGTTGACTCTGCGCCCGAACGGTGAGGTCGGGAGGCTCTACCACCTCATTGCCACCGGCGAGGGGAACGACAAGCCGGAAAGGTGTCGCCGACCTCACACTCCTCCAGCCTCCGTATTTGCTCTGCTCGCCGGGCGAGGGAGCGGGACAACGAAGGGAGTTCGTCCCGCGAGGGGATCGGCAAATTGTGTACGCGAAGCAGGATCTCAGCGTTCAAGGAGGCTTTCTCCTTTCCGACGCCTGCCCTTGTGCTCTGCTCCGTCACGCTCGGTTGTCAGCAGCGGTATGCATGGGAGCTCACGGCAGCACCTCAGCCCCGACGCGGGACCTGAGGAGCATCCGAATTGGCGTCCGCATGGCGGTGGGATATTCCCGAGCCAAATACTCCGCGAACGCTTCCATGTGGGCGCGCATGGCGCTGGTCGCTCGCGCCTCGTCGCGCCCCTGAATCGCAGTCACAATCCGTTCGTGTGCTCGACATGTCCCCTTTCTCGAGTCAGGATGGATATGAACGCCGATCTGCTGACCGACCTCGAGCTTCCGGATCGCAGCCTGGAAGGTCGCCAGGACATGATTTCGACTCGCCTGTGCGATCAGCGTATGGAATTCGCTGTTCAGCCGGAGGAACTCTCGCTCATCGGTGATCTCGCGGTGTTGGAGCGAGACTATATCCGCCAACTCCTGGATCTCCGTATCGGTGGCATTCACCGCAGCACGGCTTGCGAGCTCCGGTTCCAGGATGAGGCGGGTTTCGATTACATCAGAGAATGAAGCGCCCGAGACCGAGAACATGATCGAAAGCAGTTGGGCGACGTGGTACGGCTCGGGCTCTTGGACGACGGGGCCTCCGTTGGGGCCCGGTCTGACGTCGACCAGCCCTTGGAGCTCCAGCAGCCGCAGCGCCTCCCGCACTGTGGCGCGGCCGACACCGTACTGCTCCACCATCCGCGACTCCGTGGGCAGCACTGTCCCTGGCTTCAGCCCAGCCTCGAGAATGTGCTCCGCGATCGCCTCCGCAATCAATACACCCATCTTCGAGCGTTGAAGAGGGCGATGGTTCGTTCCAGCCGTGACGTTCTTGAGGTCGGTCATAGTGCGCCAGCGAACGCCGGGCGGCGCGATCTCATCAGTAGGACTTCGGCAAGCCTAGGGCGTGCTGTGCCAAGTAGTTGCATACCATCTCCTGAGAAATCGGGGCGAGCCGGAATAGGCGGACCTCGCGCCACAGGCGCTCAAGGTGATACTCCTTCGCGTAACCATAACCGCCGAGCGTCTGGAGAGCCGAGTCGCATGCGTTGAACCCGGCGTCGGCGGCAATGAGCTTGGCTGCGTTAGCTTCCTTCCCGCACGACTCGCCACGGTCATAAAGCCACGCGGCCTTCATCGCGAGGAGTTCCGCGGCCTCCAGCTCCGCCCACGACCTCGCTAGCGGGTGCGCTATAGCCTGGTTTTGGCCGATCGGCCGGTTGAAGACGACACGGGTCTTGGCGTACTCGGTCGCGATGCCCAAGGCGGAGCGTCCGATGCCGACCGCCTCCATCGCCAGGACGATCCGCTCGGGGTTCAACCCGTCGAGCAGGTGGTAGAAGCCACGTCCGACGGTCCCAACCACATCTTCGGCCGGAACCTTCAAGTCCTCGATGAACACCTCGTTCGAGTCGACTGCCGCACGACCGAGCTTTTCAATCCTCCGGACCTCGCAGGCGCTCCGGTCAAGGTCCGTGAAGAAGAGGGTGAGGCCTTCGAGGGGCCGTTTCTCGTCCCGCTCGGAGGTCCGAGCGAGGAGCAGAATCTTGGACGCGTTCTGAGCATTGGTCGTCCATGTCTTCTGCCCATTGATCACCCAGCCTTCACCGCGACGCTCGGCAAAGGTCTCGATCCTCGATGTGTCGGAGCCAGCGTTGGGTTCAGTAACCCCGAACGCCATGAGAAGTTCTCCGCGCGCGACTTGGGGCAGGTAGCGGCGCTTCATCTCCTCGGACCCGTGCTTCACGATCGGAGCCGGCGGGAATAGATAAAAGTGGACGGCAGAGCCACCGCTCATTCCCGCGCCGGACAGACATACGGCCTTGAGCAAGAGCGCCGCCTCGGTGATGCCGAGGCCAGCCCCGCCATACTCCTCAGGGATGATGGTGCCGAGCCACCCCTTGTCGGCGAAGCGCCTGACGAACTCGGTCGGGTACTCGGCGGTGCGATCCTTTTCGCGCCAGTACTGCAGCTTGAACTCTGACGCGAGGCCAAACGCTTCCTCGAACAGATCCCGCTGGAAGTCGGTCAGTCCAAAATCCACAGCATCTTCCTTCCTTAGAGACCGAGCAACGCCGCGGCGGTTCTGGACTCGATGTCCGCGAGCGCCGGTGACCCCAGACCGCAGCTGCCTAATGCATCGACAAACGCGGCCATGCCACCGGGGACATGTGGGTAGTCGGTACCGAACAGCAGCCGGTCAGAGCCAAGGGAATCGATGGCGCAGCGAATGGCGGGCACGTGCGAGGTTGCGGTGTCGAAATAGAGACCTCGGATCACTTCGGTCGGCAGGCGATGCAGGCGCTCCTGGCACTCTGGGAACTGTCGGTAGTAGTTGTCGAGGCGGTTCACGAGCATGGGGAGGCTGCCGCCCATGTGGGAGAAGATCCACCGCGTACCGGGATATCGTTCAAAGACGCCTGAGTACGTGAGGCGTGTAATGGCAAGGGTGGTTTCAGCGAAGTAGTCGACAGACAGGCTGAGGGCGAACGTAGTGAGGCCATCGGTGCAACACGCCACGGACGGATGGACAAAGACCACGCTCTTCCGCTGCGATAGGTAGTCCCAAAACGGCTCGAAGAGGTCATCGTCGAGCGAGCGCCGCGCCACCGTTGAGCAGAGGAAGACGCCGACGACTTCTGGGAAGTGGGCGCAGCGCTCGAGCTCGTCGATCGCAGCGCCGACATCTGGAAGAGGGACCGTCGCGAATACGCGGAAGCGCCCAGGCTGGCGACGGGCAACATCGACGAACCGATCATTGACGTCGGCGGCGACGCTCACCCGCATGCTGTCAGGCAGCAAGTAGACGCTGGGAGCCGAAATCGAGAGTACCTGGGTTCGGACGCCACTCTCATCCATCCGTCGGACTCGCTCCTCAACGGTGGGCAACGGCTGGGGCACGGTGAGCGCGACCGCATCGTCCTGCTTGACCACGAGCCGGCCGTCGTCCCGCGTGTAGTGCGTAAGGCCCTCACCGTGGGCAGTAATCGCCTCCAGGTATGTGGTCGGATAGTCATGAGCATGGACATCAATGCGGTGTGCGGTCACGGGACGCGCCGGGTTCCTTCTACCTACGTGCCGAGCGCGTGCGGGGCGCGCGACCGTGCGTCGCGCTCGGCCCACCTACCGCCGTCCACCAGCGAGAAGAAGTCCGCGAGCAACGCGTTGAAGGCCGCGGGTTCCTCGAGGTTCGCGGTGTGGCCCGTCTTTGGCATGACTGCAAGGCCAGCCGCAGGCAGATGACGCTTCATGAAGAAGCTGGGCTCGAGGCAGGGGTCGTCTTCGTCCCCGGCGATGATGAGCGCAGGGACCTTCATCGCCTCCAAGCGGTCCCCGAGCGTGTAGATGGAAGGCCTTCCGCCCTGGACATGAAGCAGCGTCAGAGCGGCCCCTTCGGGATCGTGCTCGCCCAGCTGCTGGATATACTCGGCCCAACCGTGCGGATCCTTGTTCTGGAGCTGCACGCGGTAGGGATCCGCCGCCTGCGAGGCCGCGATCGCCGACGGCCCCTCCGTGCGCCATCGATTGGCGACAGCCTCTAAGCCAGTCTGCCAGGACGTGACCTTGCCCAGATCAGACCCGTACCCGCAACTCGCAATGACCAGCGATCGCGCTCGATCGGGATGGGTGAGACCAAGGTGAAGAGTGGCAAAAGCGCCCATTGAGAGCCCCACCACGTGCGCGCGATCGACACCGGTCGCATCCATCACAGCGACGATGTCCTCGACGGCCGTTTGCTGCGAGTAGGCGCTGCCGTCGCGCGGAACATCAGAGGGCGGATATCCCCGAGCGTTGAAGACTATGCAGCGATATCTCCTCGCGAAGTAGCGAGTCTGGTCGCGCCAGCTTCGGTAATCGCCGGAGAACTCGTGAACGAACACCACGGGCGTCCCAGACCCATGCTCTTCGTAATAGACGCGAGCCCTCTCCGCTTTGGCGTACGACACCTACGGGTCCTCCTCAGGCGTCCCAAGTACGTGCTGATGAAATTGCGATGCTCGCCATGTCAGGTCTGCAGGCGAACAAGATCGGCATCCATGAGCGCCTTGCGCTGGGCGCCGTCGACCGGGATATGCGCACCGTTCACGAAGCCGGCGAGCGGGGAAGCGAGGAATGCAACGACATTGGCGATCTCTTGGGCGGTTGCGATGCGGCCGAGGGGCACGCTCGCATTGACGAGCTGGCGGGCAACATTCTGAGAGACGCCTTTGGTGTTGGCCAGTGACTTTTCGATCCAGTCCCACCGATCGGTGTCGACCGGGCCTGGGTTCACAGTGTTGATGCGAATACCGTACTTGCCGTACTGCTCAGCAATGCAGGCGGCGAAGTTGATGTCGGCAGCGTTGCATGCACCCGGCGCGATCTCGTAGTAGGGGGGTTTGAGGCCATCGTTGCCGACGACCATGACGATGCTCCCCCTGCCCCGCTCCTTCATATGCGGAAGGACCGCGCGACACGTCCGCACGTATCCCATGAATTTGAGATTGAGCGCACCCAGCCAGTCGTCGTCCGTGAGGGTCTCGACCAATCCGCCTGGCGCCGCGCCGGCGCAGGGAACCGCGATGTCGAGTTGACGGAAGTGGTCGATCGTCGCCTTGACGCAGCGATCCACGTCGGCGGTCACGCTCATATCGCCCGGGACCGGAAGCACCTCGGCCCCGGTCGCGGACGCGATCTCCTCGGCGACGCTGCGAAGTCGTCCCTCCTCGCGCGCATTGATCGCCACCTGGCAGCCCTCTGCGGCCAGCAGCCATGCGGTGGCTTTGCCGATTCCCTTGCTGGCGCCGGTCACGAACGCCACCGATCCCTTCAACTGCAGATCCATTCGACTTCTCCTAGGCGAGTTCGTGCGTCGATATGCGCATGATTCGCATAGTTTGAGAGAACCATGCCGGGCTGTCAAGGCGCGTTGGACCGGTGACCGCCCGGCTACGATCGCTGCGCCGTGCCTAAGCGCCAGTCAGGCGAGTCAATGCGATCAGCGAACCGCCTCTTGGAGGTCCTGGCCGCGTTCGACATCGAACATCGAAACAGAACCATGACCGAGATCGCGCAGGAGCTCCGGCTGGCGCCGAGCACCGTCCGACGACTTCTGCTAACTCTGGTGAGACACGGTCTCCTGCAGGCCGATGCGGGCACGAGTACCTACTCGGTTGCACCCGCGACCGAACGGCTGGTGGCGGCGGCGGCGGCGGCCAAGCTGGTCCGCGCGGCCCGAGAGCCGCTCGATGGCATCGCAAAGGTGACTGATGAATCCGTCATCCTCGCCGTGCTCGATGGAGGCGACTGCGTTCACGTCGACGTTCGTCATTCACGCCAGTTCGTGACCGCGTTCAATCCGGTGGGGTTCCGCATCGCGTCTCACCTCGGCGGCGCCATCGGGAAAGTCCTCCTCGCTTGGCTGCCGGAGGCAAAGATCCGGTCGCTCCTGCCCGAGGAGGGCACCTGGAAACCGCTGACGCCGCGTGCCGCTCACTCCACCCCGGAGTTCTTGGCTGAACTCGCCGCCGTTCGTCGCCACGGCTACGCAATAAACGACGGGGCGACCCACAATGAAGCTTGGACGGTCGGCGCTCCTGTCCGCGACGCCGATGGATATGTGATGGCAGCGCTACTGGTTGCGGTCCCGCAGTCGAGAGCTTCGGCGGCAATGCGAAAGGGCATCAAGGCAAAGACCGTCTCGGCGGCCTACGAGATCTCCGAACGGCTCGGATACCGCACCGGTGAACACGCGAAATCCGTCCCGGTCAACGACAGGCGGTCACGTCCCGGCCATCCTGTCGAGAGCTTCGCGAAGCGCGCGTGAGACGAGCTCGCCGGCCACGTCGCGCCGGTAATCCGCGGTGGCATGGACGTCATCGGTCGGACTGATCGAATCTCTCGCGAGCGCCGTAAGCCTGGAAGCATCAACCGCCGCGTCACCGCTTAGCGGGAGCTCGAGCAAGACTGGTGTGTCGGCGACGCCGCCAAGCGCAACCCTCGCCCCACGCTCCGGCTCAACGACGCAGGCGACGGCCACGATGGCGAAGTCCCCATGGCGCCGCGCCACCTCCTGAACCGAATAGCCATGACCCGATGGCGGGACCGGGACGATGATCTCCTGAAGCAGCTCGGAGGCCTCCAGGGCAGTGGTCAGGAAACCTTGGACGAAGGCCTTGGCATCCATCTCGCGAACCCCGGCGGTGCTGGCGATCCTGACACGAGCGCTGAGTGCGGCGAGTCCCATGGGGATCTCGGCGGCAGGGTCCGCATGCGCGAGAGAGCCGCCGATCGTTCCGCGGGTCCGAATCTGCAAGTGTCCCACGAGACTCGACAGCTCCGGGAGAAGCGGACAGACGACCTCGAGCTCGCGCGATTCCTCGACGTCCGCCTGTGTCGTCATCGCCCCGATCCGGATCAGCCCGTCCTCGACGCGTATATACCGCAGCGGCCGAACCGCGCCAAGATCGATGAGCACCGAGGGCTGCGCGAGTCGCAGGTTCATCAACGGAATCAGGCTCTGGCCACCGGCGAGGATCTTCCCCTCCTCGCCGTGGAGCTCCAGAAGACGCAGGACTTGAGCGACCGACTCGGGCGCCGCATACGCAAATGGAGCTGGCTTCATCCGAGCGTCATAGCGGTTGGCGCCGGCCCTTGGTCCACAAACACGGTTGCCATACTATGAACGAGCCGGGAGGGTGGCGAGGTGGTTTCGAGCCTCCAAGCAGCCCGAGCCATGGTCATAATATGGCCGTGCACGTCGCGCCGTCCGCCGACGGATCCCCTACGGAAGAACAGCGCGGCGGCATTGGCGACCGGGTGCTGCGCAAGGAGGACAAGCGACTCCTCGCTGGGCGCGCTCGCTTCGTGGCGGACGTTCACCTTCCGGGTATGTTGCACGCTGTCGTCGTCAGAAGTCCCTTCGCTCATGCACGCATTCTCTCGATAGACGCAAGCGCCGCGTTCCAGGTCGATGGAGTGATCACGGTCGTGACCGCCCAAGACCTTCCAGCAGACCTGCCACCTATCCCGCTCCGTACCGGGACAGAGCGTTCGCCACTGCGTCTCTGCCTCCAGCAGCCGCTCGCCAAGACGGTTGTCCGGTATGTCGGCGAGCCGGTCGCCGTTGTCATCGCCACCGATCGCTATGTCGCGGAAGATGCGGCCCAGGAGGTGGTGGTCGACTACGAGAATCTCGGTGTTGCCGCCTCGATTGACGCCGCGCTCGCGGAGGGCGCACCCGTAATACATGAGGCGCTCGGCTCAAATGTCGGCTTCACATTCCAGCAGAGGGTCGGAGATGCCGAACGCGCCATGGCAGGTGCCGACGTCGTCATCGACGCCACCTTCAACATCCCCCGACTGACTGCCGTTCCGCTTGAGTGCCGGGGATTGGTTGCCGAGTGGGATGGCCGGGACGGACGAATCACCGTGTGGGGCATGACCAAAGTCCCCCACTTCAACCGCGGCGTCCTCGCGCGGATGCTCGGCGTTCCCGACGCCGACATTCACTTCATGGCGACTGACGTTGGCGGCGGGTTCGGAGTGCGAGGCGAGTTCTACCCAGAGGACTTTCTGATCCCGTTTCTCGCCGTCCGGCTGGGCCGCCCGGTTAGCTGGATCGAGGACCGCCGGGAACACATGCTGGCCATCAACCACTCTCGCGAACAGCGCATTCGGGTTCGGCTGGGCGCCGACCGCCACGGCAAGATCCAGGCCTTGCAGGCCTGGATCGACAACGACCATGGCGCGTACGCCCGGACGCATGGAGGCGTGGTCGCGGTGTTGACCTCGGCGCTGCTGCTCGGGCCCTATCGAATAGCGAACTACTCCGCCGAGGTTCGCAGCATCATGACCAACAAGACGCCGACCGGCACCTATCGTGGCCCGGGCCGATACGAGGGCTCGTTTGCCCGTGAGCGGTTGATCGACATGCTCGCGCATAAGGTCGGAGTCGATGCAGCTGAGATCCGGAAGCGGAACTTCATCGCCGCCTCAGAGCTCCCATACGATACTGGCCTCCACTTGGAGACGTCCGACGAGACCCTCGTGTACGACAGCGGGGATTATGCCGCCGAACTCAATGTGGTCCTCCGTGCGCTGGACTACGAAACTGCAAAGCAAGAGCGAGAACGTGCTCAGTCGGAAGGACGGTTGGTGGGGATCGGCCTCGCGTCGTTCGTCGAGAAGTCCGGGAACGGGCCTTTCGAGTACGCGCGCGTCGAGGTGGACACCCGTGGTGCGGTGCAGCTTTTCTCTGGCGGTGCGTCCCTGGGCCAGGGTGTCGAAACGGTGCTCGCACAGATCGTTTCCAGCTCCCTCTCCGTACCCTTCGATGCGATTGATGTCATCCACGGCGACACAGACCGCGTTCCTTTCGGGATCGGCGGTTGGGGCAGCCGGGTGACCAGCATCGGCGGGTCGGCAGCCATGCTGGCTGCGCAGAAGGTCAGGCAGAAAGCCCTGGACATCGCATCCCATTTGCTCGAAGTGGCGATTGAGGATCTCGAGATGGCGAACGGGATCGTGTGGGTGCGTGGGATGCCAAATCGCAAGGTGCCATTGGGCGAGATCGCGGCCGCGGCTCTCCCCGGCGGCAGACTGCCACCGGGCGTTGAGCCATTTCTCCGGGCCGAGCACGTTCATTCAACAACGCATGAGTCCTACCCCAGCGGGGCGCACGGCTGCATTGTCGAAGTCGATGGTGCGACAGGCAAGATCGCCATTCGTAAGTACGTGATGGCGTATGACATCGGGCGCGCCGTCAATCCGCTCCTGGTCGAGGGCCAGCTACAGGGCGGTCTTGCGCAGGGGATCGGCGGCGCCATGCTCGAGGAGCTCGTGTACGACGAGGAGGGCCAGCTTCGCACGGGCACCTTCATGGATTACTTGCTCCCGACGTCGATGGAGGTGCCGGATGCCGACATCCACCTCATGGAGTACGCATCGCCCATCAACCCGCTCGGGACCAAGGGCGCGGGCGAAGGGGGCATCACCCCTGTCGGGGGCTGTATCGCAAACGCCGTCACCGACGCTCTGGCGCCGTTCGGTGTCGAGCTAACCCGACTGCCCCTAGCGCCGGCTGTGGTCCGCGCCGCAATCAAGCGCACATCCGAAGGACTCCCAACGAATGCCTGAGCCCGACTCCTCGCGGCGCTCAGTGGAGATTACCGTCAACGGCCATCTCGTTCGGGCTTCCGTCGAACCGCGGCGACTTCTCGCGGACTTCCTCCGCGATGATCTCGGGCTCACCGGAACGCATCTAGGATGCGAGCACGGCGTGTGTGGGGCCTGCACGGTTCTCCTCGATGGACGACCGGTCCGTTCGTGCCTCGCCTTCGCCGTTCAGGCAGCTGGACGCACCGTGGAGACGATCGAAGGCCTGGCCACGGCTGAGGGACAACATCCCCTACAGACGGCGTTCCACGAGGAGCACGCCCTGCAGTGCGGCTTCTGTACACCCGGCTTCCTTCTCACTCTCAAGTACGTCCTCGAGCGCGACCCGACCATCGACAGCGATGCGATCCGCGAGGCGATCAGTGGGAACCTCTGTCGCTGCACCGGCTACACCAACATCGTCCGCGCGGCTTTACGCGCGGGCGCGACTATGACTGCCCGGAAGGACTAGGCCCGCGGAGTCTCGTCGCAGGCGAGGGTTGGCCGCCGATTTACTCCGCGGTGTCCGTCCTCCATGGCGCCAGCCGACCCTCTACGTACTGGACGCCATAGTTGAGGACCACCGAGATCGCGACGATCAGCACGATCCCACCGAGGTATAGCGGCGTGTTGAAGATCTGAGCCGCGGCATTGATCCGGTAGCCGACACCGGCGGTCGAAGCGATGAACTCTCCAATGACCACGCCTACGACGGCGTGTCCAAGCGCGAGACGCATGCCGCTCACCAAGAACGGCACCGTCCCCGGGAGCACCACGTCGCGGTAGATCGCGAACCAACTCGCTCCGAAGCTTCGGGTCGCCAGTATCAGCGTCCGGTCCACGGTCGCGACGCCCTCGCTCGTGTTGATGAGAAGCGGCAGGAAGGCCATGATGAAGACGACCGCCACCTTAGACGGCATGCCGAGGCCAAGCCAGATCACAAGCAGTGGCGTCAGCGCAAGCATCGGCGTCGAGTTGAGCGCGTTGGCAATGGGATCGACCGCCATCCGTGCACGCCTGGATGATCCGACCACCAGTCCGATGGGGATGGCGAACAGCGCAAGGAGCAACCCGAGCAGGAACTCCATTGCGCTGGTCCCGAGGTCGGTCCAAAGCGTCGTCTGCGACCAAACGACCAGCGCGCCTGCGATGCGGGTCGGGTACGAGAAGAAAAGCGGGCTGATGTCGGCGAACCGTCCGTACAGCTCCCAAGTGATAAGGAGTGCGACGAGTGTCGCGACCGGTATCAGGACGCGCTCGTTCCGACGGAGGAATCCAGGGGATGAAATCAGTTCCGAGGCGGTCGGAGGCGGTGGGGCCCCCCGGCGCGCGGCTGGAGCTTGGACCGCGCTCGCTGACTCGCGCCGACTGCTCATGAGTCTGCCCGCCTGATCTGGACGCGCAGTTCGGCCCAAAGCCCTGCTCGGTATTGCGCGTAGCGGAGTCTCTCGGCCTCGTCGGCCACTTCGAAGCCCCGCGGTTGTGGCAGGTCGATCTGGACGTCCTTCACGACCGTTCCCGGGTTCGCACTCAGAACGAGAATCCGGTCTGAGAGGAACAGCGCCTCGTCGAGGTTGTGAGTGATGAATACAATGCTCCGGTTCTCTCGCGCGATGAGATCCCTGAGCTCTTCACGCATCAGCTCGGCGTGCTGAGCGTCGATGGAGGCGAACGGTTCATCCATCAGGAGAATCGGAGCGTGAGCGGCGAAGGCTCGCGCGAGGCCCACGCGCTGGCGCATTCCTCCCGACAGCTGGTGCGGATAGTGGTGCTCGAATCCCTCCAAACCAACGAGCGTTAGATAGCGGTTTGCCACCTGCTTCTGCTCACGCTTCGACCGGCCCCGCCGGTACTGCATACCCATGCGGACATTGTCGATGGCTGTACGCCAGGGCAGAAGCGCGAAGTGCTGAAAGACCATCGCCCAATCCTCACGTGGGCCACTAACGGCCCGTCCGTTAACTCGGATGCTCCCTCTCGAGGGACGCAGAAGTCCGGCCATGATCGTGAGCAGGGTGCTCTTCCCACAGCCGCTCGGGCCGATGATCGAAACAAATTCGCCACGCCGAACCGTGAAGTTGATGTCCGCGAGGACCAGGTGACCAGGATATGCAAAGTAGAGGTTCTCGACCTCGATGACCGCTGGTTCTCCAGAAAGCGGGCTCTCGCTCGGCCGCGTCAATGCGCTCGTAAGTGGATCTCCAGTCAATCTGCTGTCAGGTCCAAGCGAATGGTAACCGGTGAAATATGACAGGCATGCCTACAAGTGGGTGGGTAGGAGCCAGCCGGACAGCCCAGCATCGCCCATCCGACTGGCTCTTGGGCGTTCGCTACTTCGCGGGAAGGCACGAAGCGTCATAGACATCAGAGACCTTCGGCAGTGGCCCGAGCCCAGTGACGTACTGCTTCATCGCATTGATCGTCCACTCCATACCGCTCTCATCGACCTTGGTTGAGAATGTGTCCTTCATGGAATCGAATGACGTCTTGTCCGTGGCCATGTCCTCGCCGGTCGCCTGCACTTCCATCTGAAGGGCCTTGTCCGGCTGGGACTGGATGAACCCGACCCCCTCGCCGAGCGCCGCCAGGAATCCCTTGACAATCTCCGGGTTCGAATCGAGGAAGGAGCGCTTGACGGCGATGACCTCATTGGGATAGCCCGAGACGTACGTCCGCATATCGGCGAGCTTGGTCAGGCCCGATTTCTGAGCCTGGACATCGTACGGCGGGAAGAGGATGGTGCCCGCCACCTGATCGTGCTGCAGGGCAGCGAGCCGCTGGGCGAGGCCACCCGCAGCAACAAACGTCGTCTTGGATGCCCCTGCGCCGTGGTTGTCGAGCAGCCACCGCAGCTGGATATCGGTTCCGTTTCCGGGCGCGAAGATGGCGACCTTTTGTCCAGCGAGGTCGTTCAGTGACTCTATCCCCTTACCGCCCCAGATCGAGTAGAGGTCCTGGTTGACTGTGGCGCCGACGATCACGAGGGATCCGCCGGCGGCGTCGGCCGCGATGACGTTCTCGGGGAGGGTCACGGTTATTTGCGCCTGACCGCTCTCTACGGCGGCGATGGCAGACGTCCCAGCGACCGAGACCTGCTTTATGTCGAGCTTGTATTTTGAGTAGTACCCCTGCTGCTGCGCGACCAGCATCTGCAGATACGGCAAGCCCTGCAAGCCTGCCGTCACGGTAACCGTTGTCTGGGCCGACGGTCCAGACGCCGTGGACGACTTGCATGAGCCGGTGGCCGAAGCGATCTGACTGGGCGTCGAACCACTACCGCCGCAGGCGGTGGCCAAGACCGACGCGATAACAGTAAGCAGCCCAACGGTCAAAGCCGAACCGCACTTCACCATCCAATTCCTCCTCTTCTACCTTGTGGACGAAACTCAGTACCCGGCTCAGCGGCGTCCGGGAGAGTATTCGTTATAATGAATAGCACAGTTACTGTCAACCGTTTGATGCGGTGGCGATTCACTCAGGCAGACCAAACCACGCTGCAAGCTGGTATTCCCTCGCGAGAGAGAGCACTGATCAAGTCGATCAGTTGCGCACGTTGAGAGACCGGGTGAAATTCGATACGGTCAGCCGAGATCGCACTTGACATGGTGGCCGGATATGGATCGGGCGCACGCTACGCAGCGTCCGGCTACGGTCTCTGTACATGAGTTGGCGGGCGCAGGCCGGTCGCGGTAGGGACTGGCCTTGGACGGCCAGCCGCCCCGCACAGACCCCAGCGTGCGGCACTACCGCACTGGGTTCCTGCCTCGGGTACGAACGCGAAAGCACGCTTCGGGATAGGGATGCAGCGTTCGCGCGGGAGGGAGCCATCGCCCTGCAATCTTATGCATCCTCGCCCAGTTCACTCGCGTCCTCTGGCTGCGGCTCCGTAGAGCTTTGAACCAGTAGCGCGTGACCTGCCGTCGGAAAGCCTCGATCCGGTCGTAG
>DATKQX010000026.1:0-82715 GCA_035532495.1 Saccharimonadales bacterium (SeqCode)
CCTCTTCATCCTGCTGACGATCACCGGCCTCTTCCTCATGTTCTACTACATCCCGTCGGTGGATTCGGCGTATCAGAACGTCAAGGATCTGCAGTTCGTCGCGGTGTTCGGCGACATCATCCGCAACATGCATCGCTGGGCCGCGCACGGCATGGTGATCACGGTCTGGTTACACATGGCACGCGTCTTCTATCAGGGCGCGTACAAGCCACCGCGGGAGTTCAACTGGGTCATCGGCACCGTCCTGTTGCTGATCACGCTGCTGCTGTCGTTCTCCGGCTACCTGCTGCCCTGGGACCAGCTCGCCATCTGGGCGATCACGGTCGGCACCAACATGGCGAAGTACGCGCCCATCGTCGGTCCGTACACCAGATACCTCCTGCTCGGTGGCGATCAGGTAGCACAAGGCGCTCTGATTCGGTTCTACGTCTTACACGTCATCGCCCTGCCCCTCATCGGGTTCTTACTGATGGTCGTACACTTCTGGCGCGTCCGTAAAGACGGGTTCACTGGAGGCCTCTGATGGCAACTGTCGTCGAGGGAGGACGCGACCCGCGCGGAGCGCCGACGCCACGTCCGAAGGTGCCGGTCTCGGGGCCTGAACTTGCGAGCACGCCGCTGATCATCCGGAGGCGCGAGGACGAGGAGACGGTCGTCACCTTCCCCTACCTGGTCTGGCGCGAGTTCCTGGCCGGCCTCGGCGCCTTCGTGTTCCTGCTGCTGGTGTCGATCCAGGTCAACGCGCCGCTGCTGCAGCACGCCAACACTTCGATCACCCCCAACCCGGCCAAGGCGCCCTGGTACTTCGTCGGCCTGCAGGAGTTGCTGGAACGCTTTCCGCCGATCATGGCGGGCGTCGCCTTCCCGAGCTTCGTGATCATCTTCATGATCCTGACCCCGTACCTCGACCGCAATCCGAGCCGCCGCCCGCAGGACCGTAAGGTCGCGATCGTGCTGTTCACGGTCTACGTCTGCCTTTCGGTGGCGTTCGTTGTCATCGGCGAGTTCTTCCGCGGCCAGGCGTTCAACTGGGACTGGACGCTGATCCTCGGCCATCCGGGACTGAGCTCGCCCGTATGAGGACGAGGCTCATCTTTGTCGGGCTCAGCGTCGCACTGCTCGCCCTTGTCGCCTGGGCCGCGTTCAAGGACACCTCGACCCGCGGCTACATCGCCATTCAGGAGCAGTACCAGAAGGACTACCCGAGCTCGGACTTCAACGTCCAGATCCAGCAGCTCTTCCCGAGCTTCCCCCAGGCGACCATCCAGGGCGACACGTACCGCGTGGAGCGCTGCATCTCCTGCCATGTTCCCGACATCGGTACGGTCGGCCCGGTGGCGGCGGCGCAGCGGCTCAGTCAGGATTTCTTCAAGTACGAGCCGAACGCGAAGCAGCTCGCCGGCGAGTACCACCTCACCGGTGAGCATCCCGCCTACGTCACCGTCGACGGCGGCACATACCCGCCGTCAGAAAGCTATGCGGCGTACGGCGCGGACGGGTTCACGTCCTTCACCTACACGCCCTACACGGCGCCCGGCCAGCCGGTGGCCAAACCCGTGACCGTCGAGCAGCCGGGACCGCTTCCGTCGTACCTCAACCCGGCGACGAACTACGGTGGCAGCGGGACGCCCACCGGAAAGCTCGGCATCGATCAGATCGGCTGCATCGTGTGCCACAACGGCAACCGACTCGGGCTCGATCAGACCGACGCCCACCAGAACCTGATCATCAACCCCGTCTACGCGTTCACCGAGGGCGCCCAGCTCTACTACCAGAACTGCGCTCGCTGCCACGGTGGCCTTGGAGAGGGCGGTGCCGGTCCACCCCTCAACAACCAGGACCGCCTCGGCTACTTCAACGAGGACTACTACTACCGGTGCATCGAGTACGGGTTCACGGGCTTTGAGCACTACAGCAGCATCATGCCGAACTGGGGAGCCATCGCCAACGACTACGCAGCCAACGGCTCGCCGCCTCCTGGCGCCGGTGCGATCGTCAACCACACCCGCGTGCTGAGCGAGACTCAGATCAATATCCTCATCCAGTTCATACGACAGTGGGAGAGCTACAGCACCCTGCCATGAGCACCGCACAGTGAAACGTCGCAGCACGTTCGCACGAGACTTGATCGGGACGCTCGTCGTCTTCGTCGGGCTGCTCATCTTCACCTTCGTGCTCATCTACGGTGAGTTCCTCCTCGAGAACTTCAAGGCCCACTGACATGCTCAATCTCCTCGGTGCGTCGAACTCGCTCTACCCCGGCGAAGCCGGCTGGGGCGACGTCCTCTTCGTGGCGATCTGGGCGTTCGGAACGCTGCTCCTCGCCGCCTACTACGTCTACCGGGCCTTCGTCAGCCGATGAGGCGGGCGGCACATGTGGGCGCCGACGCCCCTGCGGCGTGTCGTGGCGCCGGTCATGGCTACTGACGCGGGCGGGGTGAAGCCCCTGCGCCAGCCCAACGCGCAGCTCGCCGTCCTGCTGTCGATCATCCCCGGGCTCGGCCAGGTCTACAACCTGCAGCCGCGCAAGGCGCTCTACTTCTTCCTGTGGACGGTCTTCACGATCGGCCCCGGGATCCTGCTCATCGTCGCCGGGCAGTCGGTCGGGCATGCGCTCCTCACCCGGCATCTCGGCGCCCTGTTCCTGCTCGTGGCGCTGGTGTCGGTGCTCGCCTTCCTGAGCCTCTTCCTCGCGGGTCTCTATCTCTGGGCGAGCTCCGCGATCGACGCGTGGCAGAGCGCGGGCGCCATCGGGCGCGGGGATCCGGACGTGGCCGCACGCCGGCGGATGTTCCGCCTGTGAGCCGCCCGAGCCCGCGCGCGTTGCTCTCGCGCCTCCGCAGGCGCCAGCGCTCGACGGCCACCGGCGAGGTGCTTCCCGATCCGTCGGTGCCTCCCCAGAACCGTGGTTCCTGGGACCGGGCGGCACTGATCAACACCGATATCACCGAGCTCGTGAAGCGCCAGATTCACACCAAGACCAAGCCGTGGCAGAAGTGATCGGGAGCGGGTTGGCGGGGTTCATCCCCGATCTGGTTTGCCCGGTTGAATGCCGCTATGCGATCATCCTGCCGCGCCCATGAACGTGCTCGCAGCGTCGACCTGTTGCGTCAACAACGCCGGAGCGTTTGGCGACGGCGGAACCGTCAGCGATCGAGCCCTCGGTGTGTACACCGCTGTGTTCTGGTCGTCGGTGGTTCTCGGTGTCATTGTCACCGCGCTGCTGCTCTACGCCTTCGTGAAGTTCCGCCGCCGGAGCGACGAGGACGACCCGGTGCAGTTCCACGGCAACACGAGGCTCGAGATTACCTGGACGCTCGTACCGCTGGCGACCTTCCTCTCGCTCTTCGGCCTCACCGCGGTGAACATGCCGTTCATCAACAACGTCGCCGCCGATACGCAGAACACCGTCACGGTTATCGGCCAGCAGTTCAGCTGGACCTTCGACTACGGCACAACTTCCAGCGGTGCGCGCATCCGCAGCTTCGGCACGCTCTACGTGCCGATGGACACTGCCGTCGGCCTCAATATCGTCTCCACGGATCCTCCGTGCAACGTGAAACCGAACGTTCCGTCGGGCAGCACGCTTGCGCAGGTGCTGGCCGACGAGGGATGCGGCGTCAACCACAGCTTCTTCGCTCCATCGCTCGGGCAGCAGATGAACGCCATCCCGGGGGACGTCAACACCGCGCCGATCGAGGCTCACGAGGGGACGTACTACGGTCAATGCACGGAGCTGTGCGGCGTCGGGCACGCGCAGATGACATTCGTCGTGATATCGCTGCCGATGAACCAATTCCAATCATGCGTGTTCGGTAATCCCAACGGAACGATCAGCGCCGCCAGCAAATCGTGCACTCTCGGAGGATCCTGATGGCGGTGATGGACGCGACCCTGCCCAAGACGCGTTTCGCGCGCTATGACAAGTCGAAGGGCATCCTCGGCTGGCTGACGACGGTCGACCACAAGAAGATCGCGATCATGTACCTGTTCACGACCTTCTTCTTCTTCCTGGTCGGCGGTGTCATGGCGCTGCTCATCCGCATCCAGCTTGCCGAGCCCCAGAACACGTTCCTGACGCCCGAGCAGTACAACCAGATCTTCACGATGCACGGGACGACGATGATCTTCCTGTGGATCATCCCGGTCTGGTCCGGCCTCGGGAACTACATGGTCCCGTTGATGATCGGCGCACGCGACATGGCATTCCCGCGCATCAACGCACTGTCGTTCTGGCTCATCCCGCTCGGCGGCATGGTCATGTACGCGGGCTTCCTCGTCCCCGCGACGACACACGCCGGCATCCTCTGTCCGGGTGGCCCCGGTGACGCGGGCTGGACCGGCTACGTTCCGCTCACCGGACCGCACTACAGCTGCAGCATGGGCCAGGATCTCTGGATCATCGGACTCCATCTCGTCGGAATCGCCTCGATGCTCGGCGGCATCAACTTCCTCGCGACCATCCACAACATGCGCGCCAAGGGCATGACCTGGGGACGATTGCCGCTGTTCGTGTGGGCGCAGGAGGTCACAGCCGCGCTCGTCGTGCTGGCGTCGCCGTTCCTCGCGGCGGGGCTCGCGATGAACCTGCTCGACCGACAGATCGGCACCAACTTCTTCGACCCGGTCAACGGTGGGAGCGCGCTGCTCTACCAGTTCGTCTTCTGGTTCTACTCCCACCCGGCGGTGTACATCATGGTCCTGCCGGCGTTCGGGATCATCAGCGAGATCATCCCGGTCTTCAGCCGAAAACCTGTGTTCGGCTACAAGGCGATGGCGGCATCCATCGTGGCGATCGCATTCCTTGGATTCATCGTGTTCGTCCACCATATGTTCGTCACCGGGTTACCGCTGATCGTGCAGACATTCTTCGCCTTCACGACATTCACCATCGGGGTGCCGACGGGGGTGAAGATCTTCAACTGGTTGGCCACGATGTGGGGCGGCAGCATCAAATACGACACGCCCATGCTCTTTGCATGCGGATTCCTGTTGTTGTTCCTGATCGGCGGCATCGACGGCGTCTACCTGGGGAGCCTCGCGGTGGATCGTCTCGTGCACGGCACGTACTGGGTCGTCGCGCACATTCACTACGTCCTGTTCGGCGGCAGTGTCATGGGCGTCTTCGCCGCTTTCTACTACTGGTTCCCCAAGGTGACGGGAAGGTTCCTGAGCGAGAAGCTCGGCAAGCTGCAGTTCTGGACGATGTTCATCGGCATCAACCTCACGTTCATGCCGATGCACGCGCTCGGCATCCTCGGCATGCCGCGCCGGATCGCGACGTACCTCGACAACCGCGGCTGGGGTGACATCAACTCGCTCATCACCTTCGGCGCGTTCATCATCGCGATCTCGGTCACGATCTTCCTGATCAACTTCGTCATCAGCATGCGCGCGCCCAAGACGGCACCGGATGATCCGTGGGAGGGCAACACGCTGGAGTGGGCCACATCGTCGCCGCCACCGGCGTGGAACTTCGACGAGGAGCCGGAGGTGCTGAGCCTGCGTCCAGTGCGCGACGCGCGGATCGCGCGCAGGAAGGCTGCCGCGGGAGCACCCGCGTAGCACTGGTGGGAGGGTGATCGCGCGGCCTTCGGCAGGGTTCCGCCGCCTCGCGGTGGCGACCGCGGTGGCGACGTACCTGCTGATCGTCTGGGGTGGCATCGTCCGCGTCACGGGCAGCGGTAATGGCTGCGGCACCACGGATCAATGGCCGCTCTGCCATGGCTCGTTGCTGCCGGCATGGCAGATCAACACGCTCATCGAGTTCACGCACCGTTGGATCGCGTCGATCTGCACGCTGCTCGTGATCGTGCTCACGGCATGCGCGTGGATCTGGTACCGGCATCAGCGCAGGATTCGCATCGGCGCCACCGTGGCGGCAGCACTGTTCGTGGTGCAGATCGCACTTGGAGCGCTCGCCGTCGAGTTCAACCTCCCGGGTGGGGTCGTGATGATCCACCTCGCCAATGCGCTGCTGCTGTTCGCGGTCCTCATCTACGTCGCGGTGGTCGCCACCACCGTGGGTAGGGCACCGCAGGCGTCGAAACTCGTGTCGGATGCCATCGCATCGGTGAAAGCGCCGGTGATCGTCGCGGTGGTTGTGACGTATGTCGTTGCGATGAGCGGCGCCTTCGTCGTGGAGACGAGCTCCGGCGCCGGTTGCAACAGCTGGCCGCTGTGCGGGAGCGGATTCTCGCTGCCGACCGGCCAGGCGGGCACGATCAATGCCGCGCACCGTTTGGTGGCGCTGGTCGTGGTGCTCCTGCTCGGTGGGCTCATGGCGGTGATCCTTCGGCGCCGTCGTGGGGAGAGGGCGGTGCGCATCGGCGTGATGTCCGTCAACCTTCTGCTCATCCTGCAGGTCGCCGCCGGTGCGCTCGTTGTGGAGCTGGGCCTGCCGGCATGGGCGCGCGGGCTCCACCTCGCGCTCGCCTCACTGCTGTGGGGCACAGTCGTCGCAGTGGCGGTCTACAGCACACTCGATGCGCGTGAGGCGGCGACGATGGCGGAACTGCAACGCACTGACGGTGTGCGCACGCATGCGGGAGCGGCGTCGCTGTGACCGTCGCCGTCAGCCTCGAAGCCCTGTCCCGCCGGCGCGCCGCCGACGTTGTGCGGGACTACATCGCGCTCACCAAGCCGCGGGTGATCCTTCTCCTTGAGGTGACCGCCGTGGCTGCGATGGTCATCGCCGCCCGGGGGTGGCCCGGCTGGCGCCTCGTGCTCCTGACCTTCGCCGGCGGGTGGCTGGCGGCGTCCGGAGCCAACGCGATCAACTGCTGGTTCGATCGCGACATCGACCTCGAGATGGGACGCACCCGGTCACGTCCGATTCCCGCCGGCCGGATCGAGCCGCGCCAGGCTCTGGCGTTCGGCGCCATTCTCGGCATCGCGTCCTTTCTCCTGCTGGCAGCCACGGTGAACCTGCTCTCGGCCGTCCTCGCCATGACCGCGCTGCTCTTCTACGTCCTCGTCTACACGATGTGGCTGAAGCGGTCCTCGATGCAGAACATCGTCATCGGCGGCGCCGCGGGGGCCATCCCACCGCTCGTCGGCTGGGCGGCGGTCACGGGCTCTCTCAACCTCACGGCGGTGTTCCTTTTCGCGGTGGTCTTCTACTGGACGCCACCGCACTTCTGGGCGCTTTCCCTGCTGCTCAAGGGCGACTACGCCCGAGCCCGGGTGCCGATGCTTCCCGTCGTCCAGGGCGATCGCCAGACCAGGTATCAGATCGTGCTGTACACGATCGTGCTGTGCCTGGTGACGGTGCTCCCCGTGCTGACCCGCTCATTCGGCGCGCTCTACCTCGGAGGCGCCGCGGTGCTCGACACCATCCTGCTCACGGACGCGGTTGCGGCCTCGCGGAGGCCGACGGCGCGCTCGGCACGGCGGCTCTTCTACCATTCCATGATCTACCTGGCCCTGCTCTTCGCGGTGATGGCGATCGACCGAGTGACGGGCCTCTGAGGAGGATGCCCTGGTGAACCGAAAGCTCGCTCGCAAGAACATGCGCATGGGCATCCTCATGTTCACCCTGCTGCTCGTTCTCATGGGAGCGGCATTCGTGTGGGCTGCCATCTTCCTCGCGGTCACGAAGTAGGAGCGCCGATGACCGACACGCTCACGACGCACGACGACAGCGGGGATGAGCACGCGCACGCGACGCCACACCTGCCGCCGCCGAGCTTCGCGCCGATCAATGCGGCGCTGGCACTGGCCATCACGCTCACGGGGTTTCTCACCGACATCCGCAACGCCGTCGGCCCGCTCATGTGGGGCGTCGGGCTGATCTACCTCATCGCCTCGGGGTACTTCTGGGCTCGCGGTGCGCGCAATGAGTACTTGGAGCTCCCGGAGGACGGAGGGCACTGACGGCTCACCTGGGACTGGGCGACTGGACGTGGGATCCCACCGTTATCTGCGGCCTGGTGGCGGTCGCTGTTGGCTACGCCGTCGCGATGCGGCGCGGAACGATCGGACCGGACGACGACGTCACACCCTGGTTCCAGCACGCGCGCTGGCGTCCCGTGATCTTCTTCACGGGGCTGTTCATCACGTTCATCGCTCTGGAGTCGCCCATCGATCGCGGCGGCGACCTCTACCTCTTCTCCCTGCACATGGTGCAGCACATGCTCCTGATGATGATCGCGCCACCCCTGCTCCTCCTCGGCATCGCGGGGGCGAAGCCGGCGCCGCGCGACCGCCACACCACGCTGCGCACCATCTGGTGGGCGATCACGCGCCCCTGGCCGGCCGTGATCCTCTTCAACGCGGTGCTGCTGCTGTGGCATATCCCGTCGCTGTACGACACAACGCTGACGACGGTCCCGGTGCACATCGTCGAGCACCTGAGCTTCATCGCAGTCGGCCTCGTCGTGTGGTGGCCGGTCGTCGATCCCATCCGCGACGCACAGACGGTCACGGTGAGTCCGCTCACGAAGATCGCCGGGCTGACCGTGGCCGGAGTGCCCCCGACCGTGCTCGGCATCGTCTTCGCGCTGGCGCCGGCGCCGCTGTACAGCTTCTACCTGCAGGCGCCGCGCCTCTGGGGTCTCTCCGCGCTCACCGATCAACAATATGGCGGCGTGATCATGCTCGGGGTCGGCAACATCGTGTATTTCATTGCAGTCATCGTCGTATTCATGCGTCTCTTCTCCGACCCCGGACGGGACGAGGAGCTGGCCGCCGATCGTATTGCCGAGGCGATGCGGTGATGGCGGGAGTCGTATCGCCGAACCCATCCTTTAAGATGGCAACAGGAGAAAACACTTGAGTCATCTGCGGACACTTGCGGTGGGATTAGGGGTCTGCGTAGCGATTGCAGTCATTGGATGCGGCAATGGCGCGCCTGCCAGCAGTAGCACCGGGAGCGGCGGCCCGTGTCCCGGGAAGGTCGCCGCGAGCGGGCTCGGCACGGTCGCGAAGACCGTCGATGCGACCGATGCCCTGGTCTTCGTCCCAGCCAAGTCCACCATCGGGGTGGGCCAGGTGATCGAGTTCAAGAACACGGGATCGGTCGAACACACCGTCACCTTCTCCGGATCACTGGCGTGCCTCAGTGACAACACGCTGGATCCGGGCGCGACGTGGGACGTCGAGTTCAACAACCCGGGCAGCTACGACTACATCTGCACCATCCACGCCCCGAACATGGCGGGCGTGCTCACCGTGACAGGATCTGCGGCGCCCCCGGCGACCTCGGCCTCCGCATCGGCGTCGGCCTCGCCGGCCGGAGGAGCGACACCGAGTCCCTCGGCGACCGCAACACCGACGACCTAGCGCTGCCGAGGCCGGAGTCGGCCCGTCAGCTGTCGCCCGACGCGCCTCTGCCGATGTGCACGTCCCCGGCGAGCACGCGGTGCACGCCGTCACCTGACCTGACCAGCAGCGCTCCGTCATCCCCCACATCGATTGCCACGCCTTCGAGCGTGCCGGCGGCGCTGCGGACCGTGACGGCCTGACCCAGGCCGATCGCGAGCTTCCGCCAGTCGGCGACGATGGCGGGGACTCCGCCCCGCTCGAGGCTGACGAGGCGCGTCCAGAGCCTGTCCGTCCACGAGCGGAAGAGTGTTTCGGCGTCGGGAGGACGCTCCACGAGCTCGTGCAGGCTGATGCCGACAGCGCCGTGGGGAAACGCGCCGACTGCGAGGTTGACGCCCAGCCCGAGCGCGATGGCCACCCGGCCTTCCTGTGCTCCGCTCGGCGCCACCTCGCAGAGGATGCCCGCCAGCTTGCGTCCGCGCACGAGGACATCGTTCGGCCACTTGAGTCCCGCGCTGACTCCAGCCGTCGTCGCCAGTGCGTCGACCAGCGCCAAGCCGGCGGCAAACGGCACCCCCGAGGCGACTGCGGGCGTCCGGCGGAGGAGGACCGACACGAGCAGTGCGGAACCGGGCGGAGCGCTCCACGCTCGGCCCTGGCGCCCCCGACCCGCCGTCTGTTCGTCCGCGAGGCAGCAGAGTCCCTCAGGCGCGCCCGATCGTGCGGCGTGCAGGACGATGTCCTGCGTGCTTCTCGTCCGGGCGACGCGCCTGACGCGCAACGTCGGGAAACGCAGTTCTTGACCAGCTTCATCGAGCGACATAGGATGGAGTCCAATTTGGGGTAGAGGACCGGAGGGTGGTGAGCCAATGATCCAGGAGACTTGCGTCGAGATCGACGAGCTTGAAGCTCGCTGGACCTCCTTGCGGGAAGCACGCAACGCGCGGCGGCAGAAGATTCGCTATATCGACGAACTCATCGACGCGTTCGAGAAGCTGAACCTCGCCGACGAAGTCGAGGTCCCGTACGAGCTCGTCGGACGGGCCGTTGCCCTCGTCGGCGACGACCGGCTCGTCGCTGGACGCGTGCCGGACGAATTGATGATCTCGGAATGGATGGACGCACTCTACGAGGTGCAGGACACGCTGATGTTCACCGCCGAGGACGATTCGGACTGAGTCCTATACTGGGCGCGGTGGTCCCGGCGAGCCGCGACGGGCGCCCGTAGCTCAGTTGGATAGAGCGCCGGCCTCCGGAGCCGGGTGCGGGGGTTCAAGTCCCTCCGGGCGTACCACAGTCGTTCCTCATTGATCAGCGGGCAACGCCGCGCCATGATGACGTTCCCCATGGCGATATGGGTATCGAATGACGAGCAGTCTGCCGCGTTCACGACGAGCTCACATCGTGCGTCGCGGGCTCGGCGTGGTGCGCCATGTGGTCCGCAGGCATGGGTATCCGGGGACGCAGCGCTCGCGAACTCTGAGCGGTCTCCCAGGCAGCGCCCATTGGATTCCGACCCCGCCGCGCGACGCTGGTCGACGTCAAACGTCAAGCATCCACGAGGGACACACCATGGACGACAACCAACTCATTCCACCGCCTCCGCCTCCGGAGGAGTCGGCACCGCGGGCGACGGGATTCCGCAAGATTGCGGCGACTGCTCTCCTCTGCGGGGGCCTGCTCGTCGGATCGGGCATCGGCGGCTTTGCGATCGCTCATGCGGCCGGGAACGAATCCACCGCGACGTCGAGCAACGTCACCACCACGGCCGCGAGCACGACGACGCCCGCGGCGACCGCAGCCCCGTCGATGACGAACTGCCCGCACATGAGCGGTGCGAGCGGGTCGACGGGCACGTCGGGTTAGCAGAACCCTCTTCCCCGAGGCGGCCCGCCGGTTCGGCGGGCCGCCTTCACCACCACTCGAACGGGCGCCCATCCCAGTCGTCGAGGACCGGATACGTCGGATCCGCGGCGAGCTCCGCCACGCGGTGCGCGAATGCGTCAACCTCGGCCACGCTGAGGAGACGGCGCAGGCGAGTTCTGAGCGCCCCCATCCGGGTCCCGTCGGCGGCGAGGTCCTGGACGCGCTTTGCGAGCCTCGCCGGCACCTCCGAACCACCCAGCGCGATCAACGCCGTTCGCTGGCGAGGGTAGGGGAGGAAGCTCAGCGCGTTGTCGATCGCGTGGACGCTGGGCCCGCCGACCACCAGGAGATGGGCGCGTTTGCGATCGGCGTTGTTGATGAGGACGTCGAGCAGCGCCACCGATCGCAGCTGCGTCTCGAGGCGCTGGGCCTGTTTTGCGGTCAGTCCCTCCTCGAGGACGTGAACGAAGCGCTGCATCGATCCAGGACCGAGCGGGCCGTCACGGAGCACCGTTGCGGGCACGCGATGGAGGCCGAGCGCGGCGTCGACGATGTACGCCGCGACCTCGCGGAGATAGAGGGTGCGACGCGGGAAGTCCCACAGTGGTCGCTCCCCACGCACCGGCTTGTAGACGGCGCGCAGCGGCTGGGTCGGGAGGGCCGGGTCAGGGGCGTCGAGTTCCACGAGGAACACGCCGTTGCTGCCGTAGACCACCTCGCCAATGCGTTCGATCGGCGCTTCGGCCAGTGAGGTGGCCACCGCAACATCTCGCGGAGCGGCGCCATCGGCCGGGCCCGGTTCCAGCGCCGCCTCGAATCGCTCGCGCAGCGATGGCGCAGCGCCGGACTCGTCGTCATCCGCGGGGAGGACGAGTCCTGGGACCGGATCGAGGTGCGGACGGCGCGGGCGGCGCGGAGCAGGCTCGCGGCGCCGCTGCTCTCGGGTCACGCGCTGCCCGGACCTGCCTCGGACGCGGTCAGCGAGTCCGCCGGGCGACGATGAGGGTGGTGATCACGGCCAGGACCAGCGGAATCCCGATGAGCATCGTCACCGTGAGTGCGTCGTCCGCCGAATCCCAGACGCCGAGCGCGACGACGAGCATGAGTAGCACCGCGAGCACGACGAGGGTGTTTGGAATCCACTCCCGCTTCACCTGACGGGTCACGGGGCGCGGCTCGGCAACCTCGGCGAACGGCGTGGCGGTCTCGTCGTCCTCGTACCAACGGCGGTGTGCCGCGGGCACGCCTTCATCGGAGGGGAGATCGGCACGCTCGAGTGCAGCCCACCAGCTGGGTGCGCCGTCGTTTCGTCGCTGACCGGAAGGCCGGGCGGACCGCGAAGACTCGTCGGACATGGAGCCTCGAATGACGACGGCTGACCAAGACGGCCGCTCAAATGCGACGCGGGTGGGAGAGAGCGGTACACAGATGATATCGCCTGGGCGGAAGCGCCGCTACCTCGGCGAGTCACAGTAGCCGGACGATGGCGCCGTCTGGTCCGCGAGCTGAGGCACTCGACATCCTGCAGCGCGAGCAGCGAGCCTGCACGCGCTGCGCTGACGCCGGTTACATCCCTCGGGCGCACCCGGTCTTCAGTGGCCGCGCCGAGCAGCGCATCCTGCTGGTCGGCCAGGCGCCGGGACCGGTCGAACAGGATCAGAGCAGGCCGTTTGCGGGGCGATCAGGGCGCCAGTTGATGCGCTGGCTCGTTCGCGCCGGCCTGCGTGACGAAGCGGACGTTCGGGAACGGATCTACATGACTGCAATGACGACGTGCTTTCCGGGTCGCCGTCCCGATGGAGCGGGTGATCGCCGGCCGAGCACCGCCGAGGTCGTCCTCTGCGCCCCATGGCTGGATTCGGTCATCGCGCTGCTCGCGCCGCGGCTGATCATGCCGATCGGCTCGCTCTCGCTCGAGCGCTTCCTCCCCGGCAGGAGGCTCGACGACGTCATCGGTTCGGCCTACGCGGCCGACGGGACAGTGCTGCTCGGGGCACCAAATGACGCGCCGGTCCTGCTGCCGCTGCCGCATCCGTCGGGTCAGAGCCGCTGGCTCAACGATCCTGCCCGCGTGGCGCTGCTCGACCGGGCACTCGTGCGACTCGCGGCGCTTGTCGAATGGGCCGAGGCAGCACCGTAAGGGGTGCGACTTTGACGAGGTATCGCCGATGCTATCATCGGCTGTCTCGAAATTTCGTTGCTGTGAATGGGAGAAAGGTTGGGCCAGCGGGGACAGCCGCGTCGTGAGAGCACACCGCTGATTCGCAACGAGACCGAGTTGACGGCACAGCCCGCCGTCAAGAACGCCGAGGACATCCTCGAGCGCATCTTCGCTCCCACGGTGAAGGCGAGTCCGGCCGAACAGGCCGAGCGGGCGCTGCGCCGTCCCAAGCAACTGATCTACTGCGCGCTGAGCAATCGCAACTTCTACTGGCGCCAGCACATCACGAAGTTCGTCCTCGATGAGGGGCAGGTGCCGATCGTTCCGTTCATGCTCTTCGACTACTACCTCGTGCACACCGTGCCCAAGGATGTGGTCCGCGAGGCGTTCAACAACCTCATCGTGCGATGCGATCAGATGTGGGTATTCGGCAACCCATCACTCGGCGTGAAGGTGCAGATCGGCATTGCGAAGCGCCTCAAGAAACCGATCCGCTACTACGACATCACCGACATGCCGTATCGCGTGGTGAGCGTTCCCGAAGCGATGCTTCGCGAGGAGTGAGACACTGAAGCCATGACCGTACTGCTGATCATCCTGATCGTCATTGTTCTGCTCCTCCTCTTCGTCGCGTATCGCTTCAACCTGCTCATCCGGCTGCGGACGCGGACGCAGGAGGCGTGGTCCGACATCGACGTCGAGCTGAAGCGACGGTATGACCTCATCCCCAACCTGGTGAACACCGTGCAGGGCTACGCCGCGCATGAGCGTGGCGTCTTCGAGGCGGTGACAGCCGCGCGGACGAATGCGCTGGCCGCCTCGAAGTCGGGTGACCCATCGCAGATGGCCGGCGCCGAGGACGCATTGACCGGTTCCACCCGGCAGCTGCTCGCCGTGGCCGAGAACTACCCGCAACTCAAGGCGTCCGAGCTCTTCCTCAACCTGCAGGAACAGCTGACGACGACTGAGGACAAGGTGGAGTTCTCGCGGCGCTTCTATAACGGCAACGTCCGCGATTTCAACACCGCGCTGCAGACGTTCCCGACCAACATCTACGGGCAGATCATGCACTTCCAGCCGTTCGCCTTCTTCCAGGTTGCGGACGCCGAACGCGCCGCGCCGACTGTGTCGTTCCCGTCTGCTCCCACGGTGCCGCCGCCCGCAGCCGCGCCGCCGCCCGCTGCAGCGCCGCCCGTCTGAACCGCGCCCGCCACGGGACGCGGCTGATGGGTGCGGCGGTGAGGCGATGAAAGGCTATCGGCCGACGGACACCTTCGACAAAGCTACCGCAGGCATCCACGAGCAGGAACTCCGCGGCGATGCCGCATCCGCGTCGACGGTATCGACATGTCCGACGCGTCTGCTTCTCGCAGGGATTCACTGCCAGCCGGAACTGCATCTCCGTCTACGGAGGCTGATCAGAGTCGCGCGCCGGCCGTGCGGCGTCCCGCTCCATGCGCGAAGTTCGGAGCGCTGCGCGCCAACAACGCGACTCTCCGACGTCAGCCCCCCGGGCGGATGCGCCTGGATCCACGCGAGCACATCGGCAAACGGCATATCGATGCGCCACCACGACGTGCGCATCAGCAAGTTCGGCGATCCCTCGGTCGCGGGAGCTTCAGCAAGGAATGGCACCGGTGCACTGGTCACCTGCTCAGCCCCTGCGGGCACGTGAACGCCGGCAAGGAGCATGGCCAGCTCCGCCTCGGCGCGCGGGTGCGTCCCGGCTAGCGCAGCGGTCGGCAGGGTCGCAGCCCCCGGGTTCGACGCGCGCTGATCGGCTCCGCTCGCGGCGCCGCAGGCGGCGACGGCGAACGCGAGCAATCGCATGACCGCCCGCCGCAGGAGCCGGGACGACGTCTTGTACAACTGCTCTGCTCCCTTACCGGTCAACCCTCGGCATGCACATCGATCCTACGTCGGCCGCCGGCGCATGTTCCCAAATCCGCAGATCTTCCTTGTCCGCTGACGGTGCGAAGCGTGCGCCCGGCGATCTGGTCTGCCGGCACAACGAGCTTGCAACGATCGTGCTGCACGCCGATCAACCCTGCCCGCACGCCCGTAGCGTCGCACCATATGGCGGACGAAACGAAGGGATCGGACCCCGCGGCCAACGGCGACAGCGGCTCGGGCTGGGGTATCCGCGCACCCAGGGATACGGCGAACCACGACTGGGATCGACCGCCGGCGCCGGTGCCCCCGCCGCTGCCGGCACTGATGCACGTACCGGCGCCGCTCCTGGAAGGGCAACCGCTGCCGCCGCCGCCACCATCGCAGGCCACGCCGCATCGGCCGGCACCGGGTGCCACGCCGGTGACACTCCGCAAACCGCGGAATCCGCTCGTCGTCGTCGGCGCGGGCGTCATCGTCATCGCGATCATCGCCGCGGGCGCGCTGTTCGTCACCAGCAAGGGACCCGAGACTGTCGTGCCGCTCAGCACACCCGTGCCCTCGACGGTGGCCGTCGTCCACGCCGGCCCAGCCGAGCTGGCGCTCACGTCGCTGACCGGCGGCGGCACCACGCGGACGCTGAAGCTGCCGGGAGCACCGCAACAGATCCTCACCACGCCTGATCGCTCGAAGGCATTCCTGCTCGATGCCGATCACGGTGATGTCGTCCCGGTGAACCTCGTCAGCGGTCATGTCGGCGCGCCGATCCCCGTCGGCAAGCTGCCCACCGATGAGGAGCTGTCCGCGGACGGCTCCACGCTCTTTGTCACCGACAACCTCGGTGGGACGGTGATCCCGATCAACACCTCCACGGACCGCGCCGCACCGGCACAGGCGCTCAGCCAGGGTGTCGATTTCTACGTCCCGTCGCCGACGACATCGGGAGCGCTTGTCGGACTCGCCACGTCCAACGGTCAACCGGGCGTCGTCTCCTTCTACGACCCTTCGAGCGGCAAGGGCTCGCAGGTCGCGATGGGGGCGAACCCGGTGGCTGCGGCCTTCTACAGCAAGGACGGAAACACGGCATGGGTCGTCGAGCAGGGAAGCAACGGAAAGCCCGGTGTGCTCATTCCGCTCGATGTGGCGACGCGGAAGCCGGGGACCCCGATCACGCTCGGTGTCGCGCCGTCGGCGAACGCGATGACGCGAAACGGTGAGACCGCGGTGTTCACGAACCAGAACGACAACACGGTCACGATCGTCGACCTCGTCAGGCGCGCGGTCGTCGCGACGGTCGCGGTCGGCACGGCGCCGACAGCCGTCGACATCGATGCTGCCGGAACGACCGCATGGGTTGCGTGCGCGCTCGCGCACACCCTGGTTCCCATTGACCTGCTCACCGCCACGGTGGGCGCTCCCGTCTCATTGACGAACGTCCCGGGTGCTCTTGCATTGCCTGCGAAGCCCGGTGTCGCGTGGGTGCTGTTCCCGAGCTCGAACGGCAGCATCAGGTTCGTCGGTGGCACCGTGGGTCCGCTCGGACGTGCGATACCGGTTGGGAATGACCCGAACGTGCTGCTCGGCACCGGCTCCGAGTCAAGTTGGGTTGCCAACTCGCTCAACGACACGGTGCAGCGGCTCAACGTCGCCGGACAGACCGCCGGTCCCGCCATCCCCGTCGGTCGGGCGCCGAATGAGCTGAGGTTGACTCCGGACGGGGGTTCGCTGCTGGTGCTCAGCTACGGCGACGGTGTGCGTGCGGGAATGCTCACCGAGATCAAGACCTCCACCTCGAAGCCCGGTGCGCCGCTGAGCGTCGGTCCCGCGCCGGGCCCGATGGCGGTGTCGCCGTCCGGCGCGCTCGCGTATGTGGCGAGCTATCACGCGCGCACCATCACCGTGATCGACATCGTCAACTGGCGCGTTGCCGGCAGGTTCACGCTCCCGTGCGGACCGAGTGACCTGGCGGTGACGCCGGATGAGAGTCAGCTGTTCGTCGCGTGCGCGGACTCGTCCGCGGTGCTCGCGTTCAAGTTGCCCGACAACACGCTGAGAGCCGTCATTCCGGTGGCGGGGATTCGCGATCTCGTCATGCCGCAGCAGGGGACGAAGCTGCTCGTGGTCTGCGACAACGCGCTCGAGAACATCGACACCATCACGGACAAGGTCGCCAGGAGCATGCCTGAGACCGGCAACCTGGTCGACGTCGTCGAGACCACGGACGCACACACCATCCTCGCCGTGGACAACTCCGGAGCCGCGCTGCTCTGGATTGACCCGGCGACGCTCGCCACAGCCAAGTCACTTGCTGTCGGCACCCGTCCCGGTCAGGTGGCGCTGTCGCCCGACGGCACCCGCGCGTACGTCCTGGATACCAGTGAGCAGAAGCTGTTCGTGGTCAACGTGTCGTTGTGGAAGATGAGCGCCAGACTCAGTGTGGCACCGGATGCGACCGGAGTCGCCGTGCCCTCTCCCGTCTTCGTCCCGCCCTCCTGAGGTGACCACACCGACCGTCGCGCCGCCTCCGCCACTGCCGCCACCACCGTGGCTGGCACCGCCGCCCGCACCTCCGCCGCCCCCGCCGAGCCGGAGTCGCACGTACGCGATCGCACTTGCGGCTGCCGCCGCGGTGATCCCGATCGCCGCAGTCGGATGGTTGCTCGTGAGCGGGACACAGCACGACGCACCACCGGCTGCGACGGCTGGGCGCATTGCCGGCGACGCAGGCATCGTCAACATCAACGGCGATATCCCGGGGGGAACGATTGCCGGCACCGGCATGCTGCTGACGTCGAGTGGCATCGTGCTGACCAACAACCACGTGGTCGCAAACACCACATCGCTGACGGCACAACTCGCCGGCAGAGGACCGATCTACAAAGCATCCGTCATCGGTGTCGATCCCACCCAGGATGTGGCGGTGATGCAACTCGAGGGGGCGTCAGGGCTACCGACGACGGCGTTCGACTTGTCGGGCTCACTGGCCGTCGGCGATCAGGTGACCGGTAAGGGGAACGCGCTGGGACGCAACGGACCACCGGTCGTCGCGAAGGGAACGGTGACGTCGCTTGACGAGACGATACAGGTACAGGACGAGGGAGCCACGATCGTCGAGACGCTCGACGGCGTCATCTGCTTCAACGCGCCCATTCAACCGGGCGACTCCGGTGGCCCGTTGCTCAATGCGCAGGACCGGGTCATCGGCATGGACACCGCCGGATCGTTGACCACTGCCACAGGAGCGTCGGCATCGTGGGGATGCGCCATCCCCATCACGCGCGCGATGACCATCGCGCAGGAGATCCGCGCGGGTACGGTGTCGCCGTACTTCGAATCCGGCCATCGTGGCGTGCTCGGAGTCGAGGTGACCACGAGAGGCGGTGTCATTGGGGCGGTCGTCGTGAGCACAACGCCGAGGGACGCCGCGGCGTCCGCGGGGATCGTGCCCGGGGATGTGATCACCGAGGTGGCCGGCCTCGCGGTCCCGTCTGTAGCCGACTTCTACCAGGTCATGCAGGACCGGCGTCCGGGTGACAGCGTCGCGGTGACCTGGCTCGACGACGCAGGCGCATCGCACTCGGCGAGCGTCACGCTCAGCGCGGGGCCGCCGGCGTAAGGCTGTCTAGGTCTCCTTGACCTGCAGCATTGCCTGCAGCGTTGCGATGCGCTCCTCGATGGGGGGATGCGTGTCGAAGAGGTGATGCGTGAACCCGCCGTGGTGCTGCAGCGGATCGTCGATGCACATCGCCGCCGTGGCGTGGGTCATCTTCGCGAAGGGCTTCTCGTTCTGCTGCAGCTTCTGCAACGCATGGAGGAGTCCCGCGGGGTTGCGCGTGAGTTCGACGCTGCTCGCATCGGCGAGCGACTCGCGCGAGCGTGACAGTGCGAGCTGCATCAGCGGACCGACGATCACGGCAACCACGGAGAGCAGTGCTGCGGCTGCGATGAGAATGATGATCAGGTAGCCGCCGTCGCGATTGTTGCCGCCGCGCGTGAAGAACAGCGAGCGCCACAGGAGACTCGCGACGAGTCCGATGAGCGCGACCGACGTGGCGACGATCAGCACCAGGCGCACGTCGTAGTTGCGGATGTGGCTCATCTCGTGCCCGATAACGCCCTCGAGCTCCTCGCGATTCATGATCGCGAGCAGTCCAGTCGTGCACGTGATGGCCGCCTTGGTCGGACTGGTCCCCGTCGCGAAGGCGTTTGGCGAAGGGTCATTGATGATGTAGACCTTCGGCATCGGTAGTCCCGCGCCGATCGCGAGCGTGGAGACGACGTCGTACAGGACCGGTGCCTGTTGCTGGGTGACCGGTTGCGCACCCGAGACGGCGAGGACGGTTGCCTGTCCGGCCGTCAGCGACCAGAGCACCACGAGGAGCGCCAGGATCGCCGCGATGATGATGCCCGCGACACCGCCGCTGACGCCTGAGGCGATGAAGCCGATCACGTAGCCGATCGCTGCCCAGACGATGAAGAAGCTCACGATCACGATCACGCTCTTGCGCTTGTTGCGGGCAATCTGGTGATACATCGCCTTCACTATGCCACGGCAGCAGGCAGGGGAAACCGAAGCTGCGGCGGCCGCTCAGATCAGGCCGGCATAACGCTCCCGCACCGCTCGAAGGGATGCCTGCACCGGGATCGGGGTCTCGGCTCTCGGCGCAACACAGTCAGCCGTCTTGAGCCCGGCGCCCGTGATGTAGGCGACAACCGTCTCGTCCCCGTGCCACCGCCCGGCGCGAGCAAGGTTGCGAAGCACCGCCACCGTGACCCCGCCCGCCGTCTCGGCGAAGATGCCCTCGGTCGCGGCGAGCAGCTCGATTCCCTCGACGAGCTCATCTTCGGTGGCGCTGGCCACAACGCCGCCGGTGTCGCGTGCGATGCGCACGACCTCGGCGCCGTCGGACGGGTTGCCGATCGCGATCGAGCGGGCGATCGTATTCGGCCGCACCGGGACCACAGTGTCGTCACCCGCGTTGAACGCAGTGGCGACCGGCGAGCATCCCGCCGCCTGCGCGCCGGTCAGCTTCGGGACCCGCGAACCTCGGTCCACGAGGCCGAGGTCGATGAGCTCGCCGGCGGCCTTCCGGTGTTTGACGAACTGGCATCCGGACGCGACCGGGACGATGATTTCGTCGGGAAGCCGCCACCCGAGCTGTTCCGCAGTTTCGAAGGTGAGCGTCTTGCTGCCCTCACTGTAGTACGCGCGGAGATTGAGATTGCAGAACCCCCAGTCCACACAGTCGGCGAGCTCGGTGCAGAGGCGGTTCACATCGTCGTAGCTGCCGTCGACCGCGATGAGCGTGGGCCGGAAGATCGACGTGCCGATCATCTTCGCCGGCTCGAGGTCGCTCGGGACGACGACGACGGCGCGCATGCCCGCGTGCGCTGCGTACGCGGCGACCGAGTTCGCCAGGTTGCCGGTGCTCGCACATGCGATCGTCGTGAGGCCGTGCTCCCGCGCCCAGGTTGCGGCGACGCTCACGACGCGATCCTTGAACGACCCGGTGGGATTCTGCGTGTCGTTCTTCAGGTACAGGTTGCGGAGTCCCAGCTCGGCGCCGAGGTTGCGCGCATGGATCAGCGGCGTGAATCCCTCACCGAGCGTGATCGGCTCGGATACCCCAACGTCGACCGGGAGCAGGTCGCGGTACCGCCAGATGCTCGGTGGACCCGCGTCGATGGACTCTCGCGACACACGTCGTGCCACCTCTGCGTAGTCGTAGCGAACCTCGAGCGGTCCGAAGCATCGATCACAGATGTTCGTTGCCTCGACCGGCGTCTCGTGACCGCACGCGCGACATACAAGACACTCGACGTGCGCCGGTGCCGGAGCACGTCCGTAGCGTTCGAGCAGACTGATTGTGGACATAAAAAAACCTCCCGGTCTTGTGACCCGGGAGGCTTCCGCAACGTGGGCGCGTGCGCCGTTACGTTCGGAAACCTCCGCGGCGCATGATCATGGGTACGAGCACGACTCGTGGGCTCAACATTGGCGGGAATCCTAGCACGCTTCCCGCGTGGGGCTGTCAAGGAGTGTGAGAGTCGTGACCCGGTGGCCGCCCCGTTCCATTGGGGCCGCGGCCCCAACGACACGCCGGCTCAGACCCGGCGGATCAGATCTCGCTCGACACGCGCACGCGTGAGTGCGACCACCGGATGCAGCTCATGACCCCGCAGCGCCTGCTCCATCTGGCGCAGCAGCGAGTAGAGGCTCTTCACCGCCTTGACCACATCGCCGGTGTCCGCGCCCGGCGGCGGCTCGATGTCCGCGAGCGGCACGCCCGACGCCCACTCGTAGGCCGGACGGATCTGTTCGAGCGAGAGTGGCGGCATGGTCTCGAGCCCGTGCTCCCGCTCCAGCTCGGTGAACCGGCGCATGGCCGTGCGCAGCCGGCGGTGCCGCTCCTCGATGCGCGGCGTCGGGAAGTGGCGGCGTGAGGGCTGCGGTCGCTCACGCCCGCGGTCCTCGCTGACGAGGCTGACCAGGGTCGCCGCGAGCTCCTCGGGTTTCAGGCCGGCAAGCACGCCCGATGCGACCGCGTCGGCAACGAGGAGCGAGCTCTCACCGTAGAGGGAACCGGCGAGGCGCCCGAGGTCGGTGGGCACGTCGCCGTCGAGAAAACCCGCGGCGCGCAGGACCGCGCGGTGCGCCTGGAATTCGCGACGGAAACGGTGCTGGGCGCGTTCGAGCTCCTCCTCGGCGCCTGCGAGCGTCGTCTCGATGTCGGCGATCCGGTAGCGATGGTTGCGGTGATCACCGAGATATGGGCAGTGGTGGCAGGGCGAATCGTTGAGCCGTTCCTGCAGCGACCGCGCCGTGCGCCGGAGCGCCTCGTATTTCTGGCCCGGATCGGCGCCGGCCTTGCCGTAACGCCCGCGGCGCGCGTCGGTCCAGTGCCCGCGCCGCGCGCGGCGCAACTCGAGCTGCGTCTCCCCGAGCTGCGTCCCCGCGCTGAGAAACGACGTCAGCGTCCGCTCCGTGCAGGGGACGCGTGGGTGCTGGAAGCGTCGCAGGCGCAGGTCGGCGAGCTCGGATTCGAGGTTGGCACGGCGATGGTCCCAGCGCGCGGTGCGCTCGATCGCCTGGTACTGTCCGAAGGAGCTGTCGAGGAGCAGCTCGGCCGCCTCCGCGGACCGTGTTCGCAGCAGGTTGAGGACCATCGTGTACGTCGGTGAGAACTTGGAGTCCACGGCGAACTCGCCCGAGATCGCCGCGTCGTAGATATCGCGGAGATCGACATCGCTCTCCTTGAGGATGACGCCGTGTCCGACGGTGTCGATGCCGCGCCGTCCGGCCCGGCCCATGAGCTGCGTCAGCTCACCGCTCGTCAGCGCCGCGAAGCTCACCCCGTCGAACTTCGTGAAGGTCGAGATGACGCAGGAGCGGGCCGGCATGTTGAGCCCCAGCGACAGCGTCTCCGTGGCGAAGACGACCTTGATCAGGCCTTGCTGAAACAGCTTTTCGACGATCTCCTTCGCGTAGGGGAGCAGCCCTGCGTGGTGCATCGCGAGTCCGCGGCGGAGCAGGCGTCTGTCCAGCTCGAGGAGGACGCAGCGCCGTTCGTCGTCATCGGTCAGCACTGCAAGCTGCTCGGTGAGCGCCGCATCGATGCGCTCTTTCTCCTCGTCGTTGGTGAGGTCGATCGCGTGCACACCGCAGCGTTGGAGCGCCTCGCGGCATCCCCGGCGCGAGAAGATGAAGTAGATCGCGGGGAGCATCGCGCGACTGCGCAAGACCTCGATCACCTGGAGCAGATCGTTGTCCGGCGCGCGCCGCGCCTCGCGAAATCGAGGCTGCTGCACGGCATCCGCCTGCGCCAGCTCGAGCGTCCCGCGCGCGGCATTACCGGCTTTGTCGAAGAGTGGGTGGAGCGCGTTGTCGATGGCGAGCCACATCTCGAGCGCGACGGGGCGTTCGGTACGCGTCACCGTCTCGATGGTGCCGCGCAACCCGGACATCCAGGTCGCCACCTCGCCGACGTTGCTGATCGTCGCGGAAAGGCCGATCAACCGGATATGGGCGGGCGCCTCGATGATCAACTCCTCCCAGACCGTGCCGCGTGGGTAGTCGTCGATGTAATGGATCTCGTCGAGCACGACATCGCCGACGCGATCGACGCGCGCGGGCTCGTCGTACAGCACGTTGCGCAGGATCTCCGTGGTCATCACCAACACCGGAGCGCCGTCGTTGACGGTGTGCTCGCCGGTGACGAGCCCGATGTTGCGTTCACCAAAACGGTCACGGAGGTCGTGAAACTTCTGATTGCTCAACGCTTTCAGCGGCGTGGTGTAGACGACATCGGCAGCGTCGGTGATCGGCCTGCGCAACCGCGCCGGCGCCTTGAGGCGCCGCCAGATCACGTAGTCCGCGACCACAGTCTTGCCGCTGGACGTCGGCGCGCTCACGAGGACGCCGCGCGAGCGTTCGAGCTTGATGATCGCCTCGCGCTGGAAATCATCGAGCGCGAACGGCAGCGTTGCCTCGTATGCCTCGATCAGCTCCGACGTCAAGGCGCCGGACTCCGTCAACGCCATGCCGTCAGAGATGAATCAGCTCGAAATGCGAGCCGAGGACGAGCGCCTCGCCGTGGTCGTCGACGAAGCGCAGCACCTTCTGGCACATCTCGTCCGCATGACGGGTGTCGGAGCTGACGCACGCCACGCCGATCACCGCGGACTGCCAGAGGTCCTGGTCGCCGACCTCGGCGACAGCGACGTTGAACGTATTGCGCAGACGCGATGTCAGCGAGCGCACGACCTGACGCTTGTCCTTGAGCGATTCGCTGTCCGGCACCTGCAGGGTGACCGTCAGCGTGCCGATGACCATCCCGGTCTGCCGCTAGCCGCGAGGCCCCATGGCGATCACAGGGCGTCGAGCAACTTCTGGCGGAGCACCTCCAGCGTCTCGAAATCGTCGACGGACGGTCGCTGCATCGCCTTGCTTGGAAACTTCAGATGCTGCACGGCCTCCGAGAGGATGCGCAGCTCGTTGTCGGTGAGACGGACCGAGCGCATGTGCGGAGCCGGGGCGGACGGAACCGGGTGCACCGGCTCATCATTCATCGCAGGCGACAGCGGGGCGTCGAGCTGTTCAGGTTCCTCGGTTCGGAACAGTTCGTCGCTGCCGCGCAGCTGCGCGCGGCGGAATCCGCGCATCACCCCCGTGCCGCGCGCACCCGCTCGCGCGGACGCTCCGCGCTACCGGAAATCTCGACGGTGGCATCGCTGTCCTGCGCGATGACCGCCTTGGCGAGGGCCCGGTAGGAGCGTGCCCCAGGCGAGTTCGGTGCGTACTCGAGGATCGACTGCCCCGCGAGCGGTGTCTCCGCGAACCGGATCGACGAGTCAATGGTGATGGGGAAGACCAGATCGGGATACGCGCTCTTGACGAGGTCGAGGACCTCCTGACTGTGCAGCGTCCGCGACTTGTAGAGGGTCGGCAGGATGCCGGCGACGCGGAGATGGCTGTTGAGCTTCGCGCGCACGCGATCGATGGTGCGCTGCAGCTGTTGCATCCCCTTCATGCCGAAGTATTCGCACTGCAGCGGGATGATCACGTCCGTCGACGCGACGAGCGCGTTGATGCACAGCAGCCCGAGCGATGGTGGGCAGTCGATGACGACGTAGTCGTAGCGTCCGTCGATCGGCTCGAGCTTCTCGCGAAGAATCGACTCACGGCCGAATTCCGTCACGAGCTGCAATTCCGCACCGCTGAGGTCGATGTTGGCCGGAATGAAATCGAGGCCCATGCCCTCCGAGCGCAGCAGCACATCGGACACGTTGACCCGATGGTCGGTGAGGACGTCGTAGATCGTCTTCTCCAACTCGTCCGGCCTGCGGCAGCCCATGTTGATCGTGAGATGGCCCTGCGGATCAAGATCCACCGCGAGGACCTTGGACCCGGCCTCGGCGAGCGCCGCTGCGAGGTTGACAGCGGTCGTCGTCTTGCCGACTCCACCCTTCTGATTCGCGACCGAAATGACCCGCGTCATTGCTGGGGCGGTGTCGAGATGTCGCAAAGAGAACAGACGCGCCTCACTGAGCAGGTATCATAGCGAACCCGATTGCCTCTCTCTGCCGCAGGGCGGGAGCAAGCGCACTCGCAGCGGTCATTGATCCGGAAATCCGGACTGGAGCCTGGTGTCTGAAGAACGTGTGAAGCCTCGCGGCCTGTTCGTCGAAGAGGCCATCCAACTCGCGCTCGAGAGCCGGTGGGCCGACGCGCTTGCCGTGAACCAAGCACTTGTCGAGCGCCACGGCGAAGACGAGGAGGCCCTCAACCGGATCGGCAAGGCGCTGACTGAACTCGGCCAGCGCGAGGAGGCACTCGCCGCGTACTCGGGCTCGCTGCGCATCAATCCGCTCAATCTCATCGCGCAGAAGAACGTCCGCAAGCTCACGGTCATGCTCGAGAGCAAGAACATGGTGGCCGGATCGGCCGCCCCTTTCGACGTCGAGCTGTTCACCGAGGAGCCCGGCAAGAGCGCCATCACGGTGTTGAGCGCTCCGTCGAAGTCGGCCACCGTCTCGATCGCCCCGGGCGACGTCGTCGAGCTGTACCGCGAGGGATCCACCCTCCGCGCCCAGACCTCACGGGGCGTATCGCTCGGCGAGGTCGACACCAAGATCGCGCGACGGCTCGTCCCGCTCATGGAGACGGGGAACCGCTACTCGGCGGCTGTCGCCCGCCTCGAGGACGAGCGGGTGGAGATCATCCTTCGCGAGACCTACCAGGCCGCTGAGAACGCCAGGAAGTCGTCCTTCCCGCTCGCCAAGGGGGGCCGCCGCGAGGAGTTCCGGCCGTACGCAAAGGATTCGCTGCTCGCGTCGAGGGAGATCGACTCGACCCCCCTTGACGATGACGACACGGACGACGGCTTCGGCAGTCCGGCGCCGGCGAGGGCTGACGACGACCTCGGCGATCTGGGCATGAGCACGTTCGACTCGGAGGGCGACGACGCCAAGCCCGTAGCCGACGCCGAGGAGGACGACGACGACGACGCGCGTCCCGAGGACTCCTACTAGACCGGCATCGGCCGACGGCGCGATGCCCCATGGGGCACCCTGGGTCAGCGCCGCCGATGACCGCATTGACGGGTATCTGCCGATCGGCTCCTACGGCCTGATCGGCGATTGCCGCTCGGCAGCCCTGGTCGGTGTCGACGGCAGCATCGACTGGCTCTGCTTGCCGCGATTCGACGACCCGTCCATCTTCGGCCGGATCCTCGACGCGGACAAGGGTGGGAGCTGGCAACTCCATCCCGATGAGCGGCACCAGGTCCACCAGCGATACCGCGATCGGACCAACCTCCTGGATACCGTGTTCGCCACCGGCTCCGGAGTTGTCGTGGTCACGGATTTCATGCCGGTCGATGCGCGCAGCGTCGTCCAGCACGCCAAGCCACACAACCACGCCCGCGTTGTCCGCCTGGTGGAGTGCCTGGCAGGCGAGATGACGATGCATCAGGTCTTCAATCCGGCGCCGGACTACGCTCGAGCACAGCTCTCGATGACCCTGGACGATGGGCAGCTGCATGCGGACACCGATCGCCTGCACCTCTGCCTGAGCTCGACGATCGAGCTTGACGGAGCCGACGACACCTTCCAGCTTCGTGCCACCGAAGCCGTCGCCTTCGCGTTGCACACCGGCCGCGCCGGGCGATGCGGGGCGCGGCCCTGGAGTGTCGAGCGTGCCCGCAGCATGCTGCGTGAGAGCCAGCGATACTGGTGGCGCTGGGTTGGTCAGGTCGAGTATCACGGCCCGTATCAGGTGCACGTCTGGCGGTCGGCGCTTGCACTGAAGCTCATGACCTATGCGCCCACCGGCGCGATCGTCGCCGCGCCGACGACGAGCCTGCCGGAGGACATCGGCGGCGAGCGCAACTGGGATTACCGATACACGTGGCTGCGCGACGCCGCGTTCACCCTCTACGCGTTCTTCCAACTCGGGCTCACCGACGAAGCCACGGCCTACTTCGACTGGCTGACGCACCGTCATCTGGCCGATCGCAAGGTCGACGACATTCCCAACCTGTTCGACCTCGACGGTCACTCGCACGCGACGGAACACAGGCTCGACCATCTCGAGGGATATCGAGGTTCCACGCCGGTGCGCATCGGCAATGCCGCGGTGAACCAGCTGCAGCTCGACGTGTACGGCGAGCTGCTCGACAGCGCGTACGTGTTCGCGCGGTTCGGCGGTGTCATCAGCGAGAACCTCTGGGGGGAGCTCAGCAACATCGTTGAGCTGGCGATCAGGCGATGGATGGAACCGGACTCATCGATCTGGGAAGTGCGTAGCGAGCGCAAGCAGTACACGTACAGCAAGCTGATGTGCTGGGTCGCTGTTGACCGCGGGATTCGCATCGCGGACCGCTACAACCTTCCGTATGACAGGGTCGCGTGGCGTCGGGCGCGCATCGTCATCCACCGCGCCATCACATCGCGGGGGTACTCGAAGCACCGCCGCGCCTTCACTCAGGAATTCGACAGTGACGCGCTCGATGCCGCGGTGCTGCGCGTCAGTCAGGTGCGCTTCGTTGCAGATCGCGATCCACGCATTCATTCAACGGTGCGCGCGATCGCGCAGCATCTCGGCGAGGGTGTGCTCGTCAACCGCTACCGGATGGATGAGAGCGAGGACGGCCTTCGCGGTGCGGAGGGCGCGTTCTTCATGACCTCGTTCTGGCTTGTCGATGCGCTCGCGCACACAGGAGAGCTCGAGGAGGCAGAACGTCGATTCGAGCGCCTGCTCAACTTCGGGTCGCCACTCGGCCTCTTCTCCGAAGAGGTGGACGTGCGCAGCGGCCGGCTGCTCGGCAACTATCCGCAGGCATTCACGCACCTCGCGCTCGTCGGCGCCGCCGTGAACATGGAGCGTGCGCGGCAGCGCAGCCTCGGCGTCAAAGGATTGCGGAAACCCTCGACATCAACAGTCACGCGGAGCGAACTTGCGCACCGCCGTCGATCCGACGACGGTGCCGGCACTGCGCAGGCGCTAGAGCAGTTGGTACAGCGCGAACGCGACGCCAAAGGCGACGACGATGGTGCGTAGCACCGTTGGATGCATGCGTCGCGCCAGCGCCACGCCCGCGAACCCGCCGACCGCGCTCGTGGGAAGCATGACCAGGACCGCGGTCCACGACACGGGGCCGAACAACGCGAAGTAGATCGCCGCGACGACATTGATGATCAGGGCCATCATGCCCTTGAGCGCGTTGAGCCGCTGCAGATCGTCGCGGATGAAGAGTCCGAGCACGGCGAGCATCATCACGCCAAGACCGGCGCCGAAAAAGGCGCCGTAGATACCGCCGAAGAATTGAGCCATCGCGAGCAGCGGCGACCGGTGCTGGTCGCGCTGCGGTCGTCGGGCGCGCACCCGGGCCGTCACCACGGGCTGGAGCAGCAGGAGGGCGCAGGCGAGCAGGATGAGCCACGGGACGATCGCGGTGAACACATGATTCGAGGTGCGCGTGAGGAGAATCGCGCCCACCACCGCTCCGGCGACACTGATGGGTCCCAGAAACAGCACTCGCCGGCGTTGCACCGACAGTTCTGCGCGGTACGCGATGCTGCCGCCGGCGAAGCCCGGGAGGAGTCCGAGGGTATTGCTGACGTTCGCCGTCAGGGCCGGAAACCCGAGCAGGAGCAGTGCCGGGAACGACAGGAGCGTCCCGCCGCCGGCGACCGCGTTCACGGCGCCGGCGAGCAGCGCCGCCGCCGCGACCAGCAACAATCGCCCGGTGTCGAGATGGACCACGCCCTGCGCTACGCCGGCGACGCCACCACCACGTTGCGGAGCAGCCCCACCCCGTCGATCTCGGACTCCATGACATCACCCGGTTGCAGGAATTCCGGTGGGGTTCGCGCGAAGCCGACGCCCTCGGGCGTGCCGGTGGCGATGAGCATCCCCGGAAGCAGCGTCATGCCCACCGACAACCACTCGATGATCGCGTCGACGGGGTAGATCATGTCCCGGCTGCTCGCGTCCTGCTTGACCTCGCCGTTGATCCGCAGCTGGAGATGCAGATCCTGAACATCGGCGACCTCGTCTTTGGTCAGCACCCACGGCCCCACCGGACACGACCCATCGAGGCTCTTGCCCTTGAACCATTGACCACCCCACCCGTTCTGGATGTCCCGGGCGGTCACGTCGTTGACCACGGTGTATCCGAACACATGAGCGAGGGCATCGGCGCGTTTGATATTCGCTCCACGCCGGCCGATGACCACGCCGAGCTCGACCTCCCAGTCGATCTTCACGCTCACCGACGGGTCGACGCTGATATTGGCGTACGGGCCGGTGATCGTGGTGATCGCCTTGGTGAAGATGGTGGGTGGTCCGACCTCGGTGTTGAGGGCGCGCGCGCCTTCCTCGGCATGCTTCTGATAGTTGCGGCCGATGGCGAGGACATTCCCACGCGGCGGATCGAAGGGGGCCAGGATGTTCAGGTCGGCGAGGGACCGAATTGCTCCCGCGGTGGGCGCGGCCGAGGCCAGCCCTCGCAGACGTTCGAGCACGTCAGCACCCGCGTCGATGACGCCGAGGATGTCGGCGGGGAGGGGTGCAGAGCCGTTGGCGACCGCAGCGACGTCGATGATCTCGTCCGGTGCGCCATCGCGCGCGACGCCGAGTGCCCGTGCCTCCCCATTCTGAAACATCAGGAGTCTCATGGTGTGTGTGCCTCCGAGCCGGGCGGCGGCGTGAGCGTCGTCGCGGCTCCCAAAAAAAGTTCCTCGAAATCCTGGCGATCGAGGAGTTCGCCGGGTTGTCCCTCCAGGCGCGTGGAGCCAGAGACGAGGACACACGTCCATGCGGCTATCTCGAGAGCGGCGCGGGCGCGTTGCTCGACGAGCAGCACGGCCTTGCCCATGGCGCCGAGGCCCTTCACCTGTTCGTGCAGCAGCTTCTCCGCAAGCTGCGGCGCGAGGTTGGCGGTCGGCTCGTCGAGGATGAGGACCTGCGGATCCAGCATCAGCACCCGTGCGATGGCGAGCATCTTGCGTTCGCCTCCGCTCAGCTTGTCGGCGCGCCGCTTGAGCATCGGCTTCAACGCCGGGAACACGTCGAGCACCTCGGGGACGCGGGTCCGGATCGTCGTCGCGGGGAGCAGATACGCTCCCATCTCAAGATTCTCGAGAACCGTCAGCGGTTCGAAAATGTCCTGCACCTGCGGGACGTAACCGACCCCGCGGCGCGCCAATTGCTCGGGAGGGCGGTTGGTGACATCGTCGGTTCCAAGCATCACGCGTCCGGCAGTCACGCGCAGGATACCGACGAGCGATTTCAGCAGCGTGCTCTTCCCCGCGCCGTTCGGGCCGATGATGGCGACGATCTCACCGAGTCCGACGCTCAACGTGACGTTCTGGATGATGGGCACCCCGCCATATCCCGCGGTGATGCCTTCGGCGCGCAGCAGTTGCTCAGGCCGTTGCGTGCCCGTCGTCACAGCGTCACCCGACAAGGTATGCGTCGACGATTTCACGCTGCTGGCGGAGAAACGTCATGGTGCCCTGACCGATGACGTGTCCCTGGGCCATGACGATGACCGGGTCGCAGAGTCGTTCGATCATATGGAGCTCGTGCTCGACGATCAGGATCGTGAGTCCCTCGTCGCGCAGCGTCTCGCAGTAGTCCGCGATCTCGCCGATCACGGACGGATGGACGCCGGACATCGGTTCGTCGAGGAGCAACAACCGAGGCCCAAGCATCAGCGCACGCATGATCTCGACCAGACGTTTCTGCCCGCCGCTCAGCGAGCTCGCATAGTCCGACTCCTTGGCGGACATGCGGAAGCGCTCGAGCAGGACACGGGCCTGCACCACGAGCCGGTCCTCGTCCACACCCCAGTACCGCCTGCCGAGGAGCGCGCCGATCAGCGAGTCGCCGCGGTTGCCAGGTGCGGCGGCCATGAGGTTCTCGAGGACGGTGAGCTGCGCGAACTCCGATGGGAGTTGGAAGGTGCGAACGAGCCCACGCCGCGCCCGCTGAAACGTGGGCATCCTGGTCACATCCGCGCCGTCGAAGATGATCGTCCCAGCGCTTGCCGGGAGTGTGCCCGCAAGCAGGGCGAGGAAGGTGGATTTCCCCGCTCCGTTGGGCCCGATCAAACCGGTGATGCGGCCGGGCTGCACGTCGATGGATACATCCTCGACCGCGTGCATCCCCTCGAAATGCCTGCTGATGCCACGTGCCGCCAACAGCGGCCCAGCGCCGGCCGCGGCCTCACCCCCCGCGACGGGGCGCCTGGCGACGGCGTCGGCGTCAACCGCCACCGCGTTCCTCCTCGGGCTGGCTCGCCGCCGCCAGGCGAAAGACTCGCCGGCGCTCCGGAATGACTCCGCGCGGACGGAACCAGAGGAAGCCGAGAATCAGCCCCCCGATGCACACCCACTCAAACGCGGGGATGAGCCCGGGGGGTCCGAACGGCGGGATGTAGCGGGTTGCCTCCTCGAAGCCGACCGGGACGAGGAGTGCGCCGAGCACCGCACCGTAGTTGTTGCCGCGACCGCCGACGATCACCGCGGCGAACAGGATCAGCGTTTCGGGGTACAGCCACGTGGAAGGTGCCCATGTCGTGATGAAGCCCACCAGGATCGCGCCGCTCAGACCGGCGATGGCGCCGCCGACCACGAACATGCTCATCTTGAGCGCCACCGAATTCTTGCCGAGCGCACTCGCCGCCAGCTCGTTCTCGCGCATCGCACGAAGCGATCGCCCGTACGGCGAGTTGATGATGCGTTGCGCGATCACGAAGATGATTGCGGCGAGGACGACGGTGGCCGCCGAGTACACCCAGAGATACCCGTCGGAGTAGGGGTTGAAGATGTTCGACAGCGGTTGGGGCACGAGCGAAATCCCGGCCGCGCCATCGAGGAACTGTGGCGTATTGGTGATCACGAGGCTCGCGATCACCGAGAGCACGAGCATGGCGATCGCCTGGTAATCGCTGCGCAGCCGGCGGAGGACCACCAGCCCGATCGGCGGGGCGAGCAGCGCGCCGACGATGGTGGCGCCGATCCAGGGATATGGAAAGGGCAGATTCAACCCCAGGACGTACGTCTGGAAGCCGCCGTTGGCGGTGTCCGGCGGCATCGAGAGCACCGCGGCGGTGTAGGCCCCGGCCGCCTGGAAGACGATGAAGCTGAAGTTGACGATGCCGGATATGCCGAATTGCAGGCTGATCGCGAGGCACGCGAGCACGTCGACACCCGCGTAGACGAGTAGCGTCGTGAGGTAGTACGTCATCCCGCAGCCGCGAGCGTGCCGCGCTTGGCGAGCAGGCCCTGGGGCCGGAGCACCATGACCAGCACCAGAGCCGCGAACGCCGCGACCTGCTTGTACTCGGGTGTGATGAGTGCAGCGCTCACCTCGGTCATCTCGCCGATGATGACCGCGCCGATCATCGCGCCATACGGATGACCCGCGCCGCCGAGCACCGACGCCGCGATGATCGGAATGAGGAACTCGGAACCGTTCGCGACGGAGAAGGCGTCGGAATTCATGCCGGCCACGACACCTGCCACGCCGCACAGCGCGCCTGTGATGAGCCATGCGAAGTCGATGACTCGGGCGGTCGGGATCCCGCAGTTTCGAGCGAGTGTTGGATTGGCGGCGGTGGCTCGCATGGCCTTCCCCAGCCGCGTGAAGTGCAGCAGCGCGTAGATCAGCACCATTGCGACGACCGCCACCGCCATGATCGCGATCTGCACGCCGGTCAACGCGATTGACCCGGCGTGGAGCGTCGGGCCGGTGTCGAGATGGTATGAGACGCTGTAGTACCCGACGATCGGGAGCAGCACGTTGGCGATGACCAGTGACACGGCAAGCGAGATGATCACCATCCCGATGAGGTTGGTCCCCTTGCGCTGAAACGGCGCGTAGATCGTGCGGTTGAGGAGGAAGGAGAACAGCGCACCGAACACAGCGCCGACAACCATCGACAACCAGATGCTCACTCCCGCGTTGTTGACGGCGTAGGCCGCGTATGCGGACGCGATCATCACCTGGCCATACGCAAGGTTGATCATGTTCGTGATGCCGAACTGCATCGTGAATCCCACCGCCGCGATGGCGATGATCGACATGGTCACGAGGCCGAAGCCGAAGGCGGCAACGATCAAACTCATCGTTGCCGCCTCCAGTCGTTACGTGACTCAGCCACCGCCGGCAGCGATGATGGCCGCGGTCTGCGCCTGGGTCAGCGTGCCAATCGTGACCTCGTTTCCGCTCGCGTCGTACTTGACGAGGATGTAGCCCTGCTGTGAGTTGTTGTACTGGTTGTAGTTGGTCGGCCCGCCGGCGCCGACCCACCGAACCTTCTGCCCGTTCTTGATCGCGGCGACGCCGGCCGCGTACGTGTTGACCGTCACGGATCCGGTCGTGCCGTTGCCGACGTCCTTGATGACGGCGTTGTAGACGGTCGGGTCGACGCTCTTGGTCTCATCCATCGCGAGCGCGGCCTGGATGATGCCGTCGTAGAGATGCAGCGTGGCGCCGCGCTGCGCGTATTTGGGTGCTGCTGGGAACTGCGATGCCACGGCGTCGAGGTTGGTTTTGAACTCGTCGTATCCCGGTCCGCTGAACGTCACGCCGAGATCGACGGCACTGAAGTTGCTGACGAGGTCCTGAACCCCGATGGCCCCGGAGACCGCGGCGAACCAGACTGGATCGATGGTTGCGGAGGTGCCCATGAACGGGAGGCTGGAACCGTTCAACTGCTTGACCTCGGCCATGTACGTCGCGTCGGTGGGACCGAGTGCCTCGGTGAAGATGACATCGGGGTGTGTGGCGAGCATCGCCGTCACCTCGGTCCGGTACGACGACTGGCCGAGCGCGATCGCCTGGTTGATCGTGACCGTTGCCCCGAGGTTCTTGAGCGCGGTCATCGCCGGCCCGACGAACGCCTGGGAGCCGATGTCGTTGCCGAACACCAGCGCGACCTTCTTGTAGTTGAAGTGGTCGAGCGCGCTGCCGACCATGGCGAAGGCGTCGAACTCATCGGGGGGGACCAGGCGATGGAAATATGTGAAGCTGGTCTTGTTGAACTCTGACTGCCCGGTCATGCAGAACATCGGGATGTGGGCCTGATTGAGGATGGGCGCGACACTCGACGCCTCGTCGGAGGTGCAACCGACCACCGCCATGAGGTTGGAGTGGCTGGCCACCATCTGCTGCGCGGCCGGAACGGCGTCGGCCGGTTCGCCCCGAGTGTCGAACTCCTGGCAGCTGACCTTGTGGCCCGAGACGCCACCGGCGTTATTGATCGCCCTCGCCGCGGGCAGGCAGGCAGCGAAGTACGCGGGACCCAGGGCTGCGTCCGGTCCGGTGAACGGGGCGATGACGCCGATCAGGAGCGGCGAGCTGCTGGTCGGTGCGGTGCTCCCGCTGCCGCAGGCGGCGAGCCCCAAGGCAATGACGGGGACGAGACCGAGACCGATCCGATGATGATTTCCAAGCATCGTGGTGCCCTCCGATTGCCCCCTACACGGTTGACCAAGATTGTCGACAATAATAGCGACAGGAGTGACGAACAATCTAGCCGCCACTGACCCGGCAGTTTCTACCGGCGATTCCACCTCGGAGGTCTGCCGCCGGCTCCGCGAGGCGATCGTGAGCGGCCGGTTTCAGCCGAACGAACGCCTTGTCGAGGCCGACCTGGCGGTTCGGTTCGGAGCCGGGCGGACCGCCATCCGGGCCGCGCTGGCGATGCTCGACCGCGAGGGCCTGATCACGCGTGAGCCGAACCGTGGCGCGCGGGTGCGGCTCATCACCGACCGCGAAGCGCTTGAGATCGAGCAGGTCCGCAACGCGCTCGAGCGGTTGCTCGCCCGTACCGCCGGCGCCCAGGCGACCGACCAGGATGTGGCCGATCTCCGGCAGATGGTGGCCGAGATGGCCGAACGAATTCGTGAGGACGACGCGCTCGGCTACTCCGAGCTCAATGCGAAGTTCCACCAGCGCATCTGGAGGATCGCGGACAACCAGACCGCTGCCCGGATGCTCATCACCCTCAGATCCCAGAGCATCCGGTTTCAATATCGAACCATGCTTCGCCCCGGTCGCACCGCGCGGTCGTTCCAGGAGCACGAGGCCATCGTCGCCGCCATCGCGGCGCACGACCTGGAGGCCTGCGACGCCGCAATGGCGGAGCATCTCCGCCACGTCCTCGAGACGCTCCAGTGGGCGATCGAGTCGCAGCATCGGGAGGCTCCGTGGTCTTCCCTCGACCCGGACGGATCGAACCCGGCGCGCCAGGGGTCGTAGCGGCCAGCGACTGCATAACTATGCAGAAAGGCCGTATACTCTCTCGGCCATGGTCCAGGGAACTCCACTCCGCGCCGTCGTCGTCGGTTCCACGGGCTACATCGGCATGCAATGCACGGCGCTCCTCGCGGCGCATCCGCATGTCGAGCTGACCGGCGTCATCGCCCGGAGCAATGCGGGCAAGCGATACAGCGACGTGGTCCCCGGGAGCGCGGTCGAGCTCACCATCGGGGACAGCCTCCACCCCGGATCGGCCGACGTCATCGTCGCCGCGTTGCCGCATACGGTTGCGGCCGGTCTGGCTCCGGGATGGCTCGCGCACGGTGCGACCGTCATCGACTGCTCCGCCGATTTCCGGCTCCACGATCCTGCGGCGTACACGGCCTGGTACGGAGTCGAGCACCCCACGCCTGAACTGCTCGATGAGGCCGTGTACGCGATGGTCGACCTCCAGCGCGAGCGGCTCACCGGCGCGAACCTCATCTCCGTGCCCGGTTGCTATCCCACGGCGACATTGCTCGCGTGCGTGCCCGCCCTTCGCGCCGGTCTCGTGGAGCGTGACGTCGTCGTCGACGCCAAGAGCGGCGTCAGCGGTGCGGGGCGTGAGGCCAAGCTCGGCAACAGCTTCTCGGAGGTGAACGAGTCCGTGCACGCGTACGGCGTCGAGGGACACCGCCACAAGTCCGAGATGCTCGAGCAGCTGCACGATGCCGCGGGCGCCGACGTGCGGCTCACCTTCGTTCCGCATCTGATCCCGATGACGCGTGGCATCCTCGCGACGGCGTACCTGCGACCGCTTCCCGGAGTCAGCGCCGCGGAGCTTCGAGAGATGTACGCGGCCTTCTGCGCAACCAGTCCATTTCTCGACCTCGTCTCGACCCCGCCGCCAACCAAGAGCGTCACGGGCAGCAACCGCGCGGCGATCAACGTCGGCTGGCAGGACGGGGTCGCGGTGATCACCGTCGCCATCGACAACCTCGGCAAGGGCGGCGCCGGCCAGGCTGTGCACGCGTTGAACGTTCGCTTCGGGTTCGATGAGACGGCGGGGCTGGAGACTCGCGTGCTGTGGCCGTGAGGGTCGAGGTGGAGCAGCGGACGCGTTCCGGCGTGTGCGCGCCGCTCGGGTTCCGCGCAGGCGTCGCTGCCGCCGGCATCCGTCTTGACGGCAACGAGACCCGCACCGACGTCGCCGTGATCCGGTCTGACACTCCGGCGGTCGCGGCCGGCGTGTTCACGCGCAACACCGTCAAGGCCGCCCCGGTGGTGATCTCGCAATTGACGCTCCGCCGCGGCGCTCCCATTTCCGCCGTCGTCGTGAACGCCGGGAATGCCAATGCCTGCACCGGCGCGCAGGGATTCCGCGACGCGCTGGTCATGTGCGCCACCACCGGCGATGCGCTCGATCTCGATCCGTCCGACGTGCTCGTGTGCAGCACCGGTGTCATCGGACGTCCGATGCCGATGGAGCGTGTGACACGCGGCATCCGGGCAGCGGGCCTCGCGATGTCGTCCGGCGCGGGCGATGACGTCGCGCGCGCGATCATGACCACCGACACGATTCCCAAGATGGCGGTGGCCATGTTCACGTCCGGCGGCGTGACGTACACGATTGGCGGCACGGCCAAAGGTGCGGGCATGATCCACCCTGACATGGCGACGCTGCTCGCGTTCCTGACAACCGACGCTCCCGTGGATGCGACAGTCCTCCAGCCCGCCCTCTCCCGTGTCGCTGACAGCACGTTCAACTGCGTGACGGTGGACGGAGACACCTCGACGAACGACACATGCATCCTGCTTGCCAACGGCGCCGCCGGGGGATCGAGTATCACGAACGGTTCGAGCGCCGCCGCGGCGTTCGAAGTCGCCCTGATGCAGGTGTGCGATTCACTCGCCGAGCAACTCGTGGCGGATGCCGAGGGAGCGACGCGACACTTTCGCGTCGCCGTCGACGGCGCGGCCGACAGCGGCCAGGCTCGCATCGCGGCGCGTGTCGTCGCGCAGAGTCCGCTCGTGAAGACGGCCGTGCACGGCGGCGATCCCAACTGGGGCCGCGTCGTCGCGGCACTCGGCCGCAGCGGCGCCGCATTCACGCTCGACCGGTGCAGGGTGGCGATCGGTGGCGTCGTCGTGTTCGATCGCGGAGCTCCGGAGCCCGTCGACCACAACCTCGTGCGTGTCGCGCTCTCGAGTCCGCGCATCGACATCGCGATCGACCTCGGTGCCGGCGACGGATCCGGTCATGCTTGGGGATGCGACCTTTCCCCGGAATACGTTCACATCAATGCCGACTACACCACCTGATATCGAGAAGAGCGAGCACATGCCAGAACAGACCATCGACGAACGGATCCAGCGCGCCGAGGTGCTCATCGAGGCACTCCCGTACATCAAGCGTTTCTCCGGGCACATCCTCGTCGTCAAAGTCGGTGGCGCGGCGGGCGCTGCCGCTGACCTCGACGCCGTGCTCGAGGACATCGTGCTGTTGCGCTTCGTCGGCATGCGGCCCGTGATCGTGCACGGTGGCGGAGCGGAGATCAGCGCGTGGCAGGAGCGGATGGGGATCGAGACGAAGTTCGTCAACGGCCTTCGCGTCACCGATGCTCCGACCATGGAGATCGCGAAGATGGTCCTCACCGGCAAGATCGGTCCAGACATCGTCGCGCGCATCCACACGCTCGGGGCCGGGGCGATCGGGCTGTCCGGAGAGGACGGTCCGACACTGCTCGTCAAGCCACGGGCAGACGCCGGCGGCGCCGATCTCGGCTTCGTCGGCGACGTTGCGCAGGTGAACGCCGAGCCGCTGCTCGCGATCCTCGACCAGGGCCGTATTCCCGTGATGGCGTCGATCGGACTCGGCTACGACGGACAGGCGTACAACGTCAATGCGGACACGGTGGCGGCGGAACTGGCGATCGCGCTGCATGCCACCAAGCTCATTCTCATGACCGACGTCGACGGTGTTCGCGACGCAGCGGGTGACCTCATCAGTGAGCTCGACGCGACGCGAGCGCACGAGCTGCTCAGCGCCGGCGTCATCCGCGACGGCATGATCCCCAAGGTCGCGGCGGGGCTCCGTGCGACCGACGGTGGATGCGCAACGCACATCATCGACGCGAGGGTCCCGCACGCATTGCTCCTCGAGCTGCTCACCGAGCGTGGTGTGGGAACCATGCTCACCCGGACCGCGCAGCCGTGAGCACGCCCGCGACGACGGCGAAGGCGACACTTGCCGAGCGCGCCAAGGCCGCGCTGATGAACACATACCAGCGTCAGCCGGTGGAGCTGCGGCACGGGAACGGCACATGGGTCACGACAACCGACGGCCGCGAGATGCTCGATCTCGTCGGCGGCATCGCCGTCAACGTCCTCGGCCACAACCATCCGGCGCTCCGGGCAGCGATCGCCGAGCAGGCAGCCACGCTGATCCATACCAGCAATCTCTATTACACGGAGCCGCAACTGGAGCTCGCCGAGCTGTTGATCGCGTCGGCGTTCCCGTCGCGCGTGTTCTTCTGCAACAGCGGCGCCGAGGCGAACGAGGGTGCCATCAAGCTGGCGCGAAAGTGGGGCAAGGTGCATCGCGAAGGTGCCGACGTCATCATCTGCGCCCAGGGCGCGTTCCATGGGCGCACGCTCGGTGCGCTTGCGGCAACAGCGAATCGCCGCTATCGCGAGCCCTTCGAGCCACTGCCACGTGGCTTCGTGCACGTGCCGTACAACGACATGAGCGCGCTGGAAACGGCCATCGACAGCACCACATGCGCGGTGATGCTCGAGCCGATCGAGGGCGAGAGCGGCGTGCTCCCGCTCGACCCCGGCCGGCTTGCGGCCATCCGCCGTCTGTGTGACGAGCGCGATGTTCTGCTCATCCTCGACGAGGTGCAGACCGGCATGGGACGCACGGGCCGGTGGTGGGCGCACCAGCACGAGGAGGCGGCGCCCGACGTCATGACCGTTGCCAAGGGACTCGGCGGAGGGTTCCCGATCGGGGCGATTCTCGCCGCCCCGCGCGCTGACGTCTTCGAGCCGGGTGACCACGGTTCCACGTTCGGCGGCGGTCCCCTTGCGTGTGCCGCCGCCGTCGCCGTCATGCGCGCCATCGAGGAGGAGGACCTGGTCCACCATGCTGCCGAGATGGGCGACTATCTCGCGGAGTCGTTGAGCGCGCTCGGCGAGCACGGCGCGCCCATCGCTGGAGTGCGCGGTCGCGGACTCATGCTCGGCCTCGCGCTGAGCGGGGATCTGGCGCCCAGGGTCGCCGCGGCGGCGCTCGACGAGGGTTTGATCATCAATGCTGTCGGGGCGCGCACGCTGCGCATCGTCCCCCCTTTGGTGATCACCCGCGACGAGGTCGACGAAGCCGTGCTGCGGCTGGGCAGGGCGTTCGCCGCCGTCGAGCCGGCTGAGGACACCGCGTGACGGCGGCGGCGGTGCGGACGATGAGCGTTGCCGCGAAGCCCGCGCGCCACCGGGCGATCCTCACGCTTGTCCGCGGCAGCGTGATCCGCACCCAGGAAGACCTTGTCGCCGAACTGCACCGCCGCCGCTTCGCGGTGACGCAGGCAACCGTGAGCCGCGACATCCGCGAGCTCGGACTGCTCCGTGTGCATGACGATGCGGGGCCCCGGTACATGGCGCCGGTGGCCGAGGTGGACGCGGACCAGAGCATGCACCGCCTGCGCAACGCCCTGCAGGAGCACGTGCTGACGATCGAGTTCGTCGATCTCCTCGGCGTCGTGCACACGGCCCCGGGGTGCGCGCCGCTGGTCGGCGGTGCGATCGACGGCGCGAGATTCGAGGAGCTCGCGGGTACCATCGCCGGCGATGACACCGTGCTCGTCATCGCACGATCGCGGCCTGCGGCGCAGCGCCTCCTGCGGCGGCTCACATCGATCCCGGAGGAGGGTTCGTGACCACGCGCGAGCGCTGCGTCCTTGCGTACAGCGGCGGCCTCGACACATCGGTTGCAATCCGATGGCTCCAGGAAGAGCTGGGCTACGACGTCGTGACGCTCACCGCCGACCTCGGTGAGTCCAAGGATGCCGACGCCGTCGCAGCGCGGGCGCTTCGCACCGGTGCGGTGAGCGCACACGTGGCGGACGCACGCCGGGTCTTCATCGACGCGTTCTGCTATCCGACCCTCGCCGCCGGCGCGCTGTACGAGGGCGTCTATCCGCTCGCCACCGCGCTCGCCCGTCCGCTCATCGCCAAGCTGCTCGTCGATGTGGCGCGCGAGGAGGGGGCGATCGCCGTCGCGCATGGCTGCACCGGCAAGGGCAATGACCAGGTGCGCTTCGACGTCGCGGTCGGCGCGCTTGCACCCGAGCTGCGCGTCGTTGCACCCGTCCGGGACTGGGACATGGGACGTCCCGACGAGCTCGAGTATGCGGCGCGCCACGGCATCGAGGTCGCGGCAACCAAGGAGTCCCCGTACTCGGTTGATGCCAACCTCTGGGGCCGGAGCATCGAGACCGGCATCCTCGAGGATCCCTGGACGGAGCCACCCGATGAGGTGTACGAGTGGACGGCGCATCCGCCCGCACACGCGCCCAGCATCGTCGTGGACATCGGGTTCGAGCGCGGCGTGCCGGTCTCACTCGATGGTCGCCGGCTCCACGGCGACCAGCTCGTCAGTGCATTGAACAGCACCGCGGGCGCGCGAGGCATCGGGCGGATCGACCATGTCGAGAACCGCCTCGTCGGTATCAAGTCTCGCGAGATCTACGAGGCGCCGGCAGCGGTGACGCTCCATGCAGCGCACCACGCGCTCGAGAGTCTCACCATCACCCGCGACGTCGCGAGATTCCAGCGCATCGTCGCCGACGAGTGGGCGCGGCTCGTCTATGACGGTCTCTGGTTCTCCGCGCTGCGCACCGCGCTCGACGCCTTCGTCCAGGAGACGCAGGTGCATGTGACCGGCGCCGTGCGGATGCGTCTTGAGAGTGGCGCTGCTCGAGTCGTCGGGCGTCGCGCACAGCAGTCTCTGTATCGCAGTGACCTGGCGACGTACGACCGGGCGACCGACAGCTTCGACCACGCGGCGGCACGCGGCTTCATCGAGCTGTTCGGCCTGCCCTTGCGCACGCAGACACGTGTGCAGGGAGCGCTCGAGGACACCGCGCCGCTGCACGTCGAGCGTCGCACGCAGCGGCGTGGCGACGCCTGACCGGCGCGCGCCGAGCGGGGCGCGCGCGACCAAGGTCTGGGCGGGGCGGCTGAGCGCGCCGACGTCGGCGCTCGTCGAGAGCTACACGTCGAGCCTCGCGGTGGACCGCCGCCTCGGCGCCGACGACGTCGCCGGCTCACAAGCACACGCGCGCATGTTGCGCAGCATCGGCGTGCTCAGCAGCGCGCAGCACCGAGCGCTCGACGCCGGGTTGCGCGCGATCGCCGCGGAGCTTTCCGGCGGCGCGTTCGTGGTTGTGCCTGGTGACGAGGACATTCACACGGCTGTCGAGCGCCGGCTCTTCGAGCTCGCCGGTCCGGTCGCCGGAATGCTGCACACCGGACGCAGCCGCAACGACCAGGTCGCCACCGATCTGCGAATGTGGGCGCGTCGCGCCTGCACGGACCTGCTGCTCGCCGTGGCCGGTCTGCAGGAGGCGCTCCTCGCGCGCGCTGCCGAGCATCGTCGCGCGCCGATGCCGGGATACACGCACCTGCAGCGCGCGCAGGTCGTGTCCCTGGCGCATCATCTCCTTGCGTACGTCGAGATGTTCGCGCGCGATGCGCTCCGTCTCGGCGCTGCGCGAGCCGGCTGCGACGAGCTCCCCCTGGGGAGCGGCGCACTCGCCGCGTCAACGCTGCCGCTCGACCGGGATCGCGTTGCGCACGAACTCGGTTTTGCGCGGGTCGCGTCGAACAGCATGGATGCAGTCTCGGACCGCGATTTCGCGGTGGAGATCACGTCTGCGTGTGCGCTGACGATGGTGCACTGCTCGCGACTCGGTGAGGAACTCGTGCTGTGGTCGAGCGCCGAATTCGGCTTTGCGAGACTGCCCGACAGCCATGCGACCGGCTCGTCGCTGATGCCCCAGAAGAAGAACGCCGACGTCGCGGAGCTTGCACGCGCCCGCAGCGGTCGCGTCATCGGCGACCTGGTGACGCTCCTCACCGTGCTCAAGGGACTCCCGCTCACGTACAACCGCGATATGCAGGAGGACAAGGAGCCGCTCTTCGATGCGGTCGATTCGACGGCCTCGACGTTGCGCATGCTCACCGAGGTGATCGCAGTCGTGCAGTTCGACGTTGATCAGATGCGGGCGGCCGCGCTCGACCCCGCGCTCCAGGCGACGGATGTGGCCGAGCACCTGGTCGCCAACGGCGTGCCCTTCCGCGAGGCGCACACGATCGTCGGTCACCTTGTCGCGCAGACGCTCGCCGCAGGTCGCACGCTCGCCGACCTCGACACCGAGGAGTGGCAGGCGGCCTCGGATCGCTTCACCCCCAACGTGGTCAGGCTCTTCGACCCCGAGACCGCGCTGCGGCGGCGCGACGTTCCTGGCGGCCCGGGGCCGAGATCGGTCGCCCGTCAGCTCACGCGGGCTCGCACGCTCGTCGCCCGGACCCGTCGCGCTGCGGCCGGCGGCTGATCGGCCCAGGTCCTCGATTCGTATCCTGAGGTCATGACCCGGCCCACCCTCATCGTCGGCGACGTCCAGGGTGACGTCGAGCGCCTCCGGCTGGCGCTTGCCGGCTATCCCGAGGACGCGTACGACACGGTGTTCCTCGGTGACTTCTTTCAGGGCGGCGAGCCCGGGGCGGGAGGTGGCGCGGCCGCTGCGCGCCTGGCGATGCAGCGGCGCAACGCGCGATCCGTCCTCGGCAACCACGACCTGTTCCTGCTGGTCATGCTCGAGCGGTCTCGCGGCGGCGATCAGCTCGGCGCCTGGCGCACACGCGAGGGGCTCAGCATCGAGGACCTCTGGCTGAGCAGGCGGGGTGACTGGGCGGACCTCGACGCCGTCGCATCGGACGCTCCACTCGAGGCGTGGCTCCGGAGCCTTCCGTTTCTCGTCCCCCTTGAGGACGGCACGCTCGCCCAGCACACCGACGACGACCGATACGCGGAGATCGGCGACAGCGTCGAGACCGTCAACGCGGCGGTGCGTGCCTGGCTGACGACCCGCGGGGGGGCGTTCCAGTCGCTGCGCTACACGATCGGCCGTCATGGCTTTGAGGATCCCGACCGGCTGCAGCGCTACCTGACCCACTTCGGCGCGAGCCGCGTGGTCCACGGGCACACGCCGCATTGGGACGACATCCCGATCTCGTTCCACGGCGGTCTGGCCGTCGGGTACGACGGCCGCTTCTCACGCTACTGGGGACGCGCCGAGGGCGAGGAGCCGGGTCCGATCGGCGCCACGGTGGCGCTCCTCCCGCCGCTCCCGGACGCGGTCAGGAGTGGCGGCTGAGCATCTCCGCGAGACGGGCGACGGGCGGTGTCTGCCCGGCGGTGACATGGGCGGTCACCACGAGCGAGAGCAGCAGGACCTTGAGCGCGTGGAAGCGCGCGGTCGCCGGTTGCTCGAGGACCAGGCTGGAGAGCGCGATGCCGTCGATCGCCGCCGCGATGGCACCGGCGAGGTCCCGCGGCGCGACGAGCGAATACGCCGGCAGCGGGCCGAGCGCGCGGCGCACCTCGATCTCGATCTCGTCAACGAGGTGGGAGCAGAGGCGCGCGCACCGCTGGCGAAGTGCCGGGCTGCTCAGGCTCGCGGTGTAGAGATCGAGGACGAGCCTCAGGAACTCCGGTTGGTCGGCGCAGCGCGCCTCGGCGTGGTCGAGACCGGCGACGAGGCGCTCGAGGGGGTCATCGACGGCGGCGACCGACCGCTTCCACTCGGCGATCATCTGGCGCTCCATGACGACGACCACCTCGACGAGCAGGTCCTCTTTCGATTCGAAGTAATAGTGCAGGAGCCCGGGGGCGACACCGGCCTCGCGGGCGACGTCCTTGAGCGAGGTCGCGCCGTAGCCCTTCCTGCCGAGCACTGCGGCCGCGGCGTGGACGATCTGGCTGCGCCGGCCCGCGTCGTCTTCGATCTCGATACGCGCATTGACGACGGCTCCCGTCGCAAGCGCGGTGATCACCATGCTGTGACTTCCAACTGAACCGGAATCCTACCCCGGCTTCGGCGGTTTGGACGATTTGTCACGACGAGACCTCGCAGCGGCGAGGGCCGGACTCGCGACCCTATGCCGCCCGGCGACGGACGAGCCAGACGGCGGTCGCGATGAGGAGCACCGAGAGCACGAGCAGCCACCCGCCTTCGATCAACTGAAAGGGCCAGAACCGGCCGATCGGCTGATAGGCGGTGAGTTGCAGGTACCCGTGCTGCATGAGGTACTGGACGGGGTCAACGTTGGCCGGGGTCGCCGGGCCGGGCTGGAACAGTTCGGGAGTGATCGCCCGGATGTCCACCCGTCCGAGGGTTTGATTGATCATGTCGAGGCTGACCGGCCTGCCGCCTGCGGTCCACGACTGGCTCAAGATCCAGTTGCCCGGGGCCACGATCGGGTTGCTCGTGACCACCGGCGGCGCGTAATGCGCGCGGAGCCACAGCCCGGTCGCGAAGGCGAGCGCTGCCCATGTGGCGAGGGTGGCGAAGACAGCGGGGATGACCCTGCGGACGACGACGCCCGCCAGCAGACCGATCGCGAACGCCGCCAACGTCCATGCGGCGAGCGCAGTCCCGAGTTGGTCGAAGGCGGTCGGGGACAGCGGGCCGTTGTCGTCTCCGGCACCGAAGATCGGCGCGAGGTACCAGGAGAACAGAACGCTGAACGCGCCAGCCGCCACAGTGACGACGATCGCGAGCGGCGTCACCTTGGCGACGGTCCAGCGCGCCCGCCCGAAGCCCTGCGTCCAGACGTACCGGAACGTGCCTTCCTCGAACTCCCTGGCGAGCAGGGGCGCGCCGACGAATGCCCCGATCAGTGCCGGGATCACCTGCAGCAGTCCGGCGGTGATTCCGACCCCGGGCGCATATGTCCCCAGGAACTTGCCGGCAACCTGCTGGCAGACAGGCGATGCCGCCGGCCGGCAGGCAGCCACGGCGGTGTAGGCCGTGTGCATCGGAAGCCCCGAGATGAGCAGATACGCGCTCGCAGCGCCGAGCAGCGCGAAGACCGCGGCCACGGTCACGCGGTGTTGCCGCCAGGTGACCCATGCCATCCGTCGCCAGGGGAGCGGCCGCAGTCTGCCGTCATGTCCCGCCCGCGGGAAGCTCGTCACCGCGCTCAAAGCCGTGCCTCCAGTGGTTGTGCCACGACGGGGCGCCGTGGGCCGGGCAGCGATGCGGCCGCGGGATCGCGCATGTACGCGAGAGTCAGCTCTTCCAGACTCACCGGATGCGCCTCCCAGCCGGGTGCCACACCGTCTGTCCTCCCGTTCGTTCTGACGAGGAGGTGAGCCTGAGCCCCACCGCTGCGGGCGTTCACGACGTTCAGGCGTTGTGTGTAGCGTTCCGCCTCGGCGGCGGGGCCGGTGAGCACCATGTGAGATGCGAGCAGTTCGTCGACCTCGCCCGCAACCTGGACGCTCCCTCCCGACAGCAGGACGAGGTAGTCGGCGACTCGCTCCAGCTCGGCGAGTACGTGCGAGGAGAGCACCACCGACACATCGTCGTCGGCAATCGCTGTCATCACGGTGGCCATGAAGTCATGCCGGGCGAGGGGATCGAGCATCGCCATCGGCTCGTCGAGCACGAGGAGTTGCGGCCGCCGCGCAAGCGCCACGGTCAACGCGAGCTGCGCCTGCTGGCCGCCCGACAACGTGCCGGCCTTGCGTGTCAGCGGGATGCCCAACTCGTCCAGGCGGCGACGAGCGTACGCCTCGTCGAAGCGCCGGTTGAGGTTTCGGGTCAGATGGAGCATGTCTCCGGCGGTGAGGGTCTTGTACAGCGGCGTGTCCTGAGCGACGAATGCGATGCCGTCCAACGCTGCAGGCGATCCGGCCGACCGACCGTCGAGGACTGTGACGCTGCCCTCCGTCGCATCCGCCAGGCCCACCGCGAGGTTCAGCAGCGTGCTCTTGCCTGCACCGTTCGGGCCGACCAGTGCGATGACACGCCCGCTCGGAATCGCGAGGCTGCAGTCCCGCAGCGCCCAGCTGTTGCCGTAACGCTTGCCCAGGCCGCTGGATTCGATGACGTTCACGCGACCCCCTCGCTTTCGCTCGCTGAGACGCCTCGGTCCTGGGCAGGTCCGTGCTGTGCGTCGAACGCGTGCAGCGTGCTTGTGAACAGGGCGACGATCCCGTCGTGGTCCAGCCCTGCGGCATCGGCGGTTGCCAGCCAGTCGAGCAACGATCGGCGGAGCCGGGCGAACTCCGGGAGCGTCGCCTGGCTGAGTGTGGCCTGGATGAACGTGCCCTGTCCGGGCCGTCCGATCGCCAAGCCCTTGATCTCGAGCTCGCGGTAGGCCTTGAGCACCGTGTTCGGGTTGATCGCCAGCGAGGCGACCGCGTCCCGGACCTTCGGCAGCTGGTCGCCGAGCTTGAGGTATCCGAGCCGCATCGCGTGCTCGACCTGATGGACCAGCTGGAGGTGCGTGGGGACACCCGAGGTGGAATCGAGCCGGAACTCGATCGGCGACGAAGCGTCGCTGCTCCATTTATCTATTGACATAAGACAAGGATACATGGGCTTGGCCTGGCTTGCAACCGCCAGGGAACGGACCGAGGGTCTCTAGCCGAGCGGCTTGTAGAAACCCACCCCGATGGCGCCCGGCCCGCTGTGGCAGCCGATCACGGGGCCGACGACGGTCAATGCCGGTGCCCCGGAGGCCTGGGAGCGCATCCGCTCGACGAGTGCCGCGGCGATCTTCGGCCGGTCCGCGTGGGCGACGATCAACTCCGCCCCACCCCAGGCCGTGGCGGCTCGCGAGAACTCTTCGACAACTCGATCGATCGCCTTGGGATACGTCCGAACGCGCGCCACGGGCTCGATGGCACCGCCGCGAATCTCGAGCACCGGCTTGATGTCGAGCATCGACCCGAGGAGCGCGCGAGCTCCGCCGATGCGGCCACCGCGGCGCAGGAAGTCGAGGGTCTCGACGGTGAAGAGGACGCGGGCAGTGTTCTGCACCGCGGTGATGGCTGCGACCACCGCGTCGGCGTCGCCGCCGGTCTCGACCACGCGCACGGCCTCGCGGATCACGGCGTAGTGACCGACTGCCACGCTCCGCGTGTCGACGACGCGGACGTCGAGGTCAGGGACCGCGGCTCGCGCCTGGGTCGCCGACGCGAAGGTGCCGCTCAGGTCTGATGAGATGGTCGTGCAGACGATCGGGCCGCCGTCGCTGCCGAGCTCTTGGAACACGGCCTCGAATTCGGCCGGCGTCGGCTGCGACGTTCGCGGGAATGGCCCCGGCCTGGCCAGACGCGCGTAGAAGGCCTCGGCGCTGATGTCCACGCCGTCGGAGTACGTCTCCTCGCCGAAGATGACCTTGAGCGGCACGACGCGCACCGTGTGGGCGGCACGAAACGCGGGATCGAGGTCTGCGGTGCTGTCGCACACCAGATGGACGGCGGTCATCGGCGCCGTAGCCTACCGCGCGGTCACGGGTGACGATGGATCGCGGAGCGTGTCCTCGGCAATCAACAGCGCTCCGAGCAGGGATCGCTCCTCGCCGAGGCTGCCTCGCACGACCTCCGGGCGCGGCTGGAGGCGCAGATGGCGTTCCATGGTCTCGAAGAGCGATGGCGCGAATTTCTGCCAGCTCGCGCAGACGCCGCCGCCGAAGATCACGACGTCGGGATCGTGCACCGCGGTCGTGTTGACGACCGCCAGCCCGATCCATCTCCCGACCTCGGACCACGCGTCCGGGTCGGTGAGGTGTTCGGCGGCGACGCCGTAGCGGCCGGCGATCGCGCGCCCGCTCGCGAGCGCCTCGAGGCACCCGATGCCGCCGCAGTGGCACGGCGGCCCGCCGAGCCAGCCCGGCCAGAGCACCATGTGGCCGCCCTCGGTGTCGTGGCGGCCGATCAGGAGGCGGCCGTCGCTGACGACCCCGAGGCCGATGCCGGTTGAGACCGTCCAGTAGGCGACGGTCCTGCTGCCGGCGCCTGCGCCGATGCGGGCCTCGGCGACCGCCGCGCAGTTGGCGTCGTTCTCGACGACGACGGGGCAGTCGAAGCGCTGCCCCAGGAGGTGCGCAAGCTCGAGGCCGAACCACGAAGCGGGCATCCCCGGCGGGTTGAGGAGGGCGCCCCGGTCGCGGTCGAACGGGCCGGGAGCCGAGATGGCGATTGCCTCCGGCAGCTTGCCGCCCATCACCGTCTCGACGAGGCTGCGGATCTGGCTGAGCGGGGCGGAGGGTGCTGTTGGCTCGCGGCGGACCGCCCCGATCGTCGCGTCACGGCCGGCACCCGCCGCGATCTTGGTGCCTCCGATGTCGAGCAGCGCGATCACAAGGCGATGATGCCTACACTCGCCGCCATGCTGCTCGCCATCGACGTCGGGAATACCAACATCGTCGTCGGCGTCTTCGACGGCGACGACCTCACCGCGGACTTCCGGATCCATACCGACGATCGCTTCACCGGCGACGAGCTCGGCCTCGTGCTCGTCGCGCTGCTTGAGCGCAAGGACATCAGTCCCGCGCAGGTGACCGCGGTGGTGGTGAGCAGCGTGGTGCCGACGCTCGCCCGAAGCATTGACGAACTTTCCCACACCTACTTCCACCAGCCACCGATGCTCGTCGGACCGGGCACTCGCACCGGGATTCGCATCCAGTACGACGACCCACGACGGGTGGGGGCCGACCGGATCGCCAACGCGATCGCGGCGCATCACCTCTATCACGGGCCGGCCGTGCTCGTCGATTTCGGAACGGCGACGACGCTCGACGCCATCGACACCAACGGCGACTACCTCGGCGGCGCGATCGCGCCGGGGATCCAGCTGAGCCACGACGCGCTGGTCAACCACGCCGCGATGCTCATCAGGGTCGAGCTGACCGCCCCGACAGAGGCGATCGGCCGCAACACGATCGCGAGCATGCAATCTGGGATCGTCTTCGGCTACGTCGGCCTCGTCGAGGGCCTCGTGGCCCGGTTCCGCGAGGAGATGGGCGGCTCCCCGAAGGTCATCGCCACCGGAGGCCTCGCCGCCTCGCTCGCCAGCCTGATGCCCTCGATCCACATCGTCGACGAGCGCCTGACCCTGCACGGCCTGCGCCTGATCCACGACCAGAATCGCTGAGACCCCGGCGCGCCCCCCGTACCATGGGGCGATGGCAGTTGCGTCAAGCGCGCTTCGTCCGTTGCGTGTCGGCGGGCTCGATCTCTCGTCTCCGGTGCTCGTCGCGCCGATGGTGGGGATCACCGACGCACCCTGCCGGGAGCTCTGCCGTGACTTCGGAGCCGGCCTCGTGTCGACCGAGATGGTCGCCGCCGAGGCTGTGGTGCGCAGCACCGAGGCGGCGCTGCACCTCCTCGACTTCCCGGCGCCGGTGTCACCGGTGGCGGCCCAACTCGTCGGCTGCGACCCGGTCGTGATGGCCGACGCCGCGCAGGTGTGTGTCGAGCGCGGCGCAGTCCTCGTGGACGTCAACCTCGGCTGCCCGGTGTCGAAGGTGGTGAGCCGCGGCAGCGGGGCGGCCCTCGCGCGCGACGTCAGCGCCACAGTCCGTGTCATCGCGGCGATGGTCGACGCCGTCAATGTCCCGGTCACCGTGAAGATGCGCCTTGGCTGGGATCGCTCGTCCATCAATGCGCCCGAGCTGGCCAGAGCACTCCAGGACGCCGGGGTCGCGGCGGTCACCGTGCATGGACGGACGCGCGCGCAGAAGTACGAGGGCCGGGCGGATTGGGAGGAGATCGCCCGCGTGAAAGGCGCCGTCGATATGCCGGTGTTCGGGAGCGGCGACGTCGAGGATGTCGAGACGCTGGTCGAGCGCATCGAGGAGGGGATGGTCGACGGTGTGGTCATCGCCCGGGGGATGCTCGGGAACTTCTGGTTCGTCCGGCAGGCCGTCCATCGCCTGGCCACCGGTGAGACCCTGCCCGGCCTGGACTTCCCGGGACGGATCGCGCTCGCGCGCCGGCACCTCGACATGCTCTGCCGGTACCACGGCGAGGCCAGAGCTCTGCGCATCGGCCGCAAGTACGTGGCGTGGACGGTTCGCGGTTGCGCGGGCGCGGCACGACTTCGCGCCGAGGTGCAGACGATGGACTCGCGTGAGCGGCTCGACGACCTCCTCGATCGCGCGCTGGCGGCCGGTCCGCGTCCCGAGGGATGGTTTCAGCCGCTGTTCGTCAGCGGCGAAGGATAGCCAACACAAAAAGAAGGGCGCCTCTGGAAACCAGAGACGCCCCGAGAGGGGGGGCAAAAGAATGAGATCCACGATGGGATTCGCGACGGATCATATGAAGGGAAGTCATTTCCGTCAAGGAATGACTACAACTTGTTACGCCCCGTTGGATGACGCTCGCCTATACTCCGGGCTCCAAAGAGCGAATGTCACTGGGCATTTCGCGGGCTTTTGAGTTACAGGGAACTGCATGGACAAGCCGGTGCTGCTCACGCAAGACGGTCTCGTCAAGCTGGAGCGCGAATTGGAAGAGTTGCGCACGGTACGTCGCTCCGAGGTGGCCGAGCGCATCAAGTACGCCAAGGACTTCGGTGACATCTCGGAGAATGCGGAGTACGACGAGGCGAAGAACGAGCAGGGCATGCTCGAGGGACGCATCCTCGTCGTCGAGAACATGGTCCGCAACCATGTGATCATCGAAGAGGGCAGCGAGAGCGGGGTCATCAGCGTCGGCACGACGGTCGACGTCAAGGACGACTTCGGCAAGCAAACCTTCACGATCGTCGGACCTGCTGAGGTCGACGTGACCACCGGGCGGATCTCGATGGAGTCGCCGGTCGGCAAGGCGCTCCTCGGTCACAAGGTCGGTGACACGGTCGAGGTGCAGAGCCCCGGCGGCGCGCGCCAGATCAAGATCGTCAAGATCAACTAGGCACTTCGGGGGCGCGTCACGCGCACGGAGCGCGTCGCGCCGGGGAAGATAGCGCCCATGCCATCCGACGATCTCTTCGCAGAGCGGCGCCGCAAGGTCGACGCGTTGCGTGAACGCGGCATCGCGTCATACGGCGTCGACTTCGCGCCGACGGCGTCCATCGAGGAGGCACGCCGGCTACTCGCGACCTACGAGACCGATCATCCCGACGCGGAGGTCGACGCTGCGGATCGACCCATCGTCTCTGTCGCCGGCAGGGTCATGCAGTTGCGAGATCTCGGCGGTGCCGCATTCGCGCATGTCGAGGACGAGACCGGGCGCATGCAGATGTGGTTCCGCGCGGACCGGCCCGGCGACGCGCATGCGCTCGTGGGCATGCTCGACCTTGGCGACATCGTCGGTATCACCGGCCCGCTCACGCGCACGCGACGCGGCGAGCCGAGCGTGCTCGTGGATGCGATCACGCTGCTCGTCAAGTCGCTGCACTCACCGCCGGAAAAGTTTCACGGGCTCCAGGACCAGGAGACGAAATACCGCAAGCGTTATCTCGACCTGCTGAGCGATGCGTCGCAGCGGCGCCACTTCGCGACGCGTTCGCGGCTGATCCGCGCACTCCACGCCACCCTTGCTCAGCGAGGCTTCCTCGAGGTCGAGACGCCAATCCTGCAACCGATTCCCGGTGGCGGCGCGGCGGTGCCGTTTCGCACGCACTGGAATGCGCTGCACACCGACGTCTATCTGCGCATCGCCATCGAGCTGCACCTCAAGCGCCTGCTCGTCGGCGGTTACGCGCGTGTCTACGAGATCGGTCGTGTCTTTCGCAACGAGGGACTGTCGCCGCGCCACAACCCGGAATTCACGATGCTCGAGGCGTATCAGGCATACGCGACGTATGACGACATGCGCGAGCTCACCGAGGCGCTGATCACCGCGGCCGCCAACGCGGCGGGACCGCAAGTCGTCGAGGAGGATGAAGGCGGCAGTGCACCGTGCGAGGACCCGTTGCTGCGCACGGTGTTCGGACAGTCACTCGACCTCCGTCCACCGTATCGCGCGGAGACCATGGTGCATCTTGTGCGCGAGCAGACCGGTGTCGACGCGATCGCGTCGTGGGACGAGATGCACGCCGAGGCAGCGAGGATCGGTGTCGAGGTCGCGCCCAACCTCGGGGCGGGCGCGGTATTGCTGGAAATCTACGAGCAGCGCGTCGAGGGCACGCTCTGGGAGCCGACGTTCGTCCTCGACTACCCCGCGGAGGTGAGTCCGCTCGCCCGCCGGCGCCGCGATGATCCGCGCTTCGTCGAGCGGTTCGAGCTGATCATCGCCGGTCGTGAGCTGGCCAACGCGTTCAGCGAGCTGAACGACCCGATCGACCAGCGCGCCCGGTTCGAGGAGCAGGCGCGACTCCGCGGCGCGGGCGACGCTCAGATACCGCCGATCGACGAAGACTTTCTCGAGGCGATCGAGGTCGGGATGCCGCCGGCGGGCGGTCTGGGTATCGGTGTCGATCGCCTCGTGATGCTGCTCACGGGCGCCGCGACGATTCGCGACGTCCTGCTGTTTCCCACCATGCGTCCGCAGCGTGGTGCCGACACGGGAGCAGACAGCTGATGCTCCCACTGCAGCGCATCCGCGATGACCCGGAGTCGATTCGCGACGGCGCGCGCCGCAAGGGCGAGGACGCGCCGATCGACGCGCTCCTCGCGCTCGACACCGAGGCGCGCGCGTTGCGCACCGCTGTCGAGCAGGCGCGCGCCGAACAGCGAGCCGCGTCGGCGACCGTGCGTGGCGCACCGTCGGAGGAGCAGCGCGCCGCGCTCAGCGTGCTGAAGCTGCGGGTGCAGGAAGGTGAGGTGATGCTGGGAGAGCTCGACGAGCGCGTCCAGACGCTCCTGCTCGAAATGCCCAACATGCCCCATGAGAGCGTGCCCGACGGCAGCGGCCCCGACGACAACGTTGTCGCGCGTACCTGGGGCGAGCCGCAGTCATTCGACTTCGACGCGCTGCCGCACTACGAGCTCGGTGAACGGCTGGGCATCTTCGATTTCGAGCGGGCTGCGAAGATCAGCGGATCGCGGTTCGCCATCCTTCGCGGCGACGGTGCGCGTCTGCAGCGGGCACTCACCTCGTTCATGCTCGACGTCGCGCGCGATCAGGGGTACAGCGAGATCGCCCCGCCCTACCTCGTGCGCCGCGAGGCGATGACCGGCACAGCGCAGCTGCCGAAGTTCGAGGATGAGGCCTACCACACCGACGATGGGCTCTTTCTCATCCCGACCGCTGAGGTGCCGGTCACCAACCTGTATGCCGGCGAGATTCTCGAGGCTACGCAACTGCCGATCGCGCACGTCGCGTTCACGCCCTGCTGGCGGCGGGAGGCCGGTGCGGCGGGCAAGGATACGCGCGGCTACATCCGTCTGCATCAGTTCGAGAAGGTCGAGATGGTGCGGTTCACGACACCGGAACGGTCGCTTGACGAGCTCGAGCTGATCACGTCGCATGCCGAGCATGTGCTGCAGCTGCTCGGGTTGCACTATCGAGTGCTGCTGATGTGCACTGGCGACCTTGGGTTCGCGCAATGGAAGAAGTACGACGTCGAGGTCTGGGCACCGGGGTTGCGGCAGTGGCTCGAGGTGTCGTCGTGCTCGGTGTTCGCGGACTTTCAGGCGCGTCGCGCCAACATCCGCTACCGCCCGTCGGCGCAGGAGAAGCCGCGTTTCGTGCACACCCTCAACGGCAGCGCGCTCGGCGTGCCACGCACGTACGACGCGGTGCTCGAGGCGAACCAGCAGCGCGACGGATCCGTCGTCATTCCGTCGCCGCTGCGTCCGTATCTCGGTGGCATGGAACGACTTGTCGCGTCGTGACTGGCGCCGACATCGACCCCTCGTGGCTCAATGACCGAAGCGCGTTTCAACGGAACTTCGTCCACGGTCTGCGCAACCCGGCCGGCTTGCACCTGCAGTACGAGCTCGACGGCGACCGTGTGTGCACGGCATGGATGCCGGGCACCGACCATGTCGGCTTTCCGGGTTTCGCGCACGGCGGCCTCGTGAGCGCGGTGCTCGACGATGCTATGGGTCGCTGCTCGGCACTGCACCGGCACTGGGTGGTGACCGCGCGCCTCGAGGTGCGTTTCCGTCAGCCCGCACCGGTAGGGACGGTGCTTCGTGTTGAGGGCTGGATCACGCGACTGCTGCGCCGCGCACTGCACACCGAGGGGCGCGTGCTCCTTCCGGGTGGGGCCGTCGTGGCGGAGGCGACGGGCTTGTACCTCCCGCTGTCAGAAGCGCTGCAGCAACAGATGATCGACGCGTGGCCCGGTTTCGAGGAGTACCTCTGAGCGTGGTTCAGCCGGGGAGCGAAGCGCGATTCGCGCGCCGGCGCCCACGGATTCGGGCCTCCGCAGTCGCGCGCGCAACCTCCTCGACGACAGTCGCCTCGGCGGAGTGCCCCCAGAAACCGTGCGGTGCGAGCGTGTAATCGATGAGCTGTTGGAGGTGCTCGCCATATGTGCCCTTCAGATCCACGAGGCGCCGGCACGCCTCATCCACGTCTCGAAGGTCGAGCCCGAGCTTATTGAGTCCGTTCCATGCCGCCTCGACGCTCTCCCTGGAGATGCCCGTGATGTCCGCCGGTCTGTCGGTGATGTTCAGCGCGGCAGCAATGTCACCGAGGGCGCGCCTGCCGCGTCGATACATGAAGTACGGCTCGCGCACCTCGGCGCCGACGATGCAGGCGCACGCAAGCGTCGCAGCGTCGGTCACGACGCCGAGCGCCGTGATCCACGACTGACCTGGATGCTGCGAACGAAAGAGGGCCAGCATCGGGTAGGAGGTATGGCTCTCGAGCACCTCGGCCGTCCACATCTCCCAGTCGGAGCAGAGGTGATTGAAGAGCTCGAGGCTTCCATCAGAGGTGTGCACCGCGATCACGCGGAACGGTGTCAGCCGCCCACCCTGCGGATCGTCGAGAGTCAACAGGCGAGCCTCGCGGCGGCTGTACGCGCCGTACAGTGCGGGGAGATACGAGATGAGCAGCGCGATCGTGCCGAGCCCGCTCAGCGTCTCCATCAGGGATAGGAAGCGCACACCCTCACCGTTGAGGAGTCCGAATGCCGGTGCGAGCAGCGACGTCCCCGAGAAGTAGGCGAGGCTGACCCAGTCGCCGCTCCCAGCGACAGCCTCAGCGAGCCCCCAATAGACGCATGCCCAACCGACACAGAGCCCGGCGAGCCAGAGGACGAGCAGTCCCAGGAGTGAGAGCGCGGGGTATACGTTGAGAACGAAGTCACCCCCGCGGGACGGCAGATTCGCCGCTGCACTCCGGGTCACGCGCCAGGTGGACTCGTACCAGAGTCGCGTGGGGCGCCAGCGTGCGGCTCGAGCTCGCGTGACAACCAGTGTCCCGACCGCATCGGCCAGGATGAGCAGCACAAGTGCCGCTCCCCCGACGAGCACGAGAGCCCGACCTGCCTCACTCATCCCCGGAGTGTATGGGTCGCGGTGGCCGGCTCAATTCCGTGCACAGATACGTTGCGCCTAGAGTGAGGACAATGCCTGAAGAACAGGAGATCAAGATCCCGGTGAGCGCGGACTTCGTGCTGCCCGACCTCGATGCCGTCGTGACAGGGACGCGCGCGGTCGATCGCGGTCTCCTCGAGCTTTCCGCAACGTACTGGGACACCGATCAACTCACGCTGCTGCGCGCCCAACTCGGCCTGCGCCACCGGAGCGCTTCCGGAGAGACCGGGCGCTGGACGCTCAAGACCGGAGCGCGCCATGTCGGCTTGGCGATCTCCCGAGAGGAGACCGACTTCGTGGGGCCACCCGACGAGCCACCCGAGGACGCACTGGCGATGATTCGTGAGTCGGTCGGCGATGTGGTGCTCCATCCGGTCGCGAGCCTCGTCACGATCCGGCACACCGTCGACTTGATGGCGGGAGAAACGCGATGTGCGGAGGTCGCCGACGACCTGGTGTCGGTCCGTCTCGAGGAACGGACGGTTCAAAACTTCCGGGAGGTGGAGATGGAGCTCTACGACGCGGACGCGGTGCTCATCGACGCGGTCATGACCCTGCTCCACGACGCGGGCGCCGGTGAGCCCGACAGCACGCCGAAGTACGTGCGTGCGCTGCGGGCGCTCGGACACGAGGTGTGAGATCAAATCGGGAAACGTAGCCCGCTCATCGCGGGCTGCGCTCCCGTCCGGCGGGACCGCCCCCCGGGTTCCATCCCCCTGGCTGGCAACCCCCCTCAATGTGGCCCCTGGCCGAGCATCCTGACAACCGTCAATTCAATCAATGGACCCAAAGTGGGTTGGGTTCACCGTTCTTTACCCTGCGTGAATATATCTTTGCTTCCGGGCAGGGGTCGGGCCTTCGTATCGGTATCCCGCACCTTGTAAAGTCGGCGCTGTGACGGTTGCGGCCTCGGAGCCCGAAACGCGAAGCAGCGGCTTCTTTCAAGACTCCACCATCCACGATCTCCGCCTTGCCGCGATGTTCCGTCGGGGATTCCGGCAGGCAATGATTCAGATCAATCGATCGCTTGCCGGGTATGACCTGAGCCCATTGCAGTACCACCTGCTCCTCGAGGCCGGCGCGGCCGGTACCGAGGGCTGCGTCCAGGGCGATCTCGCCGATTTCATCCAGGCCCCGGAAGCACGGGTGTCGTTGATGGTCCACGAGTTGAACGCCCGCGGTCTCGTCCGGACGCTGCGTTCCGCACCGGACCGGCGCATGGTGCGCGTCGGCCTCACCGAGGCGGGCTGCAGGGTGGTCGAGGCTGCGCTCCATGCACAGCGGGCGGCGCTGCACGAGATGGCGCAGGAGTTCGACGTGCCGGGCGTGGCGCAGATGCTCCGTGGAGCGGTCCAGCTATACCTCGGCGTCGATATCGCGGAGGAAGGCCGCCTCTAGCACCGCGCCGACGCGGAGGGCAAAGCGCGGGGTGTGGATCGCCAGCCACAGCGCTTCGCGCCAGTTCGCGGGGTTGCGGATCGCGCGCCCCGGATTCACCCAGGCCGGCGAGAGCTCATGCCGCGGGGTGTCGAGGATCACCCGGACGGTGCCGAACCGGGGGGCGGTCGCGGCTGCGGCAGCCGACTCCATGTCCACCGCCACGTGGCCGCGACCAGCCCAATCACCCCGTCCGGAGCCCGTGACCAGCGCACTGGTGGAGACGAGCGAACCGATGACGACCGGGTATCCGAGGGAGCGGGCGGCTCGCTCCAGCCTCGCGGCCACGGTTGGGTCGCAGTCGTGGGTTGCCCCAGTCTCGTCCGAGACTGTCGTCGCGATCACCACGGTACCGGGCGCCTGGTCAGTCAGCAAGCCACCACAGAGACCGGCACTGATGACGATCGAGGCGTCACCGGGCGCCGCCGAACCACCGATGCCCACCTGCGTGATGCTGATTCCCCTGGCGCGCCGCCGCACCCCCCAGGCCTCGATGCTCATCGCGCAGACCGCCTGGACGCGTTCGTCAGGCGGCATACCCGTGCTCTCGGTACCAGCGCACCGCGCGATGGATCGCCGCGCTTACGCTGGACGGACGGTAGCCGAGCTCGTGGATTGCCTTTGCGCTGCTCGAGTACATGTCAAGACGTCCCATGTGCACTCCCTCCAGCGGGACTGCGGGATTCCCGCCGACGACCCGCACCCGGAGATCGTCGGCATGCGCGGCGACAGCGGCAACCATGTAGGGCAGCGGCACCACTCGCGCCGGACGCCCGGCAGCCCGTGCGACGAGCCGCCAGAGCTCGGCGAGGCTGAGGTTGACGCCTCCGAGGATGTACCGCTCGCGCAGCTCCCCGTGCTCGAGTGCCAGGACATGCGCAGCGGCGACATCCTCGACTGCGACCACGTTCATGCCGCCCCGCAGCGTGGCCGGCATCCGCCCCCGGAGCAGGTCGACGATGATCTTGCCGGTCGGCGTCGGCCGATGGTCGCCGGGGCCGATCGGCGCTGTCGGCAGCACCGTGATGACCGGGGTGGTCGCGCGGAGCGCAGCACGTTCCTGGAGGAGCTTCGACGCGTGATAGCTCACCTCGCCAGGCTGTGACTCGGCCCAGCTCCGCTCGGTGACCGGACGCGACGCTGTCGCGGGAGCAAGTGCCGACGAGCTGGACGTGACCACGCAGCGCTCGATGCCGGCGATGCGCGCGGCCTCCAGCAGGCCCTGAGTCCCCGCAACGTTCACCTCGGCGATGGTCGTCACGTCGCGAGGAGAGAACGAGTAGAGCGCTGCCGTGTGCACGATGTAGCGGCAGCCGCGAAGGGCGGGCACCAACGCCGCGGGAGTCCGGAGGTCGCCGCGCACGTGCACGACGCCGCGTGGTAGCGGTTCGGGGCCGCGCAGAAGCGCGCGGACTCGGTAGCCGCGAGCGAGCAGCGCGCGCAGCACATGCGACCCCACGAACCCCGAGGCGCCCGTGAGGAAGACATCACCCTCGCCGGGCGCCGCTCCGAGTGGAGTCACGTCAGTTCAGTGCGCCCTTGGTCCCGCGAGGGCGCAGGCTGTCGCCTGCGGCGCGCAGCGACTCACGCAGCGACGACGACGTGGCGACGACCGCGGTGGGCTCATACCCGCAGTGCGCCATGCAATTGCCACAACGCTCGTCGCGTCCCCGGCCGTACTGCTCCCACTTCGTGGTGTCGATGAGCTCCCGGTACGACGTCGCGTACCCATCGGACATCAGGTAGCAGGGTCGCTGCCAGCCCAGCACCGAGTAGCTCGGGATGCCCCATGCCGTGCAGCTGAAGTCGACCTTGCCCTCGAGGAAATCGAGGAAAAGGGGGGAGTGGTTGAGCCGCCACTGCTTGCGACGTCCGCCCGCGAACGCATCGCGGAAGAGTGCGTGCGTGCGCTCGACGTTCAGCCAGTGGTCCTGGTCCGGCGCCTTCTCGTACGCGAATCCCGGTGAGATCTGCATGCTGTCGACGCCGACCTCGTCGTTGAGGAAGTCGAGGACACCGCGAATCGAGGTGGCGTCGTCCTGGTCGAAGAACGTCGTGTTGGTGGTCACCCGGAAGCCGCGCTTCTTGGCCGCGGCGATGGCCGCGATCGCCTTGTCGAACACGCCCGTCCGGCACACCGACTCATCGTGCCGCTCGCGCAGACCGTCGATGTGCACCGAGAACGAGAAGTACGGCGATGGGGTGAAGAGATGCAGCTTCTTCTCGAGCAGCAGTGCGTTCGTGCAGAGGTACACGTAGCGCTTGCGCGCCACCAGCGCGGCTACGATCTGGTCGATCTCCCTGTGCACCAGCGGCTCCCCGCCGGCGATCGAGACCATCGGAGCCTCGCATTCCTCGACGGCGTCGATGCACTGCTGCACTGTCAGCCGGCGCTGCAGGATGGGGTCCTCGTGCTGGATCTTGCCGCACCCGGCGCAGGCAAGGTTGCACTGGTAGAGCGGCTCGAGCTGCAGGACCAGTGCGAACTTCTCGTTGCGGCGCAGCTTCTGCCTGGCCACGTACGTCCCAACCCTGATCGCCTGTCGCAGCGGCACTGCCATGGTCTGCTCCTTTCTCCTGGTCGTTGCTTATGTCTGGGCGACGAGCACGCGCTCGACCGTGCCGGATGCCGCGGCGTTCTCGCCGCCGGCCAGCGCGAGGGTCGGAAAGACGTGCCGGTAGAGGTGGTAGTTGATGTAGAAGTCACCGGGGAATCCGGTGCCGGTGTGCTCGGGCTCGTCCCACGTCCCGTTGCGCTGGCGCTCCACAAGAAAGGCGCGGCCGCGCGCGCACGCGGGGTCGTCGCCGAGGCCGGCACGTTGCAGCGTGAGCATCGCCCACGCCGTCTGCGACGCGGTGCTCGTCCCGATACCCGCAAACGATTCGTCCTTGTACGAGTGACAGGACTCGCCCCATCCGCCGTCGGGGTTCTGCACGCTGCGCATCCAGTGCGCGGCACTCCGAACCATCTCATCGCCGGTGCGCAGCGCGACGAGCGCGCTCACGACGCACCAGGTCCCGTAGATGTGGTTCACGCCCCAGCGCCCGTACCACGAGCCCCAGGGGCGCTGCTCATGGCGGAGGTACGCGAGGGCGGGCGCGATGTCAGCGCGGTCCGGCCGGTCACCCACCGCCGCGAACAGCTCGATGACGTGGGCGGTGACGTCCTCCGACGGCGGATCGAGCATCGCGCCGAAGTCGGCGAACGGAAGGCGGTACACCAACGCGCGCGTGTTGTCCTTGTCGAAGGCCGCCCACGCGCCGTTGCGCGACCGCATCGCACGGCACCAGCGCACCGCCTCCGCAACCGGGCGCGCAACGGTGTTCGAGTCGCCGCACTCGAGCAGCGCGAGCGCAACGACAGCGGTGTCGTCGACGTCGGGGTAGATGTCGTTGTCGAACTCGAACGCCCAACCGCCGCAGCCCTCGAGTGGGACCTTCACCTGCCAGTCCCCGCCGCCGCTGATCTGCTCGGCGAGCAACCAATCTACGGCGGTTCGCAGCGCAGCGTGGTCGCGTGCGACGCCGGCACCCCGCAGTGCGAGCATCGCCCATGCGGTGTCCCACACCGGCGACATGCATGCCTGCAGACGCCATCCATCCTCGTCGTCGATCGCGAACCGTCCGAACCCCTCGAGGCCGCGGCGCATCACCGGGTGATCGAGGTGCATGCCCTCGAGGTTGAGCGCGATCAACGAGTACACCCAGGGTGGCTGGATGCCACCCCATCCGCCGTCGGCCTCCTGCCGCTCGGTGATCCAGTCGATGAGCTTGCGTCGCGACCCCGCGCGACCCGGCTGCCGCGGCAGCCGATCGTAGAGTTTGAGCACATGGTCGAGCCACATGAACGGCCCTGATCCGGGGACGGCGTGCATCCGATGTGCGGTCCCGGGAGCGATCACCTCATCGACGTTGACGCCGAGGTCGCGCACCGGCCGGTGGGTGATCACGATGAGGAGTGGGGCTATCGTTCCGCGCGCCCAGCACGCGAAGTCGTAGAGGTTGAGCGGTGCCCACGCCGGGAGACGCACCAATTCCGGTGGCATGCTCGGCACGCCGTCCCACGGGTAGACGCCGAACAGCGCGAGCCAGATCTTGGTGAACACGCGCGCTTCGGCAAGGCCGCCCTGACCGACGACGAAGCGCAGCGCGCGTCGCATGTTCGGTGCATCCGCGTCGATGCCCAGCACGCGCAACGCGACGTACGCCTCGATGGTCGTGCTGAGATCGCCGGGGCCGTCATGGTACAGCGCCCACGTGCCGTCGTCGCGCTGCGTGCCGACGATGTGTCGGATCGCACCGTCGCGGATGTCTTGGTGCGACGCGCCGAGAAAACGCAACAGCAGGATGTGTTCCGCCGTCATCGTGACATTTGTCTCGAGCTCGCCACTCCACCAGCCCGCGGGATCCTGACGCTCGAGGAGCCAGCCGACCGCGGCGCGCAATTCATCAGACTGCATGCGCAGCCTCCAATGACGGAGCCGTCCGCCACCCGGCGGCATTGCGGAAGAGCGTGTTCGCGGCGGTCCGCCCACTGAGCACGGCGGACTCGATCGTCGCGGGCCATCCGGTGTCGGTCCATGCGCCGGCGATCACGAGATTGGAGAACGCAGTCGTCGGCCCGGGGCGGCGCACGCCGGGCGCGGGAATGAACGTCGCATCGGGGTCACGAGTCGCCGCACCCCGGAGCAGGTTCGCACGCCCGGCCGCGGGCAACACCGCCGCTAGCGCCGTGCGGCAGAGCTCCACGAGCTCGCTCTCCGGGCGACCGACCTGCGATTGCGCGGCGCTGAGGCTGCAGCAGACGTATCCCGGTGACTTCTCGAAGACCCACTGCACCGGCGAGTCAAGCACTGCGGCGAAGTCGCATTCGAGTACCGGCCGGTCGTACCAGAGGTGGACGTCGACGATCGGCATGGCCTCGAATGCGTCGAGGCCGCCGACGCCGAGCGCCGGAGCGTCGTTGAGGATCGTCGCAAGACGGCGTGGCGGGACCGCGATCACGCAGGCGTCGCAGGCCGCTCCCGCACCGCCGCTCAGCTTCACGCCGGTGACGCGCGTGCCGTCGTGATGGACGCCCACAACTGCCTGGCGCATGTGCACCGCGTCGGCGCGCGCGGCGGCTGCTTCGGCAAGACGAGCGAGTGGGACCGTCAGGTATGCGATCCGAGCAGCATCACGCTTGCCGAGAAACGCGGTGCGGATGACGAAGAGTCCCATCGTGGCTGCGACGCGGTCCAGCGGCGCATTGAGCGCCGGAACGAGGAACGGTTCCCAGAACGCGCGCAGCGCCCGGGTGCTCTGCCGCTGACGGCGCAACCACGCGGCCATGGTCCCGCTCGGATTGGTAGCCGTGCGAGCGGCGACAAGTGCGCGTCCGACCAGGAGACGGTCGAGAGCGGTGAGGTGCGGATACCTCGCGAAGCCGGTCATGAGATGCATCGGCGCAGGCAAGCCTGACGCACGCAACTGCGCCGGTCGCCGGTTGCGCGAGAGGACCGTCACCTCGAAACGCGGCTGCATGTACAGGGAGTCGCGCAGTCCCATCTCTGCGATGAGGTCGAGCGTCGCCGTGCAGCACGCGAGCACGACGTGCTGTCCGCAGTCGACTTCGTGGCCCTCGACCTCGAACGATGTGGCCTTGCCACCGAGGAGTCGCGACCGCTCGTAGATGTCGACGTGCCATCCGCGTTTTGCCAGTTCGATTGCCGCGCTGAGACCGGCAAGTCCCGCACCGACAACGGCGACACGTGGCTGACGTTTCATACGGCCGCCAGCCAGGAACGCGCCATGACGCGGAGCTTCGCTGCCTTCGAGAGGCGCGCACGGCTGTGGAGCGGCAGGTCGGGAGCCGCCTCGATGCGATCGAGGATGCCGGCGTAAATCCCCGCCATGGTCCGCACGCAGACCGCGGGCTGGGTCGGGATGAACTCGGTGACACGAATGCCCGAGGCGTGGAGATCGCGGGCCCGAGCTGCCTGCATCGCCATGAAGCGATGCCATCCGGGCGCCACGCGCCGCTCGAGGATGTCGCGCTCGCTGATGCCGTACGCGGCCATCTCGTCGACGGGCAGGTAGATGCGGCCGCGCGCCGCATCCTCGTGCACGTCACGAAGGATGTTGATCAGTTGCAGTGCCACACCGAGCTCGTCCGCGCGCTCGAGCGCGATCGGATCACGGAATCCGAAGATGCGCACGCACATTCGCCCGACCACCGATGCGACGAGGTTCGCATACGAGCGCAACTCGTCCCAGGTTGCGTAGCGCGTGGTGGTGAGATCCATGGCGACGCCGTCGATGAGCATCTCGAGCTCATCGACAGGGATCGCGTAGCGGCGCATCGCCAGCGCCAGCACGCCCATCACCGGATCGGTGCTGTCGCCGGGACGCGCTTGATGAAGACGGCGGCGGTGCTCGTCGAGGCGCGCCTGCCGCGAATTACGCCCGGCGAGGTCCGCATCGTCGTCCACCTGACGCGCGAAGTCGTAGAGCGCGTATATCGCAACGCGTTGCTGCCGCGGCAGTGCGATGAACCCCCAGTAGAAGTTGGCGGCCTCGCGGCGCGCCATGTCCTCGCAGAACCGTTCTGCTGCGCGCATGTCAGGGAGCGGCGGGGCGTCAACCACGACCATCACCTATCCGCGAGATCACGCCGACGGCGCGCCTTGGCGCCTGCTGACGCCGGAGGCCGGTGGAGAGTGCCGAGCCCGCAATGCGCACGCGCGCCGCGCGGTCGACCACGGGCCGGCGCGACGAGGTCCGGTAGCCGCGCGCCGCGACGGCATCGAGAATCGCCTCACCGCCAAGCCGGTACAGCGCGAGCTGCACGCGCAACCGTGACGGTGCCAAGCGTTCGAGTGATCGACCCGACGCGAGGAGGTCCCGCGCTCGCTCGCAGAGCAGCCGCGTCGCGCCGTCGACGCCGTGCTCGCGGATGTCGCGCTGCAGGAGGTACGTACGGCCGAGCCGTGCGTCGACCGACACGTCCTGCGCGAAATTGGCCAGCTGAAGGCCGATGCATACGTCGTCGCTGAGCGAGGCGGCGACCGGGGTGTCGATGTGGAAGAGCCGCAGCACCATGCGCCCGACCGGCGCAGCGGACCGTGCGCAATACGCGCGCAACTCGGCCCAGTCCTCATATCGATCGACACGCTGGTCCTGCACGTTGGCGTCGATCAGATCGAGGAACGCCTGCTCTTCGATGGCGTGGTGATCGACGGTGTCGGCAAGCGCGACCAGCACGGGGTGCGTGCGCTCGTCGTGCTCGAAGCTTTCGCGCACCTCGTCGCGCCATCGCCGCAGCCGGCGCGTCGCGACTGCACGGTCACCACTCTCGTCGCCGAGATCGTCGGTGTAGCGGCAGAAGGCGTAGACGCGGGTGAGATCCCGTCGCAGCGACCTGGGCGACAGCCGCGACGCGACCGTGAAGTTCTCGTAGTGGTGCACGAGCTCGCGGCAATACGCGTCAGCGGCGTCGAGCGACCCATCCGTGCGTGCCATCAGACCCCCGTCCCGTCACCGCAGGTGAGTCGCGCCTGGGTCCAGAGCGCGCCGACGTTCGTGGCGCCCACGCAGAACATCACGAGGCGCAACTCCTCGAGGATCACCGCAACTGTTTCCTCGAGCGCCCCTTCCCCGGCTGCGGCGGCGCGCACCAGCGGTCCGGCCATCCCGACGGCGTCGGCGCCGAGCGCCAGCGCCTTGGCGATGTCGGTGCCGTTGCGGACACCGCCACTGGCGATGATGGTGCCGTCGGGCACTGCGCGTCGCGCCCCAATCAGCGCGGTGGTCGTCGGGATGCCCCAGCCGCCGAACGCGCCGGCGACGCGTGTGCGAACCGGATCATCGATGCGGTGTCGCTCGACCTCGCTCCACGAGGTCCCACCTGCGCCCGCGACGTCGACAGCCGTGGCCCCGACCTCGAAGAGCCGGGCGACGAGGTCGTCTGCGATCCCCCAACCGACCTCCTTGACGATCACCGGTGCGCCGAGCTCGGCGCAGACGGTTTCGATGCGCGCGAGGAGACCGGCGAACACGGTGTTGCCGTCCGGCTGGAGGGCTTCCTGCAGCGGGTTGAGATGCAGCACGAGAGCGTCGGCCCGAAGCGCCCGAAGGAGGTACCGGCACTCGTCGACCCCGACGCCGAGATTGAGCTGCACCGCGCCGAGGTTGGCGAGCAGCGGGACGTCGGGTGCCATCTCGCGCACGTCGAACGTCGGCAACACGTCGGGCTGCTCGAGCAGCACACGGCACGACCCGAGGCCCATGGCGAGCCCCCGGCTCTGGGCGACGCGTGCCAGGCGCGCGTTGATGACGCCTGCCTGTTGTGTTCCACCGGTCATGCAGGAGACGAGGAGCGGGGCGCCGACCGGCCGTCCCAGAAAATGAGTGCCGAGGTCGACGTCCTCGAGATCGATCTCAGGGAGCGCGCGGTGGACGAATCGGTAGTCATCGAACCCGGCGTCCACCCCCTTGGCCGCGACGTCCTCGTTGATGTTGATGCGCAGGTGATCGTCCTTCCGCGACGCGGTTCGCGATGCCGGGTTCGTGACGCGACCCGGGCTAACGGTTGCGTTCAGCAACATGGATTGCCAGGTCCGCGAAGTCGGTCAGCGCCTCGTCGGGGAGGTCCGTGAGGACGGCGACAGCGTCGCGCGCCAGCACCATCGGCACGCCCGCGGTGAGCGCGGGACCGCCCAGCTCCTCGAGCACGGCACGGAGGCGGAACTCGCCGCCCGGCGCGCGGTCGTTGAAGAGACGGCGTAGCTCGCGACGGCGAATCGTTGTGGCGACCTCGTACGCGGCGACCACGGGGTAGGTGAGCTTGCGTCTGCGCAGGTCGCCGCTCCGGCCCTTGCCCGTCAGCTCCGGATCGCCCCAGGTGCCGAGCCAGTCATCGCGAACCTGGAACGCGAGTCCGAGGAGGCGTCCCGCCGCGTCGAACCGCTGGGCGACGGCTCGAGGCGCGCCGGCCAGCACGGCTCCAGCGGCCAGCGCGGCGCCCAGAAGCGCCCCTGTCTTCAGCGTGGCAAGGCGGAGGTAGATCTTCTGCGATGCTCCGGGGCGCCCTTCCAAGGAGATATCGAGGCATTGCCCCTCGACCACCTGGCCGACCGCCGCCGTGAGGATGTGCGCGGCTTTCATTCGACGTCCGGGACGGTGTCCCGGGGCAAGCAGCGATGTCATCGCCGCAGCGAACATGCCGTCCCCTGCGTTGATGCCCTGCTCGGCGCCCCAGACCGCCCAGACCGCGGGGCGATGGCGGCGCAGCTGGTCGCCGTCCTGGATGTCGTCATGGATGAGCGTGAAGTTGTGGATGAGCTCGACCGCCACGGCCGCCGGAAGCGCCCACTCGGGGTCGCCGCCGAGTGCCTCGCAGGCCCAGAGGGTCAGCGCCGGGCGGATGCGCTTCCCGGCCGGCTCGTTCGCGGGACGCCCCTGCGCGTCCGTCCACCCAAGGTGGTAGGCGGACATCTGCCGAAGCAGGCCTCGCATTCGTGGCGCCGTGCCACGGAGACCCGCATCGAGGAGGTCGATGTGCCGGTCCAGCAATGCTGGCTGCGCCTCGTTCGGGGGCGACACATCGATATCGAGAACGCGTTCCGCCATTGGCCTCCCCCTGCAAGGAAGCTTGCTACGTCGTAACCGTTGTCGAATGGTAACCAACGGCCTTCCGCGGCAGCAAGCCGGTCAATCGACGCTCGACGGATCCCTCTCCGCGGCCGGCAGCACCACCTGAAACTCGGTCCCGTGGCGGGGTTCGGACGTCACCGAGACGGCCCCGCCGTGTGCCTCAACCACGTGCCGGACGATCGCGAGACCGAGCCCCGAGCCCTCGCCGTCGCGCTGGCGTGAGCTGTCCGCCTTCCAGAAACGCTCGTAGATCCGGGGCAGGTCCGCCGGCGTGATCCCGACGCCCGTGTCGCGGCAGCGGATCAGCACGTGCCCCGGTCCATGCGGCGCCGCGCTGACGTCGATTCGTCCGCCGGAGGGGGTGAACTTGATGGAATTGTGGACAAGGTTACGGAGCACCTGCCCCAGCTGGGCCGAGTCGCCGATGAGGTCCGGCGCGCCGGCATCGACCCGGGCGACCAGGGAGACACCCTTGCTGTCGGCAAGCGGCCGCAGACGGTCCAGGCTGAGCATCAGCTTCGAGATCGGCACACGCTCACTCGCCATGGGGCGCTGCCCGGATTCGATGGTGCTCAGCTCGAGCAGTTCTTCGACCATCTGCGCCATGTGTGACGCCTCCTGACCGATTCTGCGCACGAAGTCCGCCGCAGCGGCGGGATCGTCGAGGCCGCCGCTGGCGAGTGTCTCCGCCATGAGCTGCACCGCGGTGATCGGCGTGCGCAGCTCGTGCGAGACGTTACTGACAAAGTCGCGCCGAACTCGCTCGAGGTGATGAACGCGCGTCTCGTCGCGCACGAGCAGGACCGTCGACACCTCGCCCTGGAGTGCGATGGCGCGGGCGACGAAGTCGCGGTCGTGGAGCTTGATGGCGCGCTCCTCGACGCCACCGCTCTCACGCGCCGCCTCGATCATACGGATGAGCCGGTAATCGACCTCACCGGCAACAAATGCAGAGCCCTCGTCGAGGGTGAGTCCGAGCAGGCCGCGCGCCGGCTCGTTGGCAAGCAGCACGCGGCCATCAGCGTCGAGACCGACGATGCCCTGATCGAGCAGGAGGCCCAGCGCGCGCAGCATCGCGACGCTGTCAGCACCGGACCGCAGGTCGCTCCCGCTCATCGCCTCCACCCCAGCGAGTATAGGCGGCCGGAGAACGGAGATCCCCGTGCCACGCGTCGATCGGCGCCGGCGAAGGGCGGGGCAGCGGAGTGCGCATACAGCCATGCGACATGCGTTCTTGATGTGAGGCCCCTGCGTTGTCACCGCGGCCTGTGCCCCGGATCAGGGTTCTTGTTAAGCTCCAGTGATGGCGTCGACCGTCGCCAAGCGCATCCTCGTGGTTGAGGACGAGGACGCCATTCGCGAGACGCTGCGCTACAACCTCGCGCGCGAGGGATACGCCGTTATCGAGGCGGCGACAGGGCCTGACGCCCTGACCCTCGCGCGATCCGAGCGGCCCGACCTGATCGTCCTCGACGTCATGCTCCCGGGGTTGAGTGGCCTGGAGGTCTGCCGCGTGCTGCGCCAGGAGTCCGCGACGCCGATTCTCATGCTCACTGCAAAGGGCACCGAGGTCGACAAGGTCGTCGGACTCCAGCTGGGCGCCGACGACTACGTGACCAAACCGTTCTCGTTCAACGAGCTGCTCGCCCGGATCACCGCCCTGCTCCGCCGTTCGGAAATGAGCGGGCGTCCCGCAGGCGCGATCGAGATCGAGGAGTTCGAGGGGTTCCGGATAGACCGAGCCGCGAGGACCATCCATATAGAGGGTGCAGAGCTACGCCTGGCGCCGAAGGAGTTCGACCTCCTGTCGCTGCTCCTGCGCAATAGCGGCCGGGTCATGTCACGTCAGGCGATCATCGCGGCCATCTGGGGGACCCGCTTCTACGGCGACCCGAAGACGGTCGACGTCCACGTCCGCTGGCTTCGCGAGAAGTTCGAACCCTTCGCGCAGATGCCGTTTCGCATCACCACCGTCTTCGGCGTCGGCTATCGCCTCGATCGGGTCGGCTCGAGCGCGCCGTCCCCGTACACTCGAATCCCTTAGTCGGAGGAGCAGCGTGGACGCAGTCGTCATCGGAGGGGGTGTCATCGGCCTCTCCGTGGCCTGGCGAGCTGCTCGCGCAGGCCTGAGCGTCGCCGTGGTCGACCCTGATCCCGGGTCGGGCGCATCGCACTACGCCGCCGGGATGATCGCTCCGATCAGCGAGGCGGAGTTCGGTGAGGACGCTGTCGTCGAGCTGAGCCGTGATTCGGCAACGCGGTATCCGGCGTTCATTGCCGAGGTCGAGGCCGACTCGGGACGCGCGGCCGGCTATCGGCAGTGCGGCACGCTCCATGTCGCGGTGGACGCCGACGAGCATGCCGCCCTCGAGCGCGGGTATCAGCACCGCCGGTCGATCGGCCTCCCGGTGCAGCGACTGTCAGCGGGCGAGACCCGCGAGCTCGAGCCAGGGCTGGCGCCATCGATCCGAAGCGGGATGCTCGTCGATTCGGACCATATCGTCGATCCGCGGGCGCTGATGGCCGCCCTGATGGCGGCGTGCAGAAAGGCGGACGTCGAGATCCACCGCGGTCGCGCGACCCTCGCCACCGAGGGTGGTTCGGTGAGCGGCGTCCGCATTGAAGGCGAGGATCTGATCAGCGCATCACGGGTTGTGCTCGCCGCGGGCTGCTGGTCAAGCGCGGTCGGCGGTGTTCCGGCGGCGGACAGCCCGCCGGTCCGCCCGGTGAAGGGCCAGATCCTTCGGCTCCGTGGTGCGCCGGAGATGGTCACCCGAACGATCCGCGGCAGCCACGTCTACCTGCTGCCTCGCGGCGACGGCCGGGTCGTGATCGGCGGCACCATCGAGGAGCGCGGCTTCGACACGACAGTCTTTGCCGGTGCTGTACTCGAGCTGCTGCGGGACGCGCGCGCACTCGTCCCCGACGTCAGCGAGCTCGAGCTTGTCGAGGCGTCTGCAGGGCTCCGCCCCGGCTCTCCCGACAATGCGCCGATCGTGGGAGCATCAAACACTCCCGGGCTCATCCTGGCGACCGGCCATTACCGCAACGGCTTCCTGCTCGCACCGGCCACCGCCGACGCCGTCGTCGGCGTCCTGCGCGGCGGTCATTGGCCGGAGACGACGCGACCCTGGTGGCCGTCGCGTCTGCGCCACACCGCTGCGGTGACGGCGTGATCATCGTGGTCAACGGCGAGAGCCGCGAGGTGGAGGACGGTTTCAGCCTCACCGACCTGCTCCGCGAGATGGAGCTTCCCCCCGAGCAGCGAGGCATCGCCGTGGCGCGAAACGGCGACGTCGTCCTGCGTGCGAGCTGGCCCGACACGACGCTGCACGCCGGCGACCGTCTCGAGATCCTGCACGCCGTACAGGGCGGCTGATGGACGACGCCCTCGTCGTCGCGGGTGAGCGATTCAGCTCCCGCCTCATCATGGGGACTGGCGGTGCCTCGAGCCTGGACGTGCTCGGTGAGGCCCTCGAAGCGTCCGGCACTCAGATCGTCACGGTCGCGCTTCGACGCCTCGACCCGGCGAACAGCGCCTCGTTTCTCGACGTGGTCGCCGGATCCGGCCGCCGCATCCTCCCCAACACCGCGGGGTGCTACACCGCGCGCGACGCGGTGACCACCGCGAAGCTGGCGCGCGAGGCCTTCGAGACCAACTGGATCAAGCTCGAGGTGATTGCCGACGAGGAGACTTTGCTCCCCGACGGCGCCGAACTCCTGGTCGCCGCGGAGCAGCTCATCGACGATGGGTTCGTGGTGCTGCCCTACGCCAACGACGACCCCGTCCTGGCCCGCCGCCTCGAGGATCTCGGCTGCGCCGCGGTGATGCCGCTCGGGGCGCCGATCGGCAGCGGCTCGGGCATCCGCAATCCGTACAACCTGCGGATCATCCGTGACCGAGCGCGGGTGCCTGTCGTGCTCGACGCCGGCGTTGGTACAGCCTCGGATGCCGCGATCGCGATGGAGATGGGATGCGACGCGGTCCTCGTCGCGTCGGCGATCACGCGCGCTGCCGATCCGGTCCTCATGGCGCGCGCGATCCGATCGGGGGTGGAGGCCGGGCGGCTCGCATTCCGCGCCGGCAGGATCCCGCAACGCCTCTACGCCAATGCCTCGACGTCGTGGGAAGGCATCGCCGACCTCGGCGGTGGGCCGGGTCATCGCGCCGCCGCTGGGTGATGTCGACGCTGGGTGACGCGAGGCGCGAGCGGCTGGCCCGCGCCCGGCTCTACCTGGTGACCGACGCTCGGCAGGCGGAGGGCGATCTCGACGCCTTCCTGGAGTCGGTGCTGGCCGCCGGCGTCGACATCGTGCAGCTGCGTGAGAAGGACGCGGAGGCGGGTGATCTCCTGCGCTGGAGCCCGGCCTTTCGTCAGGCGGCCGATCGCCACGGCGCGCTCTTCGTCCTCAATGACCGTCCGGACGTCGCGGTCGCCGCCCGTGCTGACGGGGTGCACGTCGGGCAGAACGACCTTCCTCCGGGTGCCGTCCGAGACATCGTCGGATCGGACGTCCTGATCGGGCTGTCGACCCACTCGCGGGTGGAGTACGACGACGCCGCCCCGGAGGCGGAATACCTCTGCGCCGGGCCGGTGTACGCCACTCCGACCAAGCCGGGGCGCCCGGCCACCGGGTTGGAGGCGGTGCGCCACGCGGCGTCGCGAGAGCGCGAGGGCAACGAGTCCCGGCCCTGGTTCGCCATCGGCGGCATCGATTCGGCGACCCTGGCGGCGACTGTGAGGGCAGGGGCGAGCCGTGTCGTCGTGGTCCGCGCAATCACCGAGGCAACTGATCCGGTAAGCGCGGTATCGCGCTTGCGAAGCGGGCTAGCGGAAGCGCAACCGACAGCCTAGGGCAGCGTTCCAATGCGTGGCGGTGGATTCGTTAAGCGGCTCTTAATGCTTCTGATGTGTCGACCTTAATGAGTCGATCGGCAGGATAGAACCCGGCACGGTCGGCGGGACGGCTGATGCGACATCGGGTCTTGAGGGCTGAGATGACAGTCGACATGGAAACGTTGGTGAATCGCGAGCGCCCATTTCGGGTTCGACGCGGGCATGCGCAGGGTGTGTTGACACTGCTGGTGGGGAGCTCAGTCCTCGCTGCTTGTGGATCCGCCAGCACCGGCAGCACGGCCGCTCCCAGCGCCACGCCCACCGCCGTCTGCACCGGCACCGCCGCCGCTCCCGGCTACAAGAACGGGCTGGCCACCGTCTCCGGTCAAGCAACGTCACTCAGCGGTGCGGGTTCGACCTTTGTCGCACCCATGATGTCGGTCTGGACGAAGGCATATGCCACCGCCAACAGCGTGCAGGTCGCATATCAGTCCGTGGGCTCTGGCGCCGGCATCGCGCAGCTTCAGGCAAGCACCGTCGACTTTGGTGATTCGGACGCGTTCATGTCTGACACCGAAATCGCGAAAGCCAAGGGTCCCGTCGTGCAGATCCCTCTCGTTCAGGCACCGGTCGTGGTTGTGTACAACCTTCCGGGCATCCCGAGTGGGATCAAGTTTGACGGCAACACCATCGGCAAGATCTTCTCCGGTGCGATCACCGTGTGGAATGACCCGGCCATCACCGCGCTGAACCCGGGGATGTCACTCCCGAACACTCCGATCGCCGTCGCGCATCGCTCGGACGGCTCGGGCACGACGGACATATTCACCGACTTCCTCACCCAGACCAGCCCGGCTTGGGTGACCGCTCTCGGTGGGGCAACCACCAGCGTTGGCAAGACGGTGGCCTGGCCTGTTGGAATCGGCGGCAAGGGTAACGATGGTGTGTCCGCGGTTGTGAGCCAAACAGCCGGTGGCATCGGGTACGTCGAGCTCGACTACGCCATTGCGCAGCATCAGACGTACGCCGACGTCAAGAACAAGGCAGGCGCGTTCATCGAGCCGTGCGAGCAGACCGCCGCCAATGCCACGGTCGGTATCACGAGCTACCCGGCCGACCTTCGGATTGACATCGTCAATCAATCGACGAATGCCGAGGCATACCCGATCACCGGGTTGACCTGGGCCCTTGTCTACCAGAAGCAGACCAAAGCAGCCACTGCAGCGGCCCTTGTCAACTTCTTCTCGTGGATTCTCACGAGTGGCCAGGACATGACGGGCTCAGTCGACTACACCCCGCTCGGCCCGACGCTGCAAGCGCTCTGCATCGCTCAGCTCAAGAAGATCACGGTCAACGGGACACCTGTCTCGCCGTGACCCGACAACTGCGTTGACCGTGGTTGGCTTCTGATGCCGCCGCCTGGTGAGGGCGGCGGCATCGCCACAGTTGCCGTGCGGACGCCGGCGAGCCTCCTGAGGCGCGGGCGCCCGCGCATCGCCGACAGGATCTTCGGCGCCAGCGTTTCGGTCATGGGCACGGTCGTGCTCGTGGTCATCGCGGCCATGGTTGTGTTCCTAGTCCTGCAGGGCCTTCCCGCGATGCAGCACTACGGCTTCTTCTCGTTCCTCTCAAGTCAACGCTGGACGCCGTCCACTGCCTTCCAGAACGTGTCGCGTCCAAACCCGTACGGGATCCTGCAGTTCATCTACGGGACGATGCTCACTTCGATCATCGGAATGCTCATCGCGGTACCGCTCGCCGTCGGGGCGGCGCTCGTCATCACAGAGGTGGCGCCGCAGCGCGTCAAGGGTCCGCTTTCGGCGCTGGTGGACCTGCTCGCCGCGGTACCGAGCGTCGTCTATGGGTTCTGGGGGGTTTTCGCGCTCATTCCGGCGATAAAGCCGGTCGTGGATTTCCTGACAACAACGGTCGGCACTGTTCCGGTGATCGGGACCGTCTTCGGGGGCCCATTCTTCGGATACTCCTATTTTGCGGCGGGGTTGGTGCTCGCCATCATGGTGCTCCCGATTATCGCGGCGGTCTGCCGCGAAGTCTTCCGGAGCACGCCGCGGAACGAGAAGGAGGCGGCACTCGCGCTCGGAGCGACGCGCTGGGAGATGATCCGGATCGCCGTCCTTCCGCGAGCGCGCTCGGGCATTGTTGGGGCATCGCTCCTCGGTCTCGGTCGCGCTTTGGGAGAGACCATCGCGGTGACGATGGTGATCGGTAATGCGGTGCTGCACATCAACTCAAGCGTCTTCTCGCAGGGAGCGACGATGTCCAGCGTCATCGCCAACGAGTTCACTGAAGCTACCGAACCGTTTCATCTGTCGGCGCTGTTCGTCGTTGGGTTCTGGCTCCTGATCGTCGCGTTAGTGGTCAACGTTCTGGCTCGTCTTGTTGCGCGTCGCGGAGTGGCGCTGTGACTCAACTCGCGCTCGGGTCCCCGGGGTTTCGCAACCGTCCGGCGGTGGGCCGCCGGCGCGTGAAGAGCGCGGTGCTCGTCGGCCTGCTGATCGCCGCTGTGGTCGTCGCGGTAGGCGTACTCGCCTGGGTGCTCGTCTATGTCGCGATCCAGGGCATCGCCGCGTTGAACCTGGGCTTCCTGACACAGACTCCGCCCGGTAACCCAGCGTCGGTCGGCGGTGGGTTCTACAACGGCATCGTCGGCAGCCTGATCATTGTCGGTATCGCTGCGTTGATGGCGATCCCCCTCGGAGTTGGCGCCGCGGTCTACCTCGTGGAATACGGTCGCGGACGGCTCTCAGAGGCGATCCGTTTCTTCAATGACGTATTGATCGGTATCCCAACGATCGTCACGGGCGCCTTTGTCTACGCGATCTGGGTTACTCGATTCGGCTTCTCCGGTTTCGCTGGGTCGCTGTCGCTCGCGATCGTGATGATGCCGCTCGTGACTCGCACCACCGAGGAGATGCTGCGGTTGGTCCCGCACGAGCTTCGGGAGGGCAGTCTGGCGCTCGGAGCAACTCGAAGCCAAACGGTGATGCGGGTGTGCATCCCGACGGCATTACCCGGGATCATCACCGGAGCCATGCTGGCCGTCGCGCGAGCGATGGGCGAGACTGCGCCGCTGCTCCTCACGACCCTCGGCAACGATCTCTTCACGGAGTACAACCCGGCGAAGCGCATGTCCACGCTCTCGCTGCAGATCTTCGACAACGCGGTCACCGGGTTTCAGGAAGGCCAAGGACGGGCATGGGCCGGCGCTCTGACGCTCATCGCCATCGTGCTCATCTTCACCATGATTGCTCGCTTCTTCGGCCGTCGAGTTCGTACGTCGAATGCCTGACGTGGCCACCGAACCTGCTCCCGCCACGTCGAAGCCGGACGACGCGATGCGCACCCCCGAACCGTTGGTCGAAGGACTCTCGATAGAAAAGCTCAACGCCTGGTTCGGCAAGCATCACGTCGTGGCTGATGTGGACCTTGCGGCGCCCGTGCATCAAGTCACGGCTTTGATCGGCCCGTCCGGCTGTGGGAAGAGCACCGTGCTGCGGTGCATCAATCGTATGCATGAGATCGTTCCCGGCGCACGGGTCGAAGGGCGAGTGATGTTCGGCGGGCAAAATGTCTACGACTCGGAAATCGATCCCGGCTCCGTGCGCAGCGAAATCGGTATGGTGTTCCAACGCCCGAACCCGTTTCCGACGAAGTCGATCTTCGAGAACGCGATCATCGGCGTGCGCCTTGCCAGATCTGCGGGGGATCGGAAGCTGGGCGATATCGCCGAGAGCGCGCTCCGACGAGCGCAGCTATGGGATGAGGTCAAAGACCGGCTCAACAAACCCGCGGTGAGTCTCTCCGGCGGACAGCAACAGCGACTGTGCATAGCGCGTGCCGTCGCGGTGGACCCGGCGCTCCTGCTGATGGATGAGCCGTGCTCTGCGCTTGACCCGATCGCGACATTCAAGATCGAGGAGTTGATCCGTGAGATTGCCGATCAGTACACGGTGATCATCGTCACGCACAACATGCAGCAAGCAACGCGGGTATCGCAGTACACGGGTTTCATGACGATTGAGCGCGCGGGAGAACCAGGACGGATGGTCGAATTCGGGACGACAGATCAGATTTTCGGGTCGCCGGCCAAGGCCGCAACCGAGGCATATGTGAGTGGGAGGGTAGGTTAGATGGTGAGTGAGTTGAGTATTGTCGGGCGCCTGCGGGAGGAGGGCAGCACAGATCGGGGACGCCCATCGCGCCCCACCGTCGTGCAGGTGGAGAATCCTGCTGTGCGCACGCACAACGTGAACGTGCACTACGGGTCCTTCCTCGCCTTACGCAATGTTTCCATCTCCGCGCCGGTAGGTGAGATCACTGCGATCATCGGGCCCTCTGGTTGCGGCAAATCGACGTTGCTCCGTAGCCTCAACAGGATCAACGATCTGATTCCCTCCTTCACCCTCGATGGTGAGGTGCTCGTGGGTGATCAGGACGTCTACGCATCTGACGTCGATGTCGCCAGCCTCCGCAGGCGAGTCGGCATGCTGTTCCAGCGGCCGGCGCCGTTCCCGATGAGCATCTACGACAACGTCGTATACAGCCTTCGTCTCGACGGCCGTCCGTCCAGGACCGTGCTCGACGAGGCGGTCGAGCGCTGCCTCCAGCAGACCGCACTCTGGAGCGAGGTGAAGGATCGTCTCAAGTCGCCGGCGACCGGTCTCTCGGGCGGGCAGCAACAGCGCCTGTGCCTTGCCCGGACTCTGGCAGCCGGGAGCGATGTGATCCTCATGGATGAGCCCTGTGCCGCCCTCGATCCCATATCCACGCTGCGCATCGAGGAGTTGATGCGGGAGCTGAGCGGGACGGTGACGATCATCATCGTCACCCATAACTTGCAACAGGCGGCTCGAGTGAGCGACTACACCGCGTTCATGCTGATGGGCGAGGGACGTGCGGGCGAGCTGGTCGAACTGGGCCGTACCGACGAGATGTTCAGCGACCCGGTGGACAAGCGTACCGAGGACTACATCACGGGGAGATTCGGATGAGCCAGGTCACCCCGACACCGACACCCGTCACACACCGGCCGGTTCTCCAAGCGGAGCTCGACACGATACGCACTGCCGTTGTGGACTTGACGAGGCAGGTTGAAGTCGCGATAGAACGATCGGTATGGGGTCTGCGCGAACGCAATCCCGACATCTGCACGGCGGTCATCGAGGGCGACTCCGCAGTGAACGACCAGCATCGCAAGATCCGCGATGCCTGCTTCCATGTGATCCTGACGCAGGCCCCGGTGGCACGCGATCTCCGCGACATCCACGGCTTCGATCACATGGCGTCGGAGCTCGAGCGCATGGCAGATCATTGCGTCTCGATCGCCCGCATCGGACGGTCGATGACGGAGTTGCCTGACGTACCGTCGTCTGAGCCGCTCGGCATCCTTGCCGAGCAGGCCGAGACTCAGGTGCGCGACATCCTGGCTGCCTTCGAAGCACACGACACCATCGCCGCCCGGGATATCGCCCGGCGCGACAGCATGGTCGACATGAAGTACCGCCAGATCTTCTCGACCTACGTCGATCAGATGACCGCCGACGGCAGCCTTGCTCCCCGCGCCACGGGCCTTGTGTTCGTCGCCCATTATCTGGAGCGCATCGGCGACCGGGTGACGAATATCGCTGAAGAGCTGATCTTCGCTGAGACCGGCGGGCTCGAGGACCTGGGCTAGCACGACCTCCGGTAAACCGAGCGCGACGCTGGACAGCGTTCGATTCCCGTGCTACGGTAGACCGTAATGGTCGCAACCGCGCGTCGATACTTTGGCCCGCCAGCCGTAAGGCTGCCGGGGGTCTGCTAACCCGACCGCGCAGTTTCTTACCAGGGCTGGTTCATCAGAGATGGGTCAGCCCCGGATCCCGTGAGGTGGCCCATCACCACACGGAGGATCCTCACGGTGACCATAGAGCCGCTGCTCCCAAGCGCGACACATCGTCACGTCACTCGCCGAGTCCGGATCGGCGACGTCGTCGTCGGCGGTGACTCAATCCCCATCATCGCCGGGCCGTGCGCCGTCGAGACGGGCTATGTCGAGCATGCGGTGGCGGCTCACCGAGCCGGCGCCAGCGTCCTCCGCGGTTGCGTCCTCAAGCCGCGCACCCGCCCTGGATCGTTCCAGGGGATGGGGCTTGCCGGACTGCCGCTGCTCGACGAAGCGCGGCGGCGAACGGGCCTGCCCGTGATGGCCGAGCCGCTGGAGGCCGGCGACATCGAGGTGCTTCGCGATCATGTGGACGCGCTCATGATCGGCGCCCGCTCGATGCACAACACGCCCCTGCTGCGCGCGGCAGGGCAGAGCGGCATGACGGTGATCGTCAAGCGGGGCATGTCCGCGACGTACGACGAATGGCTTGCAGCCGCCGAATACGTCACGGGCGAGGGCAACACACAGGTCATCCTCTGTGAGCGCGGGATACGAACCTTCGAGACGGCGACGCGGAACACGCTGGACGTCAGCGCGATCGCCGTGCTCCGCGAGATGACCGATCTTCCCATCGCGGTCGATCCGAGTCATGCGGCGGGCAAGGCGAGCTGGGTCCCGTCGCTCGCGGTGGCCGCACTCGCGGCCGGCGCGGACGCCTTGATCATCGAATCGCACCCCGATCCGGAGCGATCGATGTGCGATGCGGCGCAGGCGATCACGCCGGCCGCACTGGCGCACATTGTGGTCGCGTCTCGCGCGCTCTGCGCGATGACGCGGCCGGCGGTCATGGAGACGGTCAGCGGATGTCGCGCGGTGATCGACACCATCGACGACGCGGTGTTCCAGATGCTCGAGTACCGGGCGGCGATGGTCGAGGCTGTGCAGCAGCACAAGTCGTCCGCGTCGATACCGGTGCGCGACGTCGATCGCGAGCGGGCAATTGTCGACCGCTTGTCGGTTCGCTCACCGCGACTTGGTGGTCAGCGTGTCGATCGACTGGTGCGCGCCATCATCGACGAGTGCCTCGACGCGGCGGCAGATGAGATCGCCGTGTCAGCCTGATCAGGGTGCCGAGCGCGGTGTCCGGCGCAGGAAGCGCGGCGACAAGCGCCAGACGCCGAGGGCGACGGCCGCAACGACCAGCACGGGGATCGCGGTGACCAGCACCTCGAGCGCCACGCCGGTGACCGCGACCGCATTGCGCCATCCGCCGCTCACCCCGGAGGATAGCGCGCTCGGCGCCGTGGCGACGAGGCGTGGGGCGCCTCGTTCAGAGAGCGCGATCGTCGCGGTGGCCATGTCGACCGACGCGGTCAGGGCATTGAGCTGACCCTGATCGGTGTCGATCGCGACCTGCACCGTCTCGACCTGCTGCTCGAGGGTGGTGATGTCGGTGAGGGATGTGGCGTTCGACAGGAGCGTGTCCAGGGCGTGGAGATGCGCGTGTGCGGACGCCAACTCCGCGTTGACGTCGATGAACTGCGCTGTGTGATCGACGCTGGAGAAGTCGATCGATGAAGCAGTGAATGTCGAGGGCATGCCGTTCAGGAACGTCGCGATCGTCGTCGCGGGGATGGCGAGCGTCACTGCGCCACTGACGATGCGGCCGTCGTGGGCGGGCTGCGTCGACGAGCTGGCCACGTACCCGCCCAGAGCGACTGCCCGGGCCATGACGGTGTCGAAGGAAGCGAGGAATGCGCCGGACGGGACCGTATATGCGGCGCGAACCGAGCGCTGCAGATCCGCCGTCGGCGGAGTGCCGACGGTGATGCCGGTCGGCGCCGGAGCGCCCGCCCCCGCGGCGGCAAGCTTTGCGGACGTATCCGCTGGTCCGTGGAACGCTGCCGAACCATTTACAGCCGATCCTGCCGTCGACGTTGCCGAGCTTGCGCAGCCGGCGATCGCAGCGGCGGCTGCGAGCATCGTGAACCCGGCAAGCGTGTGGCGAGTGAGCATCGGTGCTTCTGAGACGCCACGTGCGGCGCCGAAGTTCCCGGGTGCTCTTGTTGGTGCGGCGCGGGGCACAATGCGATCTGGATGAAACGCTGGAAGTGGAGCGTGGCACTCGGATTCGTCGCCCTGCTGATCGCGGGATGCGGGGAGACACCGGCGACTCCTCCAACTCCGAAAGCCACTGCTGCGGCGCCGGTGCCGCTCGCAGCGGCAGTCGTCAAGGCCGCCTTGGTCGTGGCCGGGGACGTGCCCGGATCGTCGGTCCGCGAACAGCCGACCGAGGGCTCGGAGGCCGCGCTCATCAAGAACGGGCTCGTTCCCACGGCGTGCATCAAGACGACGGGCATCACCTCGGGAGTGCGCGACGCGGTGGGAACCGATGTGAGCCAGCCGCTCGCGGCTGCGGCAAAAGCCGTCACTGAAGCCGTAATCCTCGAGACCAACCCCGCGGACACCGCGACCGATATCGGCCAAGCGACAGCGGGTGCACGCGCATGTCCGGCACATGACCAGAACACCGCGGGGAAGTACGCCGATGCGGCGGTCTCGACGTCGAGGGTGACCATGGGTGCCTGGACGGGCACCCGCACCATTGGGCTGGACACGTTCGCAACCGGTGTCACGCGGGTCGCGAGCTACGTCTACTTTCTCGGGTTGGACGGCGGACTGCTCGTGCTCCAACTGGGCGTCGCGTTCGCGAACGTCGCGCCGTCGGCCCTGTATCAGCAACAGGCTGACGCGCTTGCCACAAAGCTCTCGCAACGCCTCGCGGCACTTGCCTGATGGGCTTGCGCACACGCGACGCTCGGGCCGCGGTACGCGCGTTCAACCCCACTGACCTTGCGCAGATGGAAAGCGCTGCCTGGATCGGCTACTACCGTCGCGAGTGGGGTCGCGCGCTTGCCGCTTCGGTTGGGTTGGTTCGCTGCGGGTTTGGGTTGCCGTGGCCTCAGACGCTCTGGGGCGCCTGGCTGGTGCTCCGCGCGAATCAGCTCTGGGCGCCATACCCCGACAACGACCCCGAGGGATCTCGGCGCCTCATGCGGGGCTTCTACACCCTGGCCGGGGGTGGCGGCGAGGGATTCGACCCCACGAAGGCCGCGCGACTCGAGGTGGAGTGGTGGCGCGTGCATCGCTACGTACAACACGATGCCGGTCACGACCCCGCCGAGCTGGGCGAGGCCGTCGCCGCACTGTATGCGTACACGTACGACACCCCGATCGCCGGCGTGCGCGAGAGTGGGCAGTTGCGCGCGGACGCGATGCGCATCTGCGATCGTTGGGTCGCGAGCGGATGCGACCTGAACGATCCGATGGTTGCCGATATGCGGCGCTCTCTACTGCGCAGCTATCACAGCCTCAAAGCTGCGGTGGCGTAACCGCCTAAAGGCCCATCACCGCTGCGCGGGCATCCTTGATGCTCGCGCACGCCAGCTGTCGATACTGCAGCATCGCTTCGATCATCTTTCCGGACCGCGCGAGCGCGACGATCTGTGTCACGTCGCACTCGGTGTGCGGTGAGGAATGATGTTCGCGTATTGCCGGCCGCGTCCGGGGATGGCTGTCACGTCGCGCGACCCGATCGGTTCACCGCACGACGAACAGACAAACACGCCCTGCGCCACTGCGCCGCAGTTCGTGTGCACCACCTCGAGCGGCGGTCCGTTCGGCGCGGCGTGACGGTCACCCCACTGGCGCATCGCCGTGAGCACCGGCCAGAGGTCGCGGCCCTTGTCGGTGAGGCGGTAGTCGACGCGCGGCGGATGTGACGAGTACGGCACGCGCACGAGAACGCCGGCATCGACGAGCCGTTTCAGACGCTCCTGGAGGATGTTGCGCGAGATCCCAAGCCGGGACTGAACCTCGTCGAAACGGGTGATACCGAGAAAGGCGTCGCGAACGATGAGCATGCTCCACCACTCACCGACGACCTCGAGGCACTGTGCAACCGAGCAGTCGAACCCTGCAAAGCTCTTGCGTTCCATGCCATCTAGCCTACTGAGTTGCATAATAGAACGCAACCCCCTAGAGTCTCCGACGTGGCCCAGTTGACAACGACCCGCGAACCGGTGGTGCAGGAAGCGCCGCGTCAACGCGCCCGTGTTGTCTTCCTCGTGACGGCACTTGGCGCCTTCATGGCGTCGCTCGATCTCTCGATCGTCAACGTCGCGTTTCCCGCTCTGGAGCGATCCTTCCCGCACGACCCGAGCGCCGCGCTCGCATGGGTCATCATCGGGTACGGCATCGTCTTCGGTTCGCTGCTCGTCATTGCGGGACGGACCGCGGACCGGCTCGGCAGTCGCCGGGTGTTCTTCACCGGTCTCGGCATCTTCTGCCTGGGATCGGCACTCTGTGGTTTCGCGCCGTCGGTGCTGCTGCTCGTGCTTGGGCGTCTCATCCAGGGAGTCGGCGCAGCAGCACTGCTGCCTGCATCGCTGAGCCTGCTGCTCGACGCATTTCCTGTCGAGCGTCGCTCGCAGGTGGTGGCACTCTGGGGCGGCGTTGGCGCGCTCGCAGTCGCCACCGGACCGTCGTTCGGTGCGGCGCTCATCACGGTCGGCGGCTGGCGCTGGGCGTTCTTCGTCAACCTTCCGATCGGTGCGGTCGCATTGCTGACGGGACGGCGCGCGCTGTCGAAATCCATCCCGCGCCGGCCCGACGCGAGGCCCGACTATCTCGGTGCGCTGCTCATCGCCCTGTCCCTCGGATCGCTGGTCCTCGGCATCTCACAGGGGCCGACCTGGGGCTGGACGAGCGTGCGAATTATTGCGAGCTTCGCGATCGCACTCTTCGTCGGCACGATCTTTCTGTTCCGCTCGGCGCGTCATCCCGAGCCCGTGCTCGACCTGACACTGTTCCGGACACGCTCGTTCAGCGTAGCCAACCTCGCGATGTTCCTCTACGCCATGGGATTCTTCGCGATGCTGCTCGGCAACATCCTCTTTCTGACGAGCGTCTGGC
>DATKQX010000027.1:0-5716 GCA_035532495.1 Saccharimonadales bacterium (SeqCode)
CGATGGCGAGGTCGCGCAGCATCCCGAGTTGCAGCATCGGCCTGTGCAGCTCGGGGTCGATCACCGTGGCGAGCGCGCGCTCGAGGGCGTCAAGCGCCCCTGGATCACCCATCTGGACTTCGAGTATACCCAGCGGCCCGAGTGGCCAAGCTCAGACGGGCTGTTCGGCGAACCAATGTGCAAACTCCGGCAGCGTCGTCCAGATCCCCACGCGCACGCGTGGGAGCTGCCACAACATGGAGCTCGAATCCTCGGCGCTGTCGATCCTGAGATCCAGGACACCCCCGAGGTAGCCGTATCCCGCAAGTGTCGCGAACATCGATGCCTCACGAGTCGTGCCCTCATCAGCAAGCGGCCACGGCCACACGCCGGAATACGCGATGAACTGGACCGGGTCGCCGGTGAGGTTCTCGAGCACGGCCTTGGTGCGCTCGGTGAGCTGGTTCAAGGTCGCCGCGTTCGCGAAAAAGAAGTCGGTGTCGTCGTCGACGGTGTGGTCCTCGACTGAGAATCCGGTGAGGGCAAGCTCGCGGATCTCGACCGCCGTCATGTACGTCTGCGGCCCCACCTTCTTCCCAAGCAGGCCCGTGCACGGGAAGAAGACCGCCGTGAAGTCATCACGACGCAGCACAGGCACAGCATTGGTCCACTGGCTCAGCCGTCCGTCGTCGAACGTGATCACGACCGGATGCAGTGGCAGCGGCAACCCGTAGAGCAGCGCGTCGGACAGATGCTGCAAGGAGATGGATGTCGCGCGGATCGAGATGAGGTGCGCCATCTGCGCATCGAACGCAGACGGCAATGTTGTCAACCCAACCTCGAGACGCCAACCCCAGGTTGATGGCTCGATCGAACGCGGAGGGATCAGGTCGATCAGGTGATACATGAGTATCGGTACGTCGACGGTGACCGGTGGGATTCGGCTCGGAAGGATGATCGGCGCGTTGATCGAGTCCGGGCCCTCGTCGAGTACCGCGGCGGAATCGCCCGGCTTCTCCATCACGATCGCCAGTCGCGTCATCGAGAACAGCGTCGCCACGCCCACCGGATGGAGCAATTGCGGCGTTGCAAAGGAGACCTGGACCGGCATGCTCCAGACATTCGTGACCTGCACCTGTGGGCTCTCGGGGGCGGTCCACGTCGCTTCGAGCGAAGCGGCACCGACGTTGACCGCCACGATGCGTGCTTGCCCGAACTTCGTCGTCAACATCGCGGTTCGCGCCGCCTCGGACGGCCACATCGCCTGCGCCTGGGGTGCCAGCTCCGCCCACTGCTCGGCGTACGCGCCCTCGACGATCTGGTCGGTGAACGTGGTCGCCAGCGCCCGGACCTGTGCCGGCGCGATCAGCGTCCGGACCGGCAAGACCTCGACGTGTCTCGGCTTGACCGGAGCGGGATTGCACGCACTCAAAGCAAGGCCCGCACCGAGCGCGATCGCGACAACGCAGGCCGACCTTCGCACCTGCACATTCAACGCCATCTGCACCCCCGCTGCGCCGCCGGCTCGGGGCGTTTGAGCGCTGGAATTGATGCGCTCTCTACAATGCGCGCGAATGCTCGATCGCCGCGTGATTCGCGACCTCGAGGGTCAGGTTGCGGCCTCACACGTCTACACCCGCCCCGCTGATCTCGCTGCCTACGCGTACGACGCGTGGGGAGCGTCCGGTGAGCGTCACCTGCCGGACGCCGTCGTGTTCCCCGCATCGACCGAGGAGGTCGCCGGCGTCGTGAGCGTGTGTGCCGTGCACCGCGTCCCAATCGTTCCCCGCGGTGCGGGCACAGGGTATGCCGCCGGAGCTTCGCCGTCGCGCGGAGGCGTCATCCTGAGCCTCGCGCGCCTCAACCGGGTGCTCGGCGTCGAGACCGAGGCGCTGCGTTTGCACGCCCAGGCAGGCGCGATCACCGCTGGCATCCATGCCCACGCCGCCGCCGCGGGCATGTACTACCCGCCCGACCCCGGCTCATCCAGCACGTGCACGATCGGCGGCAACGTGGCCTGCAACGCCGCGGGGCCGCACACACTTCGCTACGGGGTGACCGCCGACTTCGTCGCCGGGATCACCGCCGTTCTCTCCGACGGGCGGATCGTCCGCCTCGGCGAGGGAGGGGACTCGTCGGCATCGGGGCTGCTGTCCTTGATGGTGGGGTCCGAGGGCACCCTTGGGGTGATCACCGAGGTGCTGCTCCGCCTCGTGCCGGCTCCCAGAGCGCGCTCGACGCTCGCGGCGATGTTCACCAGCATGGATCGTGCGGCAACGGCCGTCGCCGAGATCACAGCCGCCGGCATCGTCCCGGCTGCGCTCGAATTCCTCGACGATGCCGCCCTCGCAGCGGTCCGCCGTGCCGGTGGCGGCGATGTTGGTGGTGACGCCGCCGCGCTGTTGATCGTGGAACTCGAGGGTGACCCCGCCGCGGTCGGCGCCGACACGGATGCGGCCAGCGGCGCCATCACTCGCGCCGGCGCGTCGCAATTGCAGCGGGCAACCGAGCCCGGCCAGGCGCAGCGGCTCTGGGCGGCGCGCAAGGCTGTGAGCGCCGCGGTGGCGAAGGTGCAGATCGGCAAGGTGAACGAGGATGTCGTCGTCCCACGGGACCGGGTCGCAGAACTGGTCGCGCACACCCGTACACTCGGGACGAAGCATCAGCTCCAGGTGGTCAACTTCGGCCACCTCGGTGACGGCAACGTGCATGCGACGTTCCTCATCGACCCGCGCGTGGAAGGCGAGCGCGCCCGGGCCGATGCGGCCGCCGGCGAGCTGTTCGAAACAGTCTTGAGCATGGGCGGCTCGCTGTCGGGTGAGCACGGCGTCGGCGCCGCGAAGCTCGAGTACGTGGAGCGTCAGCTCGGACCGGGCACCGTCGAATTGATGCGTCGCATCAAGGGGGCGCTCGATCCCAGCGGCGTGTTGAACCCGGGCAAGAAGGTTCCGCCGGCTCAGTCATCGGCGTCGAGCACCGCGAGCAACGAGGCCGCGTAGTCGGTCTCGTCGATGCGACGAGCGAGCTCGCGCCCGTCATCGACGGGAAGCTCCATCGACGCGTCGTAGACGAAGCTGTAGACGTTGGGGAGCGTCCACTCGCCAAATCCCAGCGACGCCAGCACCTCCGCGAGACGCGGATCCTTCTCGTCGGCCGCGAAGGTCTCGCTCGCCGCTCGATAGAGCGAGCTGAGGTTGCGGTACTCGGTCTCGTGTTCCTCGATCAGCGCCGGGTCGGCGTCCGCCTCGCGAAGCCGCGCGAGCGTCCGCCGCAACGACTGGATCTCCAGCTGATACTCGTCCACCCTGACTCGATTCTAGAGGACGGAGATCGCCCCTCCGAAACCCGGATCACACCTGGTGACGTGGGACCTCGTCGGGGTAGATGCGCCCGAAGCGGCGGCGCTCGAGCGTGACGAAGAGCACTACTCCGCCACCCATCAGCAGCACGCCGGCCATCACCCCAAGGCCGAACCAGCCGCCGGGCACCTGCTTGAGGAACCCGGCGTCACCAGGCGTGGGGACAATCGCAGTTGTCTTCGCGCAATCCACGTATGTGAGGAATTTCGCATAGACACCGCGCACGAAATCGGTCTGGTACGTCGTGCTGTCGATGACGGATTCCGCGACGCCGGACTGCCACGTCGCATCGTGTGGCAATGGCTCGTTGAGGTACTGCTGAGCCTCCGCGGTCAGCGGAGCCTGCAGCAGCAGGATGTCGAGGGTGCGGAGGATGAAGTCGGTGGGAGTGCCGCCGGTGTCGGCGAGATATTCGGGCGTCGCAACGATCTGCTCGATGAGCGTCTCGTCAGGTGTCTGCAGAGACGGGATGTCACCGTTGAGCACGCCTTCGCCAACCGCCGTCTCGCCGGGAAGCGGCGCGCGAAGCAGCAGCTGCTGATAGAACAGCGAGACGACCAGGTCGCGATAGATGGGCGCCGCCGTCATCGACTCCGCGAACGCCGTGTGTCCAACGGGATCGTTCGGATATTTCTGCAGCGCCGCGGAGAGCTCGGCATCGGTGGGCGCTCGTCCGAGGAGGTCCTGGTAGACGGCCTTCACGAGGCCCGTCTGCGAGCTCCCGTGGTTCGCGTAGTACTGGGGACTGCCGAGCACGGCAGCGATGACCTGCTCCTCCGTGGAGCTGCCTGCGAGCGCCGTGACCGCGGTCGCCAGCTGCGAGCTGGTCGGGGTCCCCACCACCCCCGTCGTGCACTCCTGCGCCATGAGCGCCTTGCAGGTTGGATGCACGTAGTTGGCATAGATGGAGATCACCTGCAGCGTCAAGAACTCGGTGCTGGAGACGGTCTTCTCGGCGACAGCAAGCCGCGCTGCGGCACTGCCGGCATTGATCGCTGCCATCAATGCCGTATCGGCGGTGATCTCGGCAGCCGTCGGGGCGCGACTGAGGAGCGTCTCGTCGAGCTTGGTGACGAAGCCAAGTCCGGTGGTGCCGGCCAGTGCGTAGAACGCCGGCGACGCCGCAAGCTGCTCGATCATGGTGTTCGCCGAGATGCCGGTGACACCGACGCCGGCGAGGCGGTTCACCCAGACGGCGAGGTCGGCGCCGCTCGGGTACGTCGCGAGCAGCGTGTGGAACGCCTGGTCGACGCGAATCGCGCGTGCCTCGGGGCTCAACACCATGTCCTGTGTGAGCTCGGTCCGGCCGGCCTGCCCCGAATTGGTGACCATGCCCAGCGCGATCGAGACCTCCACCGGCGTCGGGTCGTGGCGAAGCACGTCGTCGTACATGCGGTTGACGAAGTCCATCGCGTTGCCGCCCGTGTCCTGGTAGTACTCCTCTGAGGAGAGGACGCTGATCTGGACCACGGTGGGATCGGAACCCGCGACCAGCTGCGCGACGTCGTTGGTCAATTCAGCCGATGTGGGGCTGCGTCCGAGTCCGGCGGAGCATGCGGCACCCCCCTCGGGCGGGCCGCCGCCCGAGCCTCCTCCTCCACCACCACCGATGAAGGGAGGCGGGGTCGGGAGCGGCTTGGGGGTGGGCGTCGGCTTCGGCGTTGCCGTCGGTGCGACGGTCGAGCGGGTCGGCGTCGGCGTTGGGCGCGGGGTTGGTGTCGGGGTGGGTCTTGGTGTGGGTGTGGGGGGTGTTGGTGTTGGGGTTGGGGGCGGGGTCACGGTGAATGCGGCGGAAGCCCCGCTGCCGTTGACACCGACACCTGAGCCGATTAGCGCGAATACGGGCCCCGCGCCGCTGGCATCGGTGGGAATCTGGCCGGAGACTGAGCCAATACAGTCCGTTACGGTAATGCTGGTGACTATCCCCTGCCCGATGATCTCGTTCGTTGGGGTCCAGTACAGCACGATCGCTTGACCGTTGGTGACACCCGTCGTCGTGCAGTCGATCGCCCAGTCGTAGGCGTACGAGACCGACGTCCCAACCGGCCCCGTTGCTGGACCACCCGTCAGCGACGGGTTGTCCGCCGCCACCGGCATCGCCGTCGCGATCGGAACGGCGAGCGCGCCGACGAGCACAAGTATTGCTACCCCTGCCGCTCTACGCATGGTTCGACTCTAGCCGGGTGGTTCCCATCCTCCGGCAACGCGACAGGAATGCATCAGCCGGCTCGCAGGTTCACGAGACCACCGACGAGATGCCCGACCCCGAAGGCGACCGCGGCGGCAACCGTCGCGAAGGCGAGCTGGCGGAGCGCGGAGCGCACCCGGGAGCGGCCGGTGAAGACTGCCACGGTCCAGCCGACCGCCAGGACCGCGAT
>DATKQX010000028.1:0-2851 GCA_035532495.1 Saccharimonadales bacterium (SeqCode)
CGCATGAGACGTCGGGACGAGGGTCTCGAAAGGCTCCTCGACCTCGACGGTTTTCTGGCCGAGGTCGGCGGCGGCTTCTGGGTAAAGATCATCGCGCAACGCGTCCCGGTGGACGACTCCCGGCCGCATGGAGTCAGTTACACCTTGACCCTGCACGACGCGGCGGGACGTCGCGTGTTCGGAATCGACAACGCGCATACGGTCCGGCTGACCCGCGGTCCGGCCGGCCGGTCGTCATCGGTCCGCGATCACGTACATCGTGGCGATTCGGTACGGGACTATGTCTACGAGGACGCCGGGACGCTGCTCGACGACTTCTGGCGCGAGCTCGAGAACGTGTTGAAGCGAGAGGGCATTGAATGAAGAAGACGTTGAAGGTTGGTGTTGCGCCCCGCGACGTCATCGCACGCTACACTCGTGACGTCGTGGCGGGGCGTCGGCTGCGCACCGCCGACGATCCGGATATTTGGTTCACGTCGGTGGAGAGTTTCGCCAAGGTCTTGTCAGAGCGGAACCGCGAGTTGCTGGCGCTTATCGCCGAGCAGCGACCTGCTTCGATCGATGCGCTCGCAGTCGCGAGCGGTCGCGCAAAGAGCAACCTCTCGCGGACACTCCACACGATGGCGCGGTACGGCTTGGTGCGGCTGGAAGCGGGCGGGGGCCGGAAGCTGAAGCCGGTCGTCACATTCGACCAAGTCGAGTTGCGGCTGGCTTTGGCAGCTTAGACGACGACTGGTCGTCATTCAGGATTCAGCCGGGCCATTCGTTGTTTGCCCACCAGCGTCATCGGAGCGCTCGGCCTGCACGAGGGTGCCGAGATTCAGATCCGCGCCGTCGGCGAGTAGCCAAAAGGTGAGAACGCACACCGTGACTCTGACGCGGCCACCGTTCGCAGCAATGTTTCCCCGCCTATACGAACTCAAGGCTGCGGTGCCAGACCCAGCGCATCCGGACGCGTATTTTCAGAATTTCGAGGAGCGGCTCGAGCAGAGCGAGCATGTTCGCGCGCAATACATGAAATGCGAGCGTCCGCTCGCAACGCTTGATGAGGACGCCTGGACTGACGTTCTCGAACGCGCGGCGCCACTCACGATGCAGCGGGACGCGAAGCGCGGATGGCAGTCGCTCTTCGATACCCTCAACGAAGCGAAAGGTTACGCGTACCTTCGGAGCCTTGGATGCTCGGAGGTGGGCTTCATCCACCGTGACACCAGGACAACGCCGGATTTACGCGCCGTCCTGGACGGCCGCCACGTACTCTGCGAAGTCAAGACCATCAATGTGTCGCAGGATGAGGCTGATCGCCGTGAGCGAATCCATCAAGGGGAGATGATCGCGACGTCAGTTGCGACGAGCCTCACGGCCGGCATGTTGGACAAGGTCATCGCCACGCTGACGCACGCGATCGAACAGCTTGATCACGAGGACCGACAGCGGACGGCGCGACGTATCGTGTTTGGGGATGTCCCGATAGCTGTTGAAAATTGAAGCGGCGGCTCCGTCGCTGCTCGTGATACACGAGTGGTGACCAAACCCGAGGCGAGAGCCTCACAGACCAGGCGCCGCCATGAAGAAGTCTCGCACAGTCGCCGGTCCGCCCGCTGTTGAATCTGCCCGCCACCTGCCGCTGGTCGATCTCCTCGTCGATGCGCGTACCGAGCTCTTCGAGCTCGCCGTTCGCTCGGGGCTCAAGGTGTTGGAAACGATGCTGGAGGAGGATCGGACCGCGATCTGCGGTCCCCGGTATACGCACGTCCCCGACCGGCCGGCGTCGCGCGCCGGGACGGTGAGCAGCGAGGTGGTGCTCGGTGGCCGGAAAGTCGCGGTGCGGCGGCCGCGCGTGCGGGCCGAGGGCCACGAAGTGCCGCTCCCGACGTTCCAGGCGATGGCCGACGTCGACCCGTTGAATCGGCGCGTGGTCGAGCAGATGCTCGTCGGCGTCGCCACGCGGCGGTATGCGCGGAGCCTGGAGCCCGTGCCCGCCTCAATGCGGAGCCGCGGCACCAGCCGGAGCGCGGTCAGTCGCCGCTTTGTGGCGAAGACGGCGGCGCAGCTGGCGGCGTGGCAGACCACCTCGCTCGACGGACTCGACCTGGTCGGCCTGCTGATTGATGGCGTGCACCTCGGGGAGCACTGCCTGATCGTCGCCCTCGGCATCGCGGCCGACGGCCACAAACACGCGCGCGGGCTGTGGGACGGCTCGACGGAGAACGCGCGCGTCTGTCAGGATCTCCTGGCGAATCTGCAGGGCCGCGGGCTGCGGACCGACCGCAGTCTCCTCGTCATCCTGGACGGCTCGAAGGCGCTGCGGAAAGCCGTGCGGACCGTCTTCGGGGAAGCGGCGCTCGTCCAGCGCTGCCAGGTGCACAAGACCCGCAACATCCTCGAGTACCTGAGCGATCGCGATCGCCCGTGGGCCCAAGCCATCCTCCCCCGCGCGTATCAGGCCACCGAGACGAAGACCGCGCAGCGCCTGCTGCTCGATCTGGCGCGGCGACTGGAGGCCGAGTATCCCAGCGCCGCGGAGAGCGTCCGCGAAGGGCTCGACGAGACGTTCACCGTCCTCACCTTGAAGCGCTCGTCGCGGCTGCGCCGCTCGCTCGCCACCACCAACGCGGCGGAGAGTCTCATCAGCCGCACGCGTCTCGTCACACGCCACGTCAAGCGGTGGCGCGGTGGGCAGATGATGCTGCGAGGGGTCGCCGCAGGCATCCTCGAAGCCGTGAAGGGCTTCCGTCGCGTGAAGGGGTATGCTGATATGCCGACGCTGGTCACCGCGTTGCGCGCACGTGATCGCCAGCTCGGTCTCGTCACGGCAGAAGAGGGTCGTCAGGTCGCGTAGTCGTCACCC
>DATKQX010000029.1:0-5464 GCA_035532495.1 Saccharimonadales bacterium (SeqCode)
TCGCTGTGGAAGCGGTGGAGGCGACGCAGGAACTCGGCTTCAAGACGATCGATCGCCCGCCGGACGTCAACCAGGTCCTCGCCCAGCGCCGCACTGGCGAACCCCTCGATGGACTCATCGACGAGCGCGTCGACCGCCGCCCCCAGCCGCGATGTCCTCTCCGGTATTGCAGCCGCTACCATACGGAAGAGTATAACAAACATATGTTCGCCACCGCACCGATCCGCCCCGCCCGCGACCACCACGACAGCCTCGGCTGCAGCAGAGGCTTGTCGCCAAGATCGGCAAAAACACCCTGCCGCGAGCGACAAGGCTCACCCGACACCGCTGTCAACCGTCAGCCGAAGGAACACATCACAAAAGCTGGGGAGGAAGGATTCGAACCTTCGAGTGGCGGATCCAAAGTCCGCTGCCTTACCACTTGGCGACTCCCCAGCGGCACGACGATCCTACCCGCGAACGGACCCTTGCCCCGCCTCAGACCGCGGACGCGACGGCCAGCCTCGCGGCTGGCGCAGCCTCATGCCGCTGCAACCATTCGCTGGTCACCTCGAGAAACTCGTCCGGAACCTCGAGCATCGGGATGTGCCCCACCCCCGCAAACTCGTGGTACTCCCAATCCGGCCGCATGGACGCAACAAGCCGCGCCGCCTCGACCTTGACAAGCCGGTCGCGATCCCCGTGCACCAACAGAGTCGGCGCGACCACCGCCCGCTCCCACCGCGTCACCTGTCGCTTCAGCGCGAGCACCCGTACAAGCGACCGCGTCGCCGCATAGAACGACTCCTGCCACCCAGGCTGCGCGAGGCGCTCCGCCTCCAGCGCGATGTGCGCGTCCACCACCGCCTGCTCGATGCGACTCGGGTCTGCACTGCACAGTCGCAGCGTCTCGTACACGAGGCTCTCCGGGCCAAGCGCCGCAACCGCGCGGCCCAGCCGCCGAGCCCCCCAGCGCGGCATGAACGCCGCTACGAGGAAGGTGCGCGTCACACGGTCGAGGCGCGGCCCAAAGCCACCGGGAGCCGGTACCGCAGGATCGACCAGCACGAGCTGCTGCACCAGGTTCGGATGCACTGCCGCCACGCCGAGTGAGAGCAGCCCTCCCATCGAATTGCCCATGAGCGCGATTGGCCCGTCGGATAACCGCCCGATCACCCGGTTCAAGAGGTCGACATTCGCGGAGATCGACGAACGCCGCCCCGCAAGCGGCGAGCGTCCAAACCCCGGGAGATCGACCGCATACACGCGGTGACGCTCGGCGAGTTTCGGCGCCGCCGAGAGCCAGTTGAGGTGCGACCCCCCGAGCCCGTGCACCAACAGCAGCACCGGACCCTCGCCGCCGAAGTCAGCGACGTTGATCGGCCCGTCGACATCGAGGGTCATCGAACGCATCGCTTCTATCGTACGAAGGCCGTCGCCGGATCGGCGCAGGCGAGCCCCTATACTCGGGGCTACATGGGAGACGGTCCCCAGGCGGTGATCCTCGCCGCGGGGCAGGGCAAGCGGATGCGCAGCGCCGTCCCGAAGGTGCTCCACCTTCTCGGCGGGCGCCCACTCATTCTTTACGCGGTCGATGCCGTCCGCGCGGCGACCGGGCAGGCGCCTGTGGTGGTCATCGCTCCAGGCGAGACTGACGTGCGCGACCTCCTCGGTGAAGGAGCGACGTGCGTCGAGCAGGCAACGCCACGCGGCACCGGCGATGCAGTCCGGAGCGTTCCGGCCGCGCTCAGGAAGCCCGGCGCGGTCCTCGTCCTCGTCGGTGACGCCCCGTTGATCAGGCCACGGACCCTCGAGCGGCTCCTCGCCGCGCACGCCTCAACGGCCCGGGCGTGCACCCTGCTCACCGGTGTGCCCACCGATCCGTCCGGTCTCGGCCGGGTCATCCGCGACCAGGACGGCCACGTGCTTCGGATCGTGGAGGAAAGCGACCTCCCGCCCGGCGAGGCACTGCCGCTGGAGTGCAACGGCGGGATCTACGTCTTCGACGGCGCGCAGCTCTGGCCGGCGCTCGACCGCCTCACGGCCTCGAACGCCCAGGGCGAGTACTACCTCACCGACGTCGTTGAGCACCTGACGGGTCCCGTCGAGGCGCTGCTCGCGACAGATCCCGACGAGTTCATCTTCGTCAACGATCGCCGGCAACTCGCCGCCGCGGAGGCTGCTCTCCGGCGCCGGACGCTCGATGCCCTGATGCTGTCGGGGGTCAGCCTCGAAGACCCCGCGACGACGTACATCGATCCGCGGGTGGTGGTGGGGCGTGACACGGTCATCCATGCGATGACGACCCTCCGGGGCTCAACCACCCTCGGATCCGGGTGCGAGATCGGTCCCATGGCGCTGCTGAGCGATGTCCGCGCCGGCGACCGCGTCGTCGTCGGCGCGGCCGTGCTCGATGGCTGCGAGCTCGGCGATGACGTCCGGGTCGGCCCCTACTGCCGCGTCCGCCCGAATACGGTCCTGGCGTCCAAGGTAGAGTTGGGGACACATGCCGAGGTCAAGAACAGCACTATCGGCGCCGGAACTCGCATCAGCCACTTCTCGTCGGTCCTCGACAGCGATGTCGGAACAGCGGTGAACATTGGAGCCGGAACCGTGACCTGCAACTACGACGGTGAGGCCAAGTACCGAACCACGATCGGCGACAGAGTCTTCGTCGGGACCAATGCGACGCTGGTCGCACCGCTGACCATCGGCGACGGCGCGTACATCGGCGCCGGATCCTTTGTCGATCGCGACGTGCCACCCGGCTCGCTCGCAGTCGGGCGGAGCCGGCAGAAGAACATCGAGGGGTGGGCGGCTCGCCGTCCATCCAGGGCATGAACGACTCGAACCCGTACGGCGAGCTGCTCCTGCTCTCCGGCAGCGGGAACCCGGAGTTGAGCGAGCGCATCGCCCGCGAGATCGGGGTCAAGCTCGCCGACGTCGACATCACCCGGTTCGCCGACGGTGAGTTCGACGTGAAGATCGCCGAGTCGGTTCGCGGCCACGACGTCTTCCTCGTCCAGCCGACCTGTCACCCCGTCAGTGACAACCTCATCGAGCTCTTCATCATCCTCGACGCCTTGCGACGCGCCTCGGCCTCACGGATCACCGCGGTGATCCCGTACTACGGCTACCAGCGGAAGGAGAAGAAGACGCAGGCGCGCGATCCGATCAGCGCCAAGCTCATGGCGAACATCATCGAGCTCGCCGGAGCCAACCGCGTGATCTGCGTCGACCTCCACGCCGAGGCGATTCAGGGGTTCTTCGACATCCCCGTCGACGCGCTCATCTGCACGAAGATCCTTGCGCGCCGGGTCCGTGAGCGTCACGGGCACGATGTCGTCGTGGTGTCGCCGGACACCGGAGGTGTGCATCGCGCGCGCAACCTCGCGCGCATCCTGGACGCACCGATCGCGGTCATCGACAAGCGCCGTCCACGCGACGACACCGTCGAGGTCGTCAACGTCATCGGCGATGTGCAGGGAGCGACCTGCGTCATCGTCGATGACCTCATCTCGACAGGAGGCACGCTCGCCAGCGCTGCCGTCGCGCTGCTTGCCAATGGCGCGAAATCCGTCGACGTGGTTGCGACACATGGTGTCCTCAGCGACGGCGCGCTGGCTCGGTTGCACGCCGCGCCCATCGACGAGATCTGTATCACGGACACGATCCCGTACCACAATGGCAGCCACAGCTTTGACGACGCGCCCAAGCTTCGGATCCTTTCGGTGGCGCCGCTCATCGCCGAGGCGATCGTGCGAGTCCACGAGGGCCGAAGTGTCAGCGAACTCTTCCGGTGAGCGGGTCAGACGCTAGCGCGACCTCGGGCCGATGATCCCCCTCATCGTCGTTATCGTGGCGGGTCTCATCATCGCCGCATTCGCCGCTGCGGCTGAGACATCGCTCACGAGCGTGAGCCGCATCCGCATGCGCAGCCTTGCCGACGACGGCAACCGGCGCGCGCGCGCGGTCACGCGCCTGCACGCGGATCCGAATGCCTATCTCTCGACGATCCTCACCCTGAATACGGTCGCGGTGATCGTGGTCTCCACCTGCACGGCGTTGCTCATTGACTCGTACATCAATAAGGTGCCGCAGGTGATCGGTACGATCGGTCTCTCGATCCTCGTTCTCATCTTCTGCGAGATCGCACCGAAGTCACTCGCGCTGCGTTTCAACGAACGTTTCGCGCTTGCGCTCGCGGGACCGGTTCGTTTCCTCACGAGCCTGCTCCGACCGCTGGTCGCCGGACTCAGCGCGTTTTCGCGGCTCATCGTCCGTGCCGCCACCAAGGGACATTCCGTGCGCGGGCCCTTCGTGACAGAGGAGGAGTTGAAGCTCCTCCTCTACGTCGGCGAGCAGGAGGGGATCGTCGAGCAGGAGGAGCGCGAGATGATCCACGGGATCCTCGAGATGACCGACAAGGCGGTGCGCGAGGTTATGGTCCCGCGCATCGACGTGGTGGCCGCGGAGAACACGGACTCGATCGCCGACGTCATCCGCGTGATCATCGAGCATGGCTACTCGCGCATCCCGATCTATGAGGAGAGCATCGACAACATCGTCGGTGTCGTTTACGCGAAGGACCTGCTCCGCCACGGTGTCGTCGGCGATGACCAGCGCCCACTCACCGAGATCGCGCGGCAGCCGTACTTCACGCCCGAGGCCAAACACGTCGGCGAGCTCTTGCGCGAGATGAAGGAGCGCAAGGTGCACATGGCCGTGGTCGTCGACGAGCACGGGGGTACAGCGGGGGTCGTGACGTTCGAGGACCTGATCGAGGAGATCGTGGGTCCGATCCGCGACGAGTACGACATGCGTGAGGTCGAGGAGTTGCAGATCGTGTCCGACCACGAGGTGGTGGTCAGCGCCCGCTACCCCGTGGACGATCTCAAGGAAGCGCTCTCCATCGAGGTTCCGGACGTCGAGGCGGACACCGTGGGCGGGCTCGTGTACGAACAGCTTGGAGAGATTCCCAAGGTGGGTGCGACCATCGAGCTCGGGGCGGCGACCCTCACCGTCGAGGCGATCCGGCGCCAGAGCATCCAGAGCGTTCGCATCACGAGCCCCCTTCCGCTGATCCGCGAGCGCGGCCCTCACTCCTTCGACGACGACCAGCGGCAGGAGAGCGGCGACTCCCAGGAAGAGGAACCGGCTCACGCTCACGGCCAGTAGTGCGCATGATGGGCGGATGCCCACGTACAGCGATGAGGGGATCGTGCTGCGCCGTATCGACTACGGCGAGAGCGACCGTATCCTCACGGTCCTGACGCTCGAGCACGGGAAGATCGGGGTCATCGCGCGCGGTGTGCGCCGCAGCCAGAGCCGGCTTGCATCACGGACGGATCTCTTCACGCGCAGCCGCATGCAACTCGCACGTGGTCGTGGTGAGCTCGATGTGCTGACGCAGGCGGAGTCGATTGCAACGACCCCGGTGCGCAGCGACGCGCGTCGCGCGGCCTACGCCTCGCTCTGCGCCGAG
>DATKQX010000030.1:0-3855 GCA_035532495.1 Saccharimonadales bacterium (SeqCode)
CGAGTCGAGGTTCCCGGGAGGCCTCGTAAAAAACCTGGGAAACCATAAGTGCGGACACGCACAACTTTGATCTTGGCCTCGCTGCTTAATAACAGCTAGCTAAGACTCAATCTCGCCCTCCGCTCGCCCACGGCGGGGGATCCGGGATCAGCAGTGGGCTTGCTCGGTGAGGATTTGCTCCCTCCGATCCGAGGACCACCAGGGAGCTGGCTCCCCACAACCCGGCCGGCGAGGCTAGTGGGAAGCGAGATCAGAGCGCCGGCTACGCTCGTAGACGCCATCTCTTACGCGACCGCGGACGGGGGTTCAATTCCCCCCGTCTCCACTTTTGAACCCCCGTGCCGACGGGGGTTCAAATCGTTCAGGCCGCGACCAGGACCGTGTCTACGGTCGGCGCCGGCACAGGATCCCCGGCTTCCCGCAGGCCCTCAACGTGGAAGGCGATCGCTTCACGGATTTGGACGATGGTCGCTTCCTTGGTGTCACCGGTCGCGTAGACACCAAGGTCGGGGCTCCAGGCGCCGAAGCCGGTACTGCTCGGTTCGATGATGACGAGGTACTCACTCATCGGAGGCTCAATCCTGTCTTTCGGCGGATGTCAGCGCGAGCTGCCCGGGCGTCATCTCATCGCCGGGTTTGCCGCTGACCGTAACGACATTCGTGTTGTCGGGGTTGCGGTATTGGCGGTGGCTTCCTGCCTGCCGAGCGAGTGTCCAGCCGTTCTGCGTGAGTTCGCGCTCGACGGCTCGGACCTTCACCAACCCAAGCGTACCGAGGGGTGGGGCGTGCGCCAAGGCGCTCGCGCATCGGAGGAGTGGCGACGTCGGGTCGCAACTCGGTGTAGCGCGGGCGTCCGAGACAAGGAGACAAGAGGGATATGCAGGCATTTCCCCCCCTGTTGCGCCAGTTGTCTCACTTGAGACCGCCGCCATCGTGCGGCGGTTTTGCATCGCACAGGAGGTCTTTCGCAGGCAGGTGTCCATCTTGGCGCTCCGCGTCCGTCGTCTGGCTGTAGGTGGAAAACAAGACGAAAGGTGAGGAACATGCGCGCGACATCACGACAGATCGACACACGGGTACAAGCCGCACGCGAAAAGGCGATCATCCGCTACGTGTACGGGAAGCGAGTGTGAGATGAACGCCATCGACGCCGACGGACTGGTCAGCCGGCAACGGGACCCGGCGAACCGCCGAATCCAGCAGGTGGCGCTGACCGGGGCTGGCGAGGCTGCCGTCCAGCGCATGCGGCTTGCTGCCGTCGCCTTCGACCAGCAGCTCGGCGACGGTCTCAGCACCAGCGACCTCGCCGCCGCCAGGCGCATCCTCGACCGGCTACGCGACAACCTCGACGGCGCCCAACCTACTCATTCGCTCAATGAGCCCGCGGCGCGTCGTCGGCAAGAAATCGCCGGACGCCGGCGCGGTCCGTAAGACGAACCCATCGCTCGTCGATCTGGGCGCCGTACTCGAGGCGCTGCGGCGTGTGGTGTGTCCAAGCCCAGACAATGACTGACCGTTCTGGGTCACTGGAGAGCACATCACGCAGCGACTCGCGGTTCCCATTCCACAACCGCTCACGGCGCAGCGCATGGCGTAGCGTCCGCAGGAGCAGCTGGCGCATCACCGTCCGGCGCGGCAAGTCGAGCCAGACGACGGTATCGGCGCGCTCACGGACGAGGTCACCACCCTTGGTCTGGTAGTTCCCGTCCGCGACCCAAGCGCTGTCCGCGGCACAGCACAGATCGAGCTCACTGCGCATCTCCTCGGCCGGCATCGCCGCCCAGTCGGGTCCGTGGTGGATCGCGTCCAGCTCGACATGCGGGATACCAAGTGCGGCAGCAAGGCGGCTTGCCAGCCACGTCTTGCCTGATCCGCTGCTCCCAATGACCGCTACTCGTCGCATGCAGATCTAGAGGTTCTGAGGTTGGTTCGGCTCATTGGAACGAGCGTTCCTCGGCATCGTGGTGGGGGCGGTAGCCGATGGCCCGGTATATGGAGTTAGAGGTTGGGTTGGCGCGGTCGGTGTAGAGAACGACGTGATGCGCGCCGGCGGCGATGGCGGCGGCGGTCGCTTCAGCCGTGACAGCGGCGCCGTATCCGCTTCGGCGCGCCGAGGCAGGGGTGTAGACCGGTCCAACTCTGGCGACTCCGGCGGAGGCGGTGCTGACGGCGGCCATGCTGACCGCTGTTCCTCGGTCACGCCAGAGGTGGACTTGTCCGGCGGCGATTCGCCGCTCGAACATGACCCAGGGGTCGTGGGGCGCATTGGGCCGGGCCTCGTCGTGGAACGACGCGACCCATCCAGAGACCAGTTCAACGTCGCTGTGCACGGTGGCAAGGTTGCCCTCGCCGGGAACATTCCGCGGGCGCCTGAGCTCCTCGAGACGGTACATACGCGTGGCGGTGACGATCGTCGAGGTCTGACCGGTCTGGCCAGACCAGACGGCAGCAAAAGCGGTGGTCGACTCACAAGCACCGTTGACGCCGGGCAGCTCTCGCTCAGCGTCCACCAGCGCATCGGCCAGGGCCTCGGCAGCCTCGTCTGGCATGCGCGACACGAAGAGAGCATGAGGTGGGGTGTGCATCGCCACGCCCAACACGGCTCCATCGTCGTCCTCGACCGTGGCCCAGAGGCGATTCGGGCCGCCAATGGGATCGCCGGCGGCGACTCGTGCGAGTACAACGGCGATCACGTTGGCACTGAACGGATCCGACAGGAAGAACGGATCCGCTGCGGCCGAGAAGGTGTCGGGTTCGTGGTGGAGTCGGACTCGCATGGCCACAGTATCCCCGGCCTCCAGGGGCACGCCGCTGCCGGTCATTTGGGCTGCGATGCTTGAGCGGTGGACGAGTACCTGGCGATCAACCGCGCCAACTGGGACGAGCGCGCCAGAGCCCATTCGGCGTCTCCGGGCTACGCAGTGGAGCGCTTCATTGAGGACCCGACGTTCATCTCAGATGTCGTCAGGTTTGATCTTCCTCGGCTAGGAACTGTCGATGGTTCGACTGGCGTTCACCTCCAGTGCCACATTGGGACCGACACGACCTCGCTGGCACGGCTGGGCGCGAACATGACTGGCCTCGACTTCTCGCCAGAGTCGCTGCACCAGGCCAGACGGCTCACAGAGCTCACGTCAACTTTCGTGCGCTTCGTCGAGGCCGACGTCTACAGCGCGCTCACCGTGCTCGAACGTGGGTCGTTTGACCTTGTCTACACCGGGATCGGGGCTCTCTGCTGGCTTCCTGACATCGCGCGCTGGGCGCAGACCGTCGCAGGATTGCTACATCCAGGCGGCCGGCTGTTCATCCGCGATCTGCACCCGATGCTCGGAACTCTGGTGGCCTGCGACGGCGTCATCGCGGTCGAGGACCCGTATTTCGAACGGCCCCAGCCGATGGTCTTCGACGAAGGGGGAACCTACGTGGAGACGGACCATGTGTTCACCGCCACGGTCACGCACCAATGGAGTCACAGCCTCGGCGAGACGATCACAGCGCTGCTTGACGCCGGAATGCAGCTAACCAGCCTGGTGGAGCACGACAGCGTCCCGTGGCGGGCGCTGAAGGACGTTATGGCAGTCGACGAGCACGGCGAATGGCGCTTGACCGATAGAGCCTCGCGCCTCGCGGCGAGCTTTACGCTCCAAGCGGTACGCCTCTGAGACATCGGGCGGACGCGCTGATGGGCACGCGCTCGGCCAGGCCGGGATGTGGAGCGGATTTTCTTCCAAATTGCGAGGTCGGGTCGAGGGCTGGACTTGCGGTCGCGACCGGTGGTTGATTAGTGTGCGTTTCAGCGGTTCGGGAGAGAGCAGGCTCGCGAAAGCCAAGCAGAGCGGCTCTCGAAGGTGACGA
>DATKQX010000031.1:0-50170 GCA_035532495.1 Saccharimonadales bacterium (SeqCode)
ACGTGGGCGACACTGCCACTCCTGCTCTTCTTCGGCGGCGCGCTCCCCGCGTTCATCGACCTCGACTCGGACTTCCGCCTGCATCCACAGTATTTCGCGTACATCACGCTGCAGTTCTGTGCGGCTGAGGACCGTCGCTTCTCCATCTGGCAACCGGTGCCCGTCTTTCTCAACAATCTCTGGCGTGTGCCGACGGCAATTCGCGTGATGGCGACGGCCGCCACCCAGTGGCAGATGTTCCTGCATCAGAACCCCAAGCGATTGATCATGTTCTCGTCGTACACGCTGTCCCTGCACCTCCTCGACGACGTCGGATACTGGGACTCCGACGTCATCCCGGAGGACTCGCGGTTCTTCTGGAAGAGCTTCTTCCACTGTGGCGGGAAGCTCAATCTGCGCCCGGCGTTCCTCACCGTCAGCGGCGACGCGCCGCGCGCTCGCGGCTATGCGGCAACACACGCGTCGCAGTACAACCAGATCAAGCGATGGGCGTGGGGCGCGACCGATATCCCCTATGTCACAGCACGAATGCTGGCTCATCCGGAGATTCCGCTGCGCCTCCGGGCGCGCCGCTACTCGAGTCTCATCTTCAACCACCTCACGTGGGCGACACTGCCACTCCTGCTCTTCTTCGGCGGCGCGCTCCCCGCGTTCATCGACCTCGACTACAGCCTCTCGTCGACCGCGACCGTGCTCGGCACCGCGAGCGCGAGCATCCTGACGATCACGCTGTTGAACACCCTGTTGCTCGTCCAGGTCGACCACCGCATCTGCCCGAAGCCCAAGGAATGGCCGTGGTGGCGCAGGCGCTGGGCCGACCTGCAATTGTTCACCTACCCCGTTGTGGGGCTTGCCCTCAGCGTCATCCCCGCGCTCGAGGCGCAGACACGGTTGATGTTCGGTGCATACCTCGAATACCGGGTCACCGAGAAGGAATAGCCGAGCAGCGCGCGATCAACGACCGAGCGCGGCGTGGTACACGTCAACGGTCATCTTGGCGGCACGACGCCACGTGAACGCCGACGACCACGTGAGACCCTGCGCACGACGGCGTTCGCGCGCAGCCGGGTCGTCGAGCAGACCGCTGACTGCCTCGGCCATGCGTATCGCATCGCCGTCCGGCACGACAACGGCGGCGCCACCGCTCACCTCCGGCAGCGATGAGTTGTCGAACACGACTGCCGGCGTTCCGCAGGCCATCGCCTCGAGCGGTGGAAGTCCGAAACCCTCGTACGCAGATGTGAAGACGAAACATGCTGCGCCGGTGTACAGAGTCACGAGGTCGCCGGTCGACACGTGGCCGATCACGCGGCTCGACTCAGCGATGCCGGCACGCGAAAGCACCCCCATGACCTCGTCCGCGAACGTGCCCTGGTCTCCGGCGATCACGAGCACGACATCGTGATCGTCACGAACCCTGCGCACGACATCGGCGAGCAGCGCGATGCGCTTGCGCGGGTCGAAGGTGCCCACGGCAAGAAGGAACGGGCGGTCGATACCGAGGCGCGCTCGAAGCGTCGCCACCGCCTCGGGAGCCGCCGCATGGAACACCGGTGCGATGCCTTCGGGGATCACCCGGATCCGCTCCGGAGGCGTTCCGGTGAACCGCAGGACGTCGCGACGGGTCGCCTCGGAGACCGCGATGACAGCATCGGCGCGGCTGAGCAGCCGCAACCCGAGGATGCGCGCTCGCCGCACCCAGGGATAGTCGCGCGGCATGATGAATGGGATCAGGTCGTGGACCGTCACCACCACCGGAAGCCGCGTCCGCAGCGGCTGGCCGAATTCGATCGCGTGATACACGTCGGTGCGCGCGTCTCGCAGCGCTCGCGAAACGAAGACCGGGTCGGCGATCGGCTGCAGCGTCGGATGCACGACCCTGATGCGACGCCGGGCCGGGCGGACCCCGGGGCCGACCTCAGCCGGGAACTCGCGGCCCCGCGAGAGGAGAAGGCTCACCTCGGGCGGCTCCGCGAGCTGGGAGAAACCCGAGATGAGGCCCCGCGCGTAGCTGCCGATCCCCCGCACTGACGACGCGCCCTGCAGCGGTCTGCCGTCGATGAGCACTCTCACGTCAGGGCGCTCAATGGGGACGGCACGGCAACAGAGTCTGTCGGATAGACTGGCTCCGGTGACGATTCAAGAGCAGGACGTGGCGGAACGGCTGCGCGCTCTCATTCGAGATGTGCCGGACTTTCCGCGGCCAGGCATCGTTTTTCGGGACATCACGCTGCTGCTCGGCGACGGCCCCGCATTCAGCGCTGCGGTTTCGGCGCTCGCCGCACCCTACCGCACTGATGGCATCGCTCTGGTCGCGGGGATCGAGTCTCGCGGCTTCATCCTCGGTGGCGCCGTCGCCGCTTGTCTCGGCGCGGGCTTCGTCCCGATCCGCAAGGAGGGACGCCTGCCGGCGAAGCGAATCTCGCAGTCGTACAGCCTCGAATATGGCGAGGCCGTCGTCGAGATCCACGCCGATGCGATCGCACCCGGGCAGCGCGTGCTGATCGTCGATGATCTGCTCGCCACCGGCGGCACCGCGGCGGCGGCGGCGGCGCTTGTCGACCAGCTCGGGGGCGATATCGCAGGATCTGCGTTTCTTGTTGAGTTGAGTGACCTGGGGGGAGCGGCCGCGCTCGGCGGGCGCCCGTACACGGCGCTGTTGCGCATGAATAGCAATGGAGGAATCGAGTGACCAACGTGCTGAAAACCGCGGAGTCCGATGTCGCGGACCCGAGTCTGTCCGGTGATGGCCAGCGCCTGATCGAATGGGCCGCGCGCGAGATGCCGGTGCTGCGCATCATTCGCGAGCGGTTCGCAACCGAGCGGCCACTCGAGGGGATCCGCGTCGGAGCGTGCCTGCACGTCACGAGCGAGACGGCGAACCTGGCGATCACGCTGAAGGCGGGGGGAGCGCACGTGACGCTCTGCGCGAGCAATCCGCTCTCCACCCAGGATCCCGTGGCGGCGGCGCTTGCGCGTCACCACGGCATTCCGACGTTCGCGGTGAAGGGCGAGGACTCCGCCAGCTACTACTCGCACATTCAGTCGGTGCTCGATACGCGGCCGCAGGTGACGATGGACGACGGGGCGGACCTCGTCGCCGAGCTGCACAAGGGCCGTCGCGAGCTGCTCGAGCACGTGATCGCCGGTACCGAGGAGACGACGACGGGCGTGATCCGGTTACGCGCGATGGCGAAGGACGGCGCCTTGCGATTCCCGATCATCGCGGTCAACGAGGCACTCACGAAGCATCTCTTCGACAATCGCTATGGCACCGGGCAGAGCACCATCGACGGCCTCATCCGGGCCACCAACGTGCTGCTTGCCGGCAAGACGATGGTCGTCTGCGGGTACGGCTGGTGCGGCCGCGGGCTCGCCAGCCGTGCGGCCGGGCTCGGGGCGCATGTGATCGTCACGGAAGTCGACCCCACGCGCGCACTCGAGGCCGTGATGGACGGCTATCGCGTCATGACGCTTGCGGAGGCGGCGCCCCAAGCCGACATCGTCATCACCGTCACGGGCGACATCAACGTCATCGATCGGGGTCACGTCGAGCGCTTCAAGGACGGGGCGATACTGGCGAACAGCGGGCATTTCAACGACGAGATCAACCTCGCCGCGATCGACGACATGTCGGCGGAGGTCACCAGCCCGCGCACCTTCGTGCAATCGCATCGCCTCAACAACGGACGCACCGTGCACGTCCTCGCCGAGGGACGTCTCCTCAACCTCGCTGCCGCCGAGGGTCACCCGGCGGCGGTCATGGATATGAGCTTCGCCAACCAGGCGCTCTGCGCGGAGCACATCGCGAAGAACCACAAGGATCTCGCGCTCGAGGTGCACGACGTGCCGCAGCACATCGACCGTGAGGTGGCGCGGCTCAAGCTCCAGGCGATGGGCGTCCACATCGACGTTCTGACCGATGAGCAGCAGAAGTATCTGGCCTCCTGGGAATCGGGTACCTCCTGACGATGGCTGCAGTCACGCCGCTGTACAGACCGGACCTCACCGTTCTCGACAACGGCGTCAGCCTCCTCAACGCGCCGTCGGCCAGTCGCAACTCCGGCGTGTTCCTCATCGTTCGCGCCGGCTCCCGCGACGAGACCACGGAGACCTCGGGTCTTGCGCACTACCTCGAGCACATGTTCTTCAAGGGCACGGAGCGCCGTCCCACCACCAAGATCATCTCGCGCGAGATCGACCGGCTCGGGGCCAACACCAACGCATACACCGACACCGAGGAGGTCGCGTATTTCGCCGAGGGTCCGGCCATGGCGATGCACCAGCTTGCGGACATCATCTGCGACATGCTCAGCAGGCCGCTCTTCGCCGCGGACGAGGTGGAACGCGAGCGCAACGTTGTGCTGCAGGAGCTCTCGATGCGTCTTGCGGACCCCGACGGATGGATCTGGGACCGGCTCGGCACCGTGGCCTTCGGTGGAGATCAGCCGATGTCCTGGTCGGCCGCGGGCTTTCCGTCCGTCATCGAGAAGGCGACGCGCGAGCAGCTGACGGAGTACCACCGCGCGTTCTACGCGCCGGCGTCGATGTGCCTCGTCATCGCTGGTGGCGCGACCTTGTCCCAGGAGGACGCGATGGGATTCCTCTCCGACATCCCGCGGGCGACGCCCAGGCCGCGCACCAAGGCGACGTGGGGGCTTGGCGAGCTGTATACCGCCAATGTGCGCCCGGTGACGGCCGAGGAGGAGCCACAGGTGCACATGGTCTTCGCCGTGCCCGGCATGCCGGCCGGCGATCCGCAGCGCACCGCGCTTTCGGTGATGACCCACGTCCTCGGCGGCGGCATGTCCTCGCGCCTGTTCCAGACCGTGCGTGAGCGCAACGGACTGTGCTACAGCATCTACTCGCACCACGCGGGCTTCGACGACGCCGGCCTGTTCGCGATCGCGACCGCGACGCGCCCCAAAGACGCCGGTAAGGCAACGAGTCTCGCGTTCAAGGAATTCCGCAAGATCGCCGCGAAGCGCGTCGCTGCGGACGAGCTCGCAGCCGCGAAGTCGGCGATGGTCGGGCGCCTGCTCCGCTCAACCGAGACCGCAATGGCGAGCGCGCGCTTCTATGGCAGCCGCTGGCGAGCCCGACTCCCACTCGAGACACCGGACGATCGAGCCGAGGCGATCATGAAGATCACCGCCGACGAGGTGCAGGCGGTTGCGGAGCGCATCGCAGCGGGCATCGGCGACGTGCGTCTGGCACTGGTCGGCCCCAAGGATCAGGGGGACGAGCTACTCACCGCGATCGAGTCGACCGCACCGCGCTGAGCCGCGGCGTCAGGCGGCGCGAACGGCGGCGGCGAGTGTCTCCGCCACGCGCTCGAGATCCGCGCGGCTGAGTCCCGGATGCACCGGGAGCGACAGGCATCTCGAAGCGATGTCGAGCGCCTTCGGAGTGTCGTCACGGCGCACGTTGGGATGATGCCGGTAGGCCTCGTGGTCCCAGACCAGGGCGGGGTAGTACACGCCCGCGTCCACGCCGTGCGCCGACATGCCGGCGACCACGCGGTCCCGGTCGATCCCGGGGTCGAGCAGCACGGTGTACTGGTGCCAGACGTGAGTCCGCCCTGCGGGCACCGATGGCGTGGTCACCGCGGGCGTCGCGCCGAGGAGCGAGGTCAGCGTCGCGGCGTTCCCACGCCGTGCCGCGTTGATCGAGTCGAGACGCTCCATCTGCGGGATGGCGATGGCGGCCGCAACGTCGGTCATGCGCCAGTTTTGGCCGATCATGGCGTAATCGTAGCGGCCGCGCATGCCCTGGTTGCGAGCGATACGCAGACGTTCGGCGAGCATCGGGTCGTCGGTGGTCACGCATCCACCCTCGCCGCTCGTGACGTTCTTGGTGGCGTAGAACGAGAAGCAGCCGATGCCGAAGCTCCCGGACCGGCGACCCGCAACCTCAGCACCGTGAGACTGGGCAGCGTCCTCGACGACCGCGAGCCGGTTCGCGGCCGCGAGCGACATGAGCGCCTGCATGTCCGCGGGCAGACCGTAGAGATGCACGGGCATGAGCGCGGTCGTCGCCGGGCCGATCAGCCCTGCAACCGCGTCGGGGTCGACGGTGAAGTCGTCGCGGATATCCGCGAAACGCACGGATGCGCCGCTCCGCAGGATCGCGTTGATCGTCGCGGCGAAGGTGAATGGGGAGGTGATCACCTCCTGACCGGGTCCGATGTCGAGCACGTGCAGGGCGGCGTCGAGCGCGACCGTCCCGTTGCTCACCGCGATCGCGTGCGCTGTCCCGGCCATCGTGGTGCAGAGCGCCTCGAAGCGCTCCACCATCGGCCCCTGCGCGAGGTGACCGCTGCGCAGCACGGCGAGGACCAGGTCCTCGACCTCCGGGCCGAGTTGCGGCGCGGAGATGCGGATGCGCTCGCGCGGTGGCGCCTGCGCGGGGGTCATGACGTCGCGACCTCGCGCACGCCCTGCATCGGCCGTTCATCGTCGGCAAGACGCCGCCGAAGCGCGAACAGTCCGGTAGCCATGCGCGTCGAATCACGCAGCGGCGAGACTGTCGATCGGCCCGACGCGGCGTAGACGACGGGGATCTCCACCGGGGTGACTCCCGCTCGCACCGCCCAGCAGTTGATCTCGGCGCCGATGAGGAAGTCGCCGCTGACCAGGCGGGGCAACAGGGTGCCGGCCAGGCTGCGCTGGATGAGCACGGTGCCCTGCGTGTCGACGGTGAGGCCGACGAGCCCGGCGCGGAGCATCCCGAATCCGGCGGACAGCGCACGCCGCGTCAACGAAGTCTCCACCCGGGAATCGGGATGCGTCTTTGACCCCATGACGAGCTGCGGTCGGGGGCTCATCCCGAGATAGCCGTCGAGGTCGGTGAACCCAAACGGCAGATCGGCTGCCGTCAGTACGAGCACGTCGCCTCGCGCCATCGCCATTCCCCGTCGCCACGCAAAACCCAGGCCCTTGGCCGAGGTCGTGACGCGAACCGCCAGGTCCTCGGCGTCGAGCTGCGCCGCGAGCGCGAGACAGAGGGGCCCGGAGCCGTCCGACGAGCCGTTTTCGACGAGCAGGACCTCGGAGCCCGGGAGGTGCCTGAGGCGCTCCACCAGCAACCGCACCGTGCGACGCAGTTCCGCGATCTGGTTGTGGACGGGAATGACGTAGCTGACGGTGGGGTCGCTCATGCGCACTCCTCGATGGCGGCTGCGATCTCGTGGGCGGGGAGGATCGAGTTGCGTTCGTGGCAGGCATCGGCCCTGCCCTCGATCAGGTCCAGGAAATGCCGGAACTGGAGCGCGAGCGGCTCTCCGGTGTGGCGCACGAAGGGGATGTCCACGACGGTCTCGGCGCGATAGCCGGCGGCCTGTCCGACTCCGACGCCCTGGTTGTGCGCGCGGTGGCGATACACGGTGAGGTCCTGGCGGAGCAGGTCGACGTCGTAGAGGGCGGTGGGAGTCGACACCAGCTGGGACCGAACCTTCCGCTGGCTCGCTCGGCTCGCGGAAAGCGTCGCGATGGCGCCCGACGAGAACTGGAGGAGGCAGTCGGCGACCTCCACGATGGGATCTCGTCCGGCGGTGCTCGTCGCGCCGCAGACCTTGGACGGTTTCGCGCCACCCATGTACGCAAGCGCCAGGTCGATCTCGTGGATGAGCAGATCGAAGACAACGCTCAGCGTGCTCCGTGGGGTCTCGGGTGAATGGCGCAGGCCGACGATGTGAACCGGCTCTTCGTCGAGGAGCCCTCGCATCGTCGCGACGACCGGGTTGTAGCGCTCGACGAAACCGCACATGAGCGGCACGCCGCGGCGCTCGGCACAGGCGACCAGCGCGCGGCTCGTCTCGATGTCCGGGGTCACGGGCTTCTCGACGAGGATCGGCTTGCCGAGCTCGAGGAGCACCCGGGCCGCGCCCTCGTGAAACGCCGTCGGCGTCGCGATGATCGCGGCGTCGCATCCGGTGGCGGCCTCGAGGTCATCCGAGAATGCGCATCCAAGTCGCTCGGCAAGCGGGCGCACCCGCTCGCGATCGGTATCGATGATCACCGCGAGATCGGCGCTGTCCGACTCCGAGATGACCCGTGCGTGGTTGGCCCCCATAGCTCCGGCGCCGACCAGTGCTATCCGGGCACGAGCTCCCATTGGCCGAGTGTCAGGCGGGATGCACCGTGGTCCCGCCCTTTCGCGGTTCTGTATCGAGGTTGTCTCGCGCTCTCAACAGGGAGAGGAGGAGCGCCGCCATCACCGCCGAGGACGCGACCGCACCACACAGCAATCCCAGTTCGACGCGAAGGAAGAGTTGCGAGCCCGCTGCCGCGACCACGATGAAGACCAGGCCGCCGACGAACCATCCCACCGCAACGCGCCGGTAGCCGGCGATGGAGATCAGGCCGTATCCGAACACCTGCGTGACGATGAAGCCGATGCAGCTTGCCGAGAGCAGCGCGAAATCGAGATTGCTCAACTCGAACCCGTGGCCGAACAGCAGCCGTGTCACCGTGGGTCCGAGAAGCGTGAACCCGGCGATCGCGACCACCCCCAGGGTGCCGACCAGCGCCAGCAGTCGGAAGAGCAGGCTCCGGAATTCGCGATGGCGTTGGCCCGCGGCGAGCGCGGAGAGCCGTGGCAGCAGCGCCGACTGGACGGCCTGGAAGACGTAGATGGGCACGTAGGCGACGATCCGGCTCAGCTGGAAACGTCCGGCTGCGCTCTCCTGCTGGGGGGACGCCAGCAACTGCACGGCGACCGCGCCGACGCTGAGCAGCAGCTGCGTGAACACCGACGCGATCAGGAGGAAGCCCAGTGCATGAGAGATCTCCGACCACGGCGCCGGAGGGCCCGGACGCAGCAGCCGGCGTTGCCCGATGAGCGACAGGGCGATCGCGACGAACGAGGCGACGATCATCGCCACCCCGTACGGGCCTGCCACCTTGACCCCGACCACCGCCAGGAACGCGGCGAAGACGACCCTCAGAGCGCCCTCGCCGCCGATGAGGAGGCCGTACGCGCCGAAGCGACCGTTGCCTGCCAGCACGCCGCGCACCAGGAACTCGAGCAGGTAGGCGGCGAATCCGCCGATCAAGCCGGCGAGCAGCGCCGGGTCACCGTCGAACACCCGGTTGTCGATTGGACCGGCGAGCGCCAGCGTGGCGACGATGAGGACGACCGCGAGCGTGGTGCCGATCACAGTCGCGCGCTCCACAACCGGCCGGCCGCCCTCGCCGCGGACCCTCCTGGCTGAGATCGCGCGACCGGTCTCCTGCTCGAGTGGCAGGAAGAAACCCGGGCCGCACACGAAGAGCAGTGCCCAGAACACCGAGAGCGGCGCGAACTTCGCCTGCCCGAGCGCGCGCGCGGCGACCACGAGGAACCCGTACTGCATGAGGCCGGCGAGGCCGAGGCCGACGGCCACCGGGATGGTCCCGGCCGGCAGGGGCAGCTTGCGCAGCCGGTCCAGCAGCGTCATGGAAGGAGAGCCGGCGGGCGGACGCGCCCCTATGGGTAGATGCCCCGTACGGCCGTTGCGTCCGCGACCCGCTTGACCGCGACGAGATAGGCGCCGAGCCGCAGCGAGACGTCGTGGAGGTCCGCCTGCTCGCACATCTGCCTGAAGGCCTTCTGGAGAATCTTCTTGAGGCGGGTGTTGATCTCGTCCTCCTCCCAGAAGAGCGACTGCAGGTCCTGGACCCACTCGAAATACGAGACGGTAACGCCGCCGGAGTTCGCGAGGATGTCCGGAACGACGGTGATCCCGCGACGCTCGAGAATGCTGTCCGCGTCCGGTGTTGTCGGGCCGTTCGCACCCTCCACAATCAGGCGCGCCTGGATTCGTCCGGCGTTGCGCGCCGTGATCTGGTTCTCCATGGCTGCGGGCACGAGCACGTCGACGTCGAGCTCGAGCAGTTGGCTGTTGGTCACCGCCGTGGTGCCGGGGAAGTCCTGCACGCTGCCGGTCTTCTGTCGGTGGGCGAGCAGCGCCGGAATATCGAGGCCCTCCCTCGAGTAGACACCGCCGTAGACGTCAGAAACTGCGCAGATCGTGAACCCCGACTCGTGCATCAGCTGGCTCGCCCAGCTCCCGACGTTGCCGAATCCCTGGACTGCGACCGTCGTCTCGGCAGGCTCGCGCCCCAGCCGTTTGCACGCCTCGATCGCGATGATGTTCACGCCTCGTCCGGTCGCGCTCGGACGGCCCTCGCTGCCACCGATCTCGAGCGGCTTGCCGGTGACGGAGGCGGGCACCGAGTAGCCGGCCTGCATCGAGAGCGTGTCCATGATCCAGGCCATGATCTCGGCGGTCGTGTTGACATCGGGCGCGGGAATGTCCGATTCCGGCCCGACGAGCACGCTGATCTCGGCGGCGAACCGGCGCGTCATACGCTCGAGCTCGCGGTGGCTCAGCGTGCTGGGATCCACCGCGACACCGCCCTTCGCACCGCCGTAGGGGAGGTTGGTCAGCGCGCACTTCCACGTCATCCACATCGCGAGCGCCTTGACCTCGTCGATGTCGGTTGCGGGGTGGAAGCGAAGGCCGCCTTTGGCCGGCCCGCGCGTGACGTTGTGCTGCACCCGGTAGCCCTCGAACATCCGGACGCTGCCGTTGTCCATCTTCACCGGGAAGCGGACGACGAGCTCCCGCCGGACCTCGCGCAGGACGGCGCGCAGCCCGGAGGAGAGTTGGAGGATCTCAGCGGCGTTGTCGAATTGACGTTGTGCGTTCAGCCACGGAGAGTCAACCGCGGCCGGTGCGGCAACCGTGCTCACGGGCACGAGCCTAGCAGGCTGACACGGGCTTGGACGCGCCGTCGCTCACTCGGCTCGCATCTATACTGCGGCGAATGTCGGACACTCCCGAGGTCAGCCCCACAGCCGCCAATGACGCGCTGCAAGCGGGCGGAGCTGTGCTCATCGATGTGCGTGAGCGGTCGGAGTACGACCAGGCGCACATCCCCGGTTCGATCCTCATCCCGCTGGCCGAGCTGCCGGGGCGGATGAGCGAGATCCCGGCCGATCAGGACGTGTACGTGCACTGCCGGATGGGCGCCCGAAGCGCTCGCGCCGTCGACTACCTCCGGACGTTTGGGAGACCCAACTCGTACAACGTCAGCGGCGGCATCGACGCCTGGCAGGACGCGGGGTTGCCTGTCGGTCCCTGACGGGGCCGATCACCGGACTTCGAACGCAGTGGCGCCGAGCGTGGCGCCACTGCCGCTCTGGCTGATCGTCACGGCGTAGTCGCCGGGCGGAAAGCCCCCGGTGGGCGGGCTCAGCGGGATCAGCGTGGCGCCGGACGCGTTGAGGATGTACGCGTTGTCCAGCAGGATCGTGGCCGGCTGCCCGACGCTGACAACGATCTCCACCGGAGCCTGTCGAGCAGTCGCCGCAGCGTCGACCTCGATCGAGACGGTCGAGGTCCCGGCGGGGAAGGAGACCTGGGTCGCGGGGATTGACCCGCCTGCGTGGGCAGCGGCGGCGACGGGTCGGACGGCGGTCAGCGAAACTGGACTGGTTGCGTGTGCCGGCGCCGGGTGCGAGGTGGAAGGAAGCAGCCGAAGCCCGAACCCCGCGATGACCACCAGGCCCACGAGCCCCGGGGCGATGATCGCGGCGGGGAATCGATGGTGCATCGGCGGGCCGTACGGGTGCGCCTCCGTTGGCGGACCGGGAGGCGCGGCGGATCCGGCGGCCGGAGCGCTCTCGATCGGCACGATCGGAATCGGTTCCATGGCAAGGGCGAGCGTCCACGCGCGCCCCGGTGGCGCGGGGGGCGGGGGTGGCTCGGCCGGGCGAGCGGCAGGAGGGGCAAGCTGCGCGGCGACATCGGCCACCCCATCGATCACGGAGGCCAGGCGGCCGCGCAATAGCGAGCGCTGGTCGGACACAGACCCAACCTAGCAGAGCCAAATTAGATTCCAACCACGTGTGCGAAACCGTCACCCGCCGTCCATCCGGCTGTGCGGGCGGTGCTGGCATGCCCGAAGGCTGCGGCGTGCACCACGGGCTCCCGCGCCTGATCCGCCGCCGCGCGCTCGACTGAGCGACACCTCCACAACCGTAGGATCGAGACGTGCCGGATCTCTCATTGCCAGCGCTCGCGCCGATCGCGACTGTCGTTGTCGTCGCGGAGATCGCCGCCGGCACCACGGTCGCGGCCTACGCCGTGGATATATTGGGCAAGGTCGGCCGCGGGTTCATCGGGACGACGGCGGCGATCTGCGCCGGGGTCATGGCGATCGCGGTGCTCATCGAGGCGCTGCTCCCGCCCGACAGCGCGCTCCTCGGCGCGCCACTGCCGCCCGGGTCACAGGCCGACCTCCTGCACTGGTCGATGGCATTCACCATCGCCCTGCTCGCGTATGCGTTCTGCTGCGCGGTCATGACCGATGTGGCTCGCCGTGTTATCGGCGTGATCACCATCGGCTTCGGAGCCATGGCGATCGCCAAAGCAGCTGCGGCATTCGGCCCGGCGCTCGGCGGCGTTGGTTCCGCCGTGGTCGCGTTCGTACCCGCGGCGCTCGTCTCCGGCAGCGCACTCGCCGGCATGCTGCTCGGCCACTGGTACCTGGTAGCCCCCAACCTCTCGTTCCGGCCGCTGCGACGCGCCATCGACATCGTGTTCGTCGCGGTGGCGTTCCAGGCGCTGGTGATCGTTCTGGTGATCGCCACCTCCGCATCGGCAGTGCGCAGCGAGCTGCTCTGGTCCGGCGACGCCTTCCCGTTCTGGCTGCTTGTGGTGGGGTCAGGGATCGTCTTCACGACCGGCGTCGCCCTGCTGACGCGGCACTTCGCCAGGATCCGCGCGAATCAACCGGCGACCGCGATGCTCTACGTGCTCATCATCAGCGTGGTCATGGGTGTGGTCCCGGCGCACCTGCTGTTCTTCGTCACCGGCGCCCCGATCTGAGTCCCGAGGCGGGCGCCTCGGCGCCTACCTCGCGGTCTGGCCGGTCGTGCTTCCAGCGGGCACGTCGGCCTCAGGCCCGACCCGCCAGCGGCCGTGCATCTCGAGCACGCCGGTGTGGCCGTCGCTGTTCTCGATGTGAAAGCTCGCCGCCGGATCGCTGAAGTCGTACATGATCGAGTCGGCGAGGTCGTGTGCCGAGACCTGAACGCTGTAGACCCCCGCGAGCAGCGACAGCGAGTCGATCTCGTACCGGATCGATATGACGTTTCCAGGACGGTCGCTTGAAACAGTGATGTGGTCCAGCAAGGTGTTCGTGCCCGCCACGAGCAGGCCGTCGCCGCGTCGAATCGACATGCCACACACGAAATCACCGACATTCTCGTGTGCCAGCAGTTGAATGTCGAGGGTCATCCGGCCTCCGGTCTCGAAGCGTCGCAACGCCTGCCCCTGCTCGTCGCGCAACGCGACCGACATGACCTGGACGGCTTTCGCATCCCGCTGACCGGGATCGCGTTGCGACGACGCTGCCGAGCTCTCGCGCGCCGTGGCCACCGAATGCTCAGCGATCATGCGGTGATAGGCCGACGTGACCTCTTTCGCGGGCCCGTCCGCGATGACGACTCCGTGATTGAAGAGCAGCACCCGGTCGCAGTACTCGTCCAGCGCGGCGAGATCGTGGCTGACCAGGACGATCGTCTTGCCTTCGCGCTTGTACGTGTTGAAAGTGTCGAAGCACTTCTCCTGGAAGCTCGCGTCGCCGACGGCGAGGACTTCATCCATGATCAGCAGGTCGGTGCGAGCGAGGATCGCGACCGTGAACGCAAGCCGTACCTGCATCCCCGAAGAGAAGTTCTTCAGCTTCTGCTCCGCGAAATCCTGGAGCTCAGCGAACGCGAGCACCTCGTCGATCTTGTCGCGCAACTGCACTCGGGTGAGCCCGAGGAGCGCGCCGCCGAGATAGATGTTCTCGCGTGCGGTGAGCTCGGGATTGAACCCGACTCCCAGTTCGAGAAACGCCGAGAACTCGCCGTTGACCAGGGCACTGCCGTGACTTGCCTTGTAGATCCCGCAGAGGATCTTCAGCAACGTGCTCTTCCCACAGCCGTTCGGCCCGGCGATGCCGAGGAACTGGCCGGGAGGAATCTCGAACGAGACGTCGCGCAGCGCATTCAGGTCGCGATATCTCGACGTGCTGCGCCAGTGCGTGACCCGGTACTTCAGCGTCGTGCTCCTGTCGAGCGGGAGACGAAAACGCTTGCTCAGGTGGGAGACTTCGACGACCGGTGTCACAACGCCTCTGCGAACTTCGGCGTGAGCCGGTTGAAGACGACGAAGCCGACGCCGAGGACGACCAGCGTGCTCAGGATCGGGACGATCACGAGCGCGCCGATGGACGAGGCTATGGACGGAATCAGTGGATTCGCCGCATCGACGAGCGAATGGCGCACGTCCTGAACGATCTGGAGGACCGGATTCAAGCCGGCGAGAGGGCGCAGGCGGACGGGAACCCTTGCGAAGGGGTAGATGATCGCCGATCCATAGAAGAGGACGAGTGACAGGATTTCCCAGATGTGGCCGAGGTCTCTGAAGAAGACGAAGAGCGCGGCGAGCAGGAGTGACAGGCCGAGCACCAGCACGATGAGCTCGATGTAGTACAGCGGTGCGAGCAGGCTCGCGACGGACAGATGCAGCTTCCCGATCACCAGTGTCACGAGCACCACGAGCAGCGTGTTGATGACGAAGGACAGCGCGGCGCTCGCGGTGGATGCGACGACGAGTATCCAGCGAGGGAAGTACGCCTTTCGGATGAGCTGTCCGGCCCCGGCGATGGCGTTCATCGCGAGCGTGGTGGACTCGACAAAGAACGTCCAGATCACGATCCCGAAGAGGAGCTCGACCGGGAAATCAGGATCAGTTCCGCCCGTCTTCAACAGCACGCTGAAAACGAGGTACATGATCCCGAAGAGCATCAGGGGCTTGACGAGCGACCACGCGTATCCGAGCGCGGACCCGGTGTATTTCAGCTTGAACTGCGTAATCGCAAGCTCACGGGTGAGGTTGAGAGTCCGCTGGAAAACGCTCCTCGGCCGAGCGATCGCCTCGAGACGCCCGCTCCCCTGGGCGACGACGGTCATGGTCGGAATCTCCATTGGAATCGATCTGGCTGGCGCCTCACCCGAGTTCGAGCATACTAAGTGGCGGCGGATAGCGCGCGCCGCGCATACCATCTGATTTCGATGCACCAGACGATGGATGTGGCGCGCAGGCGGCGCCTCGCGGCGTGAAAGGCTCCCGCGCTGAGCTGGAGAAGCTGAACGATGCGCTCGACGCTGCGCGTCGTCGGATCGCCGAGCTCGAGGCCGAGCTGCAGCGCGCCCGGCTCGACCTGGCGCAATCGACGGAGAGCGCCGCCGCGCGGATTGCGCTGACAGCCTCCCGACGGGCGCGCCGTCTCGTCCCGCCGAACTCGCGACGGCAGCAGAGCCTGCACATCGCGGCCTCGAGAACGCAGGTCCTCGTCGAGCATGGCCCGGCGGCCGTGGTGGGCGCGATCCGCCGAGATCGCGGGCTCCGGCGCGCGATCGGCGTTGCGGACACAGTGGCCGCGCGCCGCCGGCAGTACCGTGCGTGGCTGGCGCTGCACACGCCGTCCGCCGGCGAGCTTGCGCGCATGCGCAGTGAGGCCGAGGCGCTCGTGGATCCCGTGGTGATCAGCGTTGTGATGCCGGTGCGCGACCCGCAACACACGTCGCTGGACGCTGCGATTCGCTCTGTGCTGACGCAGGCGTACCCGCATCTGGAGCTCTGCATTGCCGACGACGCGTCGACCAAGCCATACGTCCGTGCGGTGCTCCAACGCGCTGCGCGCGATGCGCGCGTGCGAGTCGTGCACCGCGGCGTGCAGGGCGGCATCGCGGCCGCGTCCAATTCCGCCGTCGCATTGGCGACCGGCGAGTTTGTCGCGTTCCTCGACCACGATGACGTGCTGCGCCCGCATGCGCTTTTCGCCGTCGCTGAATATCTCCGTTCACGCCAGGATGCGGATGTCGTCTACTCGGACGAGGACAAGCTGCTGCCCGACGGTGGTGTCGGGGCGCCGGCGTTCAAGCCCGACTTCTCACCAGACCGTCTGCTCGGCGAGAACTACGTCAATCATCTGACTGCGATGCGTCGCTCACTCATCACCGAGGTCGGCGGACTTCGCGAAGGCTTCGATGGCAGCCAGGATCACGATCTCGTGTTGCGCGTCACCGAGCGGGCGAGGCACGTCGGCCATATCGCCGACGTGCTGTACGCGTGGCGGATGGCGCCGGGGTCGACAGCCATTGCAGCGGATCAGAAACCGCATGCGCAGCACGCGGGAAGGCGCGCCGTCGACGACGCGCTCCGCCGCCGCGGCGTCGACGCGCGCGTCGATTTGGGACCGAGCCCCGGTCTCTACATACCGCGTTACGCGCTGACCGGTGAGCCGTGCGTCGACGTCCTTGTCGTCGCCCGCACCAGCGGACCGGATGCCGACGAATGCGTGCAGAGCGTGGAACAGCTGACCACCTACCCCAACCGACGCGTCACCGTGGTGCAGGCGGGCGACCGTGTCGCGGCCTCGATCAATGCCGCTGCGAAGGCGGCGACGGGCGACCACCTCGTCCTGCTCGACGCGTCGGTCCGCGTGATCACGCCCGAGTGGCTGCAGATCATGCTCGAGCTGAGTCAGCGTGACGAGATCGGCGCGGTCGGTACTCGGCTGCGCTATCCCGACGGCGCGGTGGCACACGAGGGCATCGTGCTGGGACGTCTCGGGGTGGCTGACAGCGTGGATCAGGTACTGCGAGTGATCAAGGAGGCGAGTGCAGTCTCGGGCGCCTGCCTGATGACGAGGCGCGCGGTATTCGAGCAGGCGGGGGGCATCGATCCGATCTACCGGCGCGCGCTCCTGGATGTCGACTACTGCCTGCGCGTCCGTCAACTGGGGTTCCGAGTGCTCTGCACCCCGCTTGCGGAGTTGACCTGGGGCGACGCCGAACGGGGCGGGACCGAGGACGGCAGCGGCTGGGATGAACGAACGTTCACCGAACGTTGGGGCAGCTCCGGCGAGATTCCAGATCCCTATGTGAACGCCAATGTCCTCTGGCCGAACCCTCTGAGCCTGCGACTGGGCTGAGGTCGGACAGCACCTCACGCAGTCGTAACCGAAAACGCGACGAGTTTCAGGCCGTCGCTCCCGATCATGTTGAGACACACGAGCTGAACCAGGAGGCATGGGGATTCAATTGCGAACACGCAGTCACGCGCGCGGCACGGAGCGTGTCTGTTTGCCGCTCCTTGCGGGACTCGTGCTTTGCGCAGCCCTCTGGTTTCCGAATCCCACCCAGGTGGTCGCCGCCGGGCCGGCACGCACATCCTGTGGGCCGACGAGCGCCGCCACTGTGGAGTGCCCGGCCGTCTCGGGCGCCGGGCGTCTTGCGTTCGCAGCGAAGCTCAGGCGGGCCGCCGCCCAGCACGTGCCCAGGGCGACGTGCGGGTCGCCGGAGCCCGGACACGCTCAGTGCTTCGCGGAAGAGGTCGCCGGCACTGCAGGCTCGCCATCGCCTGGCTGTCTCGCAAACAACGGCGCCTACGATCCGTGCGATCTCCAGAGTGCCTATGACCTGCCGTCCGCGACCCGCGGCACCGGCCGGACCGTGGCGGTCGTCGATGCCTTTGACGATGCGAATGCGGAGTCCGATCTGGCTGTCTACCGCAGCAACTTCGGTCTCCCACCGTGCACCACGGCCAACGGATGCTTCCAGAAGGTGGACCAGAACGGTGGGACCAACTATCCCGGGCCGCCGCCGGCTGGGGACAACTGGATTCCCGAGATCGGCCTCGACCTCGACATGGTGTCAGCAGTCTGCCCGAACTGCCACATCATCCTCGTCGAAGCCGACTCGGACCAGGACAACAGCCTGTTCATCTCTGAGGACGAGGCTGCCACGCTCGGGGCAACCGAGATCAGCAACAGCTGGGGCGGCCCGGATGGACTCGGCGAAAACACCGTCGATCCGTATTTCGATCACCCCGGCATTGCCATCACCGCGTCGACCGGAGACCAGGGCTACGGTGTCTCGTACCCGGCCGCATCCCCATACGTGACTGCCGTGGGTGGCACATCGTTGCTTCCCGCGTCAAACGCCCGAGGCTGGACCGAAACAGCCTGGAGCGGCGCTGGGAGCGGATGCTCAGGTTTCGAGGCCCAGCCGGCCTGGCAGGCCGCCAACCCAAACATCAAGTCTCGATGCGCAAGACGTGCGAACGCTGACGTCTCGGCTGTCGCCGACACCGCCACCCCGGTGCTGTCATACGACAGCGTCGCCCCGAGCCCCGGATGGATCGAGGTTGGTGGTACCAGCGTCTCCTCACCGATCATCGCCTCGGTGTACGCGCTGACGACGTCGGCGCCGGTCAACAACGCGAGCTACATCTACAGCCACACCTCCGGGCTCAACGACGTGACCACTGGCGCCAACGGAAGCTGTGGAGGCGTCGACCTCTGCACCGCCGGCGCAGGCTGGGATGGACCGACCGGTCTCGGCACGCCTGACGGCACCACCGCGTTCGGTGTCGGCGTTCCGATCATCCGATCCGTGACGCCTGCCTCCGGACCTCTGGCGGGCGGACAGGTGATCACGGTGGCGGGGACGGGCTTTGCCTCTGGCATGGCGGTCTTGATCGGCGGCATCGCCGTGACGCCGACGAATGTGTCCTACGCGACGTTCACGTTGACGACCCCGGCAGAGGCCGCCGGCGCCGTCGATGTGCAGGTCAGCACCGCAGGCGGCATGAGCGCGCCGGCGGCCGGCGACCGCTACGTCTATATCGCTCCCGCGAACTACATGCCGATCAACCCGTTCCGGATCTTTGACACGCGGGGTGGGGCGCCGATCGGGCCGAACACGAATCGAACCGTCCAGATCACCGGCGTGGGAACGACGCCGATCCCGAGCGCCGCCGTCGCAGTCGTGCTCAACGTCACCGAGGTCGATGATTCGGCCAATAGCCTGCTCACGGTGTACCCCGCGGGCACGCCGAAGCCCAACGCGTCGAATCTGAACTTCAATGCCGGTACCGTCACGCCCAATCTCGTGACCGTGACGCTCGGCACCAACGGCGGCGTGGTGATCTACAACGCGGCCGGAACCGTGAACGTGGTCGCCGATGTCGAGGGCTACTTCGAACCACCGGCATCGCCGACTCCGGATGGTGAATTCCACCCCATCTCCCCGGTGCGGGTCTGCGACACGCGGAGCACCACGCGGGGAACGAGCGCCTGCAAAACGCACGGTGCCCTGCTCGGCGGTACCCCCATGCTCGTCACCGTCACGACGGGGGGCCAGCTTCCCGGCGGTGGCCTCGCCGCTGCGGCCGTTCTCAACGTGACCGGGGTGGCCGGGTCCGCATCGACGTATGTGAGCGTTTACCCGACGGCGTCAAACGGCGCGTGCGGCGCCCCGCACGTGTCGACTCTCAACATCCTGGCCAATGCGGTCGAAGCCAACCGCGTGATGGTTGCGCTCGGCCCGGGACCGAGCGGACCGGACACGGCGGTGTGCGTCTTCTCATCCGTCGGCAAGATCAACGTGGTGCTTGATGCGAACGGCTGGTTCGGCACCGCGTCGGCACCGAACGGGTATCAGTACCAGGCGATCGTGCCCACCCGGATCTGCGACACCCGAGTGACATCGGTGGGCTGCGCCACTGGACCGATCGGAGCGGGCCAGACCCAGGCGCGCCTGGTCAGCGTTGCCGGCAAGGGCGGTGTGCCGTCGCCCACCAGCGGTACCCATGTGCAGGCGGTGATCGCCAACCTCACCGCCACAACTCCGACCCAGGGGACGTATCTCGTGGCATATCCCGCCAATTTGCCGAGCGCTCCTGGAGCATCGGACCTCAACCTGGCTGCCGGCGCGACACTGCCCAATCTTGTCGTCGTCCAACTCGACACGACCGGAGACACGCACAATGGCGACCTGGACCTGTTGAATAGCGTCGGCAGTGTCAATGCGATCATCGATATCGAGGGCTGGTTCCAGTAGGTATGGCGTGGATGGCGGTGCTCCCCGAGATGGACGGGGTGCTCAACACGATGGCCTCACGGCCGCTTGCCGAGCGATTCGGTCCGATTGACGGCGTCATGGTCAAGACGTTCAGAAAATGGACGGACCAGCGCGGCTATTTCGTCGAGCAACTCAAGCGCGGTGATCTCGACGACGAGGGACGGCCGTTCGTATCGGATCACGCGTTCGCGCAGGTGTCGCGCAGCCTCGCCTACGCGCGCGGCGGCAATCCTCCGGAGTTGATCAAGGCATTCCACTGGCACAAACGGCAGTGGGATTACTGGGATGTCGTTCAGGGCGACGCGCGTGTCGCGCTCGTGGATCTGCGCCACGATTCGCCGACCGCAGGGAACATACAGGTCGTGATGCTCGGCGAGAACGCGCCGCGCATGGTGGCCATTCCACCGCTCGTCGCGCACGGGTACCAGTGCCTTTCGAGTCGCGATGTGATCCTCAATTACTACGTGACAGAGCCGTATGACCCGGCTGATCCCGATGAGGGTCGTATCGCCTGGAACGACGCGCGCATCGGCTTCGACTGGACGATCGAGAACATCTGACGTGCGCCTTCTCGTAACCGGAGGAGCGGGCTTCATCGGCAGCGAGTTCGTGCGCATGACGCTCCGCGATCATCCGGATGACACGGTGATCGTGCTCGACAAGCTCACGTACGCCGGCAACGAGCGCAACCTCGAGTCGGTTCGTGATGACCCGCGCCTTCGCTTCGTGCGCGGCGATATCTGTGATGCCGAAACGGTGGATGACCTTGCAGGCGAAGCCGACGTGATCGTCAACTTCGCTGCGGAGTCGCACGTGGATCGGTCGCTCGAGGCGCCGGGACAGTTCATCCTCACCGACGTGTACGGCACGTTCGTCCTCATGGATGCGGCACGCACGCACAAACACGAGCGGTTCCTGCAGGTGAGCACTGACGAGGTGTACGGCGATGTGAGCAGCGGGCACAGCGCGGAGGGCGACCCGCTGCAGCCGCGCAGCCCGTACAGCGCAAGCAAGGCGGGCGGCGAGCTGCAGGTGCAGGCATTTCGCACGTCGTACGGGTTTCCCGCAATCGTGACTCGTGGATCCAATACATACGGTCCGTACCAGTACCCGGAAAAGATCATTCCCCTGTTCATCACGAATGCGATTGATGATCGTCCCCTGCCCATCTACGGGGACGGTGGGGCGGTCCGTGACTATCTCTACGTCGAGGATCATGCGCGCGGCATCGACCGCGCGCTGCGCCACGGGGTCGTGGGCATGGACTACAACATCGGCGCCGGCGGCGAGACCGACGGCATCACTGTCGCCGACACCGTGCTGCGTCTCCTCGACAAGCCCGATGCCCTCAAGCAGTTCGTCCGTGACCGTCCCGGCCACGATCGTCGCTACGCGGTCGACTCGGCGCGCCTGCGCGGCATGGGTTGGCAGCCGCAGGTCGCCTTTGAGGAGGGAATGCAAAGGACTGTCACGTGGTTCGCCACCCACGAGGACTGGTGGCGGCCACTCAAGTCCGGCGAGTTCTGGGAGTTCTACCAGCGGAACTACAAGCCCGCAACAACCGGTGTCACCCCATAGCCGTTCCTTGCCGGACGGCTCTTGGGGCCATCTGCGATGCGCTATCATCCTTCGACGAAGAGGGCAAACGCGCCAAGAGTCAGTTCGCGGACGCCCCGTGGGATGGATGCAGTTGCCAGACACCGCACCGCGCTGGCGCACCGGCGTCACCGGGCGAGGTTCGATCGAGACGTTGCGGACGGTAGTTGTCATGCCCGCGTACAACGCGGCGAAGACTCTTGAGGCGACGATCGAGCGGATTCCTCCGGGAGTCGTCGATACGATCATCCTCGTCGACGACGGCAGTGCTGACGACACCGCGAAGCTCGCCGCGTCGCTCGACCTCGTTGTCATCAAGCATCCGCACAATGCGGGATACGGCGCCAACCAGAAGACGTGCTACATGGAGGCGCTGCGCGACGGTGCCGACGTCATCGTCATGCTCCATCCGGACGGTCAGTACGACCCATCGATTCTCAGCGACATGGTGGACGTGATCGCCAGCGGTCGCGCCGATGTCGTCCTCGGTTCGCGCTTTCTCAATCCCGGCGGTGCACGCGCCGGTGGGATGCCGTGGTGGAAGCGCCTGGCCAACAAATCGCTCACCGGATATGAGAATCGCGTGCTCGGGCTCGGCCTGTCCGAATATCACACCGGCTACCGCGCGTACAGTCGGAAGTTCCTGACCACGGTGCCCTTCCTGCGCAACTCGAACGATTTCGTGTTCGACACGCAGATCCTCACACAGGCTGCGGCGTTCGGCTTCAAGGTCGCCGAGGTACCGGTGACGACGCGGTATTTCGACGACGCGTCGTCGGTCGACTTCCGCACCTCGACCATCTATGGGTTGAAGACCGTCTGGACGGTGAACCGCTACGCGTTGCACCGCGCGGGTCTGCGCTCGCGTCGTTACTCGCGCTGAGCAGCGCTGCGGACCGCGTAGACCGCGATCGTCGCACTGCGTCGCACCGTCGCGGCAAGTGGCGCGATCATCGCCGCCGCAGCGGTGAGTGGCGCGGCGAGGCCGACGGCGATCACGGCTGAGAGCGCGCCACTGCGTCCTTCACGAAGGCGCGCCTCGGACTTGCGCAACACGTCATAGAGCAGATTCGGCGGAAGACCGAGACGGTTCTCCACCGTCTGCACGAAGCTGAACAGGTCGTACTCCGGCACCAGGTGGGTCACCTTCACCGTCTCGAACCCGGCCGCGCCGAGCATCGAGCCGAGCGTCGCCGGGGTGAAGTGGACAAGATGTCTCGGCACGTCGAGGTGAAACCACTTGTTTCGCCCGATGCGCGCTTCAGGAGATCCGAAATTCGGTACTGCGATGAGCAGGATGCCGCCGGGCCTCAGCAGTCGCGCGATCCCGGAAATCGTTTGCTGCGGGGCGTGGAGGTGCTCGGCGACGTGCCAGAGCACGACGGTGTCGAAGGTCGCGCCTTCTGCGATCAGGTCATCCACACTCTGAGCGCGGACGTCGAGATGGAAGACGTCACGCGCCTGCTGCGCCGCCGATGGCGAGCGCTCGGTGCCGCGCGCCGTCCAGCCTCGCAGGCGCATCTGGTTGAGCAGAACGCCAGGACCGCACCCGATATCGAGCACGCTGCCGACGCTCCCGAGCAATCGCTCGATGGAGCGTATCCGGCTCCGGTGCACGAGCCCGAGCACACGGTCCATGCCGCCGCGATATCGCTTGGTGGTGCTGTGGTATCCGCGCGGGTAGTAGCGATCCAGTTCGATCGGGGACGGAGCGGGAATGGTCTGCGCGAGATCACATCGGGCGCATCGTGCGATGGTGAACGCGTCGCCGGTCGCAGGGTCGTCGGCGTCGAAGAGTCGCACCAGCGCGCTGCTCGGGTGGCCGCATGCAGTGGCCACCGTCATCCGTTCAACGCGATCGCGGCGGGCCTCGCCCACGCTCCCGGTTCGATGAGCGCGAGCGCCAGGCCCGCGAGGATCAGCACGCCGCCGGCTATGGTTGGGAGCCCGGGCACGGCGCCGAAGAAGGCAAGCGCGAGGAGCGCGGCGAGCGGCGGCTCCCCGAGGAACGACAGTGACACGAGCAGCACCTGCACATGGCGGAGCGCCCAGTTGTACACGGTGTGACCGCAGATGGTGCAGACGACGGCGAGTCCGAGACAGGCGAGCGCGACGTCCGGCGATGGGAGATGCGCTCTCCCACCCGCGACGGCGGTCAGTGCCGCAATGACACAGACGACCGCGTACACGACTGCTGAGTACCCGGCGACGCCAAGTTGAGATCGCACCCCTCGTCCGATGAGCAGATAGCCGGCCAGGCACACGGCACCGCCGATCGCCAGCAGATCACCGGCGAACGCGTGGCTGTCGACGCGGAAGTCGCCGGCGCAGGTCACCACCATGCCGAGGAGGGCGATGGCCACGGCGACCAGGGTGCGGCGCGACACGCGTTCACCGAGCCACCGCCTGCCGACCGGCGTGACGATGATCGGATGGATCGAGACCAGGAGCACGCTGGCCGCGATCGACGTGTACTGGAGGGACGCGGTCCAGAGCAGGAAGTGACCGGCCAGCAGCACGCCACTCGCCAGCACCAGCGATATCTGCGTCCGTCCGCGCGGCATGACGTGCCGGCGCACGTCGCGCAGCACCCAGGGCGCGAGCAGGACGGCCGCCATGCCCATGCGCAGCCAGACGATCGTGGCGGCGTCGTCGTCGGCGAGGCGGATGAGGATCGCCGAGAACGAGACGGCCACGGTCGCGACGACCAGCGCCACACCCGGCGCGGGAATGCGCTCGCGACCCGCGGCGACGCTCACCGGCGGCGCTCGCGCTCCCGGGCTCTCAGCAGTTCCGTGTAGCCGCCGAGCACCTCGCGGATCCCACCGTCCTCGATCGCCCACGTGCGCGTCGCGACGGCGTCAATGAGGGCGCGGTCATGGGTCACCAACACCATCGCGCCCGGGTATTTCACGAGCGCCGCCTCGAGCACCTCCTGGGCGGGAATGTCCAGGTGGTTGGTGGGCTCATCGAGGAGAAGCAGGTTCGTCTCCTCGATCGCCAGCTTGCCCATCATCAGACGCGCCCGCTCACCACCGCTCAGGTCGCCGACGAGCTTCAGGGTGTCGTCGCCGCTGAAGAGCAGCGAACCCAGCAGCGTCCGCGCGCGCTCCTCGCCGACCGGATGTGTCGCGAGGAGATCAGCGAGCACCGTGCGTTCGTCATCGCCGGCGGGGACGTCGGCTGCCCCGTGCTCCGTGGACTGCCCCAGGTCCTGCCGGTACAGGCGCCGCACGCTCCGCGGCCCGAGCGTGAGCGTGCCCTCGAGCGGGGGCAGGTCGCCCGCGAGGGTGTGCAGCAGAGTCGACTTGCCGCTGCCGTTGGGTCCCAGGACGGCGATGCGATCGCCGGGGACGATCGTCAGCGGTGGAACCATGAGCAGGGGCTCGTCGCGGCCCACGATGAGTCCGACACCCTTGAGCGTCACGCGCGACGCCGGTGCGCTTGCGAAACGAAGCCGGGGCCTGCGGTCGACCGTCGGCGGCTCCACCCGCTCGAGGCGGTTGAGCCGGGTCTGGCGACCGCGCGCCTCGCGTGCCCGCTGGCCCGCCTTGTACTTGCGGATGAACTCTTCCTGGTGGTCGATATACGCTTTCTGCGCGGCGAACTCCCGGCGGCGCCGCTCGCGGCGCTCGACGCGGAGCTTCGTGTACTGCGTGTAGTTGCCGGGATAGTCCTCGATGGTGCCGCCGGCGACCTCGATCACCTGGGTGCAGACGTTGTCGAGAAAGCGCCGGTCGTGGGAGACGAGCACGAAGGCCGTCGACACGCCCTTCATGAAGTCCTCGAGCCACTCGATCGCGGTGAGGTCGAGATGGTTGGTCGGCTCGTCGATGAGCAGCAGGTCCGCGTCCTGCACGAGCAACTTCGCAAGCTCGAGACGGCGCTTCTGCCCTCCGCTCAGCTGTGACGGATGGCGCTGCTGCGTTGCGGTGTCGAGGCCGAGGCCGCCGAGTGCCTCGCGCGCGTTGGCCTCGAGCTCGTAGCCGCCCTGGTCGATGTAGCGGTGCTGGACATCCCCGTAGCGCTGCAACAGTTGCGCCGCGTCCGGCCGCGCGCTGTCGGCGAGGAGCGGCTCGAGCGTCGTCATCTCGTGGTGCATCGCGGCGAGGTCCTCGCGCGACGCCATGACCTCGTCGAGGATCGTCTCGGCGACGGGTTCCGGTGCGTCCTGTGGCAGATAGCCGACACGCAATCCGCGCTGCCGCTCGACCTCACCGGTGGTTGGCTCCCGTGCGCCGCTGATGAGCGTGAGCAGCGTCGTCTTGCCCGCGCCGTTGGCGCCGACGACTGCGATGCGCTGACGCGTCTCAATGCGGAAGGTCACGCCTTCGAGCACGCTCTCTGCACCGAAGGCGACACCGACGTCGCGGAGACTGACCAGGGACAACGGCCGCTACTGCCCTGTCGCGCCCTCGCGGGCGACGATGCGCCTCACGATGGCGACCGACGACGCGTACGTCGAGTCCATGCCGAAATAGGAGAGACCCCGCGCGCCAAGCGTGCGGGCCTGCGTGTACGGGGTGTCCGATCCGTAGTGGATCACGCCGAAATCGATCGGCAGCTTCGAAAAGCTGATCGGCTCGCCGGTGGGGTATCGCGCAGGCTGAGTCATCTCGTACACGGCGTTGCAGTATGGCCCCGCCTCCATCTCGACCACGGTGAACGCCTCGCGGTAGTAGAAGTCCAGATAGCCGCGGTTCTGCAGGAACGTTCCTTTCACGCTCACCGCGCGCTGATTGTCGAGACCACTCCCGAAGCGCAGGTACGGTGCGATGTCCGAGACCGAGAACGCGTTGTCGAGCCAGAACGTCGATCTGCTGTGCTCGTCGTGGATGACACTGCTGATCATCACGTCACCAACGTCGGCGTTGAGCGTCGCGGCCTTGCCGAGGATGTACACACCACGGAGCTCGACGGTTTCCGCGATCTCGCGAAGGATGTTGTAGGCGGCGAGGCCGAGCGGGTAGTCGATGTTCACGATCACGGCCCTGCTCGCCGCAAGGGCTGCAGCGTCGACGGGCAGCACGCGCTCATCGAAGTGCGCGGGCGCAAGACGGTCGAGCGGCAGGACCTGCGCCGCAACGTCGAGGGCCGTCCGGCTCGTGACGTTCAGCGCGCCGGCCTCACGTTCCTCACGCCGCAGCGCGGCACGCTCCGAGTCAGGGAGGAGGCGCAGGCGCTCGCGCGCGGCGTAGTAGAGGAAATTGTTCCAGTGGCCCTGGGCAGTCCCATCGCGAAATCGCTGCAGTTCCTCGCGAAGCTCGTCCATTCCGTCGCGCTCGACCGCGGCGGCGAGCTCCTCGGCATGACGTGGGGCAACACCGGTGAGCAGGTTGGCGATCGCGTGTGAGTTGCTGCTCACGAAATACACCGGACGGTCCAGCAGCGATTCGGAGCGCATGAGTCCGGTGACCTGCTGCCACCAGCGGCGGGTCACACGCGCATAGCCGACCTGCGTGCCGCCGAGCATGCGCACCCGCAGTGACATCGCATGCTCGGTGATCGCGGTCAGCCGAGCGCCGAACCCGGCACCCCAGATGTCGTGCAACTGCGACCAGTCGTCCTCGCGGCCACCGCACGCCGCCGTGAGCGCGGCCGGCGTCGCCTGCTCGATGCGCTCGAGCCCGGCGCTGCGAACGGCAATGCGCAGCTTCTTGCACTCGATCTGGAGCGCGACCATCGTCGGGATGAGGTCGTCGACGTCGGAGGCGCTCGCGATCAGGACGGCCAGGGTCCCGTCGCTGTCGTCATACCAGCGGCGCCGCCGTCCGGGTGCGCTCACCTCCTTCCACGCGCTGAACGGCTGGTAGCCCCGCTGGGCGAACACCTCCGCGGACTGGCCCATCACCACGCGTCGTGCTCCGAGGATGGCGTCCGGAAGCCGCCGGACGGCGTAGAGCAGGGCGCCGAGATCCAGTTCGACCGCGCCGGCCAGTGGGTGCAGGCTCGAGCCCATCGCCTTGTGCGAGTGCTCGAACACCCGGAGCTGGGTCTCACCACTGCTGCGCAAGATGGTCGTGTACGTCCGGTGATACACCTCGACCGCATCGACGAGAGCGGTCTCCTCGGAGGCCGGTTGCGCGCGATTGAGGCTCGCGAACGGAGGCTGGGCAGCGACCCCGCCTCCCAATTCGTGTGACGCCATCACCGCCATTGTCGCCGCTCGCGCTACGGCGGGAGCGCCGGGCTGGCTATCCTGCCCCGGCCGTGGGACGAATCGCTGTGACCGGATCTGTCGCCTTCGACACCATCATGGTGTTCAAGGGTCGGTTCGGCGACCACATCCTTCCCGACCAGACGCACGTGCTCAACGTCGCCTTCCTGGTGGATCAGCTCGAGCGGCGGCGCGGCGGCACCGCGTCGAACATCGCATACACGATGGCGATGCTCGGCGAGCATCCGCTCCTCTGCGCGGCAGTCGGCGCGGACGACTTCGCTGCCTTCGAGGCAGCACTGGTGGCCGAGGGTGTCGACACCTCCGCAGTGCTGCATTGCCCGGGCATCGACACCGCGACGGCGTTCATCACCACCGACCTCAGCGGCAACCAGATCACCGCGTTCCATCCCGGTGCGATGACGCGGGCCACCGGTGTCGACCTGAGCGTCCTCCGGGACATCTCAGAGGTCGTCGTGGGTGCCGATGACGCCGGCGCGATGGCACTGCACATCGAGCAGGCACGTGCGCTCGGCGCCCGCCTGGTCTTCGCGCCGGCTCAGCAGATCCCGGCGATGCCGGACGACGTGTTGCGCGCCGGTCTGGACCTGGCGTGGCTGGTTGCCGGCAACGACTACGAGCTCGAGCTGATCCGCGATCGAACCGGCCTCTCGGTCGAGGACATGAGTGCGGGGCGTATGGTCGCCGTCACCAAAGGGGGCCTCGGCAGTGAGATCCACGGACGCCACGGCGTTGCCGTCATCCCTCCCGCCCGGGTCGACGAAGCCGTCGATCCCACCGGAGCGGGCGATGCCTACATCGCCGGGCTGCTCACCGGTTTGCGTGCCGGCGCATCGGTCGATGTTGCGGGCCGCATGGGGTCCGTCGCGGCCGCATACGTCGTCGCCGAGCGCGGCCCGCAGGCGCATCACTTCGACCCTGCATCGTTCCGGGCTCGTTATGCGGCGACGTTCGGTTCGGAGCCGAGCTCCGGCGCGTGACCCTCGGCGTAAAGTGATCTGACATGGAAGACGCAGTCATTGTCAGCGCCGTCCGCACGGCGGTCGGTACGTTCGGTGGCGCCTACGTCGATACTCCCGCGACCCGGCTTGGCGCGATCGCCGTTGAAGAAGCCTTGCGCCGCGCCGGTGTCGATACCGTCGACGAGGTGCTCATGGGCAACGTGCTCCAGGCGGGGCTCGGCATGAACACGGCGCGCCAGGCGTCCATCGGCGCCGGCCTCGCCGACAGTGTGCCGGCGACGACGATCAACAAGGTGTGCGGCAGCGGCCTCAAGACCGTTGCGCTGGCGGCGCAGGCCATTCGTGCCGGAGACGCCGAATGTCTGGTGGCCGGCGGGATGGAGAACATGTCGCGTGCGCCGTACCTGATGGAGAACGGCCGTTACGGCTACCGCCTCGGCAACGGGCAGCTCGTCGACGAGATGATCCGCGACGGACTCTGGTGCGCGCTCGAGGACTGCCACATGGGTAGCACAGCGGAGAACGTGGCCCGCGACTACGAGGTGACGCGCGAGGACCAGGACGCCTTTGCCGCCGGGTCCCAGCAGAAGGCTGAGGCGGCGATCAAGAGCGGCCGGTTCAAGGATGAGATCGTCGGGGTTCCGGTGCAGCGGAAGAAGGAGCAGGTGCTCGTCGACACTGACGAACATCCGCGCGCGGGAACGACGGCGGCATCGCTCGCCGCGTTGCGCACGGCCTTCGCCAAGGACGGCACCGTGACCGCTGGAAACGCAAGCGGCATCAACGATGGTGCTGCGGCAGTTGTGGTGATGAGCGCATCGCGCGCCAAGGCCGAGGGTCGCGTGCCGCTCGCGCGGATTCGCAGCTACTCGAGCGCCGGCGTGGCGCCGCGGATCATGGGGATGGGGCCCGTGCCCGCCGTCCGGTCAGCGCTGGACAGGGCCGGCGTTACGCTGCGTGACATCGATCTCTTCGAGCTCAACGAGGCGTTCGCCGCGCAGGCCGTCGCGGTCGGGCGTGAGCTCGCGGTGGCGGATGATCGGCTCAACGTCAACGGCGGGGCGATCGCGATCGGCCACCCGATCGGCGCCAGCGGCACGCGCATCCTCGTCACCCTGCTTCACGAGATGCAGAAACGCGACTCGCAGCTTGGTATCGCCGCCCTCTGCATCGGCGGCGGTCAGGGCATCGCGATGGTGCTGGAGCGCAGCTAACTCGGGGTAATTCCCGCGAAGAGGTCCGTCTCGGGAAGCACGACGGGGACGCGAGACATCGCCAGCTGGAAGAACTCGTCGGCAAACTGCCTGAGCACGTCGTCGGGCATGCTGAGCTGCGGCCAGTCCTCTGAGATCTGGCTGTGGTGGGCGCGCAGCCCGTCACGCTTGCGCCCGATGACGTCCACGCAGTCTATGGTCGCCGCCACGTCCGCGTCCGGCGTGAGGAACTCCATCTCGTCGGGATCCGTCGCACCGAAGGGCGGGTCAACTCCGGCCGCTTTCGCCATCTCCACCATGCGTTCGAACTGCGATCGTGGGAATGCCGTGTAGTAGAGCTTCTGGACCCGCCAGGGATCGCCCGCATCCTTGTACATCGCGACGAGATGCGCCGCTTCCACCGCGAGGAGCGTCGCGCGGTGGGTCTGGATGTGGTCGGGGTGACCATAGCCGCCGTTTCCGTCATACGTGACGACAACGTGCGGGCGGAAACGTCGGATCTGGGCAACGAGCTTCCCCGTTGCCTCGTCGAGCGGAGCCATCCAGAAAGCATCTGGAAGCGCATTGGTCGGCGCGCCGGCCATCCCCGAGTCGCCGTAGCGCAGGAACTCGACCTCGTCGACGTGGAGGACGCGGCATGCCTCGCGCAACTCGCCTTCGCGAATCTCCGCAAGTCGTGGACGCGTCGTCTCCTCGGGCATGTTCGGGTCGACGATGGTTGCCAGCTTCCCGTCCGTGCAACACACGACGCAGGTTCTCACCCCACGATCCGCATACGTGGCGAGCGTGCCGCCCATCGTGATCGTCTCGTCGTCGCAGTGAGCGTGCACTGCCATCAAACGGAGACCGGCTTCCGCCATTACTCCTCGACCACCTTCACCGACCGCATCACGTCGTTCTGGCGCACGGCCCCCACCACATCCATCCCCTTCACGACCTGGCCGAAGAGGTTGTATGCCTTGGTGAGCTTGTGGCGGTCGTCGACGGTGCAGATGAAGAACTGCGATCCGTTGGTGTTCGGCCCCGAGTTGGCCATCGCGACAGCGCCGGGCTCGTACTCGCCCTGCACCGGCTCGTCGTCGAAACGGTAGCCCGGGCCTCCCCGGCCGGAGCCTTCGGGACAGCCACCCTGGATCACGAAGTCGTTGACGACCCTATGGAAGGCCAACCCGTCGTAGAAGCCCTCACGCGCGAGAAACACGAAGTTGTTGACGGACTTCGGCGCCCGCGCCGGGTCCAGTGCGATGACGATGTCGCCGCGGTCGGTGGTGATGGTCGCGACGTAGCGATGAGCGGGGTCGATGACCTGCTCGGCAGCGGTGTATTTCTTTGGCATCAAGGCAGTCTACCCGGGGTGTCCGGGCAGACTGCCGGGGGGCGCAGCGGTCAGAGGGAGATGCTGGCCGCTGTTGCCGCTGCGGGGGAGGGTGTCGAGGACGGCGCCGTCGCGGCGTTCTTGCCGAGGCCACCGAAGCGCACGCGGATGTACGTGCTCAGGTTCATGTTCATGAGCTTGCTGATGCCCGCCGCCGCCGCGGCGCTCAGCGTTGCCTCCTGCACCTTCGTGATCTTGCCGTTGGTCTCGGCCTTCCCGAGACGGGTGGTGATCTTGGCCATGACCGCGCTCGCGATCGCCTGGGCCTTGGAGCCGTCGATCTCGGCGAGAGTCTCGCCGTTGAGGAGGTCCTTGAGGACGGTGGCTCGGCTCAGGCCGGTCTCCTTGACGGAGGTCTGGAACAACGCGAGAGCGATGCGCCGCGCCGCGACGGCTTTCGCTCCCGGGTGCTTGGCCGTTGCGCTGGGCGACGGTGTGGTGGCTGCGGTGGTTGCGCTCCCCTCGATGCCTGCCGCCAGTGCGGGAACGATGGCGACGGTCGCAATGCCGGCGACGGCGACGGCCGCGAATGCAACTGCGGTCAATGCGACCCTCTTGACGGGGAAGAGTTTTCCCGACATGGCGATGCTCCTTATGGATTCGAGTTGTTCTATGGTGGGCGGTGTCCTCATTCTCAGCCGCCGATGGCGCGCGTTCCCTGAGCCATACCTGAGACATGAGCCACGCGCCTGACACCCCCGCCATACGGAGGCATCACGTGGACGGTGCCGCCGCCGCGCCGCTCGTCGGGCTCTTCGGAGCATTCGACACCGGCGATCTGGGCGAGATCGCGCTTCGCCGCGTCGTCGAGGCTGAGCTGCGCCGGCGCCGCCCGGACATCGAGCTGGTGGTGCTGGCTCCATTCGGCTCAGACCGCCCCATACCCGGCGACGAGGGACGTCCGGCGCGCCCGTTGCCGGCGATCGCGACAGAAGGGCTCGGCCTCGACGCGCTGATCATCACCGGCGACGTCCTCTTGACGGACGCCGGGTGGGCGGAACGCTATGCAGTCGCCCCGGATGCGCTGGCGGGGCGCGGAGCCGGCGCCCTCGCCACGACCGGCAGGCGTGGCGGCAGCGCCGCAGCAGGGCAGGTGATCTGGTTTGCCGTCGGCGGGACGGCGGCCATGGATGTGGACATCTCCGGACTCACCGGCCGCGACGTATGGGTGCGTGACTCCGCCACCCAGCAGAGGATCGGCGGTACGGCGGTGCAGTCGGGCGATCCCGTGCTCCTTGCATCGCGGGTGTTCGATTCGGACGCGCTTCGCCGGCGGGCGGATCTGCTCCGCATGTGCGGCGTCCTCCCGGCGGGCCGGCGGCTCGTCCTCGAGGTCACGCGCGGGATCGACCCGCCCGCGTTGCTCGACCACCTGACGGAGACGATCAAAGCAGCCCTGCGCTCCGACCCTTCGCTCTCGCTCATCGTGCTGAGCCTCAACCCAACCGCTCCCGTGGCCTTGGGCGTGAATATCCGTGGTCCGCTCGGGGCGCAGGTGCACCACCTGCCGGTGTGGGTGGGGCTCGACGACATCGCAGCGGCGATGTCCGGAGCCACCGCCGTGGTCGCCACGACCCGAACCGGTGAGCACCTCGCCGCAGCGCTCGGGACCCCGGTGGAGGCGATTGAGAGCAGCGGCACCGATGGTGACGCCCTCGCATCGCGCCTGGCGGCTCTGCTGCTGCATGGCAATCCCGTCGACGTCACGCCTGCGGTGACCACCCTGGACGGCGCTCTCGCGGAACTCGCGGAGCGGCTCCCGAGGGCCGCGGTGCCCAGCCGCAACGCCGTGGCGGCCGACCCGACCGAATCAGCGCTCGCGATCCTCCAGCGGCGGCTCGTCGATGAGCGGACAGCGCTCCAGGCAGAGCTCTCGCGGTTGCAGGCCGAGATCCAACACCTGCAGGCGTCGCCGGAGCACCGCATCGCCCGTCCGATCCGCGAGCGATATCAGCGCTGGCAGCGCCGGCGCACGTGATCCGGTTTCCCAAGGTCCGTCGGCCCGACGTGACGGTGGTGATGGTCACGTACAACCGCTGGGACCTCACGCGGCAGGCCCTCACGTTGCTCGCCGACGTCACCGAGCCCCGCTACGAGGTGGTGATCGTCGACAACGCGTCCGTCGACGGCACTGCGGACGAGCTCAGCCGGATCGATGGGGCGCAGGTTCTGCGCAACGCGCGCAATCTCGGCTTCGGCCCCGCCAACAACCAGGGTGCGGCGATGGCGCGCGGCCGGCATCTGCTCCTGCTCAACAGCGACGCCTGGGTGCGGCCAGGCTGGCTGGAGCCGCTGCTCGAGGTCGCGGACGCCGATGCCGGCGTCGCCGCGGTCGCGTCCAAGCTCCTCTATCCGGACGGCCGCCTCCAGGAGGCAGGGTCGATCCTCTGGCGGGACGCGCGGGTCCGCAACTACGGCGACGGCGACGTTCCGAACCGCCCCGAGTATCTCTTCCGTCGAACCGTTGACTACGCGTCGGCAGCCTGCCTCCTCGTGCGCCGCTCGGCATTCGTCGGTGTCGGGGGCTTCGATCCGCGATTCGCTCCGATGTACTGCGAGGATGTCGACCTCTGCCTCGCACTGGCGAAACATCGTGGCCGCGTCGTCTATCAGCCGCGATCGGTCGTCGAGCACGTCCGGGGTGCGTCGGGCTCGGGTGGCGTGAAGGCCGCTCGAATCGAGCGCAACCGGCGGCTGCTGCGCGCCCGCTGGCGCAGGCTGCTGGATCGCCGGCCGCCGGAGAGCTGGCGCGTGGAGACGAGTGGCATCGTCGGCGGGCGCGACGCCATGACCTGCGAGCGGGTGCTCGTCCTCACCGGACCGCGGCCCGACGCGGAGGGGACGCCCGAGCAGCGCCGGCTCCGCGACATCCTCATTGCTGCCGCGAAACGCTGGCCCGACGTTCGGTGGACCGTGGCATCGCTTGATGGTGAGCGGGTGACGCGGCCTGACGAACTCGGCGACGGCGGGATCGAGGCGATCACGGCCGCCGAGTCCTGGGAAGCCTGGCTGGGCGCGCGCCGCTATCACTACGGGATCGTCGCAGTCGCTGACTCGCGCTGGTCTGCCGGCTCGCTGCACGCCGCGGTGGAGGCGACGCAGCCGCAGGCGGTGCGGGTTTCGGTGGGTGATTCGGTCGATCTCGACGCTTTCGCCACGGACCTCGGGCGCCCTGGATCGGGAATTCCGGCGTAGGTGCGTTAGAGTTTCGATCCCGGGCTCGGTATCAACGGAGGCATCAATGAAGGTCGTCGTCTGCGTCAAGCAGATCCCCGACCCGAACACGACGGGGCAACTCGATCCAACCACGCACCTCCTCAAGCGCGACGGCGTGGAGGTGGTGCTGGATCCCGGCGACGAGTTCGGAGTCGAGGCCGGCCTGCAACTCGTCGAAGCCCAGGGCGGCGACGTGACGGTCATCTCCATGGGTCCCGAACGCGGCCTCGATGCCGTCCGCAAGGCGCTCGCGATGGGTGCCGGGAAAGGGGTGCTCATCAGCGATGACAGCCTGCGGGGCTCGGACGCGCTCACCACGGCCCGGGTGCTTGCCGCGGCGATCCGTCGTGAGGGATTCGATCTCGTGATCACGGCGACAGAGTCGACCGACGGCTATACGGGCGTCGTTCCGCAGATGATCGCGGAGCTCCTCGACGTTCCCGCGGTGACCTTCGCCAAGACGGTCGAGGTCGACGGCGCCACGCTGAAGGTCAAGCGACAGACGGAGGCCGGCTACGACCTCGTCGAGGCGAACCTTCCCGCCGTCGTCAGCGTGACCGCGGGTGTGAACGAGCCGCGCTATCCGTCGCTCAAGGGGATCATGGGAGCCAAGTCGAAGCCGCTGGATCGTCTGACCACGGGCGACCTGGGGCTCGACGGCGCCGGCGGCAGCACCTCCGGGCAGAGCATCACGGGCGTCGCGCCCGCGGCGCAGCGCGCGGCGGGCTCGATCGTCAAGGACGACGGCGAGGGGTACAAACGGATCGCGGACTTCCTCGCAGAGAAGAAGGTGATCTGAGCGATGGCGCTGGGGAAGATCTGGGTGTTTGCCGAGATCGCAGACGGCAAGCCCGCGCCGGTGGCGCTGGAGTTGCTCACGAAGGCACGCTCACTGGCGTCGGTGGTCGAGGCGGTCGCCTTCGCGCCTGACGCGGCCGGCGCGGCCGCCGAGCTCGGCGCGCACGGCGCGATCACCCTGTACGCGGGCACCGATCCGCTCTGGGGTGAGCTGCTTCTCGGCGGACCTGCCGCCGATGCGCTTGCAGCGCTGATCGCCGAGCACAAGCCGGACCTCGTGCTCTTCGGCATGACGTACAACTCGCGCGACGTTGCGGGCAGGCTCGCCGCCAAGCTCGGCGTGCCGGTGATCGCCAACGGCCTCGATGTGACTGATGCGGATGGGGTCACCGTCCACTCCGCCGTGTTCGGCGCGACCCTCAACGTTGCCACCCGCCTCGAGGCGTCCGCGCCCGCGATCGCGATCGTGCGGCCGAAATCGTTTGTCCCCGAGCCCAGTGGCGGCGGCGCCGCGACGGTCTCACCGGTCACGTCCGCGATCGACCCCAAGCACCTCACCTCCAGGGTCACCGATCGGGTCGCGGACGTCGCCGCCGGCCCAAAGCTCGAGGAAGCGCCCATCGTCATCAGCGGCGGCCGCGGACTTGGAGATCCGAAGAATTTCGAGTTGCTCGACCAGCTTGCGGCGGTGCTCGGCAATGCCGCGGTCGGCGCCAGCCGGGCCGTCGTCGACGCGGGTTGGGTGCCGTATGCGATGCAGGTCGGCCAGACCGGCAAGACGGTCAAGCCTGCCGTGTATCTGGCGTTCGGCATCAGCGGCGCGATGCAGCACACCGTCGGTATGAAAGGCGCGAAAGCGATTGTTGCCGTCAACAGAGACGAGAACGCGCCAATCTTCAAACTCGCCGATTTGGGTATCGTCGGTGACGCCCTGAAGGTGCTCCCCGCGCTGGTCGAGGAGTTGCAGAAGCGACGCGCATGAGCACTGCACTCGATCGATTGCAACTGCACGACGGTCAACCGGGGCCGAAATTCGCGGGTATACTCGGCTCTGCGATGGACGACAAGGTGATTGTCGACCTTCTGGGCCAGGTCGGTAACCTCTTCACGTCGAGTCTGGAGCTGAAGGAGACGATCGACTTCATGCTCAAGGCGGCAGCGGACCTCGTCGACTGCGATGCGGCCACCGTCTTCCTCCTTGACGAGGACGGGCGCGCCCTTTCCGCCATCGCGACCTTCCCATTTACGGACAACCTTGGCCAGGTCGCTCGATTCGAACTCGGTGAGGGTATCGTCGGATGGGCTGCGCAGCGCCGCAAGCTGGTTTCGGTCGCCGACGCGACAAAGGACCGGCGTTTCAAGACTCTGGGGCTCGCCTACGCGCCGCGTTCGTGCCTGGTGATGCCGCTCGAGTCGCCCCAGCGGTTGGTCGGGGCGCTCACGCTGGCCCGGCGCGAGGTGCAGCCGTTCACCAGCATCGAGCAGGCGCTCATGCGGATCATCGCAAGCCAGGCGGCGATCAGCATCGACAACGCTCGCCTCTACACGGCGCAACGTGCGCAACTCGGTGAGATCGCTACGCAGAAGCGTGAGGTGGAGGTTGCGAACGCGCAGATCGCCGAGATCTCGCGCCTCAAGAGCGAGTTCCTGGCCAACATGAGCCACGAGTTGCGGACGCCGCTCAACGCGATCCTCGGATTCAGCGAGATCCTCAAGGACAACCTCGTCGACCTCACTCCGCAGCAGCGCCAGGAGTGCCTGCAGAACATTCACGCCTCCGGCAAGCACCTCCTCGAGCTCGTCAACGACGTGCTCGATCTCAGCAAGATCGAGGCCGGGCGAATGGAGCTCTCCTACGATCGCTTCGGTGTTCAGGATGCTGTCAAAGAGGTCCACAACGTCATTCGCTCCCTCAGTGAGCGGCGGGACATTGACCTGAGCATCGACGTGGTGCCGATCAACCTCGAGATTCGCGCCGACAAGAGCAAGTTCAAGCAGGTGCTCTACAACCTGCTCAGCAACGCCATCAAGTTCACGCCCCAGGGCGGTAGGGTGTGGGTTGCCGCTCGTGCAGACGCCGACGACCTGATCGTGGACGTGGGTGACACCGGGGTCGGGATTCCGCTGGAGCACCAGACGCGGATCTTCGACGAGTTCTATCAGCTGGATCACGCCACGACGCGCCAGGTCGAGGGCACGGGTCTCGGCTTGTCGCTGACCCAGCGTCTCGTCGACCTCCACGGTGGGAGCATCTCGCTCGAGAGCGAACCCGGTCGCGGCTCCGTCTTCACCTTCCGTTTGCCATTGGCCGGCATCGAGGTGCTGAACGGCCACCGCCACAATCGGATCCTGCTCGTCGAGGACAACGCCAGCAATCGCGACCTCGCGAAGATGGTGCTCCTCGGCAGCGGCTTCGACGTCGATATCGCGGTCGACGGCGAGGAGGGCCTCCACAAGGTCAGGTCCAAGGTCTACGATCTCGTGCTCATGGATGTGGAGCTGCCCGGCATGGACGGGCTGACTCTGACGCGGATACTCAAAGCTGACCCGAAAACGTCTGGCATTCCCGTCGTCGCTCTGACCGCCAACGCCATGAAAGGCAACGAACAGGACGCTCTCGCCGCCGGATGCTCCGGCTACATCACCAAACCAATCGAGGTGGCCAACTTCGTGAAGCGCATCTCCACATTCATCGAGGTGCCCGCCTGATGAGCGGTGCCGGGAAGACCATCCTCATCGTCGAGGACGATCCGCCGAGCCGAGAGGTGGTGCGGCTCGCCGTCAGCGCGCAAAACCACACCCTCATCGAAGCCGCCACCGGCGTCGAAGGGCTCAACCTCGCCCGCGAGCAGAACCCGGACCTGATCATCCTCGACGTCAACCTCCCGGGGATGAGCGGCCTCGACGTCTGCCGCCGGCTTCGCGCCGAGGGAGCACGGGTCCCGATCATCATGCTCACCGCGAAGAGCGACACCATCGATGTGGTCGTCGGACTCGAGCTCGGCGCGGACGACTACGTCACGAAGCCCTTCGAAGTTCGCGAGCTGATGGCGCGCATCGGCGCGCACCTTCGGCGAAGTGAAATCTCGGCACAGGAGCAGCCGCGCGATCGCTTCGAGTTCCCCGGACTCACCATCGACCTCGGACGCCGTCAGGTGTTCCGCGATGGTGAGGAAGTCATGCTGACGCTCACCGAGTTCAACCTCCTGGCGTTGCTCGCTTCGCGCCCAGGTCAGGTGATGAGCCGCGGAGAACTGCTGCGCCGGGTCTGGGGCTACGAGGTCGAGATCGAGACGCGCACGGTCGACGCTCACGTCTACCGGTTGCGTCGCAAGATCGAGCCCGACGCAGAGAAGCCGACGTACATCCACTCAGTGCCAGGGATCGGGTACCGGTTCTCAGGGTAGGGGTCGCCTCCGCTGAGGCGCCACTCGGCGCGGACGGAAGCGAGGGGGACCGGGGTCGCTTGCTCAGCTTGCCCGCTCGGTCGTTCGCGCAAATCAATTTTCGCGCTCTCTTCCTCGCTCACAAATTCGCATCGACCCCGGTCCCCCTCCCTTCCGCAGGGTGCGCGGTGCCGTCGCTCCGCTTCTGCCTGCTTCAGCCCGCTCCTTTGGGGCGTGTTTCTACTATTCCTCAACGTGCGCAACATTGAAAGCAAGTTCCGAATTGCCGACCACGAGCGTGTTCTCTCGCGGGCGCTCGACGCCGGGGCGCGAGACGACGGATTTCTGAGGCAACGGGACCAGTTCTACGGAGTGCCGAAGGGCCGGCTGAAACTCCGAACGATCAATGGTGTTGAGAGCGAGCTGATTGCATACGACCGCGAGGACACCCCCGAATCTCGTGCGTCCGACTACGGACGCTACACGACGTCAGACCCGACGTCCCTTGCTGACGTTCTTGACCGAGCACTGCCGCGCACTGACGTCGTTGCAAAGACGCGTCATCTGCTGATCCTTCGGAACACTCGCATTCACCTGGACGAGGTCGTCGGTCTCGGGCGATTCGTTGAGCTGGAAACGGTCATCGGCACGCAATCCGAGGACGACGCGACGCGTGAGCATGACGAGGTGATCACAACGCTCGGGCTTGGAGGCGCGGAGCGAATCGCGGTCGGGTATGTGGACCTCAGGAAGGAGAAAGGGGCGTGACACCGCACACGGCGGCACCGTTGAGGCGACGCGCTGCGCCACCCGGAAGCACCGTCATTACGGCGCGCCCGCCCCGGCAACGCCGCCCTGCGATCGTTAGTACATCTACTACCGCGACGCAGACTGGGTGGAAGAGGGGACTCCCGGGCCGCAGCGAATTTGTGAGCGAGCGAGAGCGCGCGATAATGTAATTGCGCGACGGAGCGAGCGGGCAAGCTGAGCAGCGGTCCGGGAGTCCCCCCTTCCACCGCACCACAACACGAGCGCCGTTAGTAGATGTACCCCAAGATCGCAGGATCAGAGGCGCTGATGGTGCGGTAGTCGACGCGCCCCCATCCTCCTCCATCTGCGCGGTAGTTCATCTCGGACACGACAAGGGTCCCGTCGAGGTTGACGTGCTCGACATAGGCAACGTGTCCGACCCAGCCGATGTGGAAGACGACGATCGCGCCCTGCACCGGCACCCTTCCTTCGGGACGCTTACCGCGCGCGTTCCACCACCAGTTGATGGCGTTGCCGCTCCATGTGACGTTGCGCCGGGTGGCGACGTAGTACGTGCACTGCCCGTAGGGGAAGTTGTCCTTGACCGGGACCACCGCGGGCACCGACGGAATGCCGTCTTGCGCGTCAGCGAAATAGGACCCGATCAGTGCGCCGGCGGGGGCGTCGGACAGCGGCACCTGCAGGAACGATCCGCCAGTCATCGGTGCGTTGCTGGTGAGTGCGTTGTACGCGAGGATCACTGCGGCATCGAGGTGCACGCGTGACGCGAAACTTGTCGGGGTCTCGCCGGGAAGTACCTCCACGAGCGCCCCTGGCCCCGGCGGGATCAGCAGTGCCGACCCCGGCTTGGGGACCGTCGTCGGGGTGAGCTGATTGCCCCACTGAATCGCCGAGGGTGTGGCGTGGTACTGCGTTGCCAGCGTGGCGATGGTCTGTCCTGGTTGCACGACGACGGTCTGCGCCGGCTTGGCTGCAACTGCCGTGACCGTCGCGGAGTTCTCGACGACTGCGTTGATCTGCATGGCGGCAAGGTTCCGCAGCAGGGGCGCAGCCGGGACGACGGTCGGGCGGGCGACGAGGACGACAAGAATTGCCGCAACGCCGAGCACCCATAGGTGCCGCACGAATCGATGGACGCGTGTCGCGATCGCTAGCTCCCCTGGCCACCGCAGTGACACCGGTCGGTACCCGGGGTCGGCTCTCGTCCCCGGGAAGGTCGCGGGGACCGTACCAAAACGGGCTTCGCCCCGTCAAAGTGAGCGGGTGGATCCGCAGCCGCCGCCGGTGCTCGCGACGGTCTGGCGCGGCAACGTTCCCGAGGCTCGGATTCGGGGTCACGTGGCCGTTGTCAATGCGGAGGGGCAGCTCCAGACATCGGTGGGCGACCCGGGGGCCACAACCACGCTCCGCAGCTGCGTCAAGCCGCTTCAGGCGCTCCCCTTCGTCCGCCTTGCCGCCGACCGGCTCGGCGCCGACGAGACCGAGGTCGCGATCGCGTGCGCCTCCCACCAGGGAGAGGACGTGCACGTGGCAACTGTTCGCGGACTGCTTGCCAAAGCCGGCGTCCCGGAGAGCGCGCTGGGGTGCGGGCCGCAGGTGCCATCCGACGAGACAACGGCGCGCCGCCTGCTCGCGGCGGGAGGGACACCCCTGCCGATTCACAACAATTGCTCGGGAAAGCACGCGGCGATGCTCTCGACCTGTGCCGTGATGGGGTGGCCGCTCGACGGCTACCTGGATCCGGCGCACCCGTGCCAGCAGGCCGTCACCGCAGCGATGTCCGAGGCGTTCGACCTCGACCTCGCATCGGGTCCGAGCGGGATCGACGGCTGCGGGCTCACCACCTATGGCACCCCGCTGGCGGCGATTGCCCGGGCGTTCGCCGCCGCAAGCGCCGACCCTGCGTTCCGGCGTTGCCAGGACGCGATGGCCGCGCACCCGCATCTCGTCGCCGGGACGGGACGCTTCGACACGGCCCTGCTCGGTGCCGTGGGTGCGCGGCTCACCGCCAAGATCGGGGGAGCGGCGGTGTGGGCCGCTGTCATCCGCCCAGGTGGCCATGGCATTGCCATCAAACTCGAATCGGGCGCGTTCGACGCCGTGCCAGCCGTTGCGACCGCTGCCCTCCAGCGCATGGGCGTCCTCGACGGCGACCTCCCGGACGCGCTGCAACCCTTCGCTGACCTGACGCTGCGCAACTGGGCCGGCACCGCTGTCGGCCGAACCTCCGCCGAGATCGAGGCGATGCTGCCCATCACGTCGACCCGGGAATGGGTGCCTTTTGACGGCCCGCCGGACCCGGTGTATCGTTCCGAACGGAATAGTTGATACGCATGTCAATTCTTGAGGGGACAGGTGCCTGATCAAAGCCACGTCGGCCGCCGCTACTCGGCGCCCGGGCAGCGCATCGCCCCCGAATCGGCGGCGCAGATGGCCGCGGCGATCGCCGGCCCAGACCCGGTGGCCGAGCCTGGCGCCGTTCCGCCGACGTTCGCGGCCGTGTACCTGCTGAGCCCCACCTTCGCGCAACTGTTCGGCGACGCTGAGGTCGGCATCGACCTCGCCGGGCTCATCCACGCCGAGCAGTCGTTCGAGTGGCCCGAACCAGTGCATCCCGGTGACATCGTTGACTCGACCACCGAGATCACCGCAGTCGATGCGAAGCGCGGCATGACCTTCGTGCGGCTCGCCATGGAGGCCGCGCGCAGCGCCGACCGGACCGTCGTGTGCCGGGGGACAGCGCTGATGATCGTGAGATCCGCGGCGTGACCGCCCTCGAACTTTCCGGCGTGGCGATCGGCGACGCGATCACCCCGCTCACGCGGACGGTGACCCAGGCGCAGATCAATGCCTACGCCGACGCGTCCGGCGACGCCAACCCGATCCACCTCGACCCGGCGTTCGCCGTGTCCGTTGGACTGCCGGGGACGATCGCCCACGGGATGCTCGAGCTCGGCATCCTCGCCGAGGCGATCTCGGTCTGGGCCGGCGGGAGCGCCAACGTCGCAAGCCTGTCCTGCCGGTTCAGCAAACCGCTTCGCGCCGGCGACACGATCACCTGCACCGGAACGGTCGTCTCCGTGGATGAAGCCGAACGAGTCGCTACTCTGGAGGTGGGCGCGTCCTCGGACCGCGGCGATCGAGTGTTGACCAATGGCCGGGCAACCGTCCGGCTCTCACGCTGAGGGACCACCACATGGGCGTCGATTTCTCGCTGACCCGCGAGCAGGAGGAGATCCGCGAACTCGCGCACGAGTTCGCGGAGAAGGAGATGCGCCCGGTTGCCGAGCGCTACGACGAGAACGAGGAGACGCCCTGGGATGTCATGCGCAAGGCGCACGCCCTGGGACTCGACGCCACGGCCAGCTTCCCCGAGCAATACGGTGGTGGCGGGATCGACCTGATCACCAACCTGATCCGCGAGGAGGAGCTCTCCTGGGGCGATGCCGGGATCGCGGTCGCGATCGGTGCAACCGGGCTGTGCGGTGCCGCGATCGTCGCCATGGGCACCGAGGAGCAGAAGCAGAAGTACATCGGGATGTTCACCGACCCGAAGGAGCTGAAGATCGGCGCGATGGGGCTGACCGAGCCAAACAGCGGCTCCGACTCCATGGCGCTCGAGACCACCGCGACCCACGTCGACGGCGGCTACGTGCTCAACGGCACCAAGCAGTTCTGCACGAACGGCGGCATCGCCGACGTGCAGGTCGCCTTCGCGACGACCGACAAGTCGCTCGGAGCCGCCGGCGTCGCGGGCTTCGTTATCGAGAAGGGCACGCCGGGGATGCGCCAGGGACGGAAGGAACGCAAGCTCGGCGTCCGCGCCTCGCATACGGCGCAGGTCATCTTCGAGGACTGCTTCATCCCGGAGGAACAACGACTCGGCACGGACAGTACCGGCAAGGTGACCGGGCCCGGAGCCGTCGGGGCGATGCTCATGCTCGAGGCAACTCGTCCGATGGTCGGGGCGGGAGCGCTCGGCATCGCGCGTGCGGCCTTCGAGTTCGCGCGCGACTACTCGCTCCAGCGGATTGCCTTCGGCAAGCCGATCGCCAAGCACGAGGCGATCGCCTTCAAGCTCGCCGACATGGCCACCGAGATCGACGCGGCCCGCCTGCTCATCTGGCGCGCCGGCTGGATGGCGATGAACGGCATCCCCTTCGCCCGCGGCGAGGGGTCCATGGCCAAGCTCTTCGCCGGTGACATGGCGATGCGCGTCACGGTCGACGCGGTCCAGATCCTCGGCGGCTACGGGTACATCAAGGACTACCCGGTGGAGCGCTTCATGCGCGACGCCAAGATCTACCAGATCTGGGAAGGCACCGCCGAGATCCAGCGTCTGGTGATCAGCCGCTACGTGCTCGGCGAGCGGACCGCCACCGCGCGGCCGAAGATCGTCGAGCCGGCGGCGCAGGAGCACGTCGCAGCCGCGAGCTGAAGCCAGCGCCGCAGTCCCGGTCGCTAAGCTCACGAGTCGCGCATCACAAGCCTCTCGAGGAGCGTCGCATGTTCGAGCTGACCGGCAAGGTCGCTGTCGTCACCGGAGGATCGCGCGGCCTCGGGAGGGCGGACTGTCTGACGCTCGCTCGCGCCGGTGCGGACGTTGTCGTCACCGACATCCTGCTCGAGTCGGACCCCGAGATCGAGAAGAGCGCCGAGGCGTCTCAGTCGGCGCTCGCGCAGCTCTTCACGTCGCAGCACGTCGTGTATGCCGAGCAGACGAGCGAGGAGATCCGGCAGATGGGACGGCGCTCCGCCGCCATCAAGATGGACGTGACCGACCGTGCCCACATCCGTGAGGTCTTCGCGGGGATCAAGAAGGACTTCGGGTCGATCGACATTCTCGTCAACAACGCGGGAACGCTCGATCACATCGGGCAGATCGAGCATCAGAGCGACGAGCTGTGGGATCGCGACCTGCGCGTCAACCTGACGGGCGCGTTCAACTGCACCAAGGCCGCGTGGCCGTACATGCGTGAGCAGGGCTGGGGACGCGTCATCTACATGGCGTCGGTCGCGGGGACACTCGGCGGGTTCGGACAGGCGTCGTATGCATCGACGAAGGCGTCGCTCATCGGACTCGGGAAATCGATGGCGCTCGAGGGAGCTCGCTTCGGCATCACCGCGAACATCATCGCGCCCGGGGTCATCGGCACCGAGGCGTGGAAGATGGGCGACGCGAAGATGAACGACCGCATGGTGCTGCGCACCGCGATGCGGAGCGCCGGCGAGCCTGAGGACATCGCGAACGCTATCGCGTTCCTCTGCTCTCCCGAAGCCCGCTACATCACCGGCCAGGTGCTCACGGTGGCGGGAGGCATCGACCTCTTCGTCTACTGATCCGGTGACGAACGTCACGTCGCGACAGGCGGTCGATTTCGGCGTCACCTACTGGTCTCGCGAAGTCGGGCCGTATATCTGGCACGAGTACGACGGTGCGCGCACTGTTGCGGAGTTGGGCGCCATCAAGTCGGCCGGCCATCGCACGGTGCGCACGCACCTGCTGTGGGACGCGTTCATGCCGACGCCGGCGCGCGTCGAATCTTCGCGGCTGCGCGACTTCGATCGCTTTCTCGCTGTCGCGGCCGACCTTTCGCTGCAGGTGATACCAGTCATGTTCATGCAGACGCTGGGCCGGTGCGTGATGCTTCCGCCGTACGCCATCGATGTCGATGCCCGGCGCAGCGGCGTGCGAGCGATTGTCGACGCGGTCGCGCAGCCCGGGGGTCCGCGCTACCTCTACACCGACCCGCTCATGCTCGAAACCGGCGTGCGATGGATCGACGCGATGCTCGCCGAGTTCGCGGGGCATCCCGCAATCGCACAATGGGACATCGGGCACGACCCCGCCGGCGGGGTCCGGCCGCGGCGCATTGACGACCTGCGCGCATGGGTGACGCTCATCACAGGGCGCATCCGCGAGCGCGAGCAGCGGTGCATGATGTCGCTCAGCGCGAACGACCTCGTCACCGCGCGGGCAGTGCGCCCGGCGATTGTCGGCGAGTTGGTCGATGCACTCGGCATCGATCTTGCGGGTGCAGCACTCGCGCAGGTCGGTGGAGTCACTGACCCAGCGGCGGCCGCCTTCCTGTTGCAGCTGGCGCAGTCTCTCAGTGGCGATGTGCCGTTGTTCGTGCACCTCGGCGCGCACCGCCGGCAGCAGGAGGGCACGGACGGCGATGACGGCGACGACACGCCGGCAACAGACGCCATGTCGCACCGATTTGCGGCATCGGCGGTGGATGCGCTTGTCAGTCTCGGCGCTGCCGGCGTGATGGCAGCAATGTGGAGCAATCCCGGACCGCGTGCCGTGACCACCCCGCCGTACGACAAAGATGACGACATGCGCTCGCTCGGCGTCGTCGATGCGACAGGCGCGGCGACTGCGTTTGGCAGTGCCTGGCTCGAACAAACGCGCCGCGAGCCCGAGCGCGCCGAGTCCGCGCCCTGGCCGCAACACCTTGACATCAATGACTACTACGCAAATCTTCCCGAGAGCCTGCACGAACTCCGCGCGGCCTGGGAGCGCGGCTCAAGTGAGCACCCTGCTATGCTGCGATGAGCACCGGAACGGCGCGAAATCGTCATCCTACGGTGCTTCCATCGCGGTCTTTGCGGGTTCCCATTGCTGACTGGGGACACTCCCACATGTGGTCGTGAACGCGGTGGGACGTCCGTGTCGGCAAGAGTCCTGGAGGACATGCTGTGACCGCTGGCCGTATCAAGAAGATCATCCCTGACCGTGGATTTGGCTTCGTCCGTGCAGATGACGGCAACGAGGTGTTCTTTCATCGCACCGAGCTGACCACCGTCGACTTCGACTCCCTCCAGGAAGGCGAGCAGGTCACGTTCGACATCGTCGATTCGCCCAAGGGACCGCGCGCGCGCAACCTGCAGAAGGTCTGATCGCGGCGGGGTAACCCGCTCCTTCAGAACCGGGCGGTCAAGCGTCGCTGCGTAGTGAGCGCAGCCGCGCCACCGCGGCGTCGACTCTGTCTGCTTCCTGCCCTTTGAGGCGGATCACCAGGTCGCGCTGTTCGACGTGTGGGTAGGAGCCGACGGTGACGTCGGGAAACTCGCGCTCGAGCACGAGCATCGGTGCGGACATCTCCGACTCCGGGACCGATCGGTAATGCACCTCACGCACGACCGGAGCCGTCCCGCCACCAAAGTACTGGGGCATGAGCTCCTCCTCGACGATCGCCGAGAACTCTCGAGGGATGCCGGGGAGCACGAACAGCCACCGGTCGTCGCCGAGGTCAATCGCCAGTGGCGGCGCCATGCCCCTGCGGTTGATGAGCACCCTGGCTCCGACCGGCACCATCGCGCAACGCCGGTTCGCCTCGGACACGACGGGTTTGTCAATCCATCCCGCGGCGTGCATGCGGATCGCCAGCGCCTCGATGTTCGCGTATGCGATTGGATTCAGCTCGAGGGGGCGTCCGAGCGCCTCCGCGACCGCCGCGAACGTGCGGTCATCCGGCGTCGGGCCGATACCACCGCAGACCGCGATCCTCATGATCTCCGGGTCGTCGAGCGCGCGCCGGATCGCCGCGACGATCGCCGCCGCGCTGTCAGCGACCACCTCAATGTGCGCGACGGGCCATCCAGCGGCGAACGCCTGACGCGCGAGCAGGCTCGAGTTGGTGTCCTGGGTATGGCCGCTCAGTATCTCGTCGCCGACCGTCACGATGGCGGTCAGGCCCTGGGCGTTCGGCACCGGGCCAATATAGGCGTTGGTGAACGGACGACGGGCCGGGTACAATGCGTCGGCCCCTGGGTGCAGCGATGAGAGCCGCCCGGGCACGTAGCTACCTTCCTGAGGAGACCTGAGCGCATGCCGACCCTTGACCGCGCCGTTCTATTGCCAATCGGCGCAGCTGGGCTCCTCGCCCTTCTCTTTGCTGTCCTTCTGATCTTCTGGGTGTTGCGTCAGCCCGAGGGCAACGACCAGATGAAGGAGATCGCCAAAGCGATCCAGGAGGGTGCGTCCGCCTATCTCAACCGCCAGTACACGATCATCGCCGGCATCGGCGCGGTCATCTTCATCTTCCTGACGTTCACGCTCGGATGGAAGACCGGCGTGCTCTTCCTGATCGGTGCAGTCCTCAGCGGTGCGGCCGGCTACGTGGGGATGAACATCTCCGTGCGGTCCAACCTGCGAACCGCTGAAGCGGCTCGAGGTGGGGTCAACCCGGCCCTGCAGCTCGCCTTTCGCGGTGGGGCGGTAACGGGCTTCTTCGTCGTCGGCTTCGGTCTTATCGGCGTCGCCCTTGCCTATGGCGTCTTCCAGGATTTCAACGCGCTGGTCGGTTTCGCCTTCGGCGCGTCGCTCATCTCGGTGTTCGCCCGTCTCGGCGGCGGCATCTACACCAAGGCTGCCGACGTCGGCGCCGACCTCGTCGGCAAGCTCGAGGCCGGTATCCCGGAGGACGACCCGCGCAACCCCGCGGTGATCGCCGACAACGTCGGGGACAACGTCGGCGATTGCGCCGGCATGGCGGCGGACCTGTTCGAGACGTACGCGGTCACCGCGGTTGCCACCATGTTGCTCGGCAGCCTGCTCTACAAGGTCGGCGGCAAGCCGGACCTCGTCTTCGTCTTCTACCCGCTCATGCTCGGCGCCGTGAGCATCGTGGCATCGATCATCGGCACCTTCTTCGTGCGCATGGGCCGCGGCACCTGGATCATGGGCGCGCTCTATCGCGGGCTCATCGTCTCAGCCGTCGTCGCGCTCGCGGGATTCCTCCTGATCACCGTACTCCTCAACAACGGCGGCTATCTCAGCCATTTCGACCACCCGGTGTTCAATCTCTTCTGGTGCGCGGTCATCGGCATCGCGATCACCGTGCTCATCGTCGCGGTCACCGAGTTCTTCACCGGCGCGCAGTTCTGGCCGGTCCGCACCATTGCGCGGGCGTCGCAGACCGGGCACGCGACCAACATCATCGCCGGGCTCGCCATCGGCATGGAGGGGACCGCGATCCCCGTGCTGATCATCGCCATCGGCATCCTCGCATCCGCGTCGCTCGGCGGTCTCTACGGCATCGGTATCGCCGCGATGGCGCTGCTGAGCATGACCGGCATCGTCGTCGCCATCGACTCGTATGGACCGATCACCGACAACGCGGGTGGCATCGCCGAGATGGCCAACCTGCCCGAGTCGGTGCGTCAGGTGACCGATCCGCTCGATGCGGTGGGCAACACCACCAAAGCCGTGACAAAGGGCTATGCCATCGGCTCTGCCGGGCTCGCCGCGCTGGTGCTGTTCGCGAGCTACACGGATATCCTCAACAACACGCTCATCGCGCACAACCTGCCGCTGGTGACGTTCGACCTCACCGCGCCGCCCGTCATTGCCGGACTGCTGCTTGGTGGCATCATGCCGTTCCTGTTCGCCGCACTCGCCATGCTCGCGGTCGGCCGCGCCGCCGGCGGTGTCGTCACCGAGGTGCGCCGTCAGTTCCGCGAGATCCCCGGCATCATGGAGGGCACGGCCAAGCCCGAGTACGGCAAGTGCGTGGCATTGGTCACCGCGGCGGCGCAGCGCGAGATGATCATTCCCGGGCTGCTGCCGATCGTCGCGCCGCTCGTCGTCGGGTTCGTGCTGGGAGCGCAGGCGCTCGGCGCGATGTTGCTCGGGACGATCGTTGTCGGCGTCTTCGTCGCCCTGCAGATGACCACCGGCGGTGGGGCGTGGGACAACGCGAAGAAGTACATCGAAGAGGGCAATTTCGGCGGCAAGGGTTCTGACGCGCATGCCGCGGCGGTCACGGGTGACACGGTCGGCGATCCCTGCAAGGACACCGCCGGACCCGCCATCAACCCGATGATCAAGGTGATGAACATCATCGCGATCCTCGCGATCCCGACGGTCGCGCTGCATCACCTCTTCTACTAGGGCGATCCACTGATCCGAACCATCGACGCGTCGGCGCGTCGGCGTCTGCATACTGTCTGACATGGCTCAGACCGCTGCGCATGCCGATGCCGGCGGCGATCACCACGCGTCCTCATCGCGCTCACATCATCGCGACCTCCAGGGTGGCGTTGCCCGGGCGGCGGTCTTCGGGATCAGCGACGGGCTGCTGACCAACATCTCGCTCATCCTCGGCGTTGCCGGCGCCAGCCCACCGCCCGCGGTCGTCCTGCTCGCGGGGCTCGCCGGACTCGTGGCGGGCGCCTTCTCGATGGCGGCAGGGGAGTTCGTCTCGATGTCAGCGCAGTCCGAACTGCTCCAGCGCGAGCTCGATGTCGAGCGGCGCGAGCTCGAGCGCCACCCCGAAGCGGAGACGCGAGAACTTGCCGCCGTCTATCGGCTTCGCGGCGTCGAGGAGGCCGACGCGCGGCGCATGGCCGAGGCGATCATGCAGAACCCGGTGGTCGCCCTCGAGGTGCACGCTCGCGAGGAGTTGGGGCTGCGTCCAGGCAAGACCGGCAATCCGTGGCAGGCCGCAGGGTCCTCGTTCGTGACCTTCTCGATCGGTGCGGTGATTCCGCTCATCCCGTGGTTCTTCGCCCATGGGACGTTCGCCGCGCTGCTTTCGATCGTGCTCGGCGCGATCGCGGTCCTGGCGGTCGGCTGGACCGTGGCAGTCTTCACCGGCCGCTCCCGGGTGCGCTCCGCGCTCCGCCAGCTCGCCTTCGCGACGGTTGCCGCCGCGGTCGCCTTCGGGGTCGGGCATCTCGTCGGTGGTCTCGTG
>DATKQX010000032.1:0-20616 GCA_035532495.1 Saccharimonadales bacterium (SeqCode)
CAGAATGGACCTCGCCGCCGCGGTCGCAGCCGACCAATCGATCATGGCGCATCAGCGCCACGGATCCTGAATATCCCGACTGCACCGCGGAGGGCTGGATGCCCTTTCCAGCCCGCACTGTGGGCAACACATACCAACGATAAATCCTTGTACGATCACACGCTGATTTCGAGCAATTTTGAGCGATGCGCAGGCCACGGAATTAGCCGATGATCATCATCGGGCGTCCTGGATCAACCACTGCTGTTGAACTCAACAGTGCGAGGTTTGGAGGGTACGCGTAGAACGACTAATCGCGGGTTAGTCGGACACGGAACGTTCGCGGTCGCCGGTGTCGTCGGCACCATTCAGGCGGGTCAGGCAATGCCAGCATGCGACCGACAAGACGGCGCCGGTCGGTGGTAGCGATGGACGGGCTGACTGATGTCGCGGTCAGCCCCGGCAAGCGACCCTCTGTGATCGCCGTTGTCTTGACGAGATATCCCACGCCTATGCCGAGCGCATACTCCGGGGATGAGCGCATCGCCGCCCTCGCTACGGGGATCGGCGTCGCCGCCGCCCTTCTACCCGGAACCGCCCCGAAGGTCTGTTTCGCCTCCCGCGTTAGAGACCTATGCCGGATTTTGGATTCGCTTCGGCGCCTGGTTCATCGACTCCATGGTGGTTGGGTTCGCATTCGCGCTGCCCCTCGCGATTCTCTTCCCTCGGCAGGGCTTCTTGAGCACCAGCACCTGTACACAGTTCGTGTCTGGTATGTGCGTCTCGAGTGAAACCACCTACGTCCTTGCTGCCACCACCTTACCGGATTTCCTGGTCACCGGGTTCTACTTCGTGCTCACCTGGTGGCTGCTTGGTGGCACCGCCGGCCAGCGGCTGCTCAGCCTCCGCGTTGTTGACCAGACGACCGGGGGGCGGATCTCCTTTCGTCAGAGCGTCGGCCGCTTCTTCGGCTACCTGCTCAGCTTCTGGGTGTTCTGTCTCGGACTCATCTGGGTCGGCCTGGACACATACAAGCAGGGCTGGCATGACAAGCTCGCCCACACCTGCGTCCTGCGCAACCGCCGCGTCTGAGCAAGCTCTCCTGGGATGTTGACTCGAATCGCCTTGCAGAACTGCACCCCGATCGGGGCGCACGGAGCAACGAGCAATTTCATATCATCCCACTCGCATAGAGATCCCTCGTGCGCTTCCGTTGGGCAGCGCCCCGCGGAGTGGTGGGCTTTGAGGTTGATCCTCGGCGTCTACCCGCCGCTGTCGATCGCGGCCATGCCGCTAGTATCGGGTGTCGCTTCCAATTTCGGCGTGACGCGGGATGGCGCAGTCACTCAGAAGAGGGCGGATGCGAGATCGGCGCGGTACGACTCGATGCCGGGGTCCTGTTCCCGCTCGGCTTCGATGATGCCGACCGCGATGCGGCGGAGCCGCGAACGTGACGGCTCGGCGGAGACACGCATTGCGTCGATGACCTGGGGGAGCGCTGCAACGTCCGGGAGTCCGTTCTGGAGCGCGGCGGGCAGTCCCGCGTCGCGCAAGGCCTCGACCCTCGCCCGCAGCCCGTCGAACACCGGATCCAGCGGCGCGTCGGACAATATCTTCTCTGCGTCGTCGAGACGTCCGGCCTTGATGCGCAATGTCGCCAGAGCGCGGCGAGCAGCGATGTTGCTGGGCTCCGCTTCGAGGACTGCGGCAAGCTCCTTCTCCCCCTCGGGGAGCGCTGCGACGACTCGGGGCGCCAGTTGCGTGAGGAAGGCATCGATCCTGCCTCGCGGCTGGAGCCCCACGAACTCCGCCGCCACCCGGCGATCGCGAAATCCCTTGACCGCGGGGATGCCGCTGATACCGAAGGCCGCGGCCACCTGCTGATTGGCGTCGACGTCGAGCTTCGCGAGGATGATGCCGCCGTGATCGCGCACGGCCTGTTCGAGTATCGGAGCGAGCGCACGGCACGGTCCGCACCACGCGGCCCAGAAGTCGACGACGACGGGCGTCTCGACCGACGCCTCGATCACGGCATGCTGGAACGTGCCGTCGGTGACCTCAATGATCGCGGATGTATCGCTCACCGCACCAGTGTTCCGCACTCTGACAAATCCAAACACCACAGCACCGTTCACATGCGCGCCGGGCCTGGTGACTCCCGTTGTGCGCCGTGGGGCGACGGTGGCTCGACGGCCGTTCGCTACTGGAACCAGCCCTCGATATCGATCACCGCGGTGACTGCGCTGGCAGCGCTGAAGGCGTTGATGGCGTCGCTGACGATGAAAGCGACCGATGTCTGCGTGACGTCGAGAAGCAGATACGAAGCGACAGCAAACGCCCCCGCTTGCCAGTCGACCTGCTCGACCTCGCCTTCCTCCCCGACGCCGTAAGACACCCCCGCCGCACTCGAGGCGACGCGCAACGTCGGCGGCAGCCTCCACGTCGATGATCTCCCACGAGGTCCGCTCCATCGGACCGGAACGCGCAAGAGCCATGGTCGGGTCACCAGCGAGCGTTGCGCGTGCTGGGCGAACGAGGCTCGGCGTTCTCGTGCCGGCGCTGCTGAACAACCACCTCCGTAGCCCCCTTGACGGCGTCCTCCAAGTCGGAGCCATTGATGCGCGACTCGCACGCTGCCACCGCTTGCTGCGCCTCAACCAGCACCGAGCCGACTCGTCCCCGTTCAGCCGCTCACGGCGTCCATTTCAGGATCGGTGCACTAGCCTGTAACCGACGCCAGCGGCAGTGTGACCGTGAAGGTGCTCCCGGCACCCGGTTCAGATGCGACCACGATGTCGCCACCGTGCAGACGCGCGGTTTCGCGAGCCAGATAAAGGCCAAGTCCTGTACCGCGAATGTGGCTCGTCTCCGGAGTCACCAGGCGTCCGAACCTGGTGAAGAGCATGGGAATCTGCTCGGCGCCGATACCGATGCCGTGGTCTCGAACCACGATGATCGCTACCCGCGAGTCGCGGTCGAGTCGGATCTCGATCTCGCCCCCGTTTGGCGAATACTTGATGGCGTTGTCGATCAAATTCGTCAGCACCGTTGTGAGTCGAGCGCGATCCGCGACGACGGATATCGCGCCGCGACCACGATCCACAGCGAGAGAATGTGCGATTCCGAGGAGTGGCCGCACGGTGTTGAGCGCGTCCTCGAGAATGGCATGGAGGTCAACCGGTTCGAGGGAGAGGCTGAGACTCAGCGTTTCCAGGCGCGCTGTCTCGAGCATTTCCGAGATGAGGTGCGCCATCTCCTCAGACTTCTCCCCGATGCGTGCGAGAGCGGCATCGCGGTCGCCGTCTGCCAGCGTCCCCTCGCGCAACATCGACACGTAGCCTCTGACGATCCCCAAAGGGCTGCGGAGTTCGTGCGCGGCAATGTTGAGAAACTCGCTCTTCAGCCGCTCAAGTCTGCGGCTCAGCTCCGCCTCCTTCTGGAATTCGCGAAAGGTGGCATCGAGAGCGACCCGGAACCCGATGAGGTTCGCGATGGTGACGAGCTGCAGAGATTGTTCGCTCCCGAACTCGAGACCATGGGTGGCGACCGCGAGGAGCCCCACAACAACCCCGTGCGCTCGCACCGGGGCCACCGCGACCGCCTGACCCACGAAGGCGTTGCCGGATTCGACCGCGCGGCCGAAGTCGGGGTGCTCGGCGACCCGATATGGGCCACGCAACGCGATACCAGCCTCGTCGTGCGCCGCGACGCAGGTGAGCACGTCGTCGAAGAGCTTGAGGAAGACGGCAGCGCACGTCGGGCGCTGCGCTGAATTGACGCGAGCGACGAGCTCGACCGCCTGCTCGTAGAACCCGAACGCGCCCTCGCGGAGATCGTCGTCGACGGAACCGAAGCGCGGCGCGGGATCAGGGAGGACGACGAGCGGAGGCCGTCCAAACGGCTCGCCGGGCTGCGGCGTGGCGAAGAGCCCGTCCCGTCCGCTTTCCATATACGCCTTGCGGCCAGGTCAGGCTGACGGCTGGGCGCGAGGGCCGGTCGTCCGCTCTACGGTCCGCGAGAGCTGCGCCGGCGTCGTGTCAGCCTTCACCAGGAACTCGAGGGCACCGAGCTTCAGACCTCGCTCACGCAGCTCCGGCTCGCCATAGTTGGTCAGGATGATCACCGGGATATGCATTGTCGCGGCCTCCCCTCGGAGCCGCTCGAGGACCTCGAAGCCATCGAGGCCGGGGAGGCGAAGATCCAAGTAGATGAAGTCCGGCGCCTCGTCCGCCGCCAGGCGCAACCCTTCGACCCCATCGTGGGCTACCACCACTCTGTAACCGTCCGCGACCAAGCGCAGACGGTACATCTCGGCCGCGTCGACGTCGTCCTCGATCAGCAGGACCCGGACGTCATCTTCCACGAGCCGCTCCTTCTTGCCGCGGGGCGTACCTGCGGACCTGTGTGCCTTCCAAGAGATGGTAGCGCTGCTTTCGGGACGGTAGCAAATAGGGTTGGACGTTCCATCTTTCGGCGATTCGCCTCGGGCCCGTGATCAGCGAACCAGGAGGCCGACGCCGAAGACGATCGTCCAGATGGCTCCCAGGAACACGCCCAAGCGTATCGCTACGGTCCGGAGCTGCTGGTTCCGGCGGCGCTTGCGCAACTGCTCCTGGTTTGAGAGGCCCGCACCAGGCCGCCTTGAGCCGATGCCTTCTTCCATGCTAACCTGATACTGTTCAGTTAGGTTCATCTGATATCCATGATATCATACAGTATCGGTCGCAGGAGGTTGCCCATGCCCCAGGAGCGTCACGTCCGAGGAGTCGGCCCCAAGGAGCAGCGGGAGTACGAGCGCATCGTCGAATCAGCCAAGCAATCGGGGCGCTACGAGGGCCGCGAGAAGGAAGTCGCCGCTCGCACCGTTCTCAAGAAGCATCGAGACCGGGGGCATTCCAACGGTCATTGAACAAAGGGTGGCAAGGCTGGGAACACGCGTGCGCATCGCGAGGTTGGGTTGTTGTCGGCTGCACGCGTTCATGCTGCAGCGACGGGCCCTTTCCTGGCCGTCCCGAAGGTGGGATAAGGTATAGAATCAGTGTCATGTTGAACACGCATGTCATGCGTGGCGTGCACTCTAGATCGCTGGGTCGCGCACGCGGTCCGGGTCGCAGACACGCGGCTCTGAAGCTCGTCGTACGACACAGGCACAGACCATGGGCAACCTCGTGAACACCGTCGACGCAGATCTCCTCTCACGAGGCGAGCCACACGAGATCATGGGTCGCCTGGTCAGATTCGCCGCCGAGAGCATGGACGTCGATCGGTGCACGCTGACGAGCCTCGACCAACACGTCCTGCGTGTTGAAGCCAGCTACGAACACGGCGGAACGCCCGACTTCGTCGGTCGTGAGTATCCGCTGACATGGTTGCAGCGACAGCCGCTCTTGAGCGAAGCCGTCGCGACCGGCACCATCACGATCGGTGGCGGCCTCGCCGAGAATGGTCGCAGCGATCCCGCTCTCGCTCCTGCCCTGCTCGAAGTGCGGCACACCGCGATTGTGCCGCTGCCCGTCGGCGACACCGTCGGTGCGGTCCTCATCCTGAGCCGGAAGAGCGACCGTGCCTTCGTGCCACGGGAGTTGGAGGCGGTGCAGCAGGTCGGCATGCTGGCGGCGCTGGCGCTGCGCAACGCGCGTCTCGTCGAGGCGGTGCAGAGCGCACAGCGCCGAGGCCTCGACTCACTGACACAGATGTCTCGGCACGTCGCATCAAGCATGGAGCCGGCAACATTTTTCGAGAAGATGGGCGAGACGGTCGCCGGTCTCGTGCATGCGGAGCGCGCGGTGTTCTGGCAGCTCATCGGGAAGGAGTTGATCGCGATGCATGAATCGGCACCCGCTGGCTCAGAGTTGCTCGGTGGATCAAGCGCGCAGACGCTTGATCCCGGGTCCGATCCTGGGCTCGCGCGGGTGGTCTTTTCAGGCGAGGCGCTTCGCGTCGCGCAATTTGGTGAGAACGGACATGCGGATACGGGGTCAACGCTCGCGAGAATGAACGCCAGAGACGTCCTAGCTGTTCCCTGGCGCACCGCGGCGGGGCCATTGGGAATACTCACCGCGTGTAATGCGGAGTTGGGATTCACCGATCAGGACGAATGGACCATGCGTCTCGCGGCGCGTGCATCAGCGCTCGTCTGGCAGGGATATCAAGCGGAGCACCGGGCTGAGGAGCTCCAGGCTGCCGAGCTCGACCGCCTCGAGGCGCATGCACGGCGGACGGCAGACCTGGAGCAGCAGAAGTCAGAGTTCCTCCAGCTCGCCTCCCATGAACTGCGCTCTCCCATCACGCTCGTCAGCGGCTACCTGTCCATGCTCGAGGAGGGAACGCTCGGGGATCTTCCGGAAGCGGCTGCGAGGGTGGTGCCACTCATGGCTACGCGTATGCGTGACATCAGCAGGCTCGTAGACCGGATGCTCACGACGAGCCGCATGGAGATGCGCTCGCGCGACCAGAACGCGCGGGCGATCAACATCGATGAGCTCGCTCGCCGGGTGGTTGCGACCATCAGCTCGGCAGGCGGGGAAGCGGGGCGAGTCGTCACCGTGCACTCGAGCGGGAACACGGTCGTTCGTGCTGATGCAGAACAAGTCGAAACCATCCTCGGCAATCTGGTGTCGAATGCCCTGAAGTACTCACCGGATGGCGGCGAGGTTCGTGTCAACGTCCGCGAGGAGCCCGGCTGGGTGATCGCAGATGTCGCCGACTCGGGTTTCGGGATCGCCGACGAGGACATCCCCAAGCTCTTTCAGCCGTTCGGACGCCTGCACAGCGTTGTCGCCGCCGGTATCGAAGGGACCGGCCTCGGTCTCCATGTCTCCCGTACCCTGGCGCTCGCCCAGGGTGGTGATATTCTCGTGTCCTCGCGCCTAGGTGAAGGGAGTACATTCACCCTGCGCCTACCCAGCGGGCGGGGTCGGCTTTCTGCGGGGAGAGTTCATGGTCGACGCGTCACGCGAGATCCGGCTGCTCCTCGTTGACGACGATGTCGACGTCGCGGAGATGTATGCGCTGCAGCTTGTGGCCGAGGGGTTCGGGGTGACTACCGCGCACTCGGGGACGGAGGCGATTCACCTTGCCGGCACTGTGGCGCCGCATCTGATCTTCCTTGACCTGCGGCTGCCGGAGATGGACGGCTTCGAGGTTTTGGAAGAGCTCAACGCCGCGCCGGTGACGGCGGGCATTCCGGTAGTGATCCTCACCAACTTCAGCGAGCCCGAGTTGATCGAGCGTGGCAAAGCGCTGGGAGCACACGACTACCTGATCAAAGCCCATACGCCGCCGGCACTCCTGGCTGCGACCGCGCTGAAGTGGCTTCCCGCGCAGGGGACGGCGTGAGTTCGGCACCACACGATGGAGACGCGGATGCCGGTCGGACTGACGCATCCGCCCCCGACAAGACGGAGGCGCGTGATGCGGCTCTGGACGCCGTGGAACCGGAACGTTTACTCGACGGCGAGGTCGAGGACACACGACATGCCGACGACGCACTGCACTGGGCGAAGGTCTACGCGGAACTCCTCGACTTCAAACGCGGCCTGCTAGGTGTCGCCGAGCAGCGCGTGGAGTCAATGGATGAGGCAGCCGGCGACGAGGTCAAGAAGACCGATATGAAGGTGCTGCTCGCCGAGCGGGAGCGCTTCGAGCGACGGCTCGAATTCTGGCGTCGCCGGGCGCAAATCCTGCAGGATCAGGCTGGCACACCCGTAGGCTGATCCGCGCCGCCCGGAATGACTGGCGCTCAGACCTTGACGTGCTCAATATCGACGTCAGCGAGTTCGGGAGGACGCGGGATCCTGTGTGCATCAAGCAGTTGCAAGCACAGGATCACATGTCGAGCACCGACAAGGTTCAGCCCGTATATACGGGTGAGCCGCTGAATTGCCGCGAGCGTGATGATGTCACGCTGCGAGAAGAGGCGGCGGTTCGTCGCGGTCCGGTTGGGGACTACCAGACCTAGATGCTCATACATCATCAGGGTGCGCACGTGGGTCGACAGGATGTCGGCGGCAATGCCGATCGTATACAGGGGTTTGTCGAGATTCTGCCATTGCGCCGCCCTGGTCGCTGCGGGTTCGTGGATCATCAGACGCGCACGCCACATGCCTTCACGGGCGGCTGACTACGAGTGTGCATGAGCAGGCACACCATTTAACCACGCTCGAGAGACGAGCGTACCAGGGTGGCACCGAAGGTCTCCAAGTCGCGATACTCGACGAACCCGTCCGGAGAGTTCACCAAGTGAATCGCGGAGGGCATCGATCCTTGCGCCACGAACCATCACGAATATCCGCTCGTACGCGGTCACGCCGGTGAGCCCGAAGGGTGGGACCCCGTCCACGAAGCTTCGTTCACCCGCATAAAGCACAACCTGATGACAACCCCCGGCGCCGATCCGCGTTGCGTCATTGTGAGTCCTCGAAGCCGTTGGGGACGGCGCCAAAACCTGCTGCATCAAGTGCTCGCTTCACGTGAGCCGGTGTCCCCGACAGATGCGCGGCGCTTGACTCGGCTGCTCTCCGCGCGAAGAACGTTCTCGCCTGGCGTCGGTTCCAGTGGCACCGGTCGTCCCATCCACGTGGAGTCGGCGACCGGCAGATCGAGTCGCTTGCTGCGTTGCCACTCGGCGAGCACTCGCGCCGCCGTCGCCGTGACCATCACCGGCGAAACGCCGAGCTCTGCAATGCGAGCTGCGTGCGCCCCAACGAAGGAGTCGAAGTCCACCAGGAACTCCCGGACTGTCGCCGCGAGTGCGTCTTGCGCAAGCTCGGCACGCGCCGGAGGAGCGCCGAGCAGCGCCGCCTTGGCATCGATGAGGCGACGCCGGAAGTCGGCATTGAGTGCCTCGAACTCGGCCTGCAGCGCGCGCTGCAATTCGATCTTCCCGCGCCCCACCATGGCGATCCAGCGCACGCGTTCGCGCTCCGATCCTAGGGCGCAACGGGGGTAGAACTGATTGGGCCCGAACTCGCCGACCTGGAGGTGCGCACATGCGATGTGCGTGCCCAGCGGCTTGCCGTACGACGTCGCCGCGACAAACGGGTGCGGCTGAAATGCGGGGCACTCGACCGTGTTCTGATCGAAGGACGGTCCGAAGCCACACCGGTCGGTCAGCTCGGGCCGGTTGAGCCGCACCAACACGACCGGAGACTGCTCGCGGGCCGGCACGGCCATGATCCGCGCTCGACCGTTGAACCGATGCACATGATAGCGAGTGTATACGGTTGCAATCGGACCTGAGTGAGCCGCAACGCTTTGGGTGGCTCGCGCGACTGGCCCACCACGTCGACCAGAACATCACCGAGAGCACGATGCCGAGCGCTCCGGCCGACATGAGGATTCCAGCCGACCAGATGGATGTTGACCACCCGCCCGTGGCATGTGTGGCAAGCGCGAGGATGGCACCGGCGGCGATAGCAAGATCCCGACGCCGACACCCATCGAACGTTCCTCCTGCGGCGCTCTCTCCCGGAGCGGATGATGACCTGGCGCCACCCCGGCCGGGGGTTGGACCCCGGCGGGGTGGACTTTGGGGAGGAAGATTTCGATACCGGCGGCTCGCTTGATCAGCCACTTCCGACCCTATCAGATGGTATCTATACTGTCAAGTTACCTGATAGTCAGAGTATCGTTGTTCGTCCGAGGGAGCCCTTACCAGCTACGAGATCGAGGACCGCAACTTGTAGCGCGACGCCCGTCAGGTTCCCTTTTCGCGCGGCACGGGATCGCTGACGATCCCATCGCGATCGACGACACCGATCTCGTCGCCGAGACGGGGGAGGGTGTCGGCCTTGATTTTGCCGCGTGCGCTGGTGGTGAGCGGGGCGGCGCCTTGGTGCTGGCGGTACGCAGCACCCAGAACGATGTTGGCGATGGCCGCGATCGGAACACCGAATAGCGCGCCGAGCACACCGGCAACCTCCGCGCCGATCAGCAGGCCCGCCATCGCCACGAGCGGATGCAACCGGGTGACTCGACCGCTGACCCGCGGCCCGACGATGTACGCCTCAATAGCGTGACCGATCAGGCCGACAACCACCGCGAGGATACCGAGGGTGGGGCTCTGCAGGAAAGCGACACCGACTGCAAGCGCCATCGCGATCACCGCCCCGATGAGTGGCACCAGTTCGAGAATCGCCGCGGCAACGCCGAGCACCACCGCGAAGTGCACGCCGAGTGCCGCCATCATGAGCGTCGTGTAGAACCCGATGAGGAGCGACATCAGCACCTGACCTCGCACGTACGCATCTGCGGTTGATCCAACCGCGAGGACCACGAAGTCGAACATGCGCGTATGCGCGGGGAACAGACGGCGCAGTGTCGCGATCACCGCGCGGCCTTCAATCAGCAGATACACCGAGATGACCACAACGAGCACGATGCTCACGATCGAACCAACCAGCCCGGTGACGAGTCCCAGCGGGGCTCCCACCTTGAATTGGCTTAAGGTGCTGCCCAGATCGCTGAGATTGATCGGGACCCCCCAGCTGTGTAGGAGATGCTGCAGGCGCGGTACCAATTGGGGCACCTGGCGTCCTTGACTGATCAGCGTCGGCCCGATGAGGAATCCGGTACCGACCAGAATTGCCAGGAAGACGACGTACAGCACCAACGCGGCGAGGCCTCGGTGCGAGCGAAACGGGCGAAGACGCTGCGTGAGGTCAACGATCGGAGTCAGGACGACGGCGATGATCGATGCAAAGATGAAGAGGAGGAGCACGTTGAAGACGTGGCCGACGAAGCTCTGGGCCTCCCGATAGATGGCAAGCAGGGCGGCGACCATGAGGAGCCACACCAGAGCATGAAGTGGTGACCCGAGGCGCTCCCACAACGGCACGCGAGTGCGGGAATGGCTCGTGGCGGGCGTCACGGGGGGCGGCTCGGGGCGTCGCGCCGGCGGCGGCTGCCGCCCGGGCGGCGACGATCAGCGCCGCGGGCGTCAATGCTCGGCACAGCGTAGCCCTGATGCCACGAAGGGGTGCTGCGTCGCGGCGCGGCGCTTCCAGCACCCCTTGCCGATGTGCCAACGTTACTATGGCTATATCTGATAGTTAAACTATCATACAAGTGAGGGAGAGGCCTGTGGGCTTCTCCTCACGGAGGACGAGACATGTCCGGCGAACAGGACCGGGTTGCTGGCGCGGTGAAAGAATTCGAGGGAAAGATCAGCGGCGACAAGGTGCGTGAATCCGAGGGCACGGCGCAGCAGGCTGCCGGAAAGGTCAGGGGAGCAGTCGGCGTCGTCGCGGACAGACCGAGGGCGCTGCCGAGGGTCTGAAGGAAGCAATTGAAACCTAGCGGTCAGCGCAGCCGCGGGGGCTGCCCAGGCTTGACATGGCCGGCGCCCCGTCAGTCCACTGGGCACCGGCTCACCTAGGTGAGAACTCTCACGAGGTTGGTCAACGACCTCGACTGAGCGGGGTCGATCCGTCCTCGTGTTGGAGGCACGTTGGGGTACTTTCTGATAGTGTAACTATCATATCGACAGCCGAAGAGGCTGCTGGGCCAGGCTCCGAGGCTCTCTCAAGGAGGACCACGCATGTCCGGAGAACAGGACCAGGTAGTTGGCAAGGCCAAGGAGTTCCAGGGCAAGGTCACCGGCGACAAGGATCGCGAGTCCGAAGGCAAGGGGCAGCACGCCGCCGGGAAGATCGAGCACGCCCTCGGTGACGCGGCCGACAAGGTCAAGGGCGCAGCGGAAGCGACGAAAGACAAATCGGACGGCCGCTGAGGAAGCACGACGTGGAGAACATGCCGCCGGAGATGCCGCAGATGGAACCCGCAGACACACCGCAGGTCGAGCCATCGACGACCCCGGAACTCTTCCCTCCAGAGACCCCGCAGATTGAGCCGCCAGAAACCCCCGAGATCCCGGCCCCGGCTGTGCAAGACCTGGAACCAGAGGTTCCCGCGCCGACGGATGAGCCTGAAGGTTCGTCGCAATCGCGAGCCGGACGATGACGGACGGATCCCGCGTCACCGACCTCATCCGCAAAGACCACGCCTGGTTTCGCCGCCAGTTCTCCACCCTGGAGGAGGCATACGGAGACACGCCGAAAGCCGAGGGCCTCTGGGCCGATCTGGCAGCGCGGCTCGAGGTGCACGCAGCCGCAGAAGAGGCGCTGTTCTACCCGCGTCTGCTTAAGGACGACAAGGATGCCGTCGACGACACCAAGGACGCGATCGGAGATCACAACCAGATCCGCGACGCGATCCGCAAAGCCGAGGCATCTCCCATCGGGGACAGCGGATGGTGGGCGGCGGTGAAGGAGTGCTACAACGCGAACCGCGAGCACATGCAGGAAGAGGAGGACGGCCCGCTGCAGGAGTTCGATGAGGCCGCGTCGCAGGACGAGCAGGCCGAGCTCGCGCGTGCCTTTGCGGGTTTTGACACCGAGCACGCCAGCGCCCGTGGTATCAGCACCGCAGACAAGGATCCGAAGCGGTACATCGAAGAGCATCAGCCTTAGACCTTGGCCACCCCCGGGTTGGGTGCCGGGGCGACCCCTGGGCTACGCCAGCGGGATTGTGACCGTGAAGGTGCTCTCGGCACCCGCCTCAGAGGCGGCCACGGTGTCGCCCCCGTGCAGACGTGCAGTTTCGCGGGCCAGATAGAGCCCAAGTCCCGTTCCGCGATAGTGGCTCGTCTCCGGATTTCACCAAGCGTCCGAACCTCGTGAAGAAGACGGGAATCTGCTCGGCGCCGATGCCGATGCCGTGGTCGCGAACCATGATGGTCGTCACCCACGAGTCGTGGTGAGCCAAAGTTCTCTGCTCTACCTCCCGCACCTCCCCGACGGGCGTGGTGAACCCCGGAGGGTGGGCTAACCCGACGACCCCGCTCGTGTGCATCGACTGATCCATGCCACTGCCGGCCGCTCGAGGATGGCCACCCCGCGGCTCCGGGCTCCGTGGCTTAGGGCCCACTGGAGGGTGCAGGACCAGGTTGGCTCGATGCGCACGGATGCGCCCTCGTTGGTCGTCGCGTAGATCGCCACTTGGTTGATCGACGTTGGACTTGCTGTCGAGATGGATCGGCGACCCCGATGCCCCCATCGACCCCAATGCCCCATCGACGACAATGCCAATATTCGGAAGGATCACCAAGGTCCGCGAACCTATCTGCGCGCTCATCTGACACTCCCTACGAGTCCCAATCTCAATCCACGCTGTTGAGGAAAAATCTGTATGTCGCAAGTGCGGGTGCACAATTTCTCTGTGTCGCTGGATGGATTCGGCACCGGTGAGGGTCAGAGCCTTGGGGAGCCCTTTGGACATGCCGGCATGCGACTCCATGAGTGGTTCTTCCCGACACGGACCTTCCGCGCCATGACCGGTGCGACCGATGGAAGCACAGACGTCGACGATGAGTTTGCCCGTCAGTGGGAGGCGGGCATCGGCGCCGAGATCATGGGGCGGAAGAAGTTCAGTCCCCAGCCCGGGCCGTGGGCCGATGACGACTGGAAGGGCTGGTGGGGTGATGACCCGCCCTTTCACACCCCCGTCTACGTGCTGACCCATCACCCCCGGCCCTCGATCGAGATGCAGGGTGGGACGACGTTCCACTTCATCGACGCCACCCCGGAGGACGCCCTGAACGCGGCTCGCGAGGCTGCCGGTGATCTGGACATCCGCATCGGCGGTGGCGTTTCAACCGTCCGTCAGTTCCTCGCCGCCGGCCTGATCGACCACATGCACATCGTGATCGTGCCCATCCTGCTCGGACGGGGGGAGCATCTGTGGCAGGGGCTGGAGGGACTCGAGGAGCGCTTCCGCGTGGAGCCCGTCAGCTCTCCCAGCCGCGTCACCCATCTCACCTTCACGCGGCGATAGCCCCGGGCGACCAGGCACCTCTAGCTAGCGAGGACGAACACCATGGCCACGCCGGATCGCCGCAGCATCCTCATCGATGCCTACGAGAACGCGGCGGTGATCGTCTCAGGGATAAGCCCTGACCAATTACGCAACTCGACACCTTGCCACGGTTACGACGTAGCAGGGCTGATCGACCACGTCGTCGAAGCCGGGCACCGAGCTGCCGCCCTCGGCCGCGGGCAAGCGCCTCCGTCAGGGGACGCATCCCCGCACGTGGAGCTGACTGAGGCGCCCGACCGGCTGCGGAGCGCCGCCCAGGCGGCGGCGGCGGCGTGGGCGGACGAACCCGCCTCGTGACAACGGCAACCATGCCCTGGGGTGAGCAGTACACGGGGGCCGCCCTCATCGACATGTATGTCCTCGAGTTAGCCGCCCACGCGTGGGACCTGGCCCGGGCCACTGGACAGATAGATCGACTCGCCTCCACCCTCGCCGCGCCAGCCCTGAGTGGGGCGCACGCCTTCATCAAGCAGGAGTTCCGGGACATGGTGGGTCCCGGTGCCCCCTTTGGCGCCGAGCTACCGCCACCTCCCGGCGCCAACGACTGGGAGCGCTTCGTGGCGTTTACGGGACGCGACCCGCGAGCGCGGGTCACGCCGAGCAGCTAGCTCTAGAAGGCCGGGTGTCTGATGCCTGCCGGCGTCGATGCGCCTCTGCCGAGCCCCAGCCGCAACCGGCTTTGCTCAGCGGTCTTCTCGGAGTGAGGACCGGTCCGCCAAGCGCTTCGAGTCGGGTAGGGATGAGCAGAACCTTGCCGATGTTGGCTCCCGCCATCAAACGGCGGTGCGCGTCTGCAGCGCGGTGGAATGGAAACGTGGAATTGACCACCGGGCGGATGACGCCGCTCTGGAGAAGCCCGCGGAGAGGCGTCACGATCCGTGCCCGGCTTCCTTCGCGGTCCGACCAGTGTTTCAAGTTCAGCCCGAAGACTCCGCGGTTCTCGTACGTCATTGCTGGTCCCTTCCACCAGGGCATGGTCGAGAAGGGGAATGCGGCCACGGTCCGGCACCGCCGCGATGATGTCGCGCTTTTCACCTGTCTGCACCTGCGACGCGCCGTACGCGACGAGGCGGCCTCCAGCACGGAGCAGTCGCCAGTTCGACGCGAAAGCTCTTCGGACCGAGTGCGTCCATGATCACGTCCACACCCTCGCCGCTTGTGATCCGCATCACCTCAGCGGCGACGTCCTCGGTGTGGTAGTCGATGACGTGGCTGGCATTCACGGTGACCACAGCCTCGAGCACCGCGACGTCGGCTGGGAAGTGGTCCACATGGCGCCCTGGAAGGGCTCAGTCCGTGTGCTCGTCTCGCTCAGCTGCAGGCGGCGTGAGTGTTACCAACCTCGCGAACGCTTACAGCTAGCCGTCAACCACGAGGCCTTTCAGCGGGCCGAGCAATCTCGCGGACCGGCGCGACACGGCGGGAATTGGCCGAAGCGCAGTCAGTCGCGGCGGCGAAGAGCTCAGCAGTGGGCGCCATTCCGTCTCGATCACCTCCAGTGGGGGTCGCCCGGCGCAGTCCTGACCGAGGTGCTCACTCCACAGCCGCTCGCGCACGCTCCGAGCCAGGTCCGCGTCGTTGGTGACCAGGTTGACTTCCGTGTCGTTGAACAGGGAATGCTCGTTGAGGTTGGCCGAACCGACGGTGAGCCACTGATCATCGATCACACCCACCTTGGCGTGCACATAGACCCCCAGCCGCTGTGGCGCGAGCGGACCGATGCTGCCGGCAAGCAGACGGTGGTGGCGATCTGCCGTCTGGAGCACGGCAAGCTGACCGCGTGTGTCGTCATTGCCGTTGTTGGGTCGCAGAGGGAGTACCAGGCAGAGGCGGAAGTCATCAGAGGGCGGCCGGAGCAGTTTCTCGCGCAGCACCGCCACCACTTCGGCGCTCCAGAGGAACTGGTTCTCGAGGTAGATGAGCTGACGGGCTCGGCGCAGCGCTCCCGTATACGCCTCCAGGATGCCGAAATCGCCCCGCGGAAGAGCCCGGTATGTCTTCTCGGGAACGGTCCGAACGACTTGCACGCGGCTCCGACCTGCGGGCGCCGGCGCCGGCGTCTTGGGCAACCGCTCGCCGGTTGTCGCCTCCCAGCGCATCACGAAATGTGACGCGACATCCGCAACCGACGGCCCAGCGAGTGAGGCGGCCGCATCGTGCCAGCCCAAGCGTGCGGGATTGCCATGCGGTGCGCCATCAAACCGGTCGCCGGCTAGATCGGTTAGATCGATGCCGCCGACAAACGCCACCTCGCCATCAATGATGACGAGCTTCTCGTGGTGGCAATGCATCGGGCGGTTGTGAGCGTCCAGCGCCCCGTGGATCCGAGTACCGGTGACGAGGTGGTGCAGGAGCTGCCGCGCCTCCTTGCGCGACGGATGCATCACCGCGATCGGTGCACCCGCCCAGACCAGGACTCGAACGTCGACGCGCTCTGCCGCGTCCGCGAGCAGGTCTCGCAGGCTGACAACCGCAGGATAGCGTTCGACCCCGAAGTCGGGATTCAGGGTCCAGCCCGCGATGTGCACGAACAATCGGGCACCACGCACCGCGGCGGCGATGGCTGGGAGTGCTGAGGCCCCGTCGATGTACACCTCGAGACGGTTGCGCTCACGAATCGGCTCGCTACTCGCCCAACCGCGTCCATCGCCGCGCAACGCCCGCTCCCAGCCGTTGCGCTTCAGGCGTCGGACGTGGTGGCGTGTGTTCGCACGTTCGATGACGTCGCCGATCTGCCCGTCGATTCGTGCCGTGAGATTAGCGATCACTTTGCTCCCGTGCGCCGGCTCTCGAAGATCGGCTTGGCGAGCCGGCCCAGCGAGAGGCTCATGTAGATCCACGCCGGGCCGACGAGCAACCCGCCGCCGACATCGCTCGGCCAGTGCGCACCCACATCGATGCCGCTGATTCCCGCGGCGACGACGAGCGCCGTGGTCAGCACACCCGTCGGACGCGGCTGGTGGATGATGATGTTCACGACGTTGTACAGCACCGAATAGATGGCCGAGAGGCCACGAAGGGCGTGGCGGCGCGCCGCAGTAGAAGCGTAAGGACGATCATTGCAGCGCTGGCGACGCCGACCAGACCGGCGAGGGCGAATACGAACGAGTTGAACGACGCGAAGGGCCGCGCGTTGACCGATTGCACGGCGACCTCGAGGGGTCTGTCGAAGAAGAATGGCGCCGGGTGGATCGCGACCAGAACCGCGAGCAGCGCGAAGAGCACCCGGCGATCAGGGCTATGGATAAGAAGAGCCGGTTGACATCGCCGGTGAGGTGATGGAGACACAAGGTCGGGGATGACGCCGCGGGCCTCCCTCGGAGGGTTCCGTCCACGGCGCGAGTCATATGCAAGTATTATATCAGCACTATCATGTTGAGCACGCAAAGACGTCCCGAATGAGCAACGGCGACGCTCCACTCCTCGGCGAACGCGCGCTGGGTGCGGATGGCCACGGCCTATGCAGGCGGCCGCCCGCCTCGGCGTATGGCTAATATCTGATACCGACGTTGTAATGAGATGGTACACCTGCTATAGTAAGCAGAGGTAGCAGCCGCACTACAAGGAGGCAGTCACATGGGTATCGGAGTGGGCATCGTCCTCATCGCCATAGGTGCCGTGCTCGCCTTTGCGATCCACGTCACGGCGACCGGGGTCGACCTGCACACGATCGGCATCATCTTGATGATCGTCGGTGGGCTGGGCGTCCTTTTGTCGCTGGTCTTCTGGTCCTCGTGGGCGGGCCCCGGCTATCGGCGCGGACCGACGACCACGACCACGATCGACGACCGACCGGTCTGATCGCGATCTCGTGATCGGCCATCTCGTAGTTTCGTAGCCAAACTTCAGACAGGGGTGACACATGATCATCTTGGGCGTCATCTGTCTCATCCTCGGGCTCCTGCTCGGGGTGCCGGTCCTCTGGACCATCGGGGTCATCCTCGTTGTGATCGGACTGGTCCTCGCCTTGCTCGGCATGGCCGGACACGCGATCGGCGGCCGGGCCCACTACTACTGAGGGCTGCCAACGGGGACCGGGTATAACGCGTGCCCGGTCCTTGGCGGCCCTCGGCCGCGATGTGCCCTGCAGCGTCGTTCTGTGCCTGGGCGGTGAGAGCGCCCGTCGGCCTCGAGCAGACAACGGCCTCACACATCGCAACCGCTACTAACCTAACGAGAGCGATGTGAGCGCTCTCGTTTGATGCCACGACGGCGTTTCGACACGCATCAACGGGCGGACCAAAGCCCAGTCGACTGGCGCTGCGGTCATCGAAAAAAGGATTGAGGACCGCCCCTTGACGATGCATCTGGCACTACAGTTTAGTGACAGCATCTGTATCATCATTCTGGCATGGCGGCACCGGCTCCCGATGTATCGGTGCAGGACGAGAGTCCTGATCCCGTACGTGTGCTCGCCGCCAAGTTCACCGATGTCGTTGAGGAGCCGAGCGTCGAAGAAGTGGCGAAGGCCCTGGGCAATGAGGCGGCAACTGGTGCTCCAACAGCCGGCCGAAGCGGTGTCGGCGGGGCACTTCGCCAGGGGCCAAAGGGATTCCTGCAACTGCTTGGCCCAGGGCTCGTCACGGGCGCGTCGGACGATGACCCATCAGGAATCGGCACCTACTCTCAGGCGGGCAGCCAATTTGGACTCGCCACCCTCTGGCTCGCCCTCTTCACCTTTCCTCTGATGGTCGCGGTCCAGGAAACCTGCGCACGGATTGCCTTACAGACAGGAGTAGGGCTCGGCGTCTCGCTGCGGCGCAAGTTTCCCACTGCGCTCGTCGGTGCCTGCATCTTCGCCGTCTTCTGCGCCAACACCATCAACGTCGGCGCCGATCTCGGCGCGGTCGCCGCCGGCGGTTCGCTCCTCAGCGGCGGTCGTATCCAACCAGCGTGGCTGGTTGTCCCGGTGGCCCTGCTCATCGGGCTCATGCAGCTACGCCTGTCGTACTCCATCATCTTCCGAGTCTTCAAGTACTTGACACTCGCCCTCTTCGCCTATGTCATCACGGTGTTCGTCGTGCATCCGCAGCTGCTGCCGACCCTCGAGGCCACAGTCACGCCACACTTTGAGTTCAACAAAGGCTACCTCGGCATTGTAGTGGCCATCTTGGGCACGACGATCAGCCCCTATCTCTTCTTCTGGCAGGCCTCCAGCGAGGTCGACGAGATGAAGGCTGCGGGAGCCCACACTGAGCAGCAACGGCGCGGGACCACTCGCAAGGAACTCAAGGCCGCTCGTGTCGACGTCACGATTGGTATGTTGTTCTCGCAACTTGTGATGTACAGCATCGTCCTCACCTCGGGCACCGTGCTGCACGGGTCGGGTCATGACAGCATTGAGAGCGCGGCGCAGGCTGCACAAGCGTTACGACCCCTGGCCGGCCCGTTTGCGTTTGTCCTCTTTGCCGTCGGCATGATCGGCACCGGCCTCCTTGCGATCCCGGTGCTGACGGGAAGCTCGGCATATGCGGTCAAGGAGTTCTTCGGCTTTCGCGGTGGTCTGAGCGAGAAGGTGAGCGCGCGCCCGGGCTTCTACGGGCTGATCGCGATTGCGATCGTCGGTGGGCTGGCGATGAACTTCCTCAACATCAACCCGATCGAGGCACTCGTGGTGACCGCGATCATCAACGGAATGGTCGCCCCGCCGATCCTCGTCCTGATCGCTCTGCTTGCCCGTGATCGTCGGGTAATGAACGAGCATCGCAGTGGGTTCTGGAGCAACAGCCTAGTCTGGCTTGCCACAATGGTGATGGCCGCGGCGGCCATCATGCTTGTGGCCACCTTGTTCTGAAGCGGCGGCACCTGGTGGGACACGCGCGAGTATCGAGCAGTGACGTACGGTGCTCCACCGCGGGGAAGGGTCCGGGCGACCGCCTCCGCGCGACGAGCAGGCCGAGCGTGGACCCGTACACGAGATGGCCGGCAATCATCGCGAACTGGCGGCCGCGACGGTCGCGATCGGCGGCCGGCATGATCCGCAAGGCCGGCACCCAGCCAAGGTAGCTCGCAGCCCAGATCCCTGTGCCGTATGCCATGCCCAGGGGTACCGCAGGCGCCGGGATCCGCGCGGCGGCGAGCCGGAAGCAAGCGCCGCCGACGGCACCGAAGGCGAAGTGGAAGACGATCGCCAGGGCATCCTGCTGTTCCGCCGTGCGGGGGATCCGGGCGGAGTTGAGGAACCTCGCGGTGATCTTCTCGGGCGGCATTGCGCCCATGGCGCCCGAGCGCTTGGCGAGAAGCATCGCGGCGCTCATGAGCGCTGTCGCAAGAACCCCGTCAGCTGCGCCCCAAACCAGCGCCGTCGCAGGTTGCTCACGCGTCGAGGGCGCAGCCGTCATGTGCCCTCCTTCGAGGGCGACCGCTCGCGTAGGTGCCGACGCCACTCGAGACCTGAACGTCCCACCAACCTGTCGGGACTCGCGCCACACGCCAGGCAGAACTCGGGCCGGCGATCGCACCGCCGCAGATATGAGCAAACCTCGCAACGCCACACCAACTCGTCGGGCCAGAGAAGCAGGCGACTTGCTCCGCCAGCGTGGCGATGCTCCGATGCACGCGAGATCGTTTGGGCCCTCCGGTATCTCCGCTCGGCAACCGTCACTGCTCTCCACAGTGAGAAGGCGGATGGATCGAACATCGGTTATATCGTTTTAGATGATATCGGTGCTGTACCTTCCAGGGCAAGGCCGCAAGCGCGCCCGTAGTACGCGCCTGGCGTTATCCTCGACGGGAGCAGGCTACTCTCGCGCGGCCGGCCCC
>DATKQX010000033.1:0-32196 GCA_035532495.1 Saccharimonadales bacterium (SeqCode)
CGGTCGCGCCGCGGCGTGTTCGACCAGGCGGCGTCAACAGACTTGATCTCACCGCCGAGCGACGCGGCTGTGGCCACACGGCTGGAGCGAACGTAGCGCTCGTGATTGGCTTCCAAGCGCTGCGGCTCGTAGATGTAGTTGACCATCACCGCGTACGACTGCCGTCCAATCTGTGAGAGATCACCATCGGGGTTGATGCGTTCGAGTCGCGCGCCGTTCGAGAGATGGAAGTGGCCCACGCTGTCGGCGATGCGGCCGCGGACCTTCACATGCAGGAGGTACGCGAGCGCCAGTCGCCCTGCCAGCCGGGCAACCACCGGCGCATGGGGGCCGGGCGCGTGCACGAGCCGTGTCAACGCCTCCAGCTCATCGGTGGACGACGCGAGGCGACGGAGCTCGTCGTGGTGACCGGCGATCAGCGCTCGCAGCCGCTCGTCGGTGAAGCCCTCGGCTTCGCTCCGATCCGCGACAGCTCTGGCCAGGCCGGGCACCGGGGACAGCGTCGCGAACGTTCGCAGCCCCGGCAGCTCCGCCGAGAGCTCGCGAACCACCTGCTTGATCAGGAAATTCCCAAAGGAGATTCCGCGCAGGCCCGGCTGGCAATCGCTGATCGAGTAGAAAACAGCCGTATGGGTCGCCCGGGCGTCGGCGATGGGACGACCCACGCCGAGAAGTGGCGCGATGGCCGTCGGCAGCTCGCGAGTGAGCGCGATCTCAACAAAGATCAGCGGTTCTCCCGGGAGCAGAGGATGGAAGAACGCGAAGCATCGACGGTCGTCGGCCAGGCGCAGGCGCAGATCGTCCCACCCGTGGATCTCGTGCACCGCCTCGTAGGCAATCAGCCGCTCCAGCGTCGCCGCAGGTGTTCCCCAGCTGATCTGCTCGAGACGCAGGAAGCCCCCGTTGAACCACGATGAGAGCAGGTGGCGCAGGTCTGCATCGACACCGCGCAGATGCGGGCGGACTGGGAGCAGCTCGAGGAGGTGACCGCGCAGCTTCACGAGCGCCGCGGCTCCGCCCCCGACCATGTTGAGTCGCCGGAACAGCTCCTGTCGGGGTGCCTCGGTTGCCATTGCGAGTGCCATCACCGAGTCATCGGTTGGATCGGACCGCCAGCGCGCGACTGCGGCGCCGACGGCCGTCGGCGAGGGAGAGAACGAGCCGCCAAGCACCTCCAGGAAAGCGGCGGTCTCGGCGTTGTTCATACGCTCCAGGGCACGTACGACTTCGGTGGCGAGCGCCAGGCCGGACGCTTCGCCGCGCCGGGCAATCAGCCGGTCGCAGGTCGCCGCCAGGTTCGCCATGTTGTGCGTTCCCCCAGAGCGCCCGAGCATGGCGCGGCCACGCTCGGCAACCCCGGTCACGTGCTCCAACCACGACGGTGGGGTCATGGCAGCGAGGGATCGTCCACGGGGGGCTCCCAGCGGAGCAGCGCGACATCGGCAACCTGGCGCAGGTGCGCGCGCATCGCATCAGCCGCTTCGGCGACCTGCTGCGCCTCGATCGCTTCGAGGATGCGGCGATGAGCCAGGAGCGAGTTACGCGGCCGGTTCGGCTCGCTGAGCGACTCCAATCGAGTTTCGTGAATCGCCTCTGCGAGGCCGTCGATCACGTGCTCCAACACCTTGTTGTTGCCGGCGCGGTGCACGGCATGGTGGAACGCGGCATCGCCATCCATGCCGAGCCCGGCCGAGGCGATCTCAGCGTCCATGGCAACGAGGGCAGCGCGCATCGAGGCGAGGTCCTCTTCGCTGCGCCGCGTCGCCGCCAGCTCCGCGAGCCTGACCTCGAGGAGCTCGCGCGCCTCCAGCACCTCGGGGAGCCGGGCGCGCCGTTCGACGAGCTTGTGGAGTACACCCCCGAATCCGCGGCTGCGACGGAGGAAGACGCCCCCACCGTGACGGATTTCGATGAACCCCTGGGCTTCGAGCACCGCCAGGGCCTGGCGCAGCGAGGCTCGGCTGACCTCGAGCCGGGATGCCAGTTCGCGCTCCGGCGGAAACCGCTCACCCACCCGTAGGTTGGTGCGGGCGACGAACTCGCCAAGCCGTTCGACGAGATCCTCGTAGAGGCGGGTGCGGCCCAGTGGGCGGAGAGGCGACGTGTCGAGGGTCACGGTGCGGATTATCGCGCAAACTTGGACTATCCACTGGCCCATTGACATAGTTATCCAGCGCGGAGCAGACTCCCGCCAATATAGGGACGGCCCGTCGTCGGGCCAGTGACCGAGGTTGGACACTGTCGCCGACAGCCATGGCCCGGATCCCACGAACGCGCGCCCCAAATCGCCTGCTCACAGGTATCGGGGTCGCAGTCGTCGTCGCCGCGTGCGGCAGCTCCAACCCGCGCGTTGGAGACGCGTACACGTCGCGCGTGGCAGCGTCGGGTATGGATCCCTGACACCTGCTGCCCATTGGTGGCGTGAAGGATCTGGTCGCAGCGTACGAAGCGGATCGGCACGCCGTAGCTGCCGGTCACCCGCTTGCTGGCGTTGGCCACGGGCTGGTAGGTGCCCGACGTAGTGTGCGCGAACCGCCGCTCTAGACAATTAGGGACTCGCCCGATGGCGACGGCACCGGCGTTGAATATCGCCGCGACTCCTCTGATGACGTTCACGGACACTTTCGCAGAGCTCGGGCAGGTGGCACTTCCTTCTCCTCGCGGAAGAGGAGGGATCGGGCTGCGATGTGGCTCGCGAGCGACTCGCCCGAGCCGCGGGACCGGTACAGTCCGCCCGGCCGCGGCCTGGTGGCGGAGCTAGTTGGAGAGACCAGGCGCCGTCACTCCACGTTCCCGTTGGCGGTCGCCGCTCCGGCGATGCCATAAGCAGAACATAGCTCGGCGGCAGCATTCGCTCTATGCGCGGGCGCGCAACGAGCCGCGATGTCCGTAGCGACGGCACGTCAACCCCCGCATGGCAGGCCGGTGGACATTGCAGCGACCCTGGCCCGCCTGCAGGATCTCGCCGACCACCTGGTCGGGTCGAGCGGCTGCACGGACGGCGCGAGCTCGACGGTCTGTGGGGGATGTCCAGGACAGTCGTCGTCCGACGGAGCCGGAGAGCAACGAGCGCTTCGCCTCCGACTACGGGTCGGCGGGCGCGGACCGGGTGGTCAACTACGGGAGCGACGTGTGTTGCGAGTGCCGCCGTCTTCAGGCGACGACGTGCTGGCCCGATAGGCGTATGGGATTCGCCGCTTGACGTCCTCGAAGCCGTGGAGCACGTGACTGCATGTGTAGAGTCGCCTCCTACCGCTACGCATTCGGCGCACACCCTGCTCATTGCCCTGCAGCGGCCGGACACCACCGTCGGCCGCGGACAGCGGCGTCCGAGCTGGATGCCGACACCTCTGACCACTCGCGGTGCACGCGGCACGAGCTCGTGGCGCCCATCCACCACGAGGAGTAACCAATTCGCAAGCAGCGTGTCGGCAAGGGCGACAGCCACTGCTCCGGCCCAGCGGTCAACCAGAGCGCGCGCCTCCTGACGCGGGTCACCGAGACCCTGGCCGCGGGCTCGATGAGAGGAGTAGCACTGTTGAATATGCGCTCCTTGACCCGGGGCTAGCAGTAGTGTAGGGTCACCCACATGCTCAGTGGACTGCTGGCCTGTCCAGGCCGTAAATAGTGAATGATGTCAGCTGGCCGACCATCGCGCTCCAGTCAGAGCCCGGCCAGCCCGCCGCACTCGCGGGGCTGCGGGTTCTCGATCTGTCGCGCGCGCTCTCCGGACCGTTCGCGACTCTGGGCTTGGCAGATCTGGGAGCCGATGTCGTCAAGATCGAGGCTCCGGAAGTCGGCGACGAGACCCGGCACTGGGGCCCACCGTTCCAGGGTGATCAGGCCGCGTACTTCCTGTCGGTGAACCGAAACAAGCGAAGTGCCGCGCTCGACCTGAAAGACCCCGACGGCATCCGGGTAGTCCGCTCGCTTGCTGCGCAGGCCGATGTGTTCGTCGAAAACTTCCGCCCGGGCGTGGCGGCACGTCTCGGTCTGGGCTACGAAGAGCTGTCCAGGACCAACCCAGGGCTGGTCTACGCGTCTATCAGTGGGTTCGGCCAGACCGGGCCGGACTCGGAGTTACCGGGTTACGACGCAATCGCGCAGGCGCGCAGTGGCATCATGAGCGTGACCGGGGAACCGGACGGCCCTCCATTGCGAGTTGGTGTCCCATCGGCCGACCTTGCCGCTGGCATGTGGGCGATGGTCGGCATCCTCGCGGCGCTGGTCGAACGACAGTCGAGCGGTCGGGGCCAGTGGGTGGACATCGCGTTGCTTGATGCCCAGGCCTCCCTGTTGACGTATATCGCGAGCTCTTACTTCGCGACCGGCGTAACCCCGAGGCGGCAGGGCGCGGCGCACTCGACGATCGTGCCCTACCAGGACTTCGCAACGAAGGATTCGCGGATCATAGTCGCGGTGGGTAACGATCGGTTGTTCCATGCCTTCGCCCGGGCCACCGGACTTGATTGTCTGATTGGTGATCCGCGGTTTACGTCGAACGCCGACCGTGTCGTGAACCGCGATGCGCTGGTTGAGATTCTCTCTGACAGAATGGCGACCAAGACGTCAAGCGAGTGGGTCAAACTACTGGCGGAGCACGGCATTCCGGCCGCGACTATCAGCACGATCGCCGAGATGGCCGACGATCCGCAGATTCAGGCGCGTGGAATGATCCTCGAGACCGAGCATCGAACCGCCGGACATATCAAGATGCTTGCGTGCCCGCTGCGATTGTCGCGGACGCCGCCCAGCCTTCGACTACCGCCCCCCACCCTCGGAGAGCACACTTTAGAGATGTTGCGCCAATGACCACCAGCCCGAGTTACGTGGCCGCCGAGGTTGCCTGCATCCTGGTCGGCTTCGGCATAAAGCACAACGCGTTGCGCACGGCCGATTGGAGCGCACTGCCAGCAGTGGCCGACGAACTCGCGTCACGTTCGGGCCTCAACGTCGTCGTCATTCGCGGCGTCGACGGGAGCTTCAGCTCAGGCCCGGATCTGAGCGAATGGCAGACAGCGGACACCCGCTACGTTGACCGAACGTTTGCAGCCATGGAGGCCGCTCTCGAGGCGTTCGACCCAGCTGGTCGATCGCGTGGCCGCCCAGCCGCGTGGCGCGCTGATTGTGGCCAAGCAGTGCACGAATCGCGCTGTGGAGCAGTCTCGGAGTGACCTGCGCAAACGGGCTTGGCATACGTTGACGAGCAAGACTTTGTCGATCGCATTTCAGAGTTCTTCAAAAAATGAGCACGAACAAGTGATAACAATGCGGTCGCGGTGTTCCCAACCAATTCAGAAGGAGTCGTCGTGTCACTTGTAGACAGTCTCGAGCAACTCGTGTCATGGCGCGACGGCCTGATATCGCCGGAGATCTATTTCGATGAGGATCTCTACGCGCAGGAGATCGAGCGGGTCTTCGGTCACGCCTGGATTCCGGTTGGCCATTCAGACATGGTCAGATCCCCCGGGGACTACATCACGAACTACATCGGTGAAGTGCCGATCGTTATTCTCCGCGACTCGACTGGGACGGTCAGATCATTCATCAACCGCTGCCGTCATCGAGGGAACAAGGTTTGCCTGTTCGATCGCGGCCAAGCGCACAGCTTTACGTGCTCATACCACGGCTGGACGTACGGGCTCGACGGCGGACTTGTCGGCGTGCCGCGCGAGCGTGACCTGTACGCCGACCTCGACCGCGCCAGTTGGGGACTGGAAGAGGTTCGTGTGGCGGACTTCAACGGCCTGCTGTTTGCGACGCTTGACAAGGACGCGAGTTCGTTCGAGAACTGGCTCGGGGCTGACGCTCGATGGTGGCTGGAGACGTTCGTGCTCGGCGTGCCGGTGGGCGGACTCGAGGCTCTTCCCGGTTGGCACAGATGCCGGGTTCCGGGCAACTGGAAGCTCATGGCCGAGAACTACATCGGCGATAACTACCACGTTGCGCTGACGCACGCGGCGTGGCTCCGCACTGCGCAGGAGCTTAGGGAGCGTGGGTCAGATATCCCGATGGCCACCTCTCCGCTGCCGATGCGCACCAAGGAGCCTACATACGAGGTTACAGCTGGGTATGGATCGGGATGCCCGTTGGGCCTGGGCGCGCTGCGGCCCTACAGTAACGCGATGTTCGAGCGCGACCTGGACGAGGCGAAGCGCCTCGGTCCGCACGTCGTCTCCTGGCTTCGCGACCGGCAGGACAGGATGCAGAAGGCCCTCGTCGGCACGGATCCCCCGTTGTACGGGTTCGTCAACGGACTGCTCTTCCCGAACCTTGGCCTGATGGGCTACATCTCGCCCATGATCGGCCGGCACCTGCTGCTGTTCCACCCGCACGGCGCGACTGAGCACGAGCAGTGGCAGTGGACGATGGTCGAGCGCGAGGCTCCCGACGTCGTCAAGGAGCTTGCTGTCCAGCGTGTCTACCAGGGCCAAGCGATGGCGGGCGTCATCGGACCTGATGACGTGGAGAACTTCGAGCGGATCGTCGAGGCGATGCGTGCGAAGCGCGCGCAGCGACTGCCATTGAACTTCCAGGTGCATCTAAACGACGACGGCGACCAGCTTCCCGGTGTTCGTGGCAATATCAGCAAAGAACCCAGCGAGGTCAACCAGCGCCAGTTCTACCGGTTCTGGCTGGAGCTGATGGCGCGTGAGCCGGTCGCTGCCTCGAAGGGAGTGTCCTAGAGATGCTCACGTTCGAAGACAAGTACCAGATCGAGGAGATGCTGCGCCGGGAGGCCCACCTTCTGGACGAGCGGCGCTTCCGCGAATGGCTAGACCTGTTCACCGACGATGCCGAGTACGTGATTCCGCTGACCGAAGCTGTGCAGGGCGATGTGGCCGCGGCAGGGCACCCGATCGTCAAGGACACCAAGGAGATGCTTCTCGCCCGAGTCATGAAGGACGAGACGGGGTTCTCTCACGCCGAGATCCCCACGTCTATGACGTGCCACTTGGTGGGCAATATCGTCGTCGACGACAGTGCAAAGGAGGATGCGGAGGTTCGATCCGCCTTCATCGTCAGGCAGGCCCGCAAGCTTCGCGACGAAGCGTGGTGGGTTGGCAGGCGCAAAGATCTCGTACGGCGAGTGGATGACAGGTGGCGGATTGCTCACCGGGAGATTGTCCTCGACACGACCCTCTTACCGAGGGGTATCTCGATTTTCTTCTGAGGTACTCGCCACGAGCCTGTCGCGAACGGTCCAGTGGGCAGCTCGTGACGTCGCTGACCGACCTAACTACGTAGCCTTATGGAGAATTGGATGACGCAGCAGCACAATTTCGACCAGTACAGACGAGTTCAGACTGAGATGGTCGGCCGCGCGATGACGCAATGGCGGTCGTTCGTTGACGACCAGGTCGTCGTGGTAACAGGCGGTGCGAGAGGGATCGGGAAGGTACTGGCCGAGGGCCTGCTCGATGCGGGCGCCAAGGTGGTCTGTGCCGACATCACATGGAAGGACGCGGACGAGTTCGGGGACAAGCTCAACTCGTCCGGTCGCGGGTTGGCACTGGACATGGACATCACGGGCGACGCCGCGGTGCAGGCGGCGTACGCGGAGGTGATGGAGAAGTTCGGCCGCATCGATACCTTGATCAACAATGCCGGGCTCGTTTCCGAGACGCTCTTCGCGCCGAAGGGTCACGTCCCGACGCTGGAGACGACCGACCAGGACTGGCAACGGATGTTCGGCGTGAACGTCTTCGGGACTGTCCGGGTGATCAAGACCTTTGTACCGGCCATGATCTCGCAGAGCAACGGAAGCATCGTCAACGTCGTCAGTAGTGGCGTGCTCATGGAGTCGGTCGGCGGTGGTTACTTCGGCGCCAGACCGTGGAGCACCGAGATGCCATATCAGGCCAGCAAGGCAGCGCTGACGACGTTGACGTTCTATCTGGCCGAAGAGCTGAAGAAGACGGGCATCGCGGTCAACGCGTTCATGCCCGGGCACACCCGTGCCTCGTGGTTCGACGACACGGCTCGCGCGGTCAGCAGCGAGGGGCGCGTCTACGCACTTCGACCGATGGCGCCGCAGCACGTCCTGCCACTCGTGCTCTTCTTGGCCTCCCAGGCACGGTCGAACGAGCCGGCGACCGGCCGCCTCTACCACGTGCCGGACTGGAACTACGACCACGGCTACGGGGGCCTGCAGTCGTGGGGCGACCATGACCTTCCCGCAGACATCGAGGAGGGGTATCGCAAGCTTGAGTCGGCCTTGCCCGACTACTGGCGCTCCGGCTTGGCCCGGGCACGGTTCGATGCCGAGCGCGTGGCCTACGCGGCAGCAATGGACAAACTCAAGCGCGGGGCGCCTGCTCCCGGCCAGAACGTGGGCTAGTCGTGTACCTCACTGCACGAGACGGCGTACGCCTTTACTTCGACGACCGCGGCGCGGGCGTGGCGGTGATACTGATCCACGGCGCCGCCGGGTCCGGCAAGTCCTTCGACCAGCTTGCCGCTCACCTGGAGCATGATTTCAGGGCGGTGGTCGTGGATCTGCGCGGCCTGTCACGCAGTGAACGTGTCGAAACCTTGTCTGCGACAGCTTGGTGCGATGACGTCGTAGAGGTCGCCGACTTCCTCGGCTTGAACAGATTCCATCTGATCGGGTGCTCTCTTGGCGCGCGCATCGCGGGCCGCATCGCGCACGATCACCCCGACCGGGTCGTCACCCTGTCCGTGGATGCGCCGTTGCTCGCGGTCGCCGAGAACGCGAGCACGTCGCTGAATCGCCGGTTCGAAGACCTCGATCACGCGACTGCCGAGGATCTGGAGCGCTGGCAGAGATTCCATGGGGAGGACTGGCGCCGGGCTGTTACGTTCTACGGCCGGGTGCGCAACGATCCCGCCCTCCAGACTCATCTCACGATCCGGCCGTGGCTGTCAGAGCTGACTCTGCCGACGCTGATTACCCGCGGAGACATCGATGACGCGGTGCATCCTCTAGCGCACACCGAAGAGTGGCACCGCGCTCACCCCGCGTCGTGGATGTGGGTAGAGCCCGGCACCGGTTTCGCGCTCACGCAGCGTCGCCCCGCCGAATACGCAGCCACATACAAGCGATTCGTTGCCCACGCGACCGAGTAGCAATTGCGCAGCAGTCACTAGGAGGATTTCAGTGGAAGACTCTCCAATATCGAGCTTGGGCTACTTGACGGTCTACTCAGATCAGAAAGACGCCTGGCGCATGTTTGCCACCGACGTTCTGGGCATGTCCGCGGAATCCAACGATCGCGGCGACTTGCTGCTCCGCATGGATGACCAGGTCGCGCGGTTCATCATCTCCGCTCCGCCTGCGGGAGGCTATTCCTCGGAGGCAAAGCACCCGGTCGTGGTCGGCTGGGAGTGCCCGGGTCAGCCGGAGTGGCAGCGTGCTGCCCAGGCGCTGGAACGGGCCGGCGTGGCGGTGAGCCCGCTGCCGGAGCGCGAGTGGTACACCGAAGCGTTCTCCTGCGTCGATCCGTCCGGGACGCAGTGCGAGCTCTTCTACGGCGCGACGGTCGATCCGGCGACCCACTTCGTGTCGCCGACCGGTGTGAGCTTCGTGACCGGTAAGCAGGGATTGGGGCACGTCACGATAGGCACACCGAAATGCCGCGAGTCCGCCGAGTTCTATCACGAGATACTGGGATTCCAGATCCGTGAGACGAAGATTGGCGGCCCGGAGCGAGGATGGCGCTGGGCCTTTCTGAGCCCCAACTCGCGCGAGCACAGCGTCGCGGTGATCGATACCGGCGCTGTCGAGCGACTGCTGCACGTTCTGGTCGAGGTGAGCGACCTCGATTCGGTCGGGCGCGCGATGGACAAATGCGTCGACGGTCACGCTCCTATGAGTGTCTCGCTCGGGCGCCACTGGAACGACGAGATGGTGTCGTTCTACGTACGCACTCCCTCCGGATTCGACATCGAGTACGGACACGGTGGACGATCGGTCGACTTTGGACAGTGGAGTCGACGGGCGCAGGGCGGCAGCGGCGCAGTCAGCCTCTGGGGCCACCGCGTGGTGCGGTCGGACGGGACGCTGGGACCGCAGATCGGCGGTGGCCATTGACCATCCGAAGCCGGGTGCGCGTTAGCGCGCCACTGGGACCGTTCGCGCAGCGTCCGAGAGACGCTCGAGTGCATAGACCACGGGGAGGCACTTGGTGAGCCGTGAAGTCAATGTCGCCGCAATCGTAGCCGAGATCCACGGACATCTGGCGGCTGAGAACGCCCAGGATCTGGATGCCCTTCTCGACGGGATGACCGAGGACTGTTTCAACCTGATCGTCCCTGATCCGCATCGGCTCTACGCCGGGCCCGTGGAGGTGGCGCGGCGCTACCGCGGTCTGTGGGCGACGTTCCCTGATCTGAATGTCGAAATGCGTCGCATCATTTCGGTCCAAGAGGACTCGGCGGTGTCGGAACACATACTGTCCGGTACCCAACGGGGCAGCTTGTTCGGGATCCCGGCGACCAACTTGCGGGTGGAGGTCGAAACCGCGGTCGTCTGGGACATCAAGGACGGCCGGATCAAAGGCGAGATCGTCTACTTCGACCTCGCGACCATGCTGCGTCAGGTCGGTTTCCTCAGGTTGCCGAACTCTTGATTAGCGCTGCACCGCGACGCCCTGCCTCATGACGCCTGACGAGTTGCCGAGATAGAGCGAAGAATGGAAAACAAATTGGGATGGGAGGTCTTCATCGACCACCAAGCGTGCCAAGGCTACGCCTGCTGCGTCATGGCCGTGCCGTCCGTTTTCGATCTTGACGACGACAGTGGCAAAGCGGTCGTAATCGAGTCCCATCCCGACGACTCCCTGCGCGTGGCAGTCGAGGGCGCCGTCCGCGGCTGCCCAGTTCATGCCATCACCATCAGGCGCCGTAGCCCGTGAACGGAGTCGTTATCGTCGGCGCGTCGGTCGCGGGCGTTCACGCCGCGGAGGCGCTCCGGGATGCCGGCTTCGACCGGCCGGTGACCCTGCTCAGCGCAGAGACGGACCTGCCCTACGACCGGCCACCGCTGTCGAAGTCGGCGTTGCGGGGCGAAGCCTCAAAATCGCAACTGCTGCTGCGTCCCGAGGGTTGGTACCAACAGCACGGAATCGACCTGGTGCTCGGCCGTCGGGCGCGGCAACTCGACCCCCAACGCAAATCGGTGTTGCTGGATAGCGGCGCCGAGCTTGGCTACGACGGTCTAATCCTGGCGACCGGAGCCGCGGCGCGCAGCTTCGAGCCGGTCCACGGCGAGTCGGCAGACGTTTATCGCCTTCGCACCGCCGACGATTGTGCTCGGCTGCGGGACCGCCTGGTTCCGGGCGCACGCGTCCTGGTAATCGGGGCCGGCTTCCTGGGCCTCGAAGTTGCCGCGACGGCGCACGAGATCGGCGGCGAGGTGTCGATCGTCGAGCTCGGCCCGGCGCCCCTCGCCATGGCGCTCGGCGTCGATGTCGGCCAGTGGTTCAAGCGTCTGCACGAGTCGCACGGTGTCGCGGTGCATTGCGACAACTCCGTCACGGCGATCGACGTCAGGCGCGATCGGAGCCGAGCATACCTTCGCGACGGAGGGGTCATCGACGCCGACGTCGTCGTCGCGGCACTCGGCGCTGTCCCGATGGTCCAGTGGCTGGCCGGCAGTGGGCTGGAACTCGCCGGCGGTGGGGTGCGCTGCGACGCGTACTTGCGGACCTCGGCTGCGGACGTGGTGGCCGCAGGCGACATCGCGTACTGGGACAACGAATTGTACGGTAGCTACATGCGCGTCGAGCACTGGACGAACGCCGTAGAGCAGGGCGCCTTTGCAGCGAGGTCACTGCTGGGTGCCAACGAGCGGCCCTACGTCGGACCGCCGTACTTCTGGACCGATCAGTTCGCGGCGAAGACACGAACCGTGGGATACCTGGACGGTGTGGACGCGATCAGTATCCAGCGACAAGACGACCACTCGCTTGTGGCGCTGTACGGTCGCGGGGACGTGTTGCGCGCGGCCGTGTGCGTCAATGCACCCCGCAGCCTACTGAGCTGCCGTCGGGCAATCACAGAGCGAGCCCCTTGGCGCGCCGCCATCGAATCGCTGTACTGAAGCTCGAAGCCCGATGAAAGCGCGCGGAATCGTTGAAATGGCCCCCTTGACCGAAAGAGTGCAACAGCGTAGAGTCACTCATAGCTCTAGAGGCCAATTGGCCTAGCCACTAGACCATAAAACGCACGGTTTTCCGGCTCTCAGCCCCGATCGTTCAAGCATAAGGAATAGTGAACCTGTGCATCTGGCAGCGTTGGCGACGCAACTGGACTGGCACTTGCTTTGGGACCGCATCTTCAATGGCGACCCGGTCTTCTGGGGCGCCCTCGTGGCGACGGTGTACATTTCGGTGGTTTCAGAAGCTCTCGGCATCGTGCTTGGGGTGATCACCCTCGCCGCGGTGCGATCGCGGTTACTTCCGCTGCGCGTGCTGGCCTGGCTGTACCGCCTCGTCATGCGAGGCACGCCAGCAATCGTGCAGATCTTCTTCATCTATTACGGCGCGAACCTGCTACTCGGCTTCGATCTGTTCCCGACGCAGGTCGTGGTGGGGCCGCTCGCGGTCTCAGGCGCCGTCATCGCCGGCATCACCGCGCTCGGCCTCAACGAGGGGGCGTTCATGAGCGAGATCATTCGTGGTGGCCTCAAATCCGTCGAATCCGGCCAACTGGAGGCCGCACTCGCAGTGGGGATGACCCGCCGACAGGCCATGCGACGCATCATTGCCCCGCAGGCTGTGCGAGTGATCGTTCCGACCGTCGGCAACCAATTCAACTACATGTTGAAAGCTACGTCGCTGCTGTCGTTCATTGGCGTGTACGAAATGTTCCAGGATGCGCAGGTGGGATATGCAGCTACCTTCCGCCCAGTCGAGTACTTTCTCGGCGTTGGCTTCTGGTACCTGGTGCTGACGACGCTATGGGGTCTGATCCAGTCTTGGATCGAGAGGAAGCTCGGTGCATCGGATGCCGAATACAGAAGAGAGCGGCGCATATGGACGCCATGGAATGCGAACACAAAGCCGAAGGTGAATGGAAGCCCGGAGGCAGAGAAGGTAGCGTGAGCGGCGACGGTTCGGACCCGGTCTCGGTGCGGGCGATTGGTGTCACGAAGAGCTTCGGCCCGGTCGAGGTTCTGCACGGCGTCTCGATCGACATTCCCTCGCACGGGACGACGGCCATCATCGGACCGTCCGGCTCCGGCAAGACGACCCTCCTGCGCTGTCTGAACGGACTCGAGTTGCCCGAGCGCGGCCGGATCGAGGTCGAGGGCGACATCATGCCCTGGTCCGATGGGAGGTCGATCCTGGGCCGCCGCCGCGAGCGCGAGGTAGTTCGGTTCCGGCAGGAGTTCGGATTCGTGTTCCAGCGGTTCAACCTGTGGCCCCACATGACCGCTCTGGAGAACGTCACCGCAGGGCCGGTGCGTGTTCGCCGCATGCCCGCGGAAGAAGCCAGAGAGCTGGGCCGGACGCTGCTCCGTCGAGTGGGGCTGGAGCAGAAGCTCGACGAGTATCCCAGGCGTCTGTCCGGCGGGCAGCAACAGCGCGTGGCCATTGCGAGAGCGCTCGCGATGGGGCCGAAAATCCTGCTTTTCGACGAGCCCACGAGCGCGCTGGATCCGGAAATGGTCGGCGAAGTGCTCGCGGTTATCAAGGATCTTGCGCTTCAAGGAATGACCATGGCCTGCGTGACGCACGAGATCGGCTTCGCGCGGGAGGTGGCGCGCAAGGTGGTCATGATGGATGAGGGATGCATCGTCGAGGAAGGTGATCCGCAGCAGGTCTTTGATGTGCCGAGCAGTGCGCGCACTCGTCAATTCCTGTCAAAGGTACTTTAGTCGGACGGGCACTGGTGGCAGTTTGAAACGGATTGGCAAATCGCAAACGGAAAGGTAGGCGGCAGATGCGTCAGGTCAGTGCGATATACGATCAGCAGTGCCACTGGATCGACGGCACGTGGGCGCCCGCCCACGGTCCCGGCGGGTTCGATGTGGTGAACCCGGCCACCGAGGAGGTCGTCGGGCGCGTGCCCGCCGGTGGCGCGCAGGACGTGCAGCGCGCTGTTGCGGCCGCGGAAGCAGCGCTACCCGCCTGGCGCAACACGCCGGTAGACGATCGGCTGGCCCTGCTCGAGCATTTGTGCGATGTCGTGGACGCTGATCGCGAGGGGCTGGCCGAATTAATCACCGCCGAGGTTGGCGCGCCGGTGTCGATAGCAGCCCCGCTGCACGTTGGCCTCGCCTCGGAGATCTTTCGGGCCTTCGTCAAGGTCGGCCGCGAGTTCGAGTTCTCCGAGCCGGCCGGCGGCTCGACACTGCTTCACGAACCCGTCGGTGTAGTCGGTTGCATCACGCCGTGGAATCTGCCATTGATCCTGATCGCCCAGAAGCTCGGCGCGGCGCTGGTGGCGGGCTGCACGATGGTGCTCAAGCCCAGCGAGATGACGCCGCTGAGCGCACTACGGCTCGCGGAGTGCCTGGCCGAGGCTGGGTATCCACCCGGTGTCTTCAACGTGGTCACCGGAGACGGGCCGACGGCGGGCGAGCCGCTGGTGATGCACCCGGCTGTGCGAAAGGTGTCATTCACGGGCTCCACGAAAGCGGGACGGCGCGTGGCTGGGCTGGCAGCCGAGACGATCAAGCGGGTCAGCCTCGAACTCGGGGGCAAGAGCGCGAACCTCGTGCTGCCTGATGCAGATCTGGAGCAGGCTGTTGCCACCGGGGCGCGCCAAGCCTGCTTCAACACGGGGCAGTCGTGTATCGCTTGGAGCAGGCTGCTGGTTCCGGCCGATCGACTGAGCGACGCGACTGAACTCGCTGCACAGACCATCAGCAGCATCCGGGTCGGAGACCCGGCAGATCCGCAGACTGAGATGGGGCCGTTGGTCTCAAGCGCGGCGGCGGACCGGGTTCGTGGTTATGTACGGAGCGGTGTTGAGGAGGGTGCGCGTATCGCGCTCGGCGGCGCCGGTCGTCCGGCCAACCTGGCCCGCGGGTACTACGTACAGCCGACGGTGCTGACCGGCGTCAACCCGACCATGGTGGTCGCGCAGGAGGAGATCTTCGGCCCGGTGCTGTGCGTGATGCCGTATCGAGACGAGGAGGAGGCGATCGCCATCGCGAACGGCACACAGTACGGCCTCCACGGTGCGGTGTGGTCATGTGACGAGGAGCACGCCATGGCGGTCGCCGTGCGGTTGGAAACCGGCATGGTCAATATCAACGGGTACGGGTTCGACGCCTTGGCACCGTTCGGGGGCTACAAGCAGTCCGGCATCGGCCGTGAGCTTGGAGCTGTCGGCCTTCAAGAGTTCCTCGAGGTGAAATCAGTGCAGAGCTTCGCGCAGAGATAACGGCCGAAGTGGAAAAAATACAGGACACGGAATCAGGCAAGGACGGGGTTGAACAGTGACAAGCAAGAGCTGGATCGAACGCGACCGCGCAGTGCGAATTCAATCACGCTATACATTTCCTGAGGTGCTCGAACGCGGAACTGGCACGGTTGTCTACGACACTGACGGTCACGAGTACCTCGACTTCGTCTCGGGGCAAGTGTGTGCGGTTGCGGGCCACGCGCATCCCAAGTACGCGGATGCCATCGCCAAGCAGGCGCACACTCTCATCCAGCGCGGCTCGGCGTTCACCGACACATGCCAGATCCAACTCGCGGAGAAGGTCGCCCAGATGTGTCCGGGTGACCTGGGAAAGAGCTACTTCGCGTGCACCGGATCGGAGTCGAACGAGGCCGCACTCCGGATGGCGAAGCTCATCACCGGTCGGCACGAAGTGGCGGCGCTGGTCCGCGGATATCACGGGTTGACAGCGGGATCGTTCGGAATCACCGGCCTGGGCGGCGTCTTCCGTGAGGGGTACGGGCCCATGCAGCCGGGCGCGGTGTTCCTGCCGGCGCCGTACGTGTATCGATGTCCATTCAAGGGATGTGACCAGGATGGTGACACCTGCGCAATGACCTGCCTGGAGCACGGATTGGACACGTTGCAGCGCACCAGTTCGGGCCGGCCCGCGGCGGTGTTCATCGAGGTCATCCAGAGCGCCGGTGGCGTGATCGTTTTGTCGGAGGAGTGGCTGCGTGAGATACGCCGGCTGTGCGACGAGTGGGGTGCGCTGCTGGTCATCGACGAGGCGCAGACCGGATTCGGACGCACCGGAAAGATGTTTGCGTTCGAGCACTTCGCCGTCATGCCCGACATACTCACGGTGTCCAAGTCGCTCGGCGGTGGCGTGCCGGTATCGGGGGTGGTCGTCCGCGACGGCCTGGCTGCTGAGCTCGAGGCCAAGGGCTACTACCAGTCGAGTTCGCACACCGGCGACCCCTTGTTGTCCGCGGCAGCATTGGCGAACCTGACGATCATCGAGGAAGAGGGCCTGGTCGAGAACGCGAAGAAGATCGGCGAGCTGCTCCGCGCCGGACTGGAGGAGCTGCACAAGGAGTTCGACATCGTCGGCGACGTCCGCGGCCTCGGGCTGTTCCTCGGAATCGAGGTCGTAGCGAGCAAGGAGTCGCGCACGGCCGCCTCCGACCTGGCGGTGACGATCTCGAGCCACTGCCAGCGCGATGGGCTGCTCATCGGACACGTCCCCGGCGCTGTCAGCGAGAACATCATCCGGATCCTGCCTCCGCTGACGACGTCGAGCTCCGAGGCAGAGCGCGCACTCGAAATTCTCCGATCCGCTCTCGTCCGAGCCAGCTGATGGCCCGCTCATTGATCGCTTGATAGCGCACCCGCGCCGTACGCATTCGCACCCAGCTGGCGATGTCATCCAGGCTGAAAGGAGAGGACTACGTGAGCCAGATAGATGAGGCAGTTCGCGCGTTGGCTGGCGCGGCAAGGACCCGAGTCGCCATCGAGCCACTCAGTTCCCGGGCCAATGGCCTCACCGCCGTTGACGCGTACCAAATCCAGCTGGGGGTGCAGGCAACCCGCCTCGCCGAGGGCAGGACCGTCCGCGGTTACAAGGTGGGGCTGACATCGGGTGTCATGCAGCGGCAGCTGGGTGTGTCGCAGCCCGACTACGGCTACCTGCTCGACGACATGTTCTATGCTGAGTTCGAGTCGATCCCCACGATTCGTTTCCTGCAGCCGCGGATCGAGCCGGAGATCGCGTTCGTGCTGCGCACGGCTCTGGCCGGCCCTGGTCTCACGGTCGCGGACGCCGCGCGAGCCGTGGACTTCACCCTGCCAGCGCTCGAGATCATCGACAGCCGCATCCAGGACTGGCGCATCGGCCTGGTTGACACGATTGCCGACAACGCCTCCAGCGGCGCGGTCGTGCTCGGTAGCCACCCCGTAGCGCTCGGGGAGATCGAGCTGCGGCTGGCCGGGGTGGTCTTGCGGCGCAACGCCGAGGTCGTGGGCACGGGCGCCGGTGGCGCGGTCTTGGGTAGCCCGCTGGTGGCGCTGACCTGGCTGGCCAACACCCTGGGCGCGCGCGGCACCAGCCTGGAGTCAGGCCATGTCGTGCTGTCCGGCTCGTGCACTGCGGCGGTGCCGGTCGCCGCCGGTGACTCGGTCACGGCGACGTTTGCCGGCCTCGGCAGCGTCACAGCTCATTTCGCTGGTCAACCCGCTGATCGATCTGCAATCGAGGCAACGGCATGAAGGCAACCGCGGCGATCGTGGGGCCGGGCAACATCGGCGCCGACCTGATGATGAAGCTGTTGCGCAGCAGCTTCATCGAGCCACGTTGGATGATCGGGGTGGACCCGGAGTCCGACGGGCTGCGCAGGGCCGAGCACGCCGGCCTGGAGGCCTCTGCCGGCGGGGTCGATTGGCTGCTGTCGCAGAGTGAGCTGCCGGACCTCGTCTTCGAGGCGACGAGTGCCAAGGCGCACCTGGCGAATGCGCCCCGCTACGCAGAGGCAGGCATCACGGCGATCGACCTCACGCCGGCGGCGGTCGGCCCGTTTGTGGTGCCGGTCGTCAACCTGGACGAGCATCGTGAAGCCCCGAACATGAACATGATCACCTGTGGCGGGCAGGCGACCATCCCGATGGTCGCCGCGGTCAGCCGGGTGGTGCCGGTGCCGTACGCCGAGATCGTGGCCTCGATCGCTTCTCGTTCGGCCGGTCCGGGGACGCGGGCGAACATCGACGAGTTCACCGAGACCACGTCCCGCGGGATCCAGGTCATCGGCGGCGCCGACCGCGGCAAGGCGATCATCGTGCTCAACCCGGTCGAGCCACCGATGATCATGCGGGACACGGTATTCTGCGCCATCCCGGCCGAGGCCGACCACGTTGCGATCACCGCATCGGTCCACGAGATGGTCGCGGCGGTGCAGTGCTATGTGCCCGGCTACACGTTGCGCAGCGATCCGCAATATGACGAGCCACGTCCCGGCTGGGACGGCCGGGGCCGGGTCGCCATCTTTCTGGAGGTCCGGGGCAACGGCGACTACCTGCCGCCATACGCCGGCAACCTCGACATCATGACCGCCGCGGCGGCACGCGTCGGTGAGCTAGTCGCCCAGATCAAGGCTGGAGCCAGCGCATGAGCAGCCCGCAGGACACACTGCACCTGGACGTCCGCATCACCGACTCGACACTGCGCGACGGCAGTCATGCGATGGCGCACCAGTTCACCGAGGAGCAGGTCCGCGCCACCGTGCGCGGCTTGGACAGCGCCGGCGTTTCGGTCATCGAGGTCAGCCACGGTGACGGGCTCGGCGGTTCATCGTTCAACTACGGCTTCTCCCGCGAGGACGAGATCAAACTCGTCGCCGCGGCCAGCGACGAGGCACGCAACGCCCGGATCGCCTGCCTTCTGCTACCGGGCGTCGGAACCGTCGAGGATATGAAGAAGGCCGCGGATGCCGGCATGTCGGTGGTCCGCATCGCCACCCACTGCACCGAGGCAGACGTCTCGATCCAGCACTTCCGGGTGGCGCGCGAAATCGGCCTGGAGACCGTTGGCTTCCTGATGCTCAGCCACCGCATCCCACCGGCCGATTTGGCTTTCCAGGCTCGGATCATGGCCGATGCAGGTGCGCAGTGCGTATACGTCGTCGACTCCGCCGGCGCACTGATCCTCGGCGACGTGGTAGAGCGGGTCCGTGCGCTCATCGACGAGCTCGGCGACGACGCCGAGGTGGGCTTTCACGGACACCAGAACATGTCGATGGGTGTGGCGAATTCGGTACTCGCCTACCAGGCCGGAGCCCGCCAGATGGACGGCGCGCTCTGCGCGCTGGGCGCGGGCGCGGGTAACTCCCCCACCGAGGTCCTGGCAGCCGTGTACGACCGCCTCGGCATCGCCACCGGGATTGATGTGGGCGCGGCCCTGGCCACCGCCGAAGAGATCGTCCGCCCGTTCATCCCGCGGCTACCGTATATGGATCGCTCCTCCATCGTGCAGGGGCACGCCGGCGTCTACTCCTCGTTCCTGCTGCACGCCGAGCGGGCCGCGGTCCGCTACGGCGTACCGGCGCACGAGATCCTGCAGCGGGTGGGTGAGCACGGGTACGTCGGTGGCCAGGAAGACATGATTATCGACGTCGCTCTGCAGTTGCTGGAAGAACGCGACGGCAAGCCAGCTGCCCCGGCTGGGAACCTGCGATGACGACCGTGGACCAAACGCTGGTGGACGAGGCGGCCACCGTGCTGCTGGCCTGCGAGGATGCCTGCCAAGACCGTCACCCGCTCACCGACGACTGGCCGCAACTGAACCTCGACACCGCCTACCTCGTGCAGGACGAGACGTTGGCCAGGCGGCTCGCCCGTGGCGAACGGCTGGTCGGCGTCAAGCTCGGCCTCACCAGCCGCGCCAAGCAGCAGCGGATGGGGATCGACTCACCGCTCACCGCCTGGCTCACCGATGCGATGGTGCTTCCCGTCGGCGTTCCGGTGCCGCAGGATGTCCTCATCCACCCACGGGTCGAGCCAGAGATCGTTTTCGTGCTTGGCGAGCGGTTGCAGGGCCCCAGCATCACCGCGGCCCGGGCACTTTGCGCAGTGGAGAACGTGTACGGTGGCGTGGAGATCATCGACAGCCGGTACCGCGACTTCCGCTTCACTTTGCCCGACGTCGTCGCCGACAACGCCTCCTCTGGCCGGTTCGTGCTCGGGCCAGTGGGGCGCATACCGGACCAGCTCGATTTGTCCTTGGAAGCTTGCCTGCTAGAGATAGATGGAACTGTCGTCGACACCGCAACCGGCGCTGCCGTCCAGGGGCATCCAGCCGAGGCATTGGCCCTCGCAGCGAACGCGCTCGGGCGCCGTGGCAAGGCGCTCGAGGCCGGTTGGCTCGTGTTGACCGGTGGCATGACCGACGCCGTGCCGGTCAGGCCGACGACCTCGGTGAAGGTCGACTTCACCCATCTGGGCACCATCAGCCTGAAAGGCCAGTAGCCGTGCCATTCGACGAGGTGAATCTCGTACAGGGTCAGGATCCTTTCCTTGACTTCCAAACGACGGGTGGTACGACGAGTCACGAGACCAGTCAGTCAGTCGGTCTGCGAGCGCGTCAGAAATCGGCAGCCGCCCGCGCGGCAAACCGGCTCGTCAGTTGCACCACACGTCCACCAGAACGAAGCATCCCCCGGTATACTCACTCGGTGACCGACTATGTAGTCGGACAGAGCGCGGTGCTGACTGCCGACATCCGGCGCGCATGGTTTCGGTTCATTGCTAGGCCGAGCAGGACTTCGGTTCGCCATCAGATCGATCCAGGGCAGATTCTCGCTGTGGTCTGGAGTCAGGGGAGGGTGGCGCCATGAATGAGCAGACGGGAATCAGCGCGCTGTCGCCGGTCGCGCGCAAGCCGCTGTACGAGCGACTCGTCGAACACCTCCGCGCCTACGTAGTCGAGGCGGGACTGTCGGCCGGAGATCGCCTGCCGCCTGAGCGTGAACTTGCAGAAAAGCTCGGCGTGAGCAGGGCGTCCGTGCGCCAGGCGATCGTCGCACTCGAGGTCCAAGGCGTTGTCGAAGTGCGTCACGGCGAGGGTGCGTTTCTGCGCGTCGCGCGGCTGGACACGCTGCCGATGACGGAGCTGATGGAACTCAAGCGCCGGCTTCCCGACATCCTCGATGCGCGTGAGGCGATCGAGGTCAAGCTTGCCGAGCTAGCTGCGCAGCGTCGCGACGACGTCGACATCGAGGCCTGTGAGGCGGCGCTGGAAAAGATGGAGAACGAGATCGAGACCGGCGTACTCGGCGAGGTCGGAGACCAGGAGTTCCATCAGAGCGTCGTACGTGCCGCGAAGTCGGAACTGCTCGCACGCATCTACGCGGTCCTTGTCGACGATATTGCCGCGTCCCGGCGTGAGTCATTGAGCCAGATCGGCAGGCCCGGGGCTTCGCTGGAGCAGCACCGGCGGATATTCGGGGCGATTCGCGCGGGCGACGCACAATCGGCATCATCGCTCATGAGGGACCATCTTAAGACGGTGAGGGCGGTCAAGCTGCTGTCGTGGTCGCCGGCGTCAGAGGCCGAGTGACCTCCGGCGAGGTCGGCGTTGGCCACACTCTCCGTCATAGGTAGGCGTTCTCGCCCGGATTACGCGCGGCCCAGACGCACGCCGCAACACCCGCCGAGCATCGTCCCGGTTGAACCCAGTCACCGCGCGCACCGAGTCCAAATCTGCGTCTTCACAGTCCGCGACCCGGGCCGGTACCACGATCCTGTGCGTTCGTGATCGCCGTCCGGTTTGCCATCGACAGCTCGGCGGGACACGGCGACCGGCACACCCCCTGAGCGCCTGCGCAGACACGCTGTCAGCCGGACCTTTCTAGTTCAGGCAACGAACCCGGCTACGCGGGCATCTTTCGTAAGTCAACGCGGCCGCGCAGCCGGACCTTCTTACGCGGCCACGACCCAACCACGAGGACACTTCCGGTGAAGTGAACGCGGGGTCTTGACATCGACCGCCCGAGATCGTACTCTTGGGCAAGAAACCTAGTGGCCTAATGAGCGAGCCACCTATCGAGGTCTGGAAAGTGCAGGAGCGAGATCAGAACATGTCATCCACCGACAGAAATGAGAGGTCCGCGCTGTGATCCGAGTCAGCCAGGTGACACCGAATCTGAATGGAACCTCCCTCAGCATGTCCAAGGGCCGGCTCCTCGCCGGGTTGACTCTGTTCTCCGCGGTGGCGTTGACCGCGAGCGCGTGCGGCGGCAGCAGCAGCAGCAGCTCCCCGTCGGCGTCGGCCGCGGGCGCTGGAACGAACTTCACGCTGACGGCACCCGCCGCGATCAAATCGGCGGGCGTGCTGAGCATCTGCGCGGACATGACGTACCCTCCGTACACGTTCGTGCAGAACAACGAGCCTACAGGGGAGGATGTCGATTTCGCCAACGTGATCGCAAAAGCAATGGGCGTACAAGCACAGTTCCACCAGACGGGGTACGTCGACATTGTGGGCGCGTTGCAGGCCGGCAAATGCGACGTCATCATCAACGGCACGAACGGGACTGCGGCACTTGCGGAGGTCATCCTCCAGGACCCCTACCTGCGCGACACACAGGGATTCATCACGCAGAAGGGTAATCCGGAGCACATCCAGTCGCTCGACGATCTGGCCGGCAAGAGGGTCGCCACTCAGCTCGGTTCGTCCGACGCGACCTACCTCCAAGCACTGAACAAGACGTTCGTGGCTGCAGGAAAGGCGCCGATGGTGCTCGCAGCGTTGCCGCAAGACACGACAGCGTTCTCCGCTGTGTTGTCCGGCAGATACGACACCTTCTTCCAGGACCGTCCCGTTCTCGGCTACTACGCCACCAACTTCCCCGGGCAGGTGACTATCCTGGATCTCTCAGTGAATCCGGTGAGCGTGGTCGTCGATCTACGCAAGGATGAGACCGCGCTGGCTGCTGTGATACAAACCGGCATCGCTGATATGTATAGGCTGGGCATCTTTCAGAAGATCGCGGCCAAGTGGGGATTTCCGGCAAGCGACCTTCTTTCCTCGGCATGCCAAGTTCCTAATCCCAGTGACTCGTGCTCACAGTAGCGCCCTAGTCCGGACACCCGAACCCATGCTGACGCGGTGATTTCGAGGAGGATCGCCTTCGATGCAAATCACCAAGGTTGACATCACGACGGTATCTGTACCCTTCATTGAGCCAGTTGCGTGGCGATACGGAGAAGCACATGGCGTCAGCAGCGCCATAGTCCGGATCCAAACCAATGATGGTATCGAGGGAATAGGTGAAGCGCCGGGCGAACCGACGATCGGAATACTCGTCGCGACGCTGCGCGAGTTCGCCGAAACACTCGTGGGACAAGACCCGCGAAACGTGAGGCGTCTAGTCGGCTTATTCTCACAGGCCGGTAGCGAACACTTTCCATACGTGACCAATACGGCCATCGCGGCGCTCGAAATGGCACTGCTCGACATCTGTGGGAAGTCTCTCGGTTGCCCCGTCTACGACCTTCTCGGCGGTCGCACTAATGAGAGCGTCGAGTTCTATTGGCATGTAAACCCACGCCACGATAATCCCCAAGATGCCGCGGAAAAAGCGAGAGCGGGCGCAGCACAAGGTTTCCGGACGATGTATCTAAAGGGAAGTTCCGACATCAGGCGCGATCTGAGCTTATTGGCAGCGGTTCGAGATGCCGTGGGCGATGATTTCGGGTTGCGGATCGACCCCAATGAGGGCTGGGATGCAGTGGCCGCTCGTCGGCACATCGACCAATTGCGAGATCTTGATCTCGAGTTCGTCGAGCAACCGTTCGCCAAGGATAACCTCCGGTTGGCCCGGCGTTTTGGCTCAGAGGCAAATCTTACTATTGCTGCCAATCAGTCTGCTTGGCGCGTATCGGATGTCGCCCGCGTGCTTGCCTGCGACGCGGCCGACGTCATCGTTACGGGCATTCACCAAACGGGCGGAATCCTCAGGCTCGTATCAGCATCGGAACTTTGCAGGATTGCGGAAGTCCCGCTAGTTCGACACAGCCTGTGTGATCTCGGCATCGGCACCGCGGCCGCGATGCAGGTGCTCGCGACGGTGCCTCTGAGCGGGCTTGCGCATCAGACACATCTGACGCTGCTGGAAGACGATCTTCTTGATGACCCATGGGTCTTCCATGCGGGGCAACTAGCAGTGCGAAGGCAGGATGGGCTGGGCGTCAATATAAGAGACGACGCAATTGAACGCTACTCACATCACTACAAGAAGTTCGGTGAGTTTCGGGGATATGCGCCGGCTTTGGGACAGCGGATCGTACGATCATGACCGTAGCTAACCGCTAGCGCGTATCCACCGAGTGGGCCAGCAATGGAGAAGTCAGAGGTTCGTACCCTGTTCCAAATCAACCAAGCAACGCCGCATGCGATCGGTAATCTCGGCATGTCAACTTACTCGAGTGTCTGGCTGGCACGACAGTAACGACTCAACGCGGACTCCTCCAGGTCGCGCTTCCTCGAGCAGCTACATTTGAAGTTCACATTCAATGGAGCAAACAGCTGAAGATCACGGCGCTCCCGCAATGATGGGGCAGCCCCTTTTGTGATTTCGTTTCGATAGATCAGGACCGAAGCCCCCGAAACTATGGGGCCTGGCTGCGTCGAGTGGCTTGACCATCACATTCAAATCGTTGAGGGGGCCGCTCTTGTCGATACCGTCTAGACAAGATGTACAATCGCGATCATGCCGCAGGTACCGAAGAAGTGGGCGACTTGTAATAGAAGTAGAAGTACCCTCCGAACCTGCCGGGCCGCCTTTCCTGAGTCGCTGAACACGCTGGAAGTGAGTGGTACCCCATGATCGAACGGCCTGACCTAGATGTTGCCGCTGTGGACAATGCAGTCCGACATCCTTTGGATCCACTGAGCGCAGAGGAGATCCGCGCGGCACGAGAGATCGCACGGCGTGAGCGTCAGCTCACGCCGTCCGCATTGTTCGTGATGATCCGGCTGAACGAGCCAGACAAATCCGTGGTGCGATCATTCCGCCCCGGCGACGCGATCGAGCGCGCGGCGTTTGTCGTGGTGCTGAATCGCCGGGCCGGAGCGCTGCACGACGGCGTTGTGTCCATCACCCGCGACAGGGTGCTCGAGTGGAACGAGCGACCGGGGCTGCAGGGTCCCCTCCTGATGGAAGATCTCGCCGTTGCGGAGCGGCTCATCCGTGCAGACGAGCGGTGGCAGAAGGCGGTACGTCGGCGCGGCGTCGACGATCTCGACAAAGTCCGGATTGACCCGTGGATGATTGGCAACTTCAACATCGCTGAGGGATTAGGCAAGCGAGTCGTCGCCTCACTGAGCTATTACGTCGAGCGGCCGGGCGACACTCCGTACGCCAGGCCGGTCGAAGGCGTGGTCGCATACGTCGACCTCACCGGCGAGACCGTGCTGCGCGTCATCGACGTCGATCCCGTTGTGCCTATCCCGGAGGATCCCGGCCGGTACGACGCCGCATCGATCGGCACGATGCGTCAGGATCTTCGGGCGCTCGACGTGGTTCAGCCTGAAGGACCTAGCTTCTCGATACACGGACACGAGATCCGCTGGCAGCGCTGGCGATTTCGCTTCTCGTTCAACGGGCGGGAGGGACTGGTGCTTCACACCGTCGGATACGAGGACGAGGGCGAAGTCCGTCCGATCCTCTACCGCGCGTCGCTGTCAGAGATGATTGTGCCGTACGGCGACGTAAGCCCGTCCCACTTCTTCCAGCACGCGTTCGACGTCGGTGACTTCGGTATCGGAAAGGGTGTACATTCGCTGGAACTCGCCTGCGACTGCCTCGGCGAGATCCAGTACTTCGATGCCGTTCTGCACGACGATGACGGAGTGCCGGTAACCGTCCGCAACGCGATCTGCCTGCACGAGGAGGACGCGGGTATCCTGTGGAAGCATTGGGACTTCCCGGCAGGCGACACGGAGGTGCGGCGTTCCCGCCGCCTGGTAATCTCGTCGATCTGCACGAACCTGAACTACGAGTACGGCTATTACTGGTACTTCTATCAAGACGGCACCATCGAGTACGACGTCAAGCTCACGGGCATCCTGCAGACCGCTGCGGTCGAGTCTGGATCTGAGCCTGCGCACGCCACGATGGTCGCGCCGGGACTGTCTGCTCCGCACCACCAGCACCTGTTCAACGTCCGCCTCGACGTCGAGGTCGACGGCCCTGACAACACGGTGAGCGAGGTCGACCTGGTGTGCGCTCGCAGCGATTCGGCGAACCCTTACGGCAGCGCACTGGTGACGAGATCCACCGCGCTGACGAGGGAGAGCGAGGCGCGGCGCGTCGTCGACCCCGGCGCGGGTCGAACCTGGGTCATCTCCAGCGGGCACCGGCGCAATCAGGTCGGTCAGCCGACGGCATATCGCCTCAGGCCGATGTACACGCCGACGATCCTCGCGCCGCCGGACAGCGCGATCGGTAGCCGAGGCGGCTTCGCACGATATAACCTATGGGTAACCCCCTTCGACCCACGCGAGCGCCATGCCGGCGGCGAGTACCCGAACCAGCACGCCGGTGGCGCTGGGCTGCCGGAGTGGTCGGCTGCAGACCGTCCGATCGAGACCACCGACGTCGTGGTCTGGCACACCTTCGGCGTCAGCCATGTGGCTCGGCCCGAGGACTGGCCGGTCATGCCGGTCGAGCACGCGGGGTTCCTTCTGACTCCCTGGGGGTTCTTCCCGCGCAACCCTGCCCTGGACGTACCCCCGTCCCACCACCACTGACCAACTCAGCAGATCGATCAATCGTCGGCTCGAACGTTGGAGACTTCAATCGTGTCGAACAACCCAGACTGATTACGTAATCGCTGGCGCCGGCTGCGCGCTGGCTGTCGGCTGAGCGAGGACCCGAACTGGCAGGGAGTAGCCTGACCCCGTGGACTGGTCCAGCTGGATATGAGAGTTTCTCAAGGCCCCAGGAGGAACTCGATGGCATGTCTGCTGGCGAGTTGCTGACCCTGCGGGTGCGGAATGCCGGCTCGATGGAGGAGGACGCTGGGCTGCAGCCCGACTTGGATGCCGAGCCGCCAGCCGTTCGGTACCGGGTCGACGGCGAGCGCATGCTAAGCGCACAAGCCGTTTCCTCCCGGTGAGCACCTCCCTTGATGAGAGACATCTGAGGAAGCGAACGGCCACGACGATGGCATCGGCGCATTACGATGGCCGCACGACCCGACCGGTGCGCCCACTCCAAGAGGTGACCCATGACTCCCAAGTGGTGGCAGCGAATCCTGACGACAGTCGGTCGGTCCTTCGCCGAGGGGATGGTGATGACCGACCCGCTGGTCTACAGCTGTTACCTGAAGTGCGCGGCGCCGAACTGGGAAACGTAATCGTGGCCCGCTGCTAGCCGGGCGGCGATGTGGGATGGGCAGGTGGCCCGGCACGCGCAGATCAGCCTGAGGCCGAGCGCGACGCAGCGATGCGCGAAACTCCGACGCGCGTCCCGTACTTGGTGGCTACGCCAGCGCGGCGGTGGAGGCGGAGCGAAGCCAGGGTCGCGCCACCCGCACGCTTCGCGCCGCAGTTGGTCGGATCGCAGTGAACTTTCCTCTCGCCGCGGCGCAAGCGGGGTCCGTAGCGGGCGTCGACCGCGTCAACCAGAGCCTCCGTGCTGGCATGGTGACGTGAGCGAGAGGCGGAGGGTCGCGGCCACGCTGGCATCGGGGGTGCGGATGAGTGCATCGACGGCGATCCTTGGCAAATACAGGTGTCCGCTTGCCTGAGGCAGTCTTGGGAGCGCTCGTAGTGTCGGTGGCCCAGGATGCAGCGGCGCCTATAATGCGAGTTCACTCCCAGCCATGGGCGCCGTGATCGAGGTCACGCCGGCTGCGGACAAGATGGCAAAACAACGGAACGCAACGCCGACGCGCGACGGTGCCGGCCAGATCGGCAGCGCCGTCGTTGTTGCTCTGTACGGCTGCGTACCGATACCCCCGGTACGGCCGCCTTAGGCTCTATTGGTGGCGGGTGACGAGCTCAATCTTCGCAGTACAGGTCTGCTCGGCGAAGCGTGGGCGGAAGCGCAACGAGAGTGGGCGAGTCTCGGCCCCCGCATGCTTGAGCGCAACTTGGCTGCTATCAGTCGGCACTATGGAGTCGAAGCCGGCTTGTCCCGTCGACCGCCGACGCGACTGATCCTCGAGTGGTGCGAAGAAGACGCCCCGACCGCTGGTGCGTGGATCGAGGCTAAGTTACACGCCATAGCGCAGACTTCGCCGTCGAAAACCCTCGCACGTGACCGTGACGTGGTGCCCCTTCCGATGTCTCTGCCTGATCGGGAGCAACGGCCAGCCTCGCGTATTGCCTGAGCGAGTTGACGAGCGTCGTCGAAGCGATGCCCACGCGACCCCCGGCCGACGTCTCACGGTGCATTCACTTGCCGATTCCGGCCAGTTCGTGCTTGATCGTTGCGTAGCACTCGCACGCGACCGCCTCGAGGCCGGGGACATCCACGAGGACGACGTGCCCTGGACGGTGTCGAATGAAACCTGCGGTCCTGAGGGTATCGACGGACTTGGCCACCGCCGCCCGACGGCAGCCGAGCATCTGGCCAAGGAACTCGAGGGTGATGGCGAACTCGTCAGCACCCACCCGATCGCTGCGCGTCAGCAGCCACCCGCTGAGGCGCGCAGTGGTGGAGTGAAGCCGGTTGCACGCCGTCGGCTGCGCGATCTGGCCGAAGAGGGTCTGCAGATAGGAGTCCAACCGTTCGTGGAAATGACCGTCCCCGTGGACCTCGCTGAGGAGGGTCGCAGCAGGCACGCGGGCGATCGAACCAGCGACGGAGACGACGGCTCGGAAGGCAAGTGATCCCCCGAGCACCATTGGCACCCCGACGATCCCCTCGTTGCCCACCGTCGCGACCTCCACGCTCGCACCCCGTCTGAACGGTGTCACCAACGAGATCACGGAGGTGAGTGGAAAGTCCGCAAAATCGATAGGCTCGCCTGGCTCGAAGAGCACTGTGCGGATCTCGACGACGACCGGCTCGGCGGATCGCATCAACCGATTCCGTTGAGCAGCCGGGATGACCTCGAGGAAGCGGTTCTTCCCGAGTCTCACGCTGCTCCCGCCGTCGATCATGCCCTTCCCTGCCCGCAACCCACGTGGCCGGCGGGCGGTTCTCCGCCTTCACCCGACTGACGCGCCTCGCGCCGCTTTGCATCCAGACATTACGCGCAATGGCCACAGGCGTCCACCTTGAGATTTCGAGAGACCTAGCGGGCAGACGTTCTTCGTTTGCGAGCGTGTTGGCAGACGGAACGGCCCCGGTCGCGGTACCCCCTGCCGCCGCCAGAACCACCGCCGACATCGATGCCTAGTTGACGATGTTGCTGCGATTGTCAGTGGAACGACGTCGTGGTCTGGCACACCTTCGGTATCAGCCATGTGGCTCGTCCCGAGGACTGGCCGGTCATGCCGGTCGAGCACGCGGGGTTCTTGCTGACTGCCTGGGGATTCTTCCCGCGCAACCCTGCCCTGGACGTACCTCCGTCCCACCACCACTGACCAACTCAGCAGATCGATCAATCGTCGGCTCGAGCGTCGGAGACTTCAATCGTAGCGAGGACCCGACCGTAGCCGAGGCACCAGTGGAGGCGGGTCCACGTGAATTCTGCCAATGAGATCATGAGCAACTCGACGAGCAAGGAGAGGCGGCGAGGAAGGCATTCCACCGAATCTGGGGCGTAGCGAGAATCGTAACCAGTATCATGCCAAAGGCTGCGTACACACCTGCAGGGACTCGAGGCGGGAGAGTGTTCAAATTGGCTCCAAAGCCCACGCTTACCACTGTCCCAGCCGCATAGTCCGCCACCAGACGACGATTATGGGGGAGCGTCATGAAAGTCTTCGTGTCGGTTGACATGGAAGGCGTTACCGGTATTACTGACCCAGAAGATGTGCTGCCCGATGGGGCTGACTATCAACGGGGGCGCGTGTTGATGACCGGCGACGCCAACGCGGCGGTTCTCGGGGCCTTTGACGCCGGAGCCACCGAGGTGCTCGTGAACGACTCTCACTGGACGATGCGTAATCTACTGCTGGAACAGTTGGATCCTCGGGCTAGGATGATTAGGGGAGTCCACAAGCAAATGTGCATGGTTCAGGGTTTGGACGAGAGCTTTGACACCGCAGTCTTCGTCGGCTATCACTCGTGTGCCGGAACGGAGGGAGGGGTTCTCAACCACACCCTCCTGGGTAAGGAGGTCCAGAACCTATTGCTGAACGGCGAACCCATCGGCGAGACGCGCCTGAATTCGCTGATGGCCGGCCACTACGGGGTCTCCGTCTGCTTCGTCAGCGGTGATACAGCGGTCTGCCAGGAGGCCAAGTCGGTGTTAGGGCAGGATCTGCGTACGTTCGCTGTGAAGGATGGAATCGATAGATTCACAGCCTCCTGCCTGCACCCGAACGTCGCCCAGAACGGAATTCGGGAAACGGTGGCTCTGGCACTCCGTGAACGCCGGCGTGAACCGTATCGGATGCAACCACCGTACACGTTCGGTTTCGAATGGAGTTCGACATCAATAGCCTCAACCTGCGAATACATTCCGGGAGTTAGGAAGATAAGTCCCCGGGCCACGGAATTCACAACCCACGATTTGCCAAGTGCCATGCAGATGATCGTCGCTCAGGTTATACTCGCCCTGCAGGTGGGACAGAAGGGGATATACAGTTAAGGTGGATGGGCCGACGTTCACGGAGCGGAAGGCGGAACTTGTCAACCCCTTAGAGACAACTCGGGTCGCCTAATTACCGAGCAATGGCGAGCTCCTGATGAGGTGGATTGATCCAAACAGCAGTGGGTAGTGCTGGTGGCTGCGGCATGACGCGAACAAGGCGTTCGGGGTGGGCGGCATAGGCGCCGGCAAGAATCACGGTGCGTTGCTCACGGATTGCAGCGGCATGTCCGTAATGGACCGACGCTGGGGGGTGTCAAGTTTTCTGCGTAAGAGGGCGGGATGACGTTCAAACTGGAAGGCGTCCGGGAAAAGCAATGGCGAAGGCATTGAGCGCTCTGAACCACTCCCGCGTGCCCCTCCCGAGCGCTCCACTGCGTGTGCCGCCGATGGAGCAGATGGCGAGGTAGAATCTCTTCAAGACAGCGTCGTCGGTGGGAAAGTGGCCCTTCGTCTTGGTGATCTTGCGCAGCTGATAGTTGAGACTCTCGATGGCGTTCGTCGTGTAGATCGCTCTGCGGATATCGGCGTCGAACTCGAGGAACGGGACGAAGCGCTCCGAGTTCCGGCGCCAGAGCGCGACCACGGCCGGGTACTTCGTTCCGTATTCGTGCTCGAAGGCATCCATGGCGTCCGCGGCTGCGTCCAGCGTCGGCGCCTGGTAGATCGGACGCAGGGCCCTGGTCATCGCTTTGCGGTCCTTCCACGACACGTATCGGGCGGAGTTGCGGATCAGATGCACGACGCAGGTCTGGATGGTCGCCTGGGACCAGACGGCCTCGATGGCATCTGGAAAGCCGGTGAGCCCGTCGCAGCAAACCATGAGCGCGTCGAGCAGGCCGCGATTCTTGAGGTCGCTCAGGACGCCCAGCCAGAATTTGGCGCCTTCGTCCTTCTGGAGCCACATGCCGAGCACCTGCTTGCGGCCATCCATGTCGACGCCCATTGCGATGTGGCACGCCTTGTTGGCGACGACGTGATCGGTGCGCACCTTCCCCACCACGATGGCGTCAACGTACAGGGTCGGATAGACGGCGTCCAGCGGCCGGGTCTGCCACGCGCGGAGCTCAGGGAGCACCGCGTCGGTGATGCGGCTCACCAGCTCCGCGGCAACGTCGACGCCGTACGCCTCGGCGATGTACGACTGCACATCGCGCGTCGTCATCCCGCGCGCCACCAGCCCGCACACCAACTCATTGAAGCCGGCAATTCGGCGCTGCCCCTTGGGGAACGACCTTCGGTTCGAAGCTGGCGTTGCGTTTCCGAGGCACGTCGAGAGGTATGCCGTCGGCGTCGTTGAGCACGCGCTTGGGAGACGTACCGTTGCCTGCATTGCCCGAGCCCCGGCCGCGTGGGTCGCCCCGGTCGTGGCCGAGATGATCGCTCAGTTCGACATCCATCGCCCGCTCCATCAGGCGCTTGGTCAGGTCGGTGAGCACGCCGTCGGGGCCAAGTAGTTCCATTCCCTCGGAGCTGATCCGATCCATCATCGCGTCCAGTGCCTCGTCGTCGATCAGCGGCCGCCGGGGCGTCGGTTCGTCGTCAACTGGTGTGTCTTGCATGGCCGTGTCCCTTGTA
>DATKQX010000034.1:0-3053 GCA_035532495.1 Saccharimonadales bacterium (SeqCode)
CGAACCATCGCCGCCCTCGCGAGCGCCCTGGGGGCGGAACTTCGCGTGGTCCCACAGGCCGAGGAACATCCCGACAAGGTGGCTGCCGCCGCTCGATAAGCTCCCCGGTTCATGACCTGGGACGTCGTCTACCACCGCCGCATCGACGACAGCGTCCCGTCCCTCGACTTCCTGCGGGCTTGCCCGACCAACGTGCGTGCGACGATGCTCGCGGTGCTTGAAGCCGTCGCCGCTGCGCCCCCTCCCCGGTTCTCGGGCGGGGGCTTGTGGGAGGCGATGCATGGCGACATGCACGGTTACTACGAGGTGCGCAAGCAAGGCGCACCCAACCGCAGTCAATACCGCCTGTTCTGTCGGCTCGAGAATCCCGGTGAGGAGGAACTTGAGAGGCTCGGCCTGCCCAGGCCGGCGATCGCGGTGATCACGGGCTTGCACAAGCCCTGGATGACGACGTTCGCGGACGCCGACTACACAGCGGTGCGCGTGATCGGTGACGAATACCTCGCTGAGATCCCCCGCCGGATCGCTGAGTAGCGCGTTGCTGGGCGAATCTCGGGGAAGGGAGCGGCTGTTACTCCGCCATCGGGTGTATTAGCGTCCCGAGGGCGTACGCAGCATCGCTTGCGCGCGCTCGATGCGCTCGCGAAGGCTCTCTTGAAAGTGCTGGTCCTGTTTGCGCGCTTCGACGTGCTCGGCGACCGCAGCACGGATCACCTCGGCGATCGGCATGTCGTCTACGGTGGCCACCGTCTGGAGCTCGTCGGCCTGTTCCGCTGAGAGGCGGATGGTCATGGCTTTGGAGGGTTGCATGTATCCATTGTGCACAGCGGTGATTTGGCTGTCAACCACTGTGGTATAGTGGTATCATGGTTGCAGAAGCCGACCCGGAGAACCCAATGACCGAAGTCCACGCCGAGGGCGACCACCCTCACGAGTTCCACATCCAGATCGACCGCGTCCACTACACGGTGACCAAGGCCGACATGACCGGCGCCGACCTGCGCCACGTGCCGACTCCCCCCATCGATGAGACCCGCGACCTTTACGAGGTTCGCCCAGGGCAAACCGACCGCCTGATCGCCGACTCCGAAGTTGTCGAGATCCGCGACGGACTTCGCTTCTTCACCGCTCCACGCCACATCAACCCCGGAATCAAGGCAGATCGTTGAGTTGAGCCTCCCGGAACCAGAGCGCAAGTTCCTCGTTGACCGCGGCATCGCCCATGAGGTCGTCGTCGACGCGGGTATGACCTGCGTTCTGTTTCCTGGCTGGGTACTCCCCTCAGGGCTCAGCGTCGCGAGAACGGACCTGCTCCTCCGGCTGGCGCCGGGGTTTCCCGACGTGCCGCCCGACATGTGGTGGTGTGACCCCGCGATCTTTCGAGCTGACGGAACACAGATTCCCGGCACGCAATCGAGCGAGATACACCTCGGGCGGACCTGGCAGCGCTGGTCCAGGCATTTCACAGCCGGCCAGTGGCAACCCGGCAGGGACTCGCTGGAGGGCTTCCTCGCGTTGATCCGGGCGGAGTTCGCACTGGCCTCAAGGGTGCAGGCCGCGTGAAGCTCCCGACCACGCTTGTGCTCCCGGTTTGGCTCGCGGACGAGATCGCTGAGCGCGCTCGGGAAGATGTCGAGGCCGCGGGCGTTGTCATCGCCGGAGTCGCGCGGTCTGCGGCGGGGCTGAAGCTTCTCGGTCGCGAGCTGCATTGGGTGCCCGAGGACGAATACACCCGGCGCACCGCCGTCGGCATGACCATCCGCTCGGGCGGCTATGTGCCTTCGCTGCAGCGCGCCGAGTCGCTCGGTGCCGTCGCGATATGGCTGCATACGCATCCAGGCCATGATGCCGACCCCCGGCGCAGCGACCACGACCACGCCGTCGATGACGAGCTCCGGAGCACCTTTCGCATCCGCCTCGATACGGATGTCTACGGGTCCTTAGTAGCGGCGCCGGCACCCTCAGCCTTCCGCTTCACCGGGATGTCCGTCGACGAGGCCGGGAGCGGCTCGATTGACCGGCTGTTGGTGGTCGGCGACCGCTGGGCACTCCTGTCCGCTGAAGACGTTCCCGACGCAGCCGAGATTCCGACCATGTTCGACCGCCAGGTCCGCGCCTTCGGCGGAGATATCCAGCGCGTGCTCTCGCGCCTGCGGGTCGGCATCGTCGGATGTGGCGGCACGGGGTCGGCTGTGGCCGAGCAGCTGGCTCGCCTCGGCCTTGGTCACATGCTTTTGGTCGATCCCAAGGACCTATCCGACAGCAACGTGGCCCGCGTGTACGGCTCCACTCCGCCGGACGTCGGCAAGCCGAAGGCGGAGGTGCTCGCCTCGCATATCGCGCGGATCGCTCCCGACGTCATGGTCGAGGCCGTGGTCGGCACCGTTACCGACGAGACGGTGGCGCGCATGCTCACCGCCTGCGACATCGTGTTCGGGTGCACCGACGACAACGCGGGTCGACTCGTGCTCTCTCGCCTCAGCAGCCACTACTTGCTGCCCGTGATCGACGTCGGCGTCCTCATCAGTTCCAGCGATGGGCGCCTCGATGGAATCCACGGACGGGTGACGGTGCTCACTCCAGGGCAAGCCTGCTTGGTATGTCGGGGACGGGTCGACATGGAGCGCGCCCGGGCCGAGCAGCTTGATAGAGCAGAACTCCAGGGGCTACAGGCCGAGGGATACGCACCGGAACTTGGTGCCGTTGAGCCTGCGGTGGTGCCGTTCACCTCGATGGTGGCGAGCGTGGCCGTGGCCGAGCTGCTCGAGCGGTTCATCGCATACGGGCCCGACGAAGAGCCAAGCGAGACGCTGATCCGGTGTCACGATCGGGAGATGAGCACCAACATCGTCCTGCCTCGCAGCGGGCATTACTGCGATCCGGACGCCGGCTCGCTTGGCGTCGGTGACCGAGAGCAGTTCCTTGACCGAACGTGGCGCGCAGCCTGAAGACCGCCGATTCCGACGGCCGAGCTTCGGTGCCGTGGTGGCAGCGACGACCGCGGCGGAGGTATGGAATCGTCGGGAGCGTCGATGCCGTCGACCTTGTCCCAG
>DATKQX010000035.1:0-36972 GCA_035532495.1 Saccharimonadales bacterium (SeqCode)
GCCCGAGCTGCGCGGGACCCAGTCGTCAACGCCGGCGCGTCCGGAGCAGACCCGACAACGCGCCCCCTCGGTGGGGAATTCAGCCCCGCTATAGCGGATTGCGGGTACAGGGCACCGCTAACGCCCCGCCTAGCGCGACCGCTGTCATTGTACCGGCACCGACGAGGCGATCGGCACCTCAGCCGTGGCCTCGGACGCGGCCGCGCGCTCCGGCCAGCGCAGGACGACTCGGGTCCCATCGCCGGCGCCGGTGTCGATCTCGATCGTCGCGCGGTGCGCGTCGACGATGCGCTTCACCAGCGCGAGGCCCATGCCGGTGCCGCTGAATCGCCGCGTCGCCGTGTTGTCCACCTGGAAGAACCGTTCAAAGACGTGCTCGATGTCCCGAGTGGGGATGCCGATGCCATGGTCGATCACTTCGACGACGACCACACCGCCGCCCGCCCGGGACCCGCGCACCAGGACGCTTCCCTTGCCATCACTGAATTTCACGGCGTTGTCGACGAGCGCTCGGAGCACCTGCCCGAGCCGGTCCGGATCCGCCGCGAGCGTGATGTCCGCATCCACCTCGACGGTGGCGGGGATCGGCAGACCGCCTTTGTGGCGTTCGCCGATCGTCTCGATGGCGGCGTACACCGACGGGCCGAGCGGGATATCCCCGAGCGCGAGCGACATCGCGGGGCCGTCGACCGCGGAGAAATCGATGATCGTCTCGACGATGCCGTCGAGGTTCTTCGCTGCAACCTGTATGTCCCGCAGCGCATCGATTTTCGATGGGTCGTTCCACGTGTCCCAGCACATGTCGATGAGATCGCTCAGGCCGAGGATCGCGGTCAGCGGGGTGCGCATCTCATGCTGCACCGTTGAGAGGAAATTCGTCTTCATCGCGTCGAGCTGGCGCAAGCGTCGCGCCGCCTCGCGCTCCTGCTCGTAGAGCCGCGCGTTCTCCATCGCGATTGCCGCGTTGCCGGCAAGGCTGGCCAGAACATCCTCGGTATCACCGCTGCGCCCGCGCGCGCGGGGCGGCGACAGGACCGCGAGTGCTCCGATCACCTCGCCGCGGTAGAACATCGGCAGCACGAGGAGCGATCCTCTGCCACGGATCTCGCCGCTCAGGCGCCTCCCCGCGAGCACGTCCGCCGATCGTTCCCAGCCTTCGATCAATCCGGCCGCCACCGGGACGTCGAGTCGCGCCACCTCGAAGTGATCGCCCTCACGCAGCGCCATCGCGGCGGTGGCGCCATCTCCGGCGAGGAGAGCGGCCGTGCGCACCACCTCACGCTGCAGCGCGACGACACCGCCGGTTGTTGTCGTGAGCGCACGCGCCACAGCGCTGACCAGATCGACAACGCTGAGACGGCGCGAGACCGCGGGGGTGGTCTCGGTCACGCGGCGGTCAGGAGCCTCCGAGGAGGCGACTCGACAGCTTCGGCTCCTCCCCGCGGGCGAGGCGGCGGATGTTCGGGATGTGACGCACGACCACGAGCGTAGCCGCCAAGGAAGCGAATGCGACCGGCACCGGGTCGTGGGTGCGCAGTGACGCCAGCGCGCCGCCGACGGTCCCCACTCCGGCCGCCGCCAGCGAACCGACCGACACGGTGCGCGTCAGAAGGAGGCCTCCGACACCACCGGCGGCCGCGAACGCAAAGGCCGCAGGCGACACGACGATGAGCGCGCCCGCCGCGGTCGCCACGGCCTTGCCGCCGCGAAAACGGGCAAACACCGGCCACGAGTGTCCGATGCATGCAGCCAGACCGGCGGCCGCCTGCGCCGTGGGATCGGCACCGAGGCGGCGGGCGACCACGACCGCAGCTGCGCCCTTGGCGACATCGAGTCCGAAGGTCAACGCACCGGCCCGGGCCCCGATCGTCCGCACGACGTTGGTGGTCCCAATGTTGCCGCTGCCGAAGTCACGAACGTCGAGCCCGCCGACGGTTTTGCCGACGATCAGGCCAAACGGCACCGAACCGATCAGGTACCCGGCGGCGCACCCCGCCGCAGCGGCGATATTGCCAGCCATGCGCCGTCGAGTTTAGTCCCGGACGGCCTCCTCGGCCAGCGCCCGAGCGCCTTCTCTGTCGGCGTATACGTGGTGGAACGGGTACCACTGCTCGGGGTGGGCTCGAATCGCGGGCTCAACCTGCGCGGCAACCCGGCTCATCACGGCCGCGTCGTCGCCGTCGAGCGATACCGCGGGGTGGATCTCGAGCACCCATCCCCGCCGCCGGCGCCGGCAGGTCACGGGAATGATTGCCGCCCCCGTCGCCGCAGCCAGCCGCGCAGGGACGGCGCTGCAGCGCACCGGACCGCCGCAGAATGGCACGACGACCGTCGGACCGGCCTCCGGTACATCCAGCATCAGCGCCACTGTCCGACCCCTGCGCAAGGCTCGAAAAAGACCGCGGGCCGCCTGACGCACCGTGAAGATCTCGAGGCCCTTTCGTTTGCGCGACAGCGCGACCATCTCGGTAATCCCCGGCGACACCACCGGGGCCATGACCGTGCTCAGGTGGAGACCCAATCCCAGCGACGCGCTTGCGGCCAGGTCCCAGTTGCCGAAGTGCGGCAGCACGACCATCGCGGCGCGGTCTCCGACGTGCAGGTTCTCTTCGCCCCACACCTGGAACTTCGCGAGCGTCTGCGCCGACGTGAGTGGTTCGGCCCACATCGAGTCGACGATCATCACGACGTACTCCTGGTAGGAACGCCGGGCGAGTGCCGCCGCGTCCTTGTAGCCAAGGTGTGGCTGCATGCGGTGATGATTGGCGGCCGCGCGAACCCGGTCCGCAGGCGCGAGCCGTGCGTACCAGCGCGCACCGACGGCGGCAGCCACCGGCCGCCGAAGCGGTCCCAACATGCGCACCACCCTTGTCAGGGCGGTCAGCGCGACCGCGGGACCGTCTCGCCTGGATGAGCCGCGCGCAGGATCGGGCTCGGTCAGCGCAGTGGCCCCGCTCCCGCGTTCGCCACCGCGAGCAGCGGCTGGATGAACACGACGAGCACGAGCCCCGCAAGGCACGTCGCACCGGCGACGATCCGGGACACCACCGGGGTCGCCCCAAGCGTGAACGGCACCTCGTCCCCGGTGTCTGCGTACAGCAGGCCGATGAAGCGAAGCGCGGCGATGACGGTGAGCAGCGTGGCCGCGATGGCGATGACGGCCAGCCAGCCGTACCCGGCGTCTGCCGCGCTCGTCACGAGCAGGAGCCGCGACAGGAATCCGGCGAGCGGGGGGATGCCCGCGAGCGTTGCGACGGCGACGGAGAGGAACAGCGCTGCCGGCGCGGATCGGTGCGCCAGACCGCGCAGATCAGTGATCGCGTCCTCGATGCCCGCCCGCTGGATCATCGCCAGGACGCCATACGCCGCGAGCGCCGCGACCGCGGTGATGCCGAGGCCGGCAAGGAACGCCGTCATACCGTACGCGGGCACGGCGAGCGAGCCCGTTGAGAATGCGAGCAGACCGAGCAGCAACATTGCCGCCTGGGCGCTGACGAGCTGCCCGAGAAGGCGTGACACGGATGACTCCCGCAACGCGCTCAGCGACGCATGACCGAGAGCCAGCGCAGCGATGACCGAGATGAGCCACATCCACGGCTTCACGCCGGCCCCGAATCCGGAGACGGTCACGCGTGCCAGTGCCGCTCCGCCGCCGATCACGCTCATCGCGATGATGAATCCGGCGGCGCCGGCCGGGACGTTGGTGCCGGCGCGGCCGACCCACTGACGCAACGGGAAGACGCCGAGCGTCGCGCACAGCCCGAGGAGCACGAGCGCGATGGAGAGCGCCACCACGCCGGGCGCTGTGTGCACCGCGCCCACCACAACGGAGAGCTTCGTGTTGCCGGTGACGCCGTAGAGCAGGACCAGGCCGTACAGAACGCACGCGGTGCCGATCGTCCCCTCGATCAGATGCTCGAACGACGAGACACCGCCGCGCGGATCCGTCTTGACGAGCGCGCCGATTGCCACGAGGCACACCAGGAGCAGCGCGAGCGTGATGAAGAAGGTGACCATGTCGCGCTCGGCCGCGACGGCGTCGACTGCGGCTGTCGCAAGGAGGACGAGTCCATACAACGCACTGGAGCGCGCTGGAATGCGACGCACCGGTGTATCGCTGACGAGGCAGGACACGAGCGCCGTGACGCCCGCGAGGATCGCGATGAAGACCGAGAAACTGTCGACGGAGAGCCCGCCGCCCCAGGCGGTGATCGCCACTCCGGATCGGATGCCGCGAAGCCCGAGCAGGATGAGACCGCACGCCGCAAGCGACCCGACGAGGCCGATGCACGCGATCCAGCGATGGATATCGGGGCGCAGTCCCGGCCGCACGACAGCGACGATCACCGATAGCAGGGCCGCGCCGGCGAGCATCGCCTCGGGGAGCAGACCGAGCGTCAGCGCATGCGTGAAACTCACCGGTGCATCAACCTCCGGTGATCCGTGTGGTGATCTCGAGCACCCCGTTGCTGATGACAGGGATGATCGCGCCGGGACGGATGCCGAAGAGCAGCACCGCGCCGACGAGCGGGATGAGTACCGTGAGGTCGAGCAGCGTCACGTCCCGTACGCGCGCGAACGGCTCGCGGACGGGCCCGAAGAACACCCGGTTGGCGACCCACAGCAGTCCACCCGTCGTGATGATCACGCTCGACATCACGAGCACCGTGGCGATCCGATGCTCCGGGAACGACCCGGCGAACACCATGAAGTCGGCGGTGAAACCGGCGAGCGCGGGGATCCCGATGACGCTGAGCGCCGCGAAGAGCCAGAATCCCGCAAGACGCGGCGCGTGCGCCACGAGACCACCCATCGCGCGGATGCTGGTGGTGCGCGTTCGCTCCTCGACGCCGCCGCTGACGAGCGTCAGCATCGCCGAGGCGAACCCGTGCGCGGCGAGCAGCAACACCGCCCCGACCAGGGCGACGGATGTCTGCGCACCGATGGCGAGCAGGACCATCGACATCTGCGCAACGTTCATGTACGCGATGAAGCGGCGCAACTCGTCCTGCCGAAGCGCACCGATGCTGCCCCAGAACGCACCGACGACCGCGAGTCCGGTGATCGCGAACGAGTAGTGATGCGCGGCGGCCGGGAACACGACGAGGCTGATCCGCATCATCCCGTACGCGCCGAGCAGCAGCATCGTGCCCGAGAGAATCGCGGCCACGCCGGAGCTCGCCTTGCTCTGCGCCTCGACCATCCACGTGTGCACCGGGAAGATCGCCATGGCGATCGCGAACGCCGCGAAACTCATCCAGAAACCGATGGTCTCCGCGGGCGCCGAGAACGTTTTCAGGTCCTGGACCATGTCCGATGACTGGTTGCCCGCCTCGATGATGATGATCGCAACCGTCGCGACGATCATCACGAAGGCCACCGCCTGGAATCCCGCGAACCACGCTGCCGCGCGTCGCGCACCCGGCCCACCGTAGACGCGGATGAGCAGGTACATGGGGACGAGCATGAGCCCCCAGAAGGCGGCGAAGAGCACGAGGTCCGCGGAGCACAGCACGCCGTTGACGGCCGTCTCGAGCAGGAGAATGAGGATCACGTAGAGACGGACGCGCTCGTGGATCTTCCAGGAGTGAAAGATGGCGCACCCAAAGACCGTGGTCGTCACCACGAGCAACGGGAGTGTCATGCCGTCGGCCGTGACGTCGTAATACGCGTGGAACAGGAATGTCCAGAACCAGGCGTGCGACTCCTGATATGCCGAGGCGAGGCCGCCGCCCTGGCCGAGCCCGATCTGTCCAAGGATCGCGAAGAACGCGGTGACGAAGAAGCTCAGCCCCGCTCCGGCAAGCGCGAGCGTCCGCACCCGTCCGCGCTGCTCCTCGTCACGCTCGGGGAGGAAGAGCGCGATCACCGCGAAGAGCAGCGGCGTCCAGATGATCGAGGAGAGGATCACGTTCATGCGGTGTGCACCCAGAGGTGCCCGGTTGCCGCCAGCACTGACAGCAACACGAGGATCGCGATCACCAGGAGCGCGCCCGCGAGGTAGCGCCCGAGCCTGGCGTTGCGGAACGAGCCGAGGCCCGTCGCCGCAAGATCGACACTCTCCCCCGCCGACACCGCGAGCGGCGCGATCACCTGCGCGTCGAAGTCCGACACCCGCCCGGAGACGGCGAGCAGCGGCGCTGCCGCAGCCTGCGTCAACCACTCGACGTAGAAGCCCTGTTCGAGCGCCCGCATGGGCCACGGTGCGGCGCCGGTGCTCGCGGCAGCGCGACGTGCCGGCGAGTACAGGAAGACGGCGAGGCCGATGCCGGCCGCGAGCGCAAGCAATGCCACGAGCAGCGCGACGGCATTGAAGTCGATCGCCTGGTGGTGGCTGCCGTAGAAGACGAAGCGCATGAAGGTCAGGCCCGCGACCCGGCCGCCGAGTTTGAAGGGCTGCAACCCCGGGAGTCCGGCGAGCACCGCTGCGATCGCCGCAACGAGCGCGAGCCAGAGCGGCCGGCGCAGCCCCGGTTCGACATCGGCGATGCGATCGTGCTGGAAACCACGGCGGCGCGTGACCGCACCGCCGGCGACCGTGATGAGCACGCGGCCGGCCAGCAGCGCGCCGGCCACCGCCGCGACCACCACCAGGATCGTGATGACCGTCCGCTCAGTCGCGCTGAACACCCCACCCGCGGGATCGGCCCCGCTGAAACTCGACGACAAGGCGTAGTAGGAGCTGAGCCCGAGTCCGCCGGCGAGCAGCGCCCACGCGCCGAGCGCCGTGATGGTCGTTCGCAGCTTCAGCCAGGCCCCGCCCATCTCCGTGATGTCGTCGGTCTTGTAGATCCGAACGACGTTGCCGACGGCGAGCATGAGCAGCGTCGACGCGAAGACCGACGTGAACGCGATAAACACGCCGGGACTGAATCCGCCCATGCCGAGCGCCGCCAACCCGAGGCCGAGCTCCGACGCGACTGCGCAGACCGCGATGCGCCGGAGGTTGCGCTGTCCGATACCGATCCCAGCGGTGAGGAGGGCGCTGCCGCCGCCGACGAGCGCCACAGCGGCGAGCACGTGTGGAGAGTTCGCGAGTATCGGGTACACCCGCGCGAGCAGGAACAGGCCGAGCGGCGCGACCGTCGCGGCGACGAGCGCGAGTACGGGGATGGCGGACTCCGCGGCGTCAGCCAGCCACACGTGGAACGGGAACTGCGCGGCACGGAGCACCGCCGCGACGACGAACACGATGCCCATCACGGCGATGGCGCGCGGACCCGCACTCGCGACAGCCTTGTCCAGTGTCGCGAGGACACCGTGCGAGACGACGTCCCACGAGAACGGGTCGGCAATGCCCTGCCCGGTCGGGGCCGCGAGCAGCGACGAGAACACACCGAACTTGATCCAGGTGAAGGCAACACCGAGCGTCAGCGCGATGTCCCCCGCGGTGAGCACGACCATGATGCGCAACGCGTTGACGGCCTTGTCGGCGCGCTGCCACGCCAGCGACACGAGAATGTACACGGCCGCCGTCGCCGCGATCCACATGATCAGGGAGTCGAAAAGATTCGGGCTCAGCACGAATCCCGTCGTGCCGAAGCCGAGCACCGACGATGCCCAGAAGAACCGCCGGAAGCCCGCCTCACCGCGCATCGCAGTGAGCGCGTACGTCTGGATCATGAGCGTCGCGAACGTGATCGCCGCAGCGAAGCTCGCCGACAGCGAGTCGATCTGGATGCCGACCTGCGCCTGGAACTGCGTCGCGAAAACGGAGCCTTCGGGTGGCGTCATCGTGAAGAACGTCAGGAGGGAGATGAACGGCGCCTGCGGGGCGTGCGTGAGTCGAACCCCGAGGATCACGGCGGCCACCACGAACGACATGCCGGTGAACACCACGCACGACTGCGCCGCGCGGCGCGGGGTCTCGACACCGAATGACAGACCGGCGCCGAGCAGGAACAGCAGCGGAATCCCCCACGCGGCGTTGTAGATCGCCACCCCTACTCCTCGATGTCGCCGAGGGCGTCCACGTCCGCGCGCCCGCTCCGCCGCCACAGCAGCACCACCAACGCGAAACCGAGACTGCAGCAGCACGTGGCGGCGACGATCGCCAGACTCGCCAGCGCGCCGCCGAGCGGCGCCCGCTGGACGTTCGCCGCGTAGCTGGTGAATCCGACAAGGGCGATCAGCGGCGCGACGAAGAGCAGGCCAAGCGCCATGACGACGCCGAGCGGGTGACGCCGCGCGAACACGCCGTACAGGCCGATCGCGAACACCACCGCGCTCAGGCCCGCGTACTGGCCGGGGCCGATGTTCACGAGTCCTCCTTCGCCGGACGGCGCCTTCCCGCCTGGCGATCCTCCCGGCGCCTGCGAGCCCGTTCCTCGCGCTCACGGCGCGCCTGCAGGTGTTGATCCAACGTCTGCTCGTCGCCACTGCGCCGGCCGATCACGAGACCCGCGGCAATCGTCACCCCGATGAGGACGACTGCGATGACCAGCGCGTAGGGCGCGTCGTAATGGAGCACGGTGATCAGCGCCGCAGGGCTGAACCCGACAAGATCGCTAACGACGGTGTCCGAGTACCAGTTGAGCCCGACGATCGAAAGCGTCACCACAAGTACCAGTCCGACGACCAGGGCGACCGGCCCTCCGAGCCACCACCGCGAGCCGGCGGCTGCCGATGCGCCGAGCTCCCGATACTGCGGGCGACGGAGCACGAGGACCACGACTCCGACCGCGATGCCCGGCACCACGACCTCGATAGCCGCGAGCGTGTAAGCGTGCGACACGATGTCGAGGACCGCGAGCAGCACCACGGTAGCGGCTCCGCCGTAGCTCGCGAGGCGCAATGAAGGCAGCCCCACCGCCGCCGCTGCGGCGAGCACGATGAGGACGGCGACGGTGTAGAAGGCGACTGCGTTGACGGTCATGAGGTGGCGGGCGGCATTGTAGTCAGCGCAGCCTCAGATCGAATCTTCGTCTTCAAGCCGCGACGGCCGCAGCGCCACCCGGGCACGTGCGATCCCGGGAACGCGTTCAAAGAGGAGCACGAGGCTCAGCCCAACCGCGCCGAAGAGCAGGCCGCCGATGGCGACCGGCGTCACCCGAACGCCGATGAGCGGGAGGGAAACTCCGGCGTCCCACGGCCCAGGAGTCGACACAGCCGCCGCTGCAGCGCCCAGGCGGGCCACCGCCGCGGGGCTCGGGAAGGCCCGCTGCCCCACGACCCCGGCGACAAAGGCGACCGCACCGGCGGCGCAGATGAAGTACAGCCAGTTTCCGGTCTGCCGTCCCGCGTAGACGGCGCTGGTGGTCGCGAGACATCCCGCAAGGACGGCGAAGATACCGAGGAGCACCTGACCAGGCGTCGGAGGCATTCCCCGCAGCCTCAGGCCGCGCGGCGGATCACGCCGCCTCCGAGCACTTCATCGCCGTGGTAGAGCACCACTGACTGTCCGGGCGATACCTGATCGACCGGGCTATCGAAGCGCACGACGACCTCGTCTGCATCCGGGGCCTCCACTCGTGCCGGGTGTGCTTCGCCATGGGCGCGCAGTTGCGCCTCGCACGGTGAGCCGGCATCCGGCGGCATCCCGGCGATCCATCGAAAGGAGCCGGCTCCGAGGCTCGAGCGGCGCAGGGCCTCTCTCGGACCGACGACCAGCGTGTTGACCGACGGTCGCAACTCGATCACGTAGCGCGGCGCAGCGTCGGGGCGGTCCGGTGCAAGGCCCATGCCCGCCCGCTGTCCGACGGTGAAGAACGGCAGTCCTGCGTGCTCACCGAGCACCGCGCCCGCGGAGTCAGTGATCGGGCCGGGTGCGAAGCGTCCGGCGAGGCGCTTGCTGAGCTCCGAGCGCAGGTCGACGTCGACAAAACAGAGGTCCTGCGACTCCGGCTTTGCCGCCGTCACGAGTCCGAGCGCGGCAGCTTCAGACCGCACCTTCGCCTTGGATTCGTCGCCGCCCAGCGCGAAGACCGCACTGCCGAGCTGATCCTGGTCGAGCCGGTGCAGCACGTACGCCTGGTCACGGCGGCGGTCGCGAGCACGGTGCAGCGTCGCGAGCGCGCCGCGCCGTCCGGTCCGCGCGTAGTGGCCGGTCGCCAGGTGCGTGGCGCCGGCGGCCCGGGCGCGCGCGAGGAGCACGCCAAACTTGATCCGCTGGTTGCAGCGAACGCACGGATTGGGCGTCGTGCCGGTCGCGTACGCGTCCTCGAAGTCAGCGATGACGCCGGCCTCGAAGTCCTCTTCGAGGTTCCAGACGTAGTGCGGGAGCTCGACGGTGTTCGCGACCCGCCGGGCATCGTCCACAGAGTCGATCGAGCAGCAGCCGCGGTCGCGCACGATCGCGCGATCCCGCGGCCAGAGCGCAAGTGTGATGCCGAACGCCCGCAGTCCAGACGCCGCGACACGCGCGGCCACGACGCTGGAGTCCACCCCCCCTGACATCGCCACGGCGATCACTGCCGAACGCGGCAGATGATCGAGCGGACGATCAGTGACGAACGCGACCTCCGGCGACGGCAGGCACGATCGAGACCTCGTCGCGCTCGGCGATCGGGGTGTCGAGTCCCTGGGCGAAACGGATGTCGGAGTCATTGACATAGATGTTGATGAACTGCCTCAGGCTTCCGGCGTCATCGTAGAGGCGATCATGGAAGCCAGGATAGGTTGCGTCGAGGTTGGTGAGCACCGCGCCGACGGTCGCTCCCTCCACGCTCACCTCGGCGCTGCCGTTGGTCAGCCTGCGGAGCGGTCCAGGCACACGAACAGTGGTTGCCATTGCCGCCCGAGTATACGGAGGGTCAGCCCTTCGGCCGCTCGAGAGCGCGGCGAGCCGCGACTGCTCGCTCGCCACCCGGTCGGAGCCGGCCTGCGGCACGAAGCTCATCCACGCGGCGGAGGTTGGCGTCGGTCCAGTTGCTTCGCGGTCGGCGCGGGGTGAAACGGACCATGTAGCTGGCCTCGTCGACCCGGCGGACAAGGCTGTCGATCCAGCCTTCGCAGAGCGCCTCATCGACCGCCGCCGTGTACGAGATGCCGGGACGACCGTGGCCCTGCTTCCAGATGCCGATCCAGAGCTCGTCGGCCGCGGGGTTGGTCGCGAACCATGCCGCGAGCTCGTCCGAGGTCAGGAAGTACTCCGGCCGGGCCGGGACCCTCGAGGTCACGGAGCAGGCGCGAGATCGACGACGAGCGGGCTGTGCGCGACGCGCGTCTGAGCGCCCGCGACGAGGTCGTCGAAGACGAGTTGCGACCACGACTCCATGCTGAGGTAGTGGCGCCGCATCCCCTCGAGCGTCAGGGTCTCCCCTTCGAGTTTCTCGACCTCGCGTACGTCGACTGGCGCGTCCTCCGGCTCGACGAGAAAGACGAGGCCGAGGTGCACACGCGAGACCGGGCTCGAGTCGTCGTTCAGCAGTGCGACGAGGCTTGCGCGGGCCGTCGACACGCAACGAATCTCCTCTGCCCACTCCCGGCGGAGTCCGCCGACGACCGGGTCCTCGCGCTCGCCGTCGCCCGGATTCACGTGGCCGCCGATGCCCAGCGAGTACAGGTGATGCAAGCGCTTCTCACTGGACAGACGGAGGCGCCGGGTGAGCAGATAGGTGTCGCTCAGCGGGTGGTGCACGACACAGTAGGGGATGATCTGCTGGAGCTCGGCGTCCTCCTCGATCTCCGCTCGCGGCCGGTACTCTGCAGTCGCATGGATGGTCCTGAGCACACGCTCGAGTCCGCGAGCGATCAGGCCGTGCCACGCTCCGTCGGGGAAGATGGTCGAACGGGGCACACAGAGGACGTCCTCCGCCCCATGCGGGTGGCTTCGCCGCGGCCGGACGGCTTGCGTAACGGCCACGCTCTTCGGCACCGAGCGCATTCTTTCACTCGCGATGCCTGAGTTGCCCGAGGTCGAAGCGCTGTGCCGATCCTTCGACACCCGCCTGCGCGGCCGGATTGTTGCAGGTGTGGTCGTCCGATCGGTGGCGGTCCTCAAGACGTTCGACCCGCAGATCACGGCGCTCAAGGGCCGGACGATCGCCGGCTGCGAGCGCCGGGGGAAGTTCATCGACCTCGCCTTGCCGCCGCTCCACCTCGTCGTGCATCTGGCCCGAGGCGGCTGGATGACGCTCCGCGACAAGCCGACCAATGCGCGTCCCGCACTGCACGGTCCGCTCGCGGTCATGGTCTCCCTGGATGACGGTGGCAGCCTCGAGATCACCGAGCACGGCAAGGACAAGCGCCTCGCTGTCTATGTGGTGCGCGATCCCGCGAACGTCCCGGGCGTGGAGCGGCTTGGCATCGACGCTCTCGATCCGGCGCTGACCGCCGCGAAGCTCGGGACGCTGCTCGGCGATCACAACGGCACGCTGAAAACCGTGATCGCTGATCAGGCGGTGATCGCCGGTATCGGCAACGCGTACTCGGACGAGATCCTCCACGCGGCGCGACTCTCGCCACTGCGCCATGCCAATGCCCTCTCGAAAGACGAGGTCGAGCGGCTCGCCACGGCGGTGCGCGGGATCCTCAGTGGGGCGGTGGCACTCGCGGTCGAGACGGACCCCAAGGGACTGAAGGACGGCAAGCGGCAGTCGATGCAGGTGCACGGGAGAGCGGGTCAGTCCTGCCCGGTCTGCGGCGACACCGTCCGTGAGGTTTCCCTTGCCACGCGATCGTTCCAGTACTGCCCGACGTGTCAGTCGGGCGGGAAGGTCTTCGCCGATCGTCGTCTGAGTCGCCTGCTGCGATGAGCGCCGAGCCGAGCCGCGACGCCGGCCTCGAACGCGCGCTCTGGGCCCTGCGCGCGTACGACACACTCGCGCTCGCGACGTCGAGTGCGGCCGGGCCACATGTCGCTGGGGTCTTCTTCGCGCCGGAGCGAACCGAATCGGGCATCAGGCTCCTGCTCGCCACACGCGCGGGCTCGCGCCTGCAGCGCGAACTTGAAGCCGATCCCCGGGTCGCGTTCATGTGCTCGCCGGGCAACGCGTCGCGGTGGATTCAGGGAGGTGGGACCGCGGCGGTGGTCGAGGATCCGGCCGCCCGTACGCACATCGCTCAGCGGTTGATCGAGCACGCCGCCGGGGCGCAGGCGTACGTCGAGGCGCCGGAGGTGCTGCCGGTAACCATCGACGTGCGCTGGCTCAAGGTGGTCGAGGCGCGCGACGGTGCGCACGTGGTGCTTCGCTTCGATTCCTGATGCAGCACCGCGCCGTGGTCAGGCGGCCACGAGACGCGCGAGGTCCGCGAAGAACGCCGGGTAGGAGACCGCCGCGACCTCCGCGCCGTCTATGACGGAGTCCCCGCCCCCCACCGGCACGAGCGAGGCGCCGACGGCCCACGCCATCGCGAGCCGGTGATCGCCGGCGGCATCGAGGTGCGCGGCGCGCAGTTGCGCCGGCCCGTGGATGACCAGGCTGTCCGCGGTGCTCTCGCACGAGACACCGAGCAGACGCAGGCCAGCTTCGACGAACCCGATGCGATCGACCTCCTTTGTTCGCAGCTCGGCCGCATCACGGATCGCCGTGTCACCCTCGGCCTGGCTGGCGAGGACGGCGATCACGGGCAGCTCGTCGATGCATCGCACGGTCAACGACCCTGCGATGGTCACCCCGAGCAGCGGCGCGCCGCGAACGTCGATGTCCGCGACCGGTTCGACGCCACCGGCGGGGTCGCGCTCGCTGATGACGACCTGCGCGCCCATCATCTCGAGCACCTCGAGGATGCCGGTCCTTCCCGGGTTGATGCCGACACCGGGACAGCGAACCGACCACCCCGCGCGCGCCGCGGCGAGGGCGAGGAAGAACGCCGCCGAGCTGATGTCTCCGGGGACCCGGAACCCGAACGGTTGAATGGCTCCCGGATGCACCGTCACCTCGGCGCCGTCCGACTCGACCTGAACGCCGCACATCCGCAGCATCCGCTCGGTGTGATCGCGCGTCGGCAGCGGCTCGATGACCGTCGTCGGTGCGTCGGCGCCGAGGCCGGCGAGCAGGATGGCCGACTTCACCTGCGCGCTCGCCACCGGCGTCCGCCATGTCACGCCCGACAGCGACCTGGTCCCGCGAACCCGAAGGGGAGCCGTTCCCGACGGCGACGCGTCGACATGTGCGCCCATGGCGCGGAGCGGATCGACGATACGGCTCATCGGACGGCGGCGGAGCGACGCGTCGCCATCGAGCGTGGCGTCGCATTCGGTGCCCGCGAGCACGCCGGCGAGCAGACGCATCGTTGTCCCCGAGTTGCCGCACTCCAGCGGCGCGTCGGGCGACCGCAGGCTGACTCCGACACCAGCTGCGTCGAGCGCATACCGATCCGGCGGGAAGTCGCGCACCCAGACGCCGCACGCACGGAGCGCTGCCGCCGTGGCGGTGACGTCCTCAGCCGGTGATGCGTTGCCGATGTAGCTCCGGCCCCTGGCCTGCGCCGCAAGGATGAGCGCGCGGTGACTCATCGACTTATCGCCGGGAACGCGCACCTCGCCGTCCACGTGCGCCGCCGGCGCAACGCGTTGCCCGGTCACGCCGAGAGCGCCCGCTCGTTGCCCCGCATGACGCGCAGGAAGCGCTCGGCGCTCGCATCGGCGTCCTCCGGGGCGGCAGCGCCGATGGCGTCGAGCAGCGCTGATCCGACGACCGCAGCCTCGGCATGCCCGCGCAGCGCAATGAGGTGCTCATGTGTCGAGAGTCCGAAGCCGAGCGCTCGTGGAACCGGTGTCAGCAGACGTACCGCGTCGAGGAGCGCCAGGGCGTCTTCGGAGATCTCACGCCGGGCGCCGGTCACTCCCGTGACGCTCACGCAGTAGACGAAGCCCGCGGCGGTCGAGCAGATGCGCGCCAGCCGTTCCGGTGTCGTCGTCGGCGCGACGAGGGGGATGACCGCAACACCGGTTGCGTGCAGTGCCGACCGCATGCCGGCAGCCTCATCGAGCGGGAGGTCGGGCAGGATGACCCCATCGGCGCCCGCTCCGGCGGCGTCGCGCGCGAATGCCTCGACGCCGAAGCTGAGCACCGGGTTGATGTATGTCATCACAGCGAGCGGGATGGTCACCCCCTGTGCACGTGCGTCGCGGACCTGCTTCAGTGCGCGCGTCAGCGTCATGCCGTTGGCGATCGCGACCTGACCCGTGCGCTGGATCGTGGGTCCGTCGGCGAGCGGATCACTGAAGGGGATGCCGACCTCGGCGGCGATACACCCGGCACGCTGCGCGGCAAGCAGCAGACCGGTGGTGCTCTCGAGGCTCGGGTAGCCTGCTGTGACATACGGGATCAGACCCGGTGGGCCGGTTGCCGGTCGCGCGCTGAACGCGGCGTCGAATCGCGTGACCGGAGGCGACGAATCGCTCACCGTGCGTCGTACTCTCGCACGGTGTCGACGTCCTTGTCGCCGCGTCCGCTGAGACAGACAAGCACGATGTCGCCGGCGCCGGCGTCCGCGGCGATGCGGGCCGCGATGTGCAGTGCGTGCGACGACTCGAGCGCCGGCATGATGCCCTCGAGCAGGCACAGATCGTGGAACGCTGCCAGCGCTTCGGCGTCGGTTGCCGCCTGATATTCGACACGTCCGCTGTCGCGCAGCGCGCTGTGCTCCGGTCCGACGCCCGGGTAGTCGAGGCCGGCGCTGATCGAATGGGTCGCGAGCACCTGCCCCGCCGCGTCCTGCATGAGGTAGCTTCGCGATCCGTGCAGGACGCCAGGCCGGCCGCGCGACAGCGGCGCGGCATGCTCCCCGGAGTCGAGCCCTCGACCCGCCGCCTCGACACCGACGAGCCGGACGTCGTCGTCCAGAAACGCTGCGAACATGCCGATGGCATTGCTCCCACCTCCGACGCACGCGACGACTGCTGACGGCGGACGGCCGAGCCGAGACTGCAGCTGCGCGCGAGCCTCGTCGCCGATGACGCGCTGCAGGCGCCTGACGAGCGCCGGATACGGGTGCGGGCCGACGGCGCTGCCGATGACGTAGTGCGTGTCGCGAACGTTCGCGACCCAGTCGCGGATCGCCTCGTTGGTGGCGTCCTTGAGGGTCGCCGAACCACCGTCGACGGGTCGCACCTCAGCGCCGAGCAGCCCCATCTTGTAGACGTTGAGCGCCTGGCGGCGCATGTCCTCGCGCCCCATGTAGACGATGCAGCCGAGGCCCAGCGCCGCGCAGGCGGTCGCTGTTGCCACGCCGTGCTGGCCGGCTCCCGTCTCCGCGATGATCCGCGCCTTCCCCATGCGCTGCGCGAGCAGCACCTGGCCGAGCGCGTTGTTGAGCTTGTGTGCTCCCGTGTGAAGCAGATCCTCACGCTTGAGCCAGATCTGCGCGCCTGCGTTGCGCTCGGTGAGCCGCCGCGCGTACGTGATCGGTGTCGGCCGGCCGGCGAACTCTGCGAGCCGGCGATCCAGGTCGGCGACAAATACCGAGTCCGCGAAGGCGTTCTCCATCTCGGTCTCGAGCTGTTCGAGCGCGGGAACCAGCGTCTCGGGGACGTATGCGCCGCCGTATCCGCCGAAGCGGCCGCGCACCTCGGCGCTCATCGCGCCGCGCTGTCGAGGTGCGCGGCCGCGAGACGGGCGGCGAGGACGAAATCGCGCACCAGCACATTATCTTTGTCGCCCGGACGGCGCTCGAGCCGGCTGGAGGCGTCGACGCCCGCCGGACGCACAGCAGCGATCGCGGATGCGACATTATCCGGTCCCAGTCCTCCCGCGAGGAGCACACGCCGGTGCCGGGCAACGTCGGCTGCCCACTCGAGCGGGACACGATGACCGGTACCGCCGGGAAGGCCGCCCGCGTTGGGCATCCCGTCGAGCATCACCAGCACGTCGGGCGGCCACTCGAGCGTGCACGCGGACTCGCGTGTCGCCACGTTGACGACGGGAATGACTGGAACCGACGCCGTGTCGAGCGCGGCGTCGTGGCGTCCGTAGACCTGCACCGCCGCGAGCCGGTAGCGAGATGCAGCTTCGTCACAGGTGGCGACGGAGGGCTCGATGAAGACGCCGACAAGGTCCACCCTGCCGTCGACGGCACGCATCACCGCAAGCGCCGTCTGATCGTCGACCCAGCGTGGGCTCTCCGGAACGAACATGAGGCCGATCCAGTCCGCGCCGGCCTCGATCGCCGCCTCGGCGATGGCTGGGGTGCGCACGCCGCAGACCTTGACGATCACAACGAGCCCGCGCCGCGTCCGGCGGCGACCATATCCGCACACGCCGCGATGGGAGAGGTCGCGCGCATCAGTGCCTCACCGACCAGCACGCCATCCGCTCCTTCGCTGACAAGGCGCGCGACATCCTCGGAAGAGCGCACCCCCGACTCGGCAATGCAGAGAATGCCGTCCGGCACTGTCGCGCGGACCCGAGCGAACGTCGAGATGTCGCTGCGCAGGCTGCCGAGATCGCGGTTGTTGATGCCGACACACTGTGCGCCCGCCGCCACGGCGACCCGCGACTCATCCGTGTCGTGAACCTCAACGATGGCATGCACGCCGCAGCGCAGCGCTCCCGCCAGGCAGACATCGAGGGTGTCGATGTCAAGGATCGCGACGATGAGCAGCACCCAGTCCGCACCCGCCACCCGCGCCTCGGCGATCTGCACCGGGTCGACGGTGAAATCCTTGCGCAGCACGGGGATATCGACCGCAGCACGCACGGCGGCGAGGTCGTCGAGCGATCCGCCGAAGTCAGGTCCGTCGGTCAGCACCGAGATGGCGGCCGCGCCGGCATTCGCATAGCCGGCGCTCAGTGCCGCGGGGTCGAACTCTCTGCGGAGCACCCCACCACTCGGTGATCGGCGCTTCATCTCGGCGATGATCGCGCCGCCGCGGATGACGCCCTCGAAGCCGCGACCGCGTGGCATCGACTCGGCCTTCGCCCAGAGCGCCGCCTCAGCGCAGCGGAGTTGCTCCACCTCGCCGCGCTTGCGCAGCACGATCGAGTCCAGCGCGCCGCTCACGCGCCCACCGCCGGCGTCTCGATGCCCGCAGTGTCGAGGAACGTGCGCAGCACTGCCTGCCCCGATGGAGTTCCGATCGACTCCGGGTGGAACTGCACGCCCTCGACGGCGTACTCCCGGTGGCGGACGGCCATGATCAGGTCGTCGTCGCTCCAGGCGGTCACCTCGAGCACATCCGGCAGGCCGTTCCGAGCGATGACGAGCGAGTGATAGCGCGTTGCGAGAAAAGGGTTATCCAGGCCACGGAGGATCCCGTCACCGCGGTGATGCACCGGGCCGACCTTGCCGTGCACCACGTGCGGTGCGCGGACGACCGTCGCTCCGTACGCGACACCGATCGCCTGATGGCCGAGGCAGACGCCGAGGATGGGCACGCGCCCGCCGAGCGTTCTGACCAGCTCGACACACACGCCCGCCTCCTCCGGAGTCTTCGGTCCCGGCGAGATCACGATCGCTGCGGGAGCGCCTCGGACGACATCCGCGACGGTGAGTGCGTCATTGCGCTCGACGGTGACCGTGGCGCCGGCTTCGCGCAGGTACTGCACGAGGTTGAACGTGAACGAGTCGTAGTTGTCGATCACAAGGACCTGACCGTTCATCGCCCTGCCCACTCGTTTGCCTGCTCCACGGCGAGGATCTGGGCGGCGACCTTGTTGTCGATCTCCAACGCCTCCTCGTGTGCCGATGAATCGGCGACGATGCCCGCGGCGGCCTGGACGTACGCGACGCCGTGGCGAACGACGATGGTTCGCAGCGCAATGGCGGTGTCGAGGTCGCCGCCGTATCCCACGTAGCCGATCGCGCCGGCATATGGCCCGCGGACCTCGGGTTCGAGCTCGGCGATGATCTCCATGGCCCGAATCTTCGGAGCCCCGGTGACGGTTCCGGCCGGAAAGCAGGACCGGAGCGCATCGAGCGGCACACGGCCCTCCGCGAGCGTCCCCTCGATGCTGCTGACGAGATGCATGACGTGCGAGTAGCGCTCGACCTCCATGTGCTGGGTCACGCGCACAGACCCGGTGGCGCAGACGCGCCCGAGGTCGTTCCTCCCGAGGTCGATGAGCATGAGGTGCTCCGCGGCCTCCTTCTCGCTGCCGCGCAACTCCGCCTCCATGCGCGCGTCGTCCTCGGGCGTCCGTCCGCGACGCCGCGTCCCGGCGATCGGGTGATACCGGATCGTGTCGTCGAGAACCTGCACGAGCATTTCCGGCGAAGCGCCGACAAGCGTGCACTCGGGCGTGGCGATGTACATCATGTACGGACTCGGGTTGATGCCGCGGAGCGCCACGTATACGTCGAAGGGATGTGCCTGCAGTGGCAGGGCAAATCGCCTTGACACCTGGACCTGGAACATGTCGCCGGCGGCGATGTAGTCCAGCGCACGCCGCACACGGTCACAGAACCCGTCGCGCGACAGGTTGGACGCGGACTCGTAGGCAGCAACATCGACCGTCGCACTGCGGAGTGGCGGCGCCTGGACCGGCGGCGTCGACTCGACCGCGCTCCGAAGCGCTTCGATGCGTCCCAGTGCGCGCGCATAGGCGGATTCCACCCCGATCTCATCGTTGCCGTGGACGCAGCTCGACAAGAGGAGACGCTTCCCGGCGTGGTCGAAGATGGCGACGGTGTCGAAGATGCCGAACCATTGACGCGGCAGGCCGAGTGGGTCGCGCGCGGCGAGCGGAAGACGTTCGTAGCGCGCGGCGGCCTCATAGGCGAGGAACCCGACGGCGCCGCCGAGCAGTGGCGCACCCATTCCCGGCGCGCATGCTGCAGTGAGCGAGGCCACGTCGCGCTCAAGCACGTCGAGCGGATCCTCCCCTTGGCCGCTGGTGTCGCTGATCACTCGCGAGGGTCCGTGGCCGAGCATCGACCAGCGCGCGATGGCGCCGCTGCCCTCAACCGACTCGAGCAGGAAGCAGCCGGCGTCGGTCCCGAGCGCACGCATCGCGGCGACCGGTGTGGCGTCTCCGATGGGAAGCGCGAGCACCACCGCGACCACGTCGTGGTCAGTGAGGCGGCGGCGAGTCTCCTCGAGCCCGGGTTGCGGGTCGTTCATCGGGGTCGCGCCATGGAGGTGTCATCCAGCAACGACCGCCTCACCGACGTACTGCGCGATTCGCCGCGCCGCTTCCTCGAGGTTCTCGATCGACGCCGCATAGCTCAGACGGATGTGCCCGGCCCCGTGCGGGCCGAAGGACGTGCCCGGAAGGACCGCGACGCCGACCTCGTCGAGGAGTGACGCAGCCAGTTCGCGTTCGTTGATTCCGGTGCCCGTGATGTCCGGGAAGACGTAGAAAGCGCCCGCCGGCCGATGGCATTTGAACCCGGGGATGTCGTTGAGGAGGTCGACGATGCGGTCCCGCCGGCGCCCGAACTCCGCGACCATGGACACCACCGCCGCCTCCGACTCCGGTGCCTCAAACGCCTCCACGGCCGCCCACTGCGTGAACGCCGCGGCACACGACGAGCTGTTGATCATCAGCGTGTCCATCTTCCTGGCGATCGATACGGGCATCGCGCCGAAGCCGAGCCGCCAGCCACACATGGCCCATGCCTTGGACAGCCCGTCCATGTAGATGGTCCGCTCGGCCATGCCCTCGATCCCGTACAGGGAGACGTGCTCGGAGTCGTAGCTCAGCCGGTTGTAGATCTCGTCGCTGAGCACGATGATGTCGCGCTCGATGGCGAGGCGCGCGATCTCCTCGCAGTCCGCGCGGGTGAGGATGCCGCCCGTGGGGTTCTGTGGCGAGTTGACGACGAGCATCCGCGTGCGCGGCGTGATGAGCGACCTGAGCTCTGCGACGTCGATGCGGAAATCGTTCTCCTGGCGCAGCGGGAGCGATACCGCCGTGGCGCCGATGAACTCCGTGAGCGAGCGGTAGATCGGGTACCCGGGATCGGGGACGACGACCTCGTCGCCCTCCTCCACCAACGAGAGCAGCGCGAAGAGCAGCAGGTTCTTCGACCCTGGCGTGATGACGATGTTCTCGTAGTCCGTCGTCACACCGGTGTGTCGCGTGATGTACGCGGCGGTGCGCTCACGGACCTCGCGGATCCCGCTTGCGGCGGTGTAGTGCGTCGCGCCGTTGCGCATCGCGCCAACCGCGGCATTGATGATGTTCTCCGGAGTGGCGAAGTCAGGCTCGCCGATCTCGAGATGAACGATGCTGCGACCCTCTGCCTCGAGCCGCCGTGCGTGCGCGAGCACCTCGAAGGCGCTTTCGGTGCCGAGCCGGGACAGCCGCTCCGCGAATCGAATGGTCATGACGCCACCATCATCGCCGGTAGCGTGCCCGTGGGGGTTCCGTACTCGACGTCGACGCGCCTGACACGTGCGTGCGAGGGTCCCTCACGCAGGAGGTCGACCATGCGCCGCACGGCAGGCGCGGGTCCCTCGAGCACTGCCTCGACCGTGCCGTCGTCGAGATTGCGCACGGTTCCCGAGAGGCCGCTCTCGCCGGCATGCCGGATCACGAAGGCGCGAAAGCCGACCATCTGGACCCGCCCGTGGACGATCGCGCGGACATGCAGGTTCTCGCGTGCATCCATCGCCGGCCGATTATATGCGGCGATCTCCGATCGCTCGCCCCGGTCAGGCGACCGCAACCGCCTCCCGAGCAGCGGCCGGGCTCAGCTTGCGCACGAGGGGCGGGATGTCGCGCAGCGACTTGAGCTCGACTCCGCTCAACTCCGACATCAACGCAAGGATGCGCCGCTGCACCGGAGCCTCGTGGTCGCGCCCCGGGAGGTACCAGTTGAGCATCCGCGACACGTATTTCGGGTCCTCGAGCTGGCCGACGACCGAGGGCTCGGTGATCGTCGTTGGATGCTTCGGCGCGTCGTTCGTGCTGCGCATCATCCAGAGCGACATTTTCAGGATGTCGGGCAGAACGTCCGGCTTGTTCGCCACCGCGCGCCGCATGTACTTCGCGTAGCACGCGGCGTGGCGCAACTCGTCGGCTGCGAGGATCTTGAAGATCTGACGGATGACGGGCTCAGGAGCCTTCTCGCTGAACGCGGTGTACCAATGCGCAAGGCGCTGCTCGCCGCAGAAATGCATGGTCAGCGTCTCGATGGCCGGCCCGGGCGCGAACGTCAGCCGCAGCTCCGGCAGCTTGCTCTCGTCAAAGGTCTCGCCACACTTCTCCAGGTACTTCCGCAACGTCAGATGGTGCTTCATCTCCTCGTAGAACCAGATCGAGATGAAGCTGCAGAAGTCGATGTCCGTGTAGAAGTCTCGAAGGAACATCTCGGTGGCGTAGAGCGCCGAGAGCTCGGTGAGGCAGATGCTCCGAAGATCGCTGATCCACTGAGGGCTCAGCAGGCTCGGATCGATGTCGTCGAACGGGATGTCGCCGCTGAGGGTCCAGCGTGCTCGCTCAAGGCGGATGAACAGGTCGTCGTAGAGCATTGGAAGCAGCATACTTTCTCTGTCACGCACAAAGCATGGGCAATGTCATGCAGCGTACATGCCAGGATTTGTGCACAGAGGACAATATGGCCCAGTTGACCAAGGCTCCGGACCTCCGGTTGTCCGTCGCGGCCACTCTTCCGCCTGCAGTCGCCATTCGCCTGCTCGGAGAGGTCGACGTGATCGCACGGCGGATGACGCGGCAGATTCTCTCGGGGATCTCATTGCCCGACAGCCGCTTCCGGACCCTCGGATATTTCCGGACGGTCACGGCAGCGTGCCGGGACGCGCTTCGCACCTTTGTCCGGCTGCTCCGCGACGGACGCGGCCTCCGGGCGGGCGACCTCGAACGGCTCGGCTCGATGGGCGCGCAACAGGCGGAGCTCGAGGTCCCGCTCGAACTCGTCTTCGGCGCCTACCGGCTCGCGGCGCGGGTGCTCTGGGATGAGGTCATCGGCCAGCCGGCACTCCTGAACGACGTCCCGCCAAGCACGGTGATCGGCGTGACCAGCACGGTCCTCGAATATTTCGATGAGATCAGTGCCGCTGTGGGTCGCGCTTACCTTGAAACGCGCGAACGGCTCCTCCGCCAGCGCGACAGGGACCGCGACCGGATCCTGCAGCGGCTGCTGGGCGGTGACGCCTCACCGGAACTGCGCCGCACCGCCGCATCCGCCGAGCTCACCCTCCTTCCTCCTTACCGTGTCGTCGCGTGCGCGGTGCCGACGGTCGAGGCTGAGCGTGAGCTCGAGGACGTCTGGCGCGCCGAGGGCGCTCACCTCATCGGCGATGACCCCGGGCTCTGGATAGCGCTCGTGCCCGAAGGTCGCGACCTGGCCCGGCTCTGTGCCGCAGTCGGCCCGGTGGTCTTCGGGGTCGGGCCCGTCGCCGTCACGCTCGACGAGGTGGCGCCGGCGGCGCAGCAGGCGCGACGCGCGCTCCACGTCGGCCGTCGCCTGTATCCCGACCGCAGCGTCCACACCGATGCCGAGGTCGGGATCTTCGCGGCGCTGACAGCCGACATGGACGCGATGCAGGGCTTCGTGGATCGCGTCCTCGGTCCACTCGCAGCAGGGACGCCGAGCCGCCGCCTCGAACTCGTCGCGACGCTCGAGGCGCTCCTTGACAGCCGGAGCATCGGCGAGGCCGCCGAGCGCCTGGGCGTCCACCGCCATACCGTCGTCTACCGGATGAGCCGGCTGCGCCAGCTCGGGATCGACACCGACGATCCGGCGCAGCGCCACCACCTCTGGCTCGCGCTGCGCTGCATGCGCCTGCTCGACGGACCGACCGTCCCGGCCGCCGCGCCGCGTCCCTGAACCTGGCGCGCCCGCCGCCTAGCGTTCTACCGTCGGTCCTCGCGGCGGCGCTGGCCGCCAGAGGCCACGGTGGCGCCCTGCTCCGCTTCACGCGCGAGCATGAAGAGCAGGTCTGAGCAGCGGTTCAGGTAGCGCAACACCTCAGAGTTCTCGAGCTCGCCGGCGCGTTGCAGCGTCACGGTCCGGCGCTCCGCGCGGCGGACGAGCGTCCGGGCCATGTCGATCGCGGCGCCTACGGGCGTGCCGCCCGGGATCACGAAACCTCCGGGCAGCGGGACGCGTGCCTCGAGCTCGACGATCTCACGCTTGAGCGCATCCGTCATCTCGGCAGTCACCACGTTGAAATGACGTTCGAGGTCGGCGCGATGGCCCTGCCCGGTGGCGAGCTCCGCGCCGACGATGAAGAGTTCCCGTTGCAGCTCGAGCAGGCGCGTGGCGCGGTGCGGATCGTCGGTCAGGGCGCGCGCGAGCCCCAACGCCGAGATCGCCTCGTCGAGCGATCCGTATGCCTCGGTGCGGATGTCGTCCTTCGGCACACGACCGCCGTACAGGAGGCCGGTCTCGCCGCCGTCACCGTGACCGGTGGTGATGCTCATCCGCTGGGTGGGTCAGGCGACGCCGCGCGCGGCGGCATCGACCAGCTCTGCAGCGGTGTCATCGCGGCCGCGACGCCACTCCTCCACCCACTTGCTCGCCGCGATGGTCGCGGTGGTCGCGTCGCCGACAGCCGTAGTGATCTGCCGCGTCAACTGGCTGCGCACATCGCCTGCCGCGAAGATGCCGGGGACATTCGTCATCATCGTCATGGGGTCCGTCAAGTAATAGCCGGCTTTGTCATGATCGATGTGCGCATCGACGAGCTGGGTGTTGGGGATGAAGCCGACGAAAACGAAGACGCCGCCGACCTCGAGCTGCGTGCGCCGCCCGGAGTCCAGGTTGTGCAAGGACAAGCGCCTCACTTTGACATCGCCGTCGATGCTCTCGATCACCGTGTCCGTGAGGAACTCGACCTTCGGATGCTTGCGAGCCGCGTCGAGCAGAATCGGCTGCGCACGGAACTGGCGACGCCGGTGGATGATCGTCACCTTGCTCGCGTAGCGGGTGAGGAAGAGCGCCTCCTCCACCGCGGCGTCGCCGCCGCCGACCACTCCCAGGTGCACGTCCTTGAAGAAGGCGCCGTCGCAGACGGCGCAGTAGGAAACGCCGCGACCCGCGAACTCCTCCTCACCCGGCACGCCGAGCTTGCGCGGATTGCCGCCGGCCGTGATGATCACCGCCGCGGCCTGATAGTCGCCCTCATACGTCTCGATCATCTTCAGGCCGTCCGGCAGCAGCTTGATGGCGCGGACTTCCGTGCGCACCAGCTCCGTGCCGAAGTGCGCGGCCTGCTGCTCCATCACGGTTGCGAGGTCGACGCCGAGGATCGACATGAATCCCGGGTAATCCTCGATGAGCTCGGTGTTCAGCAATTGCCCGCCCGGCGCCTTGCCTTCGAGCATCACGGCGCGCTCGCGGTTGCGGCCCGCGTACAGCGCGGCTGTGAGCCCAGCGGGGCCGCCGCCGATGATGGCGATGTCGAAGTCGCGTGTTGGCACGGTGATGGAACTCCTGGGGGCAATCGGTGCACGCCCTCGTCACAGATGACGATACCCAATACGCGGCCGAATCAGCCGGATTGCGACCACCGCGTCAGCTCCGCGAGCACGCGGCTGATCGGGATGGCGTAGGCGTCCGGTGAGCCGGGACTCGCCAGCGTCAGGATGCCGACGACATGGCCGGTCGCGTCGAGCACAGGCCCACCGCTGTTGCCCTCGTAGATGTGCTCCCCTTCCAGATGGAGCATGTCGTTGTAGACCTGCGGGCCGACCTGACCCTGGTTCACGCCACCGTTGGGCGCGAGTGGCACATCCTCGTGCAGCGCGATGACCGTCTCCGGTGTCATGTCGCCGTGGCCCGTCGCGGTACTGGAGGCCAGCGCGATGACGCTCGCCGGCACCTTCACCAGCGCCGTGGCGTCGACCGGCAGCTCCTGCGCCGGAAGGACGCCCTCCGGACGGAGGAGCGCGATATCCGCGGTGGCGTCGGTCCCCAGCACCACTGCGACCGCTGTTCGGTCATCCCGATCCGTGACGCGGATGGCGACGTGCCCGCTGATCACGTGGGCGTTGGTGACGATGTCGCCCCTGCTGTCGAAGATCCATCCGGTGCCAAGTGACTCCGCGTTGCTGAGCTGCACCTCAACCTGGATGGTGACCACACCGCCGAGATCGGCGCGCCCGAGATCGGTGAGCGGCGACGGCACCGGTGTCGGCGCACTCGCCTTCGGCGGCCGCACGGCTGGGAGCTTGCTCGGATCGACGGTCTCGATGTGCGCCGTGATGAGGAGCGCCGCCAGACCGGCGGCGATGAGCGCGAAGATGGCGACCCCGGCGCGGAGCACGGCCTCCGGCCGGAACATCCGCTCAGGCCGTGGGTCCACGAGGAAGCATTGTGCCCGTCCAGTTCCCGCAAGGAGTCACCGTCGTCGGCGGCGGTGGCGGGGCCCTCGGCAGCGCCGTCGTGGCCCGCCTCGTTGCGGCCGGTGCCACCGTGGTCATCCCCGCGCGTCACCCAGACCGCGTCCGGCCGCAGGATGGCGTCACCGTCGTCGAGTGCGACCTCGACGACGCTGAGTCGGTCGCGAGGCTCCGTGGCGTTGTCGAGGCGATCGGCCCGTGGCGCGCGGCGGTGACCGCTTCCGGTGGGTATGCCGGCGGCAAAGCCCACGAGACGGACGACATCGGCATCGACGCGATGCTCCGCGGCAACCTGCTCGGCCCGTGGCGCCTGGCCAGAACGGCTGCGCAATCGATGATCGCCGCGGGGTCGGGCGGACGCATCGTCCTCGTCGCGTCGAAGGCGGCAATCGATGTCGCGCGCGGCCAGGCCGCCTACCAGGTCAGCAAGGCAGCGGTGCTCCGGCTCGCCCAGGTCATGGCTGCCGAGTTGCACAGCCATGGGATCACGGTGAACAGCGTCCTGCCCGGGACGATGGACACCACGGCCAACCGGGCCTCGATGCCAAAGGCCGATCGTGCCTCATGGGTGACGCCGGGCTCCGTTGCCGCGGTGATCGAGTGGCTGCTCTCCGATGACGCGGGGATCGTCACCGGCGCTGCGATTCCCGCGGGGTGACCGCGCTCAGGAGCTCTCGAAGACGCCGGACTCGATGAGGCGTGCGATCGCCCGGGCCCGATGCGACACCCGTGCCTTGGCCTCGTCGGATGCCTCGCCGAACGTGATCCCGAGATCCTTGGACAGGAACGCCGGGTCGTACCCGAACCCGTTGCTGCCGCGGGGCTCGTCGATCAGCGTCCCAAGGCACTCGCCGCGAGCGGTTACCGGCTCGGCGTTGGGGCGCGCGAGGGCCGCCACGCAAACGTAGCGCACACTTCGATCCGACGGCGTCCGGCTCGCCACCTCGGCGATGAGGCCCGCCATCCGGTCGGCGTCGCTCTTGCCCTCACCCATCCAGCGCGCGGAGAGCGGTCCCGGCCAGCCGCGTAGCGCATCCACCTCGATGCCGCTGTCATCGGCAAGGGCCGGCAGGCTGGTGGCCGCGCACACCACGGTGGCTTTGGCGAGCGCGGACTCGAGATAGCCGGGACCGGGCTCGTCGAGCTTCTCATGGAATCCGACGTCGTCGAGGCCCTGGACCTCCCAGGGAAGACCGGCGAGCATGTCGCGGAGCTCGGCGATCTTGCCGGGGTTGCGAGTCGCGAGCACGAGGACCGGACGGGTCACGCCGCGCCGCGCAGCACCTCCGCCTGGATGGCGAACAGCCGCTGGAGCCCGGCGCCGGCGAGGCCGAGGAGGGAGTCCAACTCCTCGCGCGAGAAGGGCTCCTGCTCCGCGGAGCCCTGCAACTCGATGAACCGCCCGTCGGAGGATCCGACACAGTTCATATCGGTGTCGGCTGCCGAGTCCTCCAGGTAGCAGAGATCGAGGCGCGCTTCGCCGGCGACGATTCCGGCGCTGACCGCGGCCACCGGCCAGCGCAGCGGATCGCTGCGGAGCGCTCGTGCCGCCCGGAGCCGGCCGACCGCCAGGGCGAGCGCGACGTAGCCGCCCGTGATCGAGGCGGTGCGCGTCCCACCGTCGGCGACGAGCACGTCACAGTCGATGAGAATGCTCCGCTCGCCGAGTGCCTCGAAGTCGACCGCGGCACGGAGGCTGCGTCCGATGAGGCGTTGGATCTCCTGGACGCGTCCGTCGACGCGGCCCTTGCGGCCGTCGCGCTCGGTACGGGTCTGCGTGCTCCTCGGCAGCATCGCGTACTCGGCGGTGACCCAGCCGCGGCCGGTCCCCTTGCGGAAGGGCGGCACTCGCTCCTCCACGGTCGCGGCACAGAGCACGCGGGTCTCGCCCACGGTGATCAGCGCGCTGCCCTCGGCGTACGGGAGGGTGTGGAGCTCGATGGTCGTCGGTCGGAGGTCGCCGGGGGCTCGCTGATCTGGGCGCATGGCGCGGAGTGTATCGACTGTCCTCGCCGGGGCCGGAGGATCAGCGCCGGAAGATGCGCTGCAGCACCAGGATTGACGCCTCGTACAGCAGGACCAGCGGAATCGCCAGCGCCGTCGGCGTGAACGGATCCGCCCCCGGCGTGATCACGAGCGCCATGACGATGATCCCAACGTAGGAGATCTTGCGCCAGCCCTTGAGCTTCTTCGATGAGACGAAGCCGAGCAGGCCGAGCAGCACGATCACCACCGGCATCTCGAAGGTGAGGCCGAAGACGAAACAGACGATGAGGAAGAACGAGATATACGCGTTGATGTCAGGGAAATAGACCGCGTGCCCGCTCAGGAAGTTGGTGAGGAAATTCAGCCCGAGCGGCATGATGAAGTACGCGAACACGGAGCCCGCGGCGAACAGCAACAGGGCGCTGGCGATGAACGGTCCGACGAACTTCCGCTCCTTTGGGCGGAGCCCCGGCGAGACGAAGTTCCAGACCTGCCAGAGGATGATCGGCAGCGCGATGACGATGCCGACCACCGCCGAGATCTTCAGCGGGACCGTCAGCCCCTCGGTGGGTGTCGTGATGATCGCTTCGCCGTTCGGGATGATGCTGTGCGAGTTGACGAGAACCGAATGCAGCGGGTGCAGCAGGATCGTCAGGAAGAACCCGTTGAAAACAAAAGCTATCGCGGTCCCGATGAACCACGACGCCATCACCCAGATGAGGACGCGCCGCAACTCCTCGAGGTGCTGGACGATGGTCATCCGCCGCTCGTCGTCGGCCACTCTCTGCACCTTACGTGCCCTTGGTCAGCGTCCGCGCGGGCGGAGCGTCAGCCGGAGACTGTTGGCTGGTGCGGAACCGCTTCGCCTTGCACAGGAGCGCCGAGCGGCGCGGTGACCTGCGCCACGGGCGCCGGCTGTGCTGGCTGCGCGGCTTGTGCCGTGGGCGTCGTGCTGGTACCGACGACCGTGTCGTGCGCGTCGGACGAGGCCTTCCGGAATTCACGGATGCCCTTGCCCATCGCAGCGCCGACGTCCGGCAACTTCCCCGGTCCCCAGATGATCAGGATCACCACCAGGACGATGATGATTTCCGGCAGATGTCCGCCTATTCCACTGAGCATGTCAGCCTCCAATATAGCACGTGGTTTCTTGAGCCCCTGAGATCAATTTTCTCGATGGTTGAGCGTCGCGGCGAAGACCTCGACTGTGCGGTCGAGGTCGGCATCACTGTGCGCTGTGGACAGGAACGCCGTCTCGAACTGGGACGGTGGCCAGAGGACCCCGGCGTCGAGCCAGCGGGCGTGGAGGTCGCCAAAACGCTCCCGATCCGCCCGTTTGACCTCGTCGAACGACCGTGCCTCCTCGATCGCGAGGAACGGCGTGATCATGCTGCCGACCCGGCCGACCGCACACGCCACCCCGGCGTCCGCAGCGGCGGAGCGGAACCCGGTGGCAAGGCGGTCGCCGAGACGCTCCAGATCCGCGTACAGCGACGGATGCTCGTGGAGCACGTCGAGCACCGCGCACCCCGCCGCCATCGCAAGCGGACTTCCGGACAGGGTGCCCGCCTGGTACACGGGACCGGCCGGGGCGATCTGCTCCATGAGATCGCGGCGGCCACCGTACGCGCCGACCGGCAGCCCGCCGCCGATCACCTTGCCGAAGAGGCTCAGGTCGGGGCGGATGCCGTAGAGCGCTTGCGCGCCCCCGTATGCCACGCGGAATCCGGTCATCACCTCATCAAGTACGAGCAAAGCACCGCTTTTGGATGTCAGCTCGCGAAGTCCGTGCAGAAACCCCGGAACCGGCGGGACGCATCCCATGTTCCCTGCGACCGGTTCCACGATCACCGCGGCGATCTGCTCGCCGTCGGTCGCGAACAGTCGGGTGACCGCGTCGAGGTCGTTGTACGGCAGCACCGTCGTTCCGGCGACAGCCGCCGCAGGCACGCCGGGGGATCCGGGGATGCCGAGGGTCGCGACGCCGGAGCCCGCCTCGGCGAGCAGCGCGTCGGCGTGCCCGTGATACGCCCCGGCGAATTTCACGATCCGGTCCCGGCCGGTCGCGCCGCGGGCGAGCCGCACCGCCGACATGGCCGCCTCGGTGCCCGAGGTGACAAAGCGCACCATCTCGACCGACGCGACGGCGGCGATGATCCGCTCCGCGAGCTCAACCTCGAGCTCGACGGTATGGCCGTACGCGATCCCGCGCTCGAGCTGCGCGCGGACCGCGGCCAGCACCTCGGGCGGCTGATGACCAAGGATGTGCGGCCCGTACGCGAGGACATAGTCGGTGAAGTCGTTGCCGTCCGCGTCAAAGACGTGCGCACCGGCCCCGCGGATGATGTGCGGTGGCACGCCGGGGACGGCGCGATAGGCGCGAACAGGGCTGTCAACACCCCCCGGCATCACGCGTTCGGCGCGCTCGCGCAGCGCGCGGGCGTTGCGATCCCTCATGTCTTGCCCTCGTGTCGTGCCCCGTCCGTCGCGCCTCGGCTAGGTCTGCTGTTTCACCGTGATCGACTTCATGATGTCGCCCTGCGCAATCTTCAGGACGACATCCATCCCGGACTCGACCTGGCCGAAAAGGTTGTACAGCGGCTGCAGTTGCGTCGAGTCGTCGGCCGAGCAGATGAAGAACTGCGAGCCGTTGGTGTTGACGCCGCTGTTGGCCATTGCGACGCAGCCCTTGACGTACGACTGATGCACGGGCTCGTCGTTGAACTGGAATCCGGGACCGCCACCGCCGCATGTCGGTGACGGTGTGGCGGGTGCTGCCGGGACGGCGCCGATGCACTGCGGATCGCCCCCCTGGACGACGAAACTCGCGACGACGCGGTGGAACGGGATGCCGTCGTAGAAGTGGTTGCGCGCGAGCGTCACAAAAACGTTGACGGTGTTCGGCGCGAGATTCGGCTGCAGGCAGAGGACGATGGCGCCCTTGCTCGTGGTGATCGTCGCCTGGTAGAGCTTGGTCGTGTCGATCGTCATCGCAGGCGCCGCGGCGTAGGTGTGCACGCTTGCCGGCGGATTGATCGGCGCGAGGACCGGTCCGAAGGTCGCGCTCGAGCATGATGCGAATGGAATCGTCGGGGCGGCAGTCGGCGACGGTGTTGCGCTCGGTGTCGGAACCACCGCCGTGGGCGTCGGGCTCACCACCGCGGGGAGCGGGGAGCTCGCGTTGTTCACGCCAAAGGCGATCGCAACGATCGCGATGACCACGACCACACCCGACCCGATCACCACCGGAAGGCGATTCTGCATGCCGCCCTGGTCAGCCATCCGACTACTCCTTTCCTTCTTGAAGCCATCGCGCCGCGGCACGAGCGTGGTACGTGATGATCATGTCGGCACCCGCGCGCCGGATGCCGCCCAGCGCCTCCAGCACCGCCGCACGCTCGTCGAACGCGCACGCCGCCGCAGCGTGGTGCAGCATCGCAAATTCGCCGCTGACGCAGTACGCCGCAAGGGGCAGGTCGGTCGCGTCGCGGACCCGGGCGACAACGTCCAGGTACGTGAGCGCAGGTTTCACCATGACCATGTCTGCGCCCTCCTCGACATCGAGGATCGCCTCGCGTACCGCCTCTCGCTGATTCGCGGAGTCCATCTGGTACGAGCGCCGGTCGCCCTGGCGCGGTGTGCTCTCGGCTGCCTCGCGGAACGGTCCGTACAGCACCGTCGCGAACTTCGCGCTGTAGGCGAGGATCGCCGTGTCGGTGTATCCCGACGTGTCGAGGGCGTCGCGTATCGCCGCCACCTGGCCGTCCATCATGCCGCTCGGCGCGATGACGTCCGCGCCTGCCGCCGCCTGCGCGACAGCCGTTCGCGCATACAACTCGAGGGTCGCGTCGTTGTCGACCGTGCCGTCCTCGAGCAGGAAGCCGCAGTGGCCGTGATCCGTGTATTCACAGAGACAGCAGTCCGCGATGATCACGCACGCATCGCCAAACCGTTGACGTAGCGCGCGAATCGATTGCTGCACGACGCCATCCTCGGCGTAGGCTCCGGAGCCCTGCGCGTCCTTGACAGTCGGCAGACCGAAGAGGAGCACGGCTCCGATGCCGAGCGCGATGGTCTCCTCCACCGTCGCGCAGAGCGACTCGATGCTCTCGTGCTGCTGCCCGGGCATGGAGCCGATGGGCGTCGGTGTCTGCAGGCCCTCGCGTACGAACGCCGGATGAATGAGGTGGCCCGCGCTGAGCTGCGTCTCGCGAACGAGGTTGCGCAGTGCCGGGGTCCGGCGCAGCCGGCGGGGTCGGTCGAGCGGGAATCCCATGACGCGCGTCAGCGTAGCGGCTGAGGGGCGAGGCACCCCCTCACTGCGGCAACGAGCCCTTCCGCCGAAGCCGTGGGCGCGACGGCGCCGACCCTGAGGCCGGCGGCCCGCGCTTCGGCGGCCGTCTGCTCGCCGATGCACGCGATGAGGATGCCGGGAGGCAGGTGCGTGTCGCCGAGTGCCGCAGTCAGGTTGCGCGCCGTGCTGCCACTCGTCAGCGTGATCGCGTCGATCCCCATGCCGAGTGCCGCGCGAAGCCGATCGGGCGCTGCGGCGGGCATGACGCTCCGGTAGATGCACTGCACGATCACCGTGGCGCCACCGCCGGTGAGAGCAGCCGGGAGCGTCGCGGCCGCGGCGTCCGCGGAGGGAAACCACACGGTTGCACCTGCCATCCCCCGGGTCAGCATCGAGGCCGCCAGGCCGTCCGCATCGGGGTCGGAGGCAATCACGTCCGGCGTCACGCCGGCCTCCCCGAGCGCGTCAGCGGTGGCGAGGCCCACCGCTGCGACCTGCATCCCGCCGACCACCTCGGCGCCGGCGGCCCTGACGACGAGGCGGACCGCAGTCGCGCTCGTGAATGCCGCCCATCGCGGCGGCGCCGATGCGCGGATCTCATTCGCGGTCCGGAGGATTTCCTCCGGCGTCGCAACAGGCTCGGTCGCGATCAGGGGCACGACCACCACGCTTGCACCGAGCCCGTGCAGGCGATCGACAAGTCCGCCGGCCTGCTCGCGCGTTCTCGTGACGAGAATCCGGCGCCCTGCCAGTGGGAGCGAGGCGGTCATCGCAGGCGCCCCGCCACCAAAGCACCCAGCGTCAGCGGGTCCTCCACGCTGCCTGTCGCCTCGGCCCGGCGGAGGGCGCCGTCCTGGACCAGCGTCGCCACCAGGTGCAGCCGTCCGTCCTCGATACGCGCCCAGGCGCCGAGCGGGAGCAGGCAGCCGCCGCCGAGACCTGCCAGCACCGCGCGCTCGGCGATCACCGCTGCCGTCGTCGCCGGATCCGTGACGGCCGCGCAGCGCTGGGCAGCAGCGGAGCCGGAGACGACCTCGAGCGCGATGGCGCCCTGCGCGGGCGAAGGCACGAAGATGACCGGGTCGAGGCGTTCGGTGCATCGATCTCCGATGCCGAGCCGGTCGAGCCCCGCGCACGCCAGCACCAGCCCGTCGAACTCGCCGGCTTCGAGCTTGCGGATACGCGTGTCGACGTTGCCCCGAATCGCGACCGGCCGGAGGTGCGGGTACAGCGCGGCGAGCAGCCCGGCGCGACGAGCGCTACCGGTCCCAATCGTTGCGCCGTCCGGAAGCTGAGCGAGCGTGCGGCCGCCGGTGGACACCACGCCATCTCGGGGATCGGCGCGGGGCAGGTACGCCGCGAGCGCGAGGCCAGCGGCGAGAGCCGAAGGCAGGTCCTTGGCGCTGTGCACCGCCACATCCGCACGTCCGTCGATGAGGCTCTGTTCCAGTTCGGCGGTGAACCAGCCCTGACCTTCCAACTGCTCGATCGGAGCGGTGGTCCTTCTGTCGCCTTCGGTCCGCACGACGAGGGTCTCGATCTCGACGCCGCCGGCCTCCACGAGCGCTTCACCGGCGATCGAAGCTTGGGCGCGCGCAAGCGCACTCCCGCGCGTCGCCAGCCGCAAGAGCGACGTCTCGGCGGGCGGCATCACCGGTCGAGCCGGAACGCCTCGCGGATCGCCAGCGTCGCTGCCGGATCCCCCGCCGCTTCGCGAAGCCGCGTCACCGGCCCGTGCAGGAGCTTCCGCACCATGCTGCGCGTCAGCACCTCGAGACGCGCCCGTGTCTCCGCATCCAGGTCGTCTGCGGCGCCGAAGGTTCTTTCGATCTCCCGTGCCCGGAGCGCCTCGGCCCACTCCACCAGCTCGGTAATCGCCGGTGCGGAGGTGTCGCGCTGACTGATCGCCATGACGGTGCGATCGAGCTCCGCATCGATGATCTGCTCGACAGCGGGGATGGACTCGCGGCGCTCGTCGAGCCGCGCCTCCACGCGGCGGCCGAGCTCATCGATGTCGATGAGGGTGACTCCGGTGATGGCGCCCGCCGCGGCGTCGATGTCGCGCGGCACCGCCATGTCCACGATGCAGAGTGGCCGATGCGCGCGCCGTTGCTGCAGCGCCTCGATAGCCGGCGCGTCGAGCACGACGCGAGTGCTGTCCGTCGACGCGATGATCACGTCGACCCGGTCCGCCACCTGCGCGAGACTGTCGAGCGCGATCTGCTCACCGCCGATGCTCCGCGCCAGGCGCCGGCTCGAATCGCCACGGGAGGTGGTCATGATCCGCGCGCCCTCATCGCGCAGACGCCCAGCCGCGAGCTTGCTCATCCTTCCGGCGCCGACGAGCAGCACGCCCTTGCCGTCGAGGTCCTGCACCGCAGTCCGCGCGCACTCCACAGCGACCTCGCTCAGGCTCGCCGATCCGCGCCCGAGCCACGTGTCGGTACGAACAAGCTTCGCCGTCGAGATCGCGCGCCGCATCACGTAGTCGAGTCGTGCGTCGACGGTCCCGGCTTCACTGGCGACGCGGTGCGCTGCCTTGAACTGCCCGAGTACCTGAGCCTCACCGACGATCATGCTCTCGAGGCCGCTCGCCACCCGGAACATGTGCAGCGCGGCGTCGCGGTCGACGCTCGTGGTCATGTGGCTCGCGACCCCCCGCGCTCCTCCCGGGTCGAGATATCGGGCGAGTCGGGGCGCGACGTCAGCGCTGAGCTCGTCGGGGCACACCATGTAGAAATCGGTGCGGTTGCACGTCGACAGCACCGCCGCGCCAACCAGACCGGCATGGCCCACCAGGTAGCGCAGGATGGTTGCAGCACGCGCCGCCGGGATGGCGGCGGCCTCTCGTACCGCCACTGGAGCGGTGCGAAAGCTCAGCCCGGAAGCAACCAGTCGCATCACGAGCGAGTATAGGTTGGGGGTGCTCGCGCACCGGGTCCCCCGGTCCCGCGCTCTACGATGGGGGTGATATGGAAACTCGCCGGCGATATGGTCGCCGCCGAGGGAGGGTCCCCACGGGGGACAAATTCATGGCACGCCTCGGTCCGGCGGGAGCCGAGCCTTTCGCCACGCTCGACGACACGGCCGATTCCTGGGCAGCAGCCGGCCGACCCAGTACCGAGACGCCGATCGATGCGCTCCACTTCGTGGCGCTCGACTGCGAGACCACCGGTCAGTCACCGCATCACCTCGTCGAGCTCGGTGCGGTGGCCTTCACGATGCATGAGCACCGCATGAGCTTCGAGACGCTCGTGCACAGCAACGATCGGATCAACCCGTACGCCCGACGCATTCACGGTATCGACGCGGCAGCCCTGAACGGCGCGCCGCCCGTATCGCTGGTGGTGGAGCGGTTCCAGCGATTCGCGCAGGGAGCGGTGCTCGTGGAGCACAGCGCCGACGCGTTCGATACGCGCTTGATCAGCCGCGCCATCGGAACAAATCTCGACGCCGACAACGTCGACACCACGCGTCTCGCGGCCAAACTCTTCGACCTGCGTGACACCATCGGACTGGAGCGACTCTGCCGCGAGCTCGGCGTCGTGCATCGCAAGCCGCACCACGCGCTGGCCGATGCGGAGGCGACGGCGGCCTGCTTTGTCGAGCTGGTGCGGCGTGGCCGCGAGCGATTCGGATGGGGGACGCTCGGTGATCTGCTGGTCGCCGGCAAGCCGCCGGTGTTCGCTCCGGACGGGGGTACTCAGGCGCCGGGATCGCCGGCAAAAGGCCCCGATACCGGGACGAGAACGCGCCGGCGGCGTTGACACCTCGGCCAACCCCGCATACGATCCACTCGAACCAACCTCACCCATCCCGGTCATCGCGTCTGCGACCGGGTGTCTCATCACGGTTCGAGTCGAGGACATCACGATGCCCAGCCACATCAACAGGGCCGAGGCCATCGCGGCAGCATCGGCTGTAGTCGGCCTCGTTGTCGCCTTTCTCCCCTGGTACGGCTACACGGTCGCCGGGTCCCACGTCACCTTCAACGCGTTTCGCGCGTCGCTGCTCGGCGATCTCTTCTATCTCGCCATCGCGCTGAGCATCCTGATGCTGCTCATCGGACGCGGTTTCGTGGACGACGTGATCACTCCGTACGTTCCCCAAACCACCGCCTACGCCGGGGCCGCCGCGCTCGCGATGGGCAGCGTTCTCATCCAACTGATTGTCGCGACGGCGACAGGACGCTCCCTCGGCCTCGGGATCTTCTTGGGACTGCTCGCCGCTGCAGGGCTCTGCACCGCAGCCGTGTTCAGACGCCTGCATCCTGATCGTCGTCGCATTGTCCGCGACACTCTGGCCCAGGGACCCCGAATTACTCCATAATCCACCGATCCGCGCTCGGGGGACGTGGCGCCCCGTTGAATCACCCGTGAGCCACAGCACCACCAATCTCGGGAGGAACACCAGAACCCATGGCCAACGTACTGACCGATCCGCCGTTTGCTGCCGATCCGCCGATCAAGCTCAACGTCCCTGCAAAGACGCTTGGCCTGGTCATCGGGATCCTCGCGATCATCGGGATCATCATCGACCTCATCGCGCTGCCGGTTG
>DATKQX010000036.1:0-2768 GCA_035532495.1 Saccharimonadales bacterium (SeqCode)
GAACCATACGGCTCGGTGGTCGCGGCGAGCTGTGGTGGCTAGCTGCCATCCTGGAGGAGCGTCCGATCGCCTCGGCACTGACGGAATTCGAGTCGCGCTTCTCGTCGCGGCTCGGTGAGCTCCTCACGGCGTGGTTTGTGACCGACAAGCGCTCTATATGGCACTCGGCCACGGAGTGGCCGGCACGCGATGCCTTAGCCTGGATCCACGAAAGCGCCGGACAACCGGCATGAAGAAGGGAATGGAAGAGTCCTACGTCGAAGATTTAGCGAGTCACGATGGCCCTGCCCATGCGTTGGCGTTCCGTGAGGGCGCAGCGAAGCGTTGGTGTCGGGGTGCGCGCAGGCCGGCTATTGCAGCCTCGAAATGGGCACGATTGGGGTGCCGACGTGCTGTGGATCAGCGGAAGGCAACATCGGTGGCGGCGTTTTCGCGAGCCGTTATCGGACCCCGCGGGGTCGGAGAACCCGTGCATGCGCGTGATCTCTTCATGCTGAGAACCGGGAGGTCTCACGGTCACCCGCCTGTTGTGATGGAAGGGCGGGTCGTGCGGGGAACGCCGTTGGCGGTAATCCCGTGATGGACGATCGTGAGAAGTCGGACGGTCTGGTAGTACCTGTGAAGCTGGCGAACAACGCCCAAGGCGGGGCGGCGGAGTCGGTGGAGGGAAGCGGACCGGTCAAGGGGAACACGACCAGCGAAACGCGCTCCGGACACGGTGCCGGACAGAGCGCGCTCAGTGGGCTGGATCGTGTGCGCCGAGTGGCAGCAACGGATAAGGAAGCGCGGTTCACCGCGCTCTTGCACCATGTTGACGTCGACCGTCTGCGGGCGGCATATCTCGCGCTTCGGCCGAAGGCCGCGCCGGGGGTGGACGGGGTCACGTGGGCGGACTACGGGCTGGACCTTGAGGACAACCTCAAGGATCTCCATGCTCGGGTTCACGGGGGCGCGTATCGGGCGAGACCATCGCGGAGGGTGTTCATCCCGAAACCGGATGGGCGGCTACGGCCGCTCGGGATCGCTGCGCTGGAGGACAAGATCCTGCAGCGGGCGGTGGTGGAGGTGCTCAACGCCATCTATGAGACGGACTTTCTCGGGTTCTCCTACGGGTTCCGGCCGGGGCGCAGCCCGCATCACGCGTTGGATGCGCTCGCTACCGGGATTGTCGGCAAGAAGGTGAACTGGGTGCTCGACGCTGATTTCAGCGACTACTTCGGAAGCCTCGACCATCAGTGGCTTTTGAAGTTCTTGGAGCACCGGATCGCGGACAAGAGGGTCCTGCGGCTGATTCAGAAATGGTTGGCTGCGGGGGTCATCGAGAACGGGTCGTGGACGGCGATCGACGACGGCGTTCCACAAGGGGCATCGGCGAGTCCGTTGCTCGCGAACGTCTACGCGCACTACGTCCTCGATCTCTGGGCCCACCAATGGAGAACCCGGCACGCGCACGGTGACGTTGTGATCGTGCGTTGGGCTGATGACTTCGTGGTGGGGTTCGAGCATCGGGAGGATGCCGAGCGGTTCTGGGCTGAGCTTCGCGACAGGCTCACGAATTTCGGCCTGCAGCTGCATGCTGAGAAGACGCGGCTGATCGAGTTCGGGCGCAACGCCGCCCGGGACCGGCAGGCTCGTGGGCTCGGCAAGCCTGAGACGTTCAAGTTCCTCGGCTTCACGCATGCGTGCGATAAGACGAGGAAGACGGGACGGTTCAAGCTGCGGCGGATCACTGACTCGAAGCGGATGCGCGCCAAGCTGCTCGCGATCAAACGCGAGATGGCCCGGCGGATGCATCTGCCCATCCCTGAGCAGGGCGCGTGGCTCGCCAGCGTCCTGCGCGGGCACTACGGCTATTACGCGGTGCCCGACAACATCGAGGCGCTCCGCGCCTTCCGTGAAGGGATCATCCGGAACTGGCTGCGCACGCTTCGAAGGCGCAGCCAGAAGCACCGGATGTCCTGGCAGCGGATGGGGCTCCTCGCTGAGCGATGGCTACCTCTACCTCGCATCCTGCATCCCTGGCCCGAGCAGCGATTCGCCGCCATCACCCAAGGCAGGAGCCCAGTGCGGTAGTTCCGCACGCTGGGATCTGCGCGGGGGGCGGCCAGCAATGGCCGTCCCTACCGCAACCGTTCTGTCCGAGGGTTTCGGTGGAGTGACCTCCTGAATCGGGCTTTGTAGCGACAGATTGCGCCTGTCGCGGCCCTGATCCAGGAGGTCACCCTCATGGTGAACGAGTCAGCGCGTGTTGTGTTCGATGATCAGCGGGTCGTTGCGAACGCTGGTGTGATCCTGCCAGCGCTGCTCGCGCGGCGGCTCGGGGTCGAGGAGCTGGTCGACGAAGCGGTCGATCTTGGGGAGCGCCCTGGGGCAGCGAACCCGGGCCGGAAGGTGATGACGCTCGTTTCGGCGATGGTGCTGGGCGCCGATTGCATTGATGATTGCGATCTGCTGCGCAGCGGGCAGACTGCCCGCGTGCTCGGTCACCGGGTGGCGGCACCGTCGACGCTCGGGACGTTCCTGAGGTCGTTCACGTTCGGGCATGTCCGCCAGCTCGACCGTGTCCTCGGGATGTCGCTCAAACGCGCGTGGGCGGCTGGCGCCGGTCCGGGTGATGGGCGGCTGATCGTTGACGCTGACAGCTTCGTCGGTGAGGTGTTCGGCCCCAAGAAGCAAGGCGCCGCGTTCGGTTACACCCGTGTGCGTGGCTACCACCCGCTGCTGGCAACCCGCTCAGACACAGGTGAGGTGCTCCATATCCGGTTGCG
>DATKQX010000037.1:0-22486 GCA_035532495.1 Saccharimonadales bacterium (SeqCode)
GGTGGCATCGTGGACGCACCTTCCTACTCGGCATTGTCATTTCGAGACCCCGACAACATCGCACTCGAGTTCTTCGCACCTCGGGGCTAGGACGGGCGGAGTATCCGACTGCTATCCGACGCTGCACGGCCATCCCCTACCACCGGTTTCGGTGGGACACCTTTACGGCGCTCGTGACCGCTGGAAGAAAAGCACCTCGCCCCACGCCAGCATCCTGTCGCCAGAGTGATGGTGCGTCCAAGCTGAGGTGCGTCTAGAGCCTGCAAGGGTGCGCGCGGGTTCGCCACGTTACTCAAAGGTAGACGAGCGGCGGAGGATGCCCTACTGCGCTGTGCCACTGACACCAGAGTCCATCACCCGTGCTCTAGTCGTCATTCCAGCCATTCGCCGATGAAAGCACTGTTGCTGAACTCGGCTTCACGTCGGTAAATAAGACTGGCCTGGGGGGGACCAGTGGTCGCAGGTTCGACACCTGTCTCGTCGACGGACGCGCAAGTAGGTCGCGTAGCGGATGGTGCGAGGTGTGTTAGCGCCTACGCGCCAGGTGGAGTAGTGCTCAAACGGGGATTAATCACCTTTCCTGCAAAGGGCATTCGAGGGTGATCACCCGGGTCTCGACGTGCGTGTCGGTGATTCACCTCAACACAGACGGCCCTTACCCCAGCTTCTTTCGTCTCACGATATCGCACATACCGTCCGAACCGATATTGAGACCGATGTTGTTCAAATTGTAGAGGTGTTCGCTGGCAACGATCCAGACGATGTCGCAGATCTGGCGTTCTGTGTAATGGCTGGCGAGGTTGGCGAACGTGTCGCGGCCGACGGCCTTGGTTTGAGTGAGCTCGGTCACGTAATCCAACGCCGAGCGCTCTGCCTCCATGAACAGGGAACTCGACCGATACTCGCTGAGCGCGTCGAACTTCTTCTCGGTTTTGGGATTCTCGAGGGCGAACGCATTGGCTGCGTCGAAACAGAAGAGGCAGCCGTTGATGCTCGATACTCGTCCGCGTAGTAACAACACCAAATCCCAAGGGACTTGCAGTTTCTTGTCGAGTGTGGACACCTTGCCGTAGAACATTCCAAAGGAGGAAGGCATCCGAGCTGCGAAGACGGTCAGCGGGCCCATCACCTTCCCGAACTTTCTCTTTGTAAAGAGGAAAACCAGCCTCATGATCAGGCTCTTGGGCCTTTCGACCGGAGCGAGAAAGGGCTCCCCGCCATGGGGTGGGGGAGTGGGATCGGGCGTTGCCCTCTCGATGACAGCCGTTGGAGTGTCAACTGGAGCATTCATAGTTCCTCTCCTTGTGGTAGGGGTTGGGGTTTCGGGTCACTCTGCTATTGACACTTGGCGGCCGCGGAATGTGACACGAAGAGGCGTCAGTCGCTGCGTACCGGATGCTGGGGTCAGTCGCGGAAGCCGACGACGCCGTTCAGGACGCCCGGGTTCGTTTGAGCCGAGCGGGAGCCGAGGATGTCGACAACCTTGGCGGGTGGCTGACGACCATCGTGGCTGAACGCTCAGATTCGGACGGCGAGCGCTTCGGCATTGGCCGGAGAACGCGCGCGCGGACCACACGAGCGTCCTGTCACCAGATCAAAGGGCTTCAGATGCTCCAGATCGATCCTGCTGATAAACCATCGGCTGCGGGCTCACCCGAAGCCCGCCACAGAGCAGTGCGCACTCAGGTGCGAAGCGGTCATGTCGCCACAAGTGGCCTCCCGGTAGCACGACTTCCGAGCCCGGGTCGTCGGCTGGCTGACGAGTTCAGACTACACTTGCTGAGCGTCCGAAACACAACATCTAAAAGCCGATGCGCCAGCCCAAACCATGGCTCATGTTGACGGCTGTGGTCGTCGTGGTCGGCCTCAGCTCCTGGTTGGTAACGGGGGGGATCGGCCGGCTGTTCCCTTCTTCCCCGACCGAGCACTCCTCGCCGTCGCCGCTGCCGCGGTTTCCGGCTTGCGGGGCAACCGAGATCAAACTAACCGGCGCCTATGATGACTGCGCTGAAGTGAACGTGGCGCTCAAACCGCTGCCATGTGTGCTGTTGGGCGCGAACCTGATGAACACCATCCCTCTCCAAGGGGCGACTCGAAGCTACTTCCTCTACCTGAATGTGGACGGTAACTACGTCGGCCGGCACACATATGCACTGAAGCCATGGCCCGACCCGTACTTTGAGGCAAACGACAAGGCCACCAAGGTGGCGATCCTCGAAGAGGTATCCGGCAGACTCTGGCAATCAACTGATGGCACGCTGACGCTCAGTGGCACAAACGGAAGGTCGGGCTCGGTGAGTGCCGATTTAGAGCTTGTTGGTGGTGAACCGACTCCGGGATTGGTGTCGCTTCATATCGTGGGTCAGTGGCGTTGCGGCTGATTCTGCGTCATCGTGTAGAGGGGCAGCGTCTTGCGTCCCTGATCCTCGCGCGAGACGCACTTCCGATTTGATCTGTTCGCTGACGCTCAGGCGAGCCCGCACCCTCGTGGCGCTTGGAGGTGCTGGCCCAATACTGGGCCAATATTGAGCCAATATCTCTGTCCAGCTACGGCGTCACGTGGTGCTTCCTGGCCGCTCCCTCGAGTTCGAGCGGCGCTTCTTCCGATCGTTTCGAGGAAGCTGAGGAGGGAGTTCGATTCCCTTTCTCGGCACTGCGGACGCCATGCAGAGTCCTGAGTTTCGTGGAGTCAGACTACTGGACTGCCATGCTGCTGTGCCACGAGGACGACAGGCTGAGGGCGACCGCGGGTTCTTCACACCAAGCGAAAGCGCGTGCGGTGTCTGGACCATTCACGTCGAATAACGATATGACGTCAGGATCGAGTCTCAGACGAAATCGGCACACGCGAGTGAGTCGCCGCCGGGCTGGGGGAAAACCCGACGGCGACGTTCACAGAGAATGACGCGACTAGAGCTGGACGACGACCGACTTGGTCTCGAGGTAATGGGAGAGCACTTCCTCGCCCATCTCGCGACCCCAGCCGCTCTGCTTGTAGCCGCCGAACGGCAGCTCAGCGCTGAACACGTTGTAGCTGTTGACCCACACGGTGCCCGCCTTGATCCGGCTGGCGAGCTTGTGGGCCTTCGAGATGTCCTTGGTCCACACGCCCGCGGCAAGGCCGTAGGGGGTGTCGTTGGCTTGGCGCGCGAGATCCTCGACGTCGCTGAAGGGCAACGCCACGATCACGGGTCCAAAGATCTCCTCGCGCACGACGACATCGTCGGGCTTGGTGTCCACGAGCACCGTCGGCTCCACGAAGTAGCCCGGACGGTCGATGGCGTGACCACCGGTCAGCGCGCGATTGCCCGCCTGCTCACCCTTGGTCAGATACCCGGTGACCCGATCGAACTGCTCGCGTGACACGAGCGGCCCCATCTCGGTGTCCGGGTCCATCCCCGGCCCGACCTTGATCGACTTGGCCGCCTTGGCGACACCCTCGACCACCTCATCGAAGCGGTCCTGCTGGACGAAGAGACGGCTCCCTGCACAGCACACCTCGCCCTGGTTGAAGAAGATTCCCTGAGCCGCGCCGGCGATCGCCGCATCGATGTCCGCGTCGGCAAAGATGATGTTCGGCGACTTGCCGCCGAGTTCGAGCGAGACCTTCTTCAGGTTGCCCGTGGCAGCCCTGGCGATCAGTCTGCCGACCTCGGTGGAGCCGGTGAATGCGATCTTGTCGACGCCGGGATGTGCCGCGAGTGCGGCGCCGGCGGTCTCACCGAAGCCGGTAACGACGTTGACCACGCCATCGGGAAGGCCGGCCTCGAGCATCAGCTCGCCCAAACGCACGGCCGACAACGGCGTCTGCTCAGCGGGCTTGAGGACCACGGTGCAGCCCGTGGCCAGCGCCGGACCCAGCTTCCACGCGGCCATCAGCAGCGGGAAATTCCAGGGAATGATCTGGCCGACCACGCCGACCGGCTCGCGCAGCGTGTACGCATGAAATTCGGCGCCAGGCATGTAGGGCACCGACGGGTGGATGGTGCCGCCGTTGAGCTTCGTTGCCCAGCCCGCCATGTACCAGAACAGATCGGCGGCGAGCGGAACGTCGGCCGCGCGGGCCACGCTCAGCGCTTTGCCGTTGTCGAGGCAGTCGAGCTCGGCGAGCTCATCCGCGTGCTCGATGATCAGGTCACCGATCCTGTGCATGATGCGGCCGCGTTCGGAGGGGGTCATGCGGCTCCACGGGCCCTGCTCGAAGGCGCGTCGGGCAGCTCGCACCGCGCGATCGATGTCATGTGCGTCGCCCTCGGCGACGCTCGTGAGCACCGTGTCGGTGGCGGGGTTGAGCGTGTCGAACGTCTTGCCGCTCTCGGCTTCCTCGAATTTGCCATTGATCAGCAGCAGGCGAGGCGAGGGCTTGAAAAACCGAGTTCTCTCGGTGGGGCGGGTTGCAACAGCCATGTGGGTGCTCCTCCAACGGATGCGCGTTTGGAGGGCCAAGAAGAAACGTGGAGGAACTGGCTGACAACCCCTGAGAAAGGTCGCCCCGGCCGGCGCCTTGACGGCTCTCGCCTCGGTCCTGGGACCCTCACAACGTAGCAGGTTGTTCCGATAATTGTTGCGACGCCGTGCTAGTATGATGAGGCGATCATAGGTTCCCATCCACTTTCCGTTGTCGAAGCGGCCGCGAGGCTGCACGCCTCACCGGCCTATGTGCGCCGGTTGCTTGTCAGCCAGCGACTCTTCGGCATCAAGGTCGGCCCCGTCTGGGGCGTCTATGCAGAGGATCTGGAAAGCTTCATGCGAGGGCGCCGTCCTCCTGGTCGCCCCCGCAAGGCCCCTGTCCGTCCCATCGGCGAGGACGACATACGAGACCACATCACCCATGAACGGGCTGCGGCAGGGACTGACGATGCGCTGCTGAAGCCGAAGACGTAAAGCATGCGCAACACAAACGTCTCGCCAGACCTTGCACGCATTCATCTCGATCAGCAGAACGAGGCGGAACGGGCGCAGTGCGACTCCGTTTTCCCTTATTGCATAAGGTTTTCCAAACGCGTGGCCCTTCGCGCACCACTCAGCGATTACTGATCAACGGCTGTACGTCGGAGCTGGAGCGCCAGGCTGGGGACGAAGAAGGACGCGAGGAAGATCGGCAGAAAACTCTTTCCGGTGCATCGGAAGGCGACGGTCTGGCTGTCGGCTGCGTCGAAGGTCTCACTTCGGCTGGAGTTTCGGCCACTGCGGACTTGCAGGGTGTGACGTCCAGGCTGGACTGGTATCTCGATCGTGTCGTTCATGTCGACCGATCCGGCACGCTGCCCATCAACCACGACGTCGTACGTGCCGCGCCGGACCTCGGCTCCGATTGCTGTATGGGTCAGCCTCAGCGTTGCGGTCACGGTTGATCACTCATCTTCTTGAAGATCATTCTATGGGGTGCTCGCCGGGCAGACATGCCCCGGCCAACCACGCCGGCCAGGGGCAATTTTGGAGGCCAGGTGACCTGTACAATCCCTCGCGATGAGCTGGCCGTGGAGAGCGCCCAGGCATTGTGCGCGGTTTTGCGGGGGATGCGGTCACCGTTCCGGCAGTGGACCTGACACCGGTTCGTACGCCGGCGCCCTTGGGTGCGGCACCGAGGTCGTGTCTCTCGCCGTGACGGCTTCGACACCGGGGAGTGGCGGACAGCATCCACGCCCGTCGGGTCTGGCTCATGCCCGAACAACATCCAGTACGTCGTGATGCCCGTGGCAGGAACGCAGATCAACGCGACGCCCGGCTCCGGCGGGTGAACCGGGGGAAACCGCTCCGCCGCATCCAGAAACTCATCCAAAACGGCGTGCACCTTTTACGCTGGCCATGTCTGGTGGGCGCGGCGAGCGCGGCGTTCATCGCCCTCGGCCCGATATCGGAAACGGCTCATGCGGCTGGGCTCTCCGATCTGGTGAACGGCCGCTTCGTCAACGTTCCAACTGCCGAGCTACCATCGGGCCCGGCGACGTACTACGACGCAACCTGCCCGAGCGAATCCCGGTGCTACGCGGTCGGCGTCGGGCTGGGTGGAGGCGTGCTCACCACCACCGCCGATCGTGGCCAGACGTGGACGTCCAGTGCGCTGCCCTCAACCCAGGGTCTGGCCAACTTCGCCATCTCCTGCCCATCGGCCCAGGTCTGCTACGTCGCCGGCACCAATCTTGACGGCTCCACCGTGATGCTCGTGACACGAACCGGCGGTCGAACCTGGAGTCTCGACGACGTTCCCGGTGGCTCGACGATCACATCGATCGGCTGTGCGTCGACGAGGTCGTGCCTGGCGGTGGGTAGTGACATCACAAACAAGCAGAACGGTTCAGTGATCGCCACCACCGACGGCGGCGCGATATGGGAGTCCGAAGCGGTGCCGATCAGTGGGCTCACAACGGTGCGGTGCATCGACCTCACGCACTGTTGGGCGGCAGGACCAGGAGCCTGGTTCACGTCGGACCTTGGCGCCAGCTGGCGGAACCTATCGCCGCCCTCATCGAGCGACTGCCCCACGAGCGGGTTTGGCGTGTGCACCGCGATCTACAGCGAGACGATTGATATCGAGTTCCAGTCGGACTCAGACGGCTGGGTTGTTGGTGGCGATCAGTGCGGCGGGCAGCGCGTGACTCAGTGTGCCGGCATCGCGATCCATACCACCGACGGAGGTGCGAGCTGGACGGCTTCGAAAGGCTCGGCGAATTTCCCCTTCAACTGGCAGATCGCCTGCCATGGGGCCACGTGCGTTTTGGTGGGGCAGGCCTTCTCGCATTCGGTCATCGCGTCGACGGTGAATGCAGGGGCGAGTTGGGCACAGATGCAGCAGGTGCCGACAGAGGTGTATGCGCTCGCATGCACTCCGGCGCGATCGTTGTGCATCGCTGCGGGAGGCAGGAACAACGTACCCGCGCTGCTGACGCTCGGCAGCGTCTCGACTTCCACGTCGCCCGCACCGCCATCCTTGCTCTCCACGGTCGGCGGGTCCCTGGCCAGCCCAGCGACACTCCTCGCGGCCCCCGTCGGCGCTCTGGTCAACGCACTGGTCACCGTCGCGCTCATCCTGTTTGTCGTGTTCCCGTCGCAGTTGTTCAACCGGACATATGACGAGAACCACGACCGCATTCGCGGATGGTGGGAGCAACGGTTTTTGTGGGCGGCGCGGCTGTGGAGGACCGGCGAACACGTCCAACCATTGGTACGAACCATCGTCAGCGGTACATTGGTCCTGGTCGTTGGCGGCGTCTTCGCGGCGATGCTCGATCCTCGTTTCGGGCCCAACCTACGCTCGCTGGCGCTGTTCCTTGGAGCCGTTTTTGCGATCGTCGCCGGAGTGGCGGTGAGCGCTGTCGCGGCGGGCGTCTACCGTTTGATGCGTCACAAGGTCGGTGTGTGGCACGTGCGCGCGCTTCCCAGCGCTTTGCTCATCGCCGCGGTGTGCGTGCTCATCTCTCGGCTCACCGACTTTCAGCCGGGCTATCTGTACGGGCTCATCGGCGGCGTTGTTTTCACCGGCCGGCTCAATCGACGTGAGGAAGGGCACGAGGTGGCCGTGTCCACGGTCGGCACGTTGATCGTGAGCATCGCAGCGTGGCTGCTTTGGGTCCCGGTGCAGACCGCCTCAGCCTCGCATCCGACGAGCTTCGCACTCGCGTTGCTCGAGAACTTCTTCGCTGCGCTGTTCCTGAGCGGCATGGTTGGTTTGGTTATCGGGCTGGTGCCGTTGCGCTTCCTGCCCGGTGAACGTCTCGCCGCGTGGCACGCTGGGGTGTGGACCGCGCTCTTTGGTCTCGTGGTATTCAGCACCATCGAGGTCATCGTCCAGCCTCAGACTCACGCGGCATCTGGGGGACGCGCACCGATTTGGCTCACCGCGGCGCTGTTCGTTGGGTTTGGTGGCGCGTCGGTGCTGTTCTGGTTCTGGTTCAAGATCCGGACCAGATCACCCGGGTTGGCCTGAATCGGCAGTTGAGCGGCGTCGAGCCGTCGCGCTCGGCGCCTATCCGAAAGACCGTGGACGTCAGGCGGCCTCTTTGGAGCCGCTCGAGCGCTCCATGTCCACGGCAACCTTCGCTGAGGATTCGCCGGACACTTCGAGGAGCGTCCGTCGTCTGAGGCGCATGAGCACCCAGGCACCGACCAGACCGATCACGCTGAGCACCAGGACAATCCCGAGGACCGCGGTGGGCACTGTCAGGAGCTTCAGCCCCGAGACGAGCAATACGGCGCTCAACGCTCCCCTCAGGAACAGTGTCGGTGCATACGAGGAGACGGTGGCGCCAATCAGGACGCCGGGGATGCTCCCGATCAGGATCGAGGCAGTCAGCCCGAGGGCGAAGTCGCCAAAGAGAACGTGCGCCAGCGCAGCAGATCCCACCATCGGGATCGCCTGCGCAAGGTCGGTGCCGATCATCTGTGAGCCACGCAGGCGTGGGTACAGAAAGAGCAACAGGATGATCACCAGGGTTCCAGAGCCGACCGACGTTATCCCGACGATGAATCCGATTGACGCTCCAACCGCCAGGGTTGGTGCCTTCCTCACCCTCAATCTGGCATCGACATCGGGCGCCTGCGGGCTTCGGTGGTCCATGACCATCTTCACCCCCAGGGCTGCGACTGCCACGAGCAGCACCACGCCGAGGGAGACGGTGACGATGCTCTGGATGCGCGTGCCGTCCCCGATCCATTTGAGAAAGATGACGCCGAAAAAGGCGGAGGGAACCGAGCCTATGGCGAGCCATGCCACGAGTGCCCACTGGACAGTGCCCCGTCCCGCGTGCACCGCGGCGCCGACGGGCTTCATGATCAGTGAGGCGACCAGATCGCTCGCGACCGCCGCAACCGGCTGCACGTGAAACACGAGGACGAGCACGGGGGTCATCAGAGCGCCGCCCCCCATGCCTGTGAGACCGACCGCGCCACCCACAATCAGGCCGGCCAGCGCTATGTAGAGATCGATATGCACCCTGGATTCCCCTTCGTCAGTCCCCCGAATCCGCGCCACGTTTGACGCTCTCGACCAATTCTCGGGGGTGGCGCTCCGAGAAGCAAGCAGGCTCATCGGATCGAATGCATCCGATCATGCAATGGGTCGACGGCTGCACCGCTGCGCGGGTCTCCGAGTCGGCGATCTTCACAGAACGCTTGCGGTGTTCTCCAGCGCCTCCGTCGGCGCTCGTAGGATTCTGGGATGGCTTCGCTCATCGTCGACGGCGCTGACCTGGTCGTGAAGATGTCGAGAGTGAGCGCCGCACCATCCATCCCGCACGCGGATGCCGTCTGCGGAGAGTCAGCCCGCGTAATCCGCCATCACGCGCGTCGCGAACCCTTCCACGCGCTCCCTGCCCTCGCCCGGCCATCCGCAGACGAGGTAACTGGTTCCCGCCTTCTGCATCGCTTCGATATTCGCGCGGACGACAGCGTCGGGCTCTGACAGCGACAGCGATGATGCCCTGCGAATCGTCGCGGGATCTCTGCCGATTTCCTCGGCGAGCATGTCGATGCGGGCGGAGTGCTCGGTGAATTCCGCCGGGCTGCCGCCGCCGTGCCAGACGTCGGCGTAACGAGCCACGAGCGGCAGCGTGCGCCGCGGCCCGTTGCCCCCGATCCAGATTGGAGGATGCGGCTGCTGGACGGGGATGGGCCGTGCACGCGCCGCATCGAGATGGAAGTGGTGGCCGTGATACGAGACCACGTCGCCGGTCATGAGGCGCGTGATGATCTCGAGCGTGTCCTCGAGGCGGTCGAAGCGCTCGCCGAGCGGTGGGAAGTCGATACCGAACTGCTCATGCTCGCGTCCGTACCATGCGGCGCCGAGCGCGAGCTCCAGCCGTCCGTGACTGGCGTGGTCGACGGTGACAGCCTCGAGGGCCAGCATCGAGGGGTGCCGGTACGTCACACCGGTGACGAGCAGCCCGAGCCGAATGCGGCGTGTCGCGGTGGCGAGCGCCGCAAGGGTCGTCATGCCTTCGAAGCACTCACCCGGACCCTCCCCGTACATCGGGACGAGGTGGTCAAAGCCCCAGGCGCCGTCGAAGCCGAGCTCCTCAGCAAATTTGACGCGACTGACGATCTCGTCGAAGGGCTGCCGCTGCTGGGCGACGTCAATCCCGAAGAGCACGACGCAAGTGTGGCGCGTCCCTGACGCGCGCCGGTCCCGGCACCCCGAGCTCACGCGAGAACAACGTGTGGAAGCTGCCGCCGAGCACCTGACGGATGTCGCCATCGGCCCAGCCGCGACGCAGCAACTCCTCGGTGATCAGCGGTATGCCGCTCGGACCTTCGAGTCCGGGTATGTACCGATTCATCTGGACGCCGTCGACGATGTGCCGCCAGCCGGGTCCGTTGATCTCGTCGAACACTTCCTTGCAGAAGTCAGGACCGAGCCCGACATGCTCAACGCCGATCACGCCGGCGACGTGCTCGATGTGGTCGATGACGCGTGGCACCGTGTGGACATCCTGGTCGATGAAGGCCGCGATCACGTTGATCCCGACGACGCCTCCGGTGGCCGCAAGGCGCCGGAGACGGTCGTCGGTGAGGTTGCGATGATGGGCACGCACGGCGTACGCCGATGAGTGGGATGCGATCACCGGGCGGGTCGCCAGTTCGAGCAGATGATCGGTGCTCGTCGCGCCGAGGTGCGACACGTCGAGCGTGATGCCGAGGCGCTCGCACATGGCCACCGCCTCGACGCCGGCTTTGGTGAGCCTGCTGCCTGCACTGTCCTCGAGCGAGCCGTCGGCGAGCATGGTCCGGCCGAAGTGCGTGAACGAGGCGATCCTCACGCCGAGACGGTGGAGCGTTTCGAACAGCCCGACGTCGATCCCGACGGCCTCGCACCCCTCGAGCGCGAGGATCAGCGCGATCAGGCCGTCGTCCAGCGCGGCGTCAACCTCCGCACCGGTCAAGCAGATCCGCACGGCGTCCGAGTTCGCGGCGGCGATCCGCCACCCCGCCTCGAGCATCTTCAACGTCTGGCGGAGCGCACCCTCGGGCCGGAAGTCATCGTCGATGAAGACGGGCAGCACCTGGATCCGGACGCCGCCCGCACGCAGCTGGGGAAGCCAGGTGCTCCGGAAATAGGCTCCCTGCTCGGCCGGCGCCCGGCGCGCGCAGAGCATCAGGAGATCGTCGTGCGTGTCGACGACGATCGTTGCGTGATGCAGAGCAGTCGCTTCGGGACTGATCTCGGGCATGACTGCTGTTCTCCCTCGATGCCGGCCGGACGTGCGCCCGCGACAGGATAGCCGCCGGCCGCCGCGAGACCCGCGGGCACGCGGATTGGAGGAGCGTGGCCACCATCTTGGGTCGGTCGCGCGACATCGATTTGGCGCAACGCGGGTAGCGTGGCTGTATGTCCCGCTCCCTCTCGCACAGGATCGCCATCGCGCTCACGGCGGTCTGCGTCGTGGTCGTCGTGCCCCTCGCGAGCATCGCCGTCTCCCTGCTCGTGGCGCCGGCACAGTCGATTCAGACCGCCGGTCAGTCGCTGGAGTTGAGCGCCGGACCACCATCGCTGTCGACGTCGGGACCGGGGACGCTGGCGCTCTTCGGGCAGTCGATCCCGACCACGCAGGAGTTCACCGGACCGATCCGGCCCCGCCTCCAATGGGCGGAGGTGACCCACTACGACCAGCTGCTCCTCGCGCTCCGGCAGCCGCGCGATCTGGGCCAGGACCTTCGCGACGGGTGGACGTCGTACTTCACCCGCCAGCTGGTCATCGCCGTCCTGATCGCCGCAACGCTTGCGGCATTGACGCTGCTCCTGGCGCGCCGGCGCTGGCCGCTCGTGCTCGCGGGCATGCTGGCCGCGGCGCTGATCACGGGTGGCGTCGATGCGGCCGGGGTCTCCAGCGCGGCGTCAGGGCTCAACCAGCTCTCCCAGGTGCGGACACTTGACCAGCTCGTCGGCCGGTCGCCGCTCGCCGTTGTCGCGCCACCGCCGAAGCCGGCGCGCACCACCGTGACCACGGTCGTGATCGGTGACTCGACGGCTGCGGGCGCCGGCAATCCCCTGGTGCTGAACGCGACACCGGAGGATGTCGCGTGCAGGCGCAGCCGGGACAGCTACGCGGCGGACATCGCGGCTGTCAACGGGAGTGCGGTGGTGAATCTCGCGTGCACGAACGCATCGATCCAGGAAGGCCTCTTCGGCCCCGAATTGATCAACGGCCGCATCGTGCCGGCGCAGCTCGCCACGCTTGCGACGATGGGGGGAGTGCGCACCGTGATCGTCAGCATCGGCGCGAACGAGATGCACTGGGCCCAGCTGATGGAGCTGTGCCTGGTCTCCCCGCAGTGCGATGACAGTGCATCGGCGGCGTGGTTCATGCAGGCGCTCGACAGCTTCACCGTCGATTACTACGACCTGCTCCAGCATCTCGCGACGCTCCCGGGCGCTCCCCAGGTGATCGTCAACGAGTACTACGACCCCCTGCCGGCGAAGCCCGCGTGCCCCGGCCAGCCGGACGTGACCGCCGCGAAGTCCGCGGTCCTGCTGAACCGCCTGACCGCCTTCAACGCCCTGCTCAGCGAAGGCGCCGCGAGCTTTGGGTTCGCGGCAGTTGACCCGAGCTTCAGCGGTCATGAGCTCTGCACCGCCCAGTCATTCGTGCAGGGGTTCAGCGCCGCAGCACCCCTGCATCCGAACGCGGCGGGCGAGCTCGCCATCGCGCTTGCGGACGAGCGGCCGCTGCTCAACCCCGCGCCGGCGCATCCCACGCAGCAGGCGAGCCCGAGCCCGTCCTGACATCGCAGCGCAGACAACGGATGGCTCCGCGCGATGACGCGAGGCCGTAGGATCGGGCGGCATGCGCACGCTGTTCACCGTCGACGGCCACAGTCGTCGGGTCGACGCCCCGGTGGTTGAGGGGCTGGTGACGGCTGGGAAGGAAACCTTCTGGCTCGACATCGAAGCCCCGGACGACGATGACTACCGGCTGCTGACAGAGACGTTCAAGTTTCATCAGCTCACCATCGAGGACGTCCAGCACCAGAATCAGCGGCCGAAGCTCGACGAATATGACGGGTACGTCTTTGCCGTGCTGTTCGTCATCGGCTTCACGAACAACGAGGTCGTGTTCCGCGAGCACCACCTGTACATCGCTCGGCAGTTCCTGGTGACGGTGCACCATCTGCCCGAGCCGTGTTTTGTGGAGCTCAACCGGCGCATCGCCCAGTCACCGGAAGCCGCGTGCCGGAAGACGTCGTTCCTGACCTACCTGGTGATGGACGCGCTGGTCGACACCACCTTTGACTCGCTCGAGGCGTTGGACACATCCGTCGACCAACTCCAGGACGGCATCCTCGCCGAAGCCACGACGCAACAACTGGTGTTGCTGCAGGAGCTGAAGCACGATGCTGCGGAGATGCGACGAATTCTCGGGGCGCAGCGCGACATGTTCCAGCGCCTCGTCACGCATTCACTCGAGCAGGACCAGGAGACGACCGCGTACTACCGCGATGTCTATGACCACATCATCCGCCAGTACGAGAACGTCGACTCGATGCGTGACCTGCTGACCAGCGCAATGGATGTGTACCTGTCGACGGTCTCGAACCGTCTCAACCTCACGATGCAGACCCTCACGGTCGTGGCCAGCCTCTTCCTCCCGCTGACGTTTCTCACGGGTTTCTTCGGGATGAACTTCGGCTGGCTGGTCTCGCGCATCGGCGGGTTTCCCGCGTTCGCGCTCGGCGTGACGCTGATGGCGTCGTCGATCGTCGTGCAGCTGGTGTTCTTCCGGCGCCGCGGCTGGATCTGAGCGTGCGGACTGGGGAGAATCGCCGCGACCTCGACGAACTCGCGCGCCGCCGGCTGCCGGCGGAGTACGCCGGGGACGTGGGTCGCGGGGACCGACGTTCACCCGGTTGATTCGAGCGCCGAACCAGGCGATTGAGGGCCCCTTGCGCACATCTTCAAGCTGGACATCGGGGCCGATCGGTGGTAGCCTTTAACGATCGCGTCTCGCGAAATCGGTGATGGGTCTCGCCGTCCTCGGCCATAACGGCCTGATGGGCCCTACCAGAACTCCTGGTAGGAGGATCCGCAATGGGCTGCTGTCCACTTCACGTGGGTCTGCTCGACTCGCTGAACAACTCGTACGGCGTTGCCACCCTCTGGATCGGCCTCGCGTTCGTGGCGAGCCTGATCTCGGTGCGTGTCGGCCTCGCGGTCGCCCTCGTCGAGATTCTGGCCGGCCTCGTCGGCGGCAACCTTCTCGGGCTCTCGTCGAACCAATGGATCGATTTTCTCGCGGGATTCGGCTCCGTGCTGCTGACGTTTCTCGCCGGCGCGGAGATCGATCCGAAGTCCTTCCGGCGGTTCATCACGCCGAGCCTGGTCATCGGAGGCATCGGCTTCGTGGCGCCGGCCGTCGCCGCATGGTTATTCGCCTTGCTGGTGCTGCACTGGCCGCTGCACGGCGCCGAGATTGCGGGGATCGCGCTGTCGACGACGTCGGTCGCTGTTGTCTACGCGGTGATGCTCGACACCGGGCTCAACAAGACAGATCTCGGCAAGTTGATCCTCTGCGCATGCTTTGTCTGCGACCTCGGGACGGTGCTCGCGCTCGGGATCGTGTTCGCCAACTACAACAGCCTGCTGATCGCGTTTGGGATCGCGACCGCGATCGTCCTCGTGTTCCTCCCGCGATCACTGCGCTTCGTCGTCAGGCACTTCGGACATCCGGTGAGCGAGCCCGAGGTCAAGTACGTCTTCCTGCTCCTCTTCGGGCTCGGCGCACTCGCGACGGCGGCCAAGTCGGAGGCGGTGCTGCCCGCGTATCTCCTCGGGCTCGGCGCCGCGGGTTTCTTCCACGCCGATCCGAAGATGGTCGGACGGGTGCGGGGCGTCGCCTTCACGTTCTTGACGCCGTTCTTCTTCCTGCGTGCCGGGACACTGATCGAGCTCCCGGCGGTGGTTGCCGGAAGCCTCACGATCCTCGTGCTCTTTGCCGTCAAGGTCGGTGCAAAGGTCATCGGTGTGTTCCCGGCCACGCGTCCATTCCGGCTTCGCATTCGCGAGGCCTGGTACACCACGATGATGATGTCGACGGGGCTGACCTTCGGGACGATCGCGGCGCTGTTCGGATACACGAACGGCTTCATCAGCCGCTCGCAGTATTCGGTCCTCGTCACCGTCGTCGTGCTCACAGCGCTCGTGCCGACGCTCATCGCGCAGCTGTTCTTCAAGCCGCAGGTGACGGAGTTGCTCCATGGTGCGCCCGACCCGGACCCGGACCCGGGAATCCTCGTCGCATAGGCTCTGCTGTGCGGTCTGTCACCACAGCGGCATCGAGCCGGGAGGTTGATTCGAGCGGTCAGTTCGAGACGAGCGAGGACGCCAGGCGCATGTACCGATACGTCGTCACCCTCACAAAGCCGCACGCCTCGTAGAGGCGCACCGCCGGGGTGTTCTCGGGATCCACTTCGAGCCCGACCTCCGCGACGCCGCGGGATCGGAGCAACTCCAGGACCGCCTCCAGCATTCGTGTCCCCAGGCGTTGCCGGCGGCGCTCCCGGTCGATGACGAACCCGTAGATCATCGAGCGTCTCGGCGTCTCGGTCAGGCGCAGCGTTCCGACGACCACTCCCGCATCGAGCCCGAGCAGGAAATCCTGCGGCCTCGTCGATTCGAGGCGGTCGGTCACCCTGTCCGCGGTGGCGGTGAAGCCCTCGCCGAGCAAGCGTGCCAGCGCATCCCTGTCGGCGTCGCCGGCAGCGCGGAGCTCGAGCGGAGCGCCGGTTGTTGTCCGCGCCGAGTCCGTGTCGAGCCCGAGTGTCATGCGCTGCTCCGCGGAGCCGTCTGTGGCGCCGAGCCGGCGCAACCAGTCGAGTGCCACCGGGGCCGTGTCCTCGCAGATGAAGAGGATGCTCTCGCGACCGAGACGTCGACCGGCGCCGCACACGTGCGTGAGGAGGTCTGAGGCAACCCCGCGGCGGCGCCACGCCGGATGCACCATGCCGCACGCCTCGGCGTCGTCCCCGGGGGTGATCGCGGCGTAGCCGATCACCTCACCGCCCGCATCCGCCAGGAAATGGGTCGACTCACCGGTCGGGGCGGTCTCGTCGATCTCGAGCTTGAGATCGAGCGGCTCGGCAGCCTCACAGAGCCGGCGGAGGGCGTCCACGCGACTCCGGTCTGCCTCGCTCAGCCCGGCGAAGCCGGCCACCGTCCATCCGTTCACACAGCAGAGCGTGCATCACGCAGGGGCGACGCCGTGCTGCGGAGGTGCGATGCGTGTCGATTTTGGCCGGCGCCGTTCGTCGTCATGATTGGGCGACCTATCCCCACCAGCGAGGAGCTGAATCGTGAAATACATGCTGCTGTTCATCAAGGACGAGAACGAGGTCATCGACGAGGCCGCGCTGAAGGCGCGGTACGCGGCGATCGAAACCTGGTTCGGCGAGCTCGGTCGTGACGGCAAGTTGCGCGGTGGCGAGGAGCTGCAGCCGTCGAGCACGGCGACGACCGTCCGCTGGAGTGGCGGGAGCCCACTCGTGACCGACGGTCCGTTCATGGAGAGCAAGGAGAACGTCGCCGGGTTCGCGACCGTCGATGCGACCGACCTCGACGACGCGATCGCCATCGCCAAGCGCTGGCCGGCGAAGAACCAGACCGTCGAGATCCGTCCCGTGATCTCGCACGACGACATGCCGAACCACCCGGTCGGCTGAGCTGACGGAGAGCCGGGATCCACAGTGAGCGATCCGACGACCGAGGCGATCAACGCGGTCTTCCGCAACGAGGTCGCGCTGATCTGCGGATCGCTGGTGCGCATCACCGGCGACTTCGCCCTCGCCGAGGACCTCGTCCAGGACGCGGTGGTCATCGCGCTCCAGCGGTGGCCGATCGACGGAGTGCCGGAGCGGCCCGCGGCGTGGCTGTTGCAGACCGCGCGGCGGCGCGCGATCGACCGGTTGCGCCGTGATTCCGCCTACCGGAGCAAGCTCCAGTTGCTGACTGACGGCTGGGCGCCCGAGGTCCACCAGGACCCCGACGATCGCCTCCGGCTCATCTTCACCTGCTGTCACCCGGCGATCGCCCGGGACGCCCAGGTGGCGCTGACGCTGCGCGCGGTCATGGGCATGACCACGAGCCAGATCGCCCACGCCTTCCTGGTCTCCGAGGCGACCATGGCGCAACGCATCGTCCGCGCGAAACGAAAGATCGTGGACGCGCGCATCCCGTATCGCGTGCCCGATGCGGAAGCGCTGCCGGAGCGGCTCGCCGAGGTGCTCGCATCGCTCTACATCGTCTTCAACGAGGGCTATCTGGGAAGCGGACCTGACCTCGCCACCAGCCGTGATCTCTGCAGCGACGCGCTCTGGCTCTGCGGCCTCGTCGCGAGGATGCTGCCCCGCGAGCCCGAGGTGATCTCGCTGCTCGCGTTGATGCGCCTGCATGAGTCGCGGCGGGCGACCCGATTCGGCGCCGAGGGTGCGCTTGTCCTGCTGCGTGACCAGGATCGGACGCACTGGGACCATGCGGCAATCGCCGAGGCGGGCGCGCTGCTCGAGCAGGCGCGCCGGCTCGGCACCCCCGGGCCGTACTGGCTCCAGGCGGCGATCGCCGCGTGCCACGCGGAGGCGCCGTCCTTCGAGGAGACCGACTGGCCGCAGATCCTGGCGCTGTACGGCGCGCTCGTGCGTCTGAATCCCAGCCCGGTGGTGCGCCTCAACCGCGCGATCGCCCTGGAGCACGTCGCCGGTCCCGTGCCGGCGCTCGAGGAGCTCGACACCCTGCGCAACGAGCTCGACGGGTACCACCTGTACTGGGCGACCCGAGCCGAGCTGCTGCGCCGATTCGGCCGGCTCGACGAGGCCGCCGCGGCCGACCGCCGGGCGATCGAGCTCACCGACAACCCGTCGGAGCGCGCCCTGCTCGTGGCGCGTCTGGAACCCAATGCAACACGCGCCATCGGCGCGAACAACAACTGACCCACACGGAGGCACGACCATGGCGAAATACCTGCTCGTCTATCACGGGGGCAGCATGCCCGAGGGCGAGGCCGCGCAGAGCGAGGTGATGGCCGCCTGGGGAACCTGGTTCCAGAACCTCGGACCCGCGCTGGCCGACGGCGGCAACCCGGTCTCGCAGACCAGGACCATCGCATCCGACGGCTCTGTTTCTGACGGAGCCGGCGCAAACGCTGCGACCGGCTACAGCCTGATCGAGGCGGACAGCCTGGACGCCGCCGTGACGCTCGCCAAGGGATGCCCCGTCCTCGGCGGCGGTTCGAGCATCGAGGTGGCCGAGACCTTCAACGTCATGTAGTGGTCTCGGATCGGCGCTGCCGGTCCGGGAACCGGGCACGAGACCCCCGCACCCGCGCCGCACGCGGGTTGCGGGCGGTCGAGTGTCATGCAGGCGACAGCCCGAAGTGGCGACAATAGAGTCAGGATGAGCGAGGAAGAGGTCCCCGCCGGAGTGCCGGCAGGGCCTGGGGGAAAGCTGCCTGACCTCTGGGGCGCGCCTGCGTGGCCGGCGCCACCTCCTGCGCCGCCCACGTGGTGGCCACAGCACTACTACTCGTACGAGCCACCCCCACCGCCGCGCCGCACGTCGCGCCTGAAGCTGGTCGCGGTCGCCGTGCTCCTCGTCGTCCTCGGAGCCAGCGCCGCGGCAACGGCCGTGATCGCCACGCGGGGCATCCACGGGACGGGAAGCACGTCGGGCGCGCAGGCGGCCATCGTCGACATCAACACGACACTCGGCCAGGGCGCGGCTGCCGCGGGAACGGGCATGGTGCTCACCTCCTCGGGCGAGGTGCTCACCAACAATCACGTCATCTACGGCGAGCTGTCGATCAGCGTCCAGGTCACGTCGACCGGCGCGACGTACGGCGCGCACGTGGTGGGCTTCGACCAGCGTGACGACATCGCCGTCCTCCAGCTGGACGGCGCCTCGGGTCTGGCCACGATGCCGATCGGCAACTCGTCGAACGTGCAGGTGGGGGACAGCGTCACCGCGCTCGGCAACGCGCTCGGCCGCGGCGGGGCACCGGCGTCGGCTCCAGGCACGGTCACGGCGCTCAACCAGAGCATCACGGCTTCCGATGAGAGCGGAACCGCGCCCCTGGAAGCGCTCGCCGGCATGATCCAGATCAACGCGCCGATCAAGCCCGGTGACTCGGGTGGGCCCCTCCTCAACAGCAGCGGTCAGGCGATCGGCATGGACACCGCTGCGAGCGGCGGGCGGCGCCTCGACCAGACCGGCGCAGTCGAGGCATTCGCGATTCCGATCAACTCGGCGCTCAGCGTCGCGGCGGCAATCGTCAAGTCGCCGTCCGGCTACCAGACGGCGAGGTCGGGCGGCTTTCTCGGCGTGCTGGTCCTCGAGAGCACCGCACCCGCCGGCGCGCTCGTCGATGGAACGCAGGCAGGCTCCCCCGCGGCCTCGAGCGGGCTCGTGAAGGGCGACGTGATCACCGGGGTCGGCGGGGCGACCGTCACGTCGGTGGCGTCGCTCCAACAGATCCTCCAAGCCCATCACCCGGGCGACAGCGTCATCGTGGCGTGGGTCACCGCATCGGGCCAGGACGGTCAGGCGACCGTCACGCTCGCGACCCCTCCGCCGCCGCCGCCACAGTAGGCGCACATGGACCAAGCGCTCGCAGACCTGCTCGCCGAACAAGAGCTCGCGGCTCGGACGCGCCTCCCGGCCGCCGCGTTCGACTACTTCGCGGCCGGGGCCGGGGATGAGGTGACCCTGGAGGAGTCGCGAATCGCGTGGCGGCGCTATCGCCTCCGCCCGCACGCGTTTCCGGGTGGTGCCGATCCCGATCTCTCGGTGGAGATTCTCGGGACGCGGCTTGCGATGCCTGTGCTTGCGGCGCCGGCCGCCTGGCAGCAGCTGGCGCACCCGGACGGAGAGGTCGAGGCGGCGCGCGGGGTCAGCGCGGCCGGCGGGCTGATGGTGGTGGCGACCCGGGCGACGATGCTGCTCGAGGACATCGTCGCGGCGCTCAACGGTCCCTGGTGGTTCCAGGTGTACGTCGTCAATGACCGGCGGATCACCACCGAGCTCGTCCGTCGCGCTGTGGGGCTCGGCGCCCGTGCGTTGATGCTGACGGTCGACACGCCGTACATCGGCTTCAAGCGACGCGGCCACCTCGCGCCGGTGAGCTTGGAGCAGCACCTCGTCAACTTCGGGGCTCACCTCGGGCCGGATCCCGACGCGGCGGACATCCCCCGGCGCATCAACCAGGACTCGACCATATCGATGGAGACGATCAGCTGGCTCGCCGACCTGAGCGGCCTGCCCGTGCTCGTCAAGGGGGTGTTGCGCGGCGACGACGCCGCGGCCTGCATGGACGCGGGCGCGGCGGGCATCGTGGTCTCGAATCACGGCGGTCGCCAGCTGGACCGCGCGGTCGCGACTGCCGTCGCGCTCCCGGAGGTGCTCGAGGCGGTGGCGGGCCGTGGGCCGGTGCTCGTTGACGGCGGGATCCGCAGCGGCACGGACGTGCTCGTCGCACTCGCGCTCGGCGCCAGCGCCACCATGGTGGGTCGTCCGCTCATCTGGGCTCTCGGCGCGCGCGGCTCCGCCGGCGTCCAGCAGGTTCTCGAAGGATTTCGCGATGAGCTCGGGCATGCGATGGGCCTCGCGGGTGTCACCGACTGCGCCGGGATCAGCAGGGACCTGGTAGTAGCCTGACCGGGTGGAGTTCCCCTCGGACCCGGCTTCGACCGAGCCGCGCGACGCGCACCGGGGCCGCCGGCCACTCCGTCTCCTCGTCGCCGCGGGGATGCTCATCCTCGTCGCCGCGATCGCGGCGGTCGTGGTGCTGCTGCTGGTGGCGATCATCAAACGCGACGAGGCCAACCCGAGGACGCTGAGCTTGAGCAGCGGGTCGGTCGTCTACAGCGACCAGTTCACCTCCGCGCAATCGGGATGGCCGCGCGCGACGCTGGCGTCCGGCACGACCGTCGGCTATGGCGGCGGCGACGGTGGCCGCTACTTCATCGCCGGAGAGGGCCCGTACTCGCACTACGCCGCCCCGCGATACGCCACGCCGCTCCGGGCGATGGCGATCACCGTGACGGCCGTCGTCGCGAATGGCGATGCGCGGAGTTCCGGCTTCGGCGTTCGCTGTGATCCGGCAGTCCCCGGCCAGCCCTCGTACGCGTTCTTCGTCACCCCGGATGGGACGCTGCTGGTGGACCGCTACTCCGGGACCACCTCGGCTCCCGTCGTGCTCGACCGCGGGCTCGCGCGCCGCGTGGCTGCGGTGGGCGGGCGCACGACGATCACGGGCGCGTGCATCCTCATCGGCGCGGGGGGAGGGCGGGCGACGGTTCGCCTCGTCCTGGCGGTGGGGGATGCGATCGTCGCCGACATCGTCGATTCGGCGCCGGGAACCGGCGACGGATGGACCGCCGCGCTGGTGACGTCGACGACAGCCGCACAACCGTCGACTGTTGACTTCACGTCTTTCTCGATTCGTAACCTGAACGGCTGACCGGCGCGGCGAGGGGAGCCGTACGATACCGGCGCCGCCGTCTGGCAATCCGTAGCGAAGGAGCCGCAATGGACACGAGCGACATCGGACCATCCACCCGTGGGCGCGGACGTCGAGGTGGCTCGACGCCGGTGCAGCCGGAGGCGCCTGGCATCGTGGTGCTCGGCCCTCGCGATTCGCTCATCGGCACGCTCAGCGTGGACGGCGACGTGCGTATCGAGGGACGCCTTGAAGGTGAGGTCTCCGCGACCGGTGAGGTCAGCGTGCACTCGACGGGCACCGCGCGTGCGCAGATCGCAGCGCATGACATCGTCATCAACGGCACGGTCGACGGCAGCGCCGTCGCGCAGCATGGTGTGAGCATCGGCGAGACGGCGATCATCACCGGCGAGGTTCGGTCAGCGCGGCTGCGCGTCGATGAAGGCGCACGCGTCAACGCGACGATCACGATGCACGCATCCGATTCGCCTCCCGCGCGGCGCACGCACAACGGGCAGGCGCACGAATCCGCACACGAGCCGGCAGAGGACTCGATCGATGTCACCGGCTCCGCCGCCGGCAGCGACAGCGAGTCGAATGCCTATGCGGAGGTGAGCGCCGGGGCTGACTCCGAATCGTCGAGCGACGAGGGTTCGTCGGGCGCCGAGGGCTGATCCCGAAGCCGGCCCGCTGCGAGCGTGAACGCTGCGTGGAACGCGTAGTCACCCTCGCCGAGCCGGTGCATCGTGAGGTCGAGCTCCTCCTCGAATGTCGCGCGTGACCCGGGGCTGAGCAATCCGACCATCGCGTGTGTCCACGGACCGGACCACTGCATCATCTCCGTCCACTCGTGCACGTCACGAGCGCGCACGCCGACCAGGAGCTGCGTGACGCGAATGTCGGTGAACCCCGCCATCTCCAGCATCTCCGTGAGCACCCACGGCTCGCCGAACAGCGCGTGGTGCGACGGCGTTCGCGGCCGGAGGATGGCAAGATGTTCGAGGCGCTCGAAGAAGACCTCCTGCGCAGGTGTCGAGAGGCTGCGGCACCGGCATGAGACAGCGATCCGTCCC
>DATKQX010000038.1:0-13881 GCA_035532495.1 Saccharimonadales bacterium (SeqCode)
CCGCCCGAAACCGTGTGGCCGAAGGTGAAGGGCTCGAGGGTGTTGCCGCCGGTGCCGCCCTTGCCGACGACGAAGAGGTCGACGAGGACGATCACCGCGATGGTGATCGCGCCGACCACCAGCTGGACCGTCGTCGTGACCTTGATCCGAATGATCGACAGCGCGACCAGCAGCGCCATGCCGAGGAGGAAGAACAGGAACCAGAGGTTGGCGTTCAGGCCGAGCAGGTTGATGGCCAGGCCGGCCACGCCCGCCATGGTCATCGGGACGAAGCATGCGAGGCCAAAGGCATAGAGCCATCCGGCGATGAAGCCGCCCTCCTTACCGATACTCCGCGAGGCGTATGTGTAGGCGTATCCCGCCGACGCCATGCGCCGAGTGAACCCGATGATGACGAAGGCGAGCGCGAGCACTCCGATCCCCCCGAGGAGGAACGCGAGCGGTGTGGATCCGCCGGCCACGATGGCGACGCCGGGCACGTTGAGGAGCATGGCCATGCCCGGCGCGAGCACCGATACCGAGATTGCGATGGCGTCCCAGGTGCTGAGCGCACTGCGCGCGAGTGTGTTCTCCCCGCCGGTGACCACGGCAGGCCCGGCAGCCATTGCCGGCTCAGGGCCCCTTGTGACAGTCATCGCCGCTCCTCCGCCTAGTGTTTGCGATCCTCAGGGATGAGAACCGTGTCGGTGTCCAGGACGTAGTCGAATGCCAGGGGAGTGCAGCCGCGCTCCATCACCCAGCCGTGGAACGCCTGATGCACCGGGTGCTGCTGGTACGCCTTGAGTTCGTCTGCACCGGGGAACTCCATGTAGAGCAGGCGCGAGTAGCCGTTGGTCCGCGCGCCGGTCAGATCGCTGCCGAAGCGCAGCCGTGTCATCCCGCCGATCGCGGCCGGCCACGCAGCCACCTGTGCGCGCATGTCGGCCGCGTCCGGCTCCGAGAGCTCATCGGGAAAGGAGAACAGCACGATGTGCTGGAGCGTCATCGGTCAGGAGACCTCGAAGTATTCACGCATTTCCCACTCGGAGACAACGTGCCCCTCAGGCGTCGGGTTCTCGGCGAGCGCGGCCTCGTAGCGGGCATTCTCGGCGCGTTTCATCATCAAGTAGTAGTCAACGAACGCCTCACCGAACTCGCGTCGGAAGAGCGCGTCGCCCTCGAGTGCATCGATGGCGGCCCCAAGAGAGGTCGGCAGCAGCTCGGCGTCCTCCGCGTACGGATCCGCCGCGACCGGCGGCGGCGGCGATATGCCGCGGTTGATGCCGTCGAGCCCGGCGACGATATTCGCCGCCATGTAGAGGTAGGGGTTGGCCGCTGGCTCGCCGAGCCGGTTCTCGATGTGTGTGCCCTTGTCGCCGATACCGCCCTGAACGCGCACCATTGCACCACGGTTCTCCAGCGCCCAGCCGATGCGGTCGGGAGCGAAGGAGTATGGGCGGAAGCGTCCGTAGCCGTTGACCGTTGGCGTGGTGAATATGGTCATCGCCTTGGCGTGCTCGAGCAAGCCGCCGACGAACTGAAGCCCAACTGGCGACAGCATGTCGGTCTCGGACGCGAAGGCGTTGTCCCCACTGGCGGTGTCGACGAGCGACTCGTGGAGATGCCATCCGGACGGGAAGAAGTTCGGCAGTCCGGGCCAGCACATGAAGGTGGCCAGCAGCCCGCGGCGGCGGCAGATCGCCTTCACTGCGGTCCGGAACATGATCATGGCGTCAGCCGCTACCAGCCCGGTCAAGGGACTGAAGGTGAACTCCATCTGCCCAGGACCCCACTCGTCCTCCATCGACCGGGGCGGAAGCCCGATGTCGTAGAGGCCGTCGCGCAATGCGCTGACCGTGCTCTCGACGCCATCGAGCCGGGTTTCGGAGAGGAACTGGTATCCCTGTTCGAAGATCTCGACCGCCGGTGGAGGCGGCGGGGCGCCCGTCTGGTCCAGGCCGATGCGATCGCTGGTCAGGCGAACGATGTAGTACTCCACCTCGAGCCCCGCGGTGTACGCGTAGCCGGCCTTGTCGAGTCGCTGAAGCTGCTGGCGCATGATGGCGCGCCCATCGAGCGGCACCGGCCTGCCGTTGCCGAAGTACACGTCACAGAGCACCCAGCCGGTGCGATCCGCCCAGGGAAGGATTCGAAAGGTCGACGGGTCGGGCACGATCACCACGTCGGGGAATCCGGTGAACTCCTCGATGCCAAAGCCACCGCCTGCGCCGAACGCGGGTGGGAACACGGCGTTGCCGGTGTCGAGGCTGTAGATGGCGCCGGAGAAGTCCGCCCCATTGCTCATCGCCGCGATTGCCGCCCCGGCCGAGAGGAACTTGGTGCGTGGCACGCCGTGTTGATCGACAAGCACAACCCGGACCGTGCGCAACCCCTTGTCGCGAATCTCGGCAGCGACCTTGCCTGCCGCCTCGCGCTGCTCGTCGGTATGGAGTCCGTGCTTGGAGACGAACCCGGGTGTGCCGATGCCGTGGTCGGTCGTGGTGCGGTCGTTCTCCTGGTTCATACGGCCCCCCCGTGCTGTAGCGCATGACTGTCGAGGGCTGACCGCATCGAGTCGATCAGCTGGGTGGCGAACGATTTGGGCTGCATCTCGGCAAGGGTTAGCAGGGTCTCGGTGCGCTGCACACCCGGAATCTGCCAGACCCGCTCGAGCAGCAGTTCGCGGAGATGATTGTGGTCGCGCACCAGGAGGCGCGCGAGCAAGTCGATGGCGCCGGTGACGACGGTGATGTCCGTCACCTCCGGAAGGGCTCGCAGCGCCTCGATGACCGGGCCCTGGGGGTGACCCTGCACTGCGGTGATCGTCAGGTAGACGGTCACCGGGTAGCCTGCCTCGGCCCACCCGATGTCGACGCTGTAGGAGCGGATCACCCCCGAACGCTCCAGCCGCGCGATGCGCTCGCCAACAGCGGGTGGCGACATCCCCAGGTCACGGGCCAGACGGCGCTGTGACATCCGCGCGTCGGTTGCGAGGAGGCGCAGAAGATCGAGATCGACGGCGTCCAGCGCAACCGGCCGGGAGGGCCGGGCGACGACGTCGACAAGACCCGAGAGGGGAGCGGTCGCGTCAGCCATGTGTTAGCTGCGTGCCTCCTCGCACTTGCCATTCGCGCCACAATTCGGCAATATTCCCTGTCAGGCGAGCCGTATTGGCGGCCAAATCCTACCGATCGCGCTTAGGCGATGTCAAGATCGCCGGCAGGAGACGCTTCATGCAGACGCTTCCAACGCAACGCTGGTCGTCGGCGTTCGCACGTCGCACCCACGGCGTCAGCGGCGAGCTTGCCGCCATCCTCGAGCTCGCCGGTGGTACCAACCTCATCTCCTTCGCTGGTGGCCTGCCTGACCCGCGGACGTTCCCGGTCGCGGTGCTCCGCGATACGTTCGCGCCACTCCTCAGCAGCGATGCGGCCGTCGCGCTCCAATACTCCCCAACCCCGGGCTTGCCGGGGCTCCGTGACGCCTTCGCCGACCGCCTCGCCGAGACTCAGGGACGGCGCCCTCAAGAGGGTGAGCTCATGGTCACCAGCGGCACGATCGACGCCCTCGGCCTCCTCGCCAGGGCGATGCTCGATCCGAACGACGTCGCGGCGGTCGAGTCGCCGACGTACCTCGGCGCCATCGACGGGTTTCGCGGCTTCGAGGCCGACGTGCGGGGCATCCGAGTCGACGAAGATGGCATTGATACCGATGAGCTCGAGCGCCTCTGTCGCAGCGGCTCGCCTCCGAAGCTCGTGTACACCATCCCTGATCATCAGAACCCCACCGGTATCACCATGTCAGCCGAGAGGCGAACGAGGCTTCTCGAGGTCTGCCGCCGCCACGGGGTGCTCGTCATCGAGGATGTTGCCTACCGGGAGCTCACCTTCAACGCCGAGCCCTTGCCGTCTCTGTGGTCGCTTGCTCCCGACATCGTCGTCCAGGCGGGCACGACCTCGAAGACCTTCTTCCCTGGTGTGCGGCTCGGATGGGCTGTGGGGCCGACGGAGGCGATCGCGCAGATGGTCGTCGCGAAGCAGAACTCGGACCAGTGCGCAGGAGCTTTGGGTCAGCGACTGCTCGAGGAATACCTGCGCGGTGGCCACATGGACCGGCAGCTCCGCCTCTCGAACGCGTTGTACTCGCAACGCTGCGCGCGCATGCTGGCCGCGCTCGACGAGTACATGCCTGACGAAATCACCTGGACCCGTCCGCGTGGCGGGTTCTTCATCTGGCTCAGCGGACCCGAATGGCTCGACACCGTCGACCTCGCCCGCACGGCCCGCGACGCCGGGGTGGCGTTCGTCCCCGGGCGACCGTTCCACCCGCACGCAGACGGCGCCAACAAGCTGCGTCTTGCCTACAGCCTCGCCGGCGAGGACGACATTGACGAGGGTGTCGCGCGCCTGGGGAAGCTGATCACAACCGCACTGGAGAGCCGATGACAGACGCTGCGCACCACTTCAGCTCAGAGGCGGCGGGCACGTCGACCGCACCGGGCCGCTATGTCGACGTCAACGCCATCAGCTCCATCGAGCTGGTCCCTGGCCTCATCTTCCGGCCAGTGCTCGGCGAGCGCACCATGCTCAACTTCGTGTCCTTCGCGCCGCATACGGAGGCGCCGATGCACGTGCACGAGGAGGAGCAGATCGTTCTTGTGATTGAGGGTGAGTTTGAGTTCGACATCGATGGCGATGTGCGCACCATGCGGGCCGGCGATGTCGCGGTCGTCCCGAGCTGGGTGCGCCATGGAGCGCGCACTCGCGTCGCGGCGTGCCGCGAGGTCGACGTGTTCAACCCGCCACGGCGTTCGCTCCTCGAGCACGCGCAGCGTCAGTCACCACCTCCGCGCGAAGGTGTGTAGTTGGAGCTCAGTCTGCATGGCCGGCGAGCGCTCATCACCGGAGGATCGAAGGGAATCGGCATGGCGGTCGCCGAGGAACTCGTGGCCGAGGGTGTTCACGTGGCGATCTGCGCGCGCCACCCGGACGAGCTCGATGCGGCGGCCGAGAAGCTGCGCGGCTCTGGGTGCACGGTGTATGCGCAGGTCGCCGACGTCACCGACGCCGCGCAGATCATCGACCTTGTCGCTCGCTCGGCCGAAGCGCTCGGCGGTCTGGACGTCCTGGTCAACAACGCGGGCGCGGCTCACCCGGGCAGCTTCGAGTCGCTGACCGACGAAGACTGGCGGGCGGACCTGGATGTCAAGCTCTTCTCCCAGATCCGGTGCACGCGGGCGGCGCTCGAACACCTTCGGCGCAGCAGGTCAGCACGCGTCATCAACATCAACTCGGTCTATGCGCGCTACCCTGACCCGGCGTTCTTCGCCACAACGGTGAACCGCGCAGCCTGTCTCAACTTCTCCAAGGCACTGGCGCGCGAGCTGGGACCTGAAGGCATTTTAGTCAACAGTGTCAACATCGGCTTTGTCGTCACGCCGCAGTGGCAGCGCATCAAGGCGCACCGAGCGCCGGGTGCGAGTGACGACGAATTCTTCGCCAGCCTCGCCAGGGACGAGGTCCCGCTCGGACGTTTCGGAGCGGTCGAGGAGGTGAGCGGTATTGTCGCTTTCCTCGCAAGCGACCGCGCGAGCTATATCACGGGTACCTCGATCGACGTCGCCGGTGGGATGGGCAGATACGTCTGATGTGCCGGCTCCTCGGGTGGGCGGCTCGACGGCCCGTTACCGTCGCCGATGCCCTGGGCGGCGCTGAGTTCGCCGCCTTTACAGCGCTCTCCCGTCAGCACGCGGACGGGTGGGGCATGGCGTGGTGGCCGCCCGGCTCGCCGAGCTTCGACGCGCCACAGGTGGAGCGGTCGACGACCTGCGCTGCCGATGACGATCGCTTCGCCGAGCTGACCAAATCCGCGCCGGCCGATGCCGGCGTCGTGCACCTGCGATGGGCCACGCCCGGGCTTCCCGTCATCGCAGCGAACACGCATCCCTTCGTGCGCGGCAGAATGGCGTTCGCCCACAACGGCGCCATCCATCCGCTCGACCGCCTCGGGGAGTTGGTTCCGGCCGGCTGGGCGTCTCAGCTCGCGGGCACGACGGACAGCGAGCGCTACTTCCTCTCGATCGTGGCACGTGTCAGCAAGGGTGAGGTGCTGCCGCAGGCGGTCGGCTCGGTGGTGCGCCGCATCTTCGAGTCCTTCAGCCCCACCAGTCTGAACGCGATGCTGCTGACCCCCGACGCCCTGCACGTCATCAGCGCGCACGATCGCGCCCGGGTACCGATGATGCGCGCGTCCTCGGGAGGCGCGACCTCGTCGATGGAACCGGATACGGCCTTCTACGAGCTGTCGTACCGCGCCGATGCGAACTCGGTTGTGGTGGCGTCGTCGGGGTTTCCCCAGCCGGTCTCCGAGGGGTGGCAGCGGCTTGCCAACATGACCATCCTGCGTATCGATCGTGGGACCCTCGCCACGTCGACGGTGACGCTCACGGACTCACTCGCCATTACCTGATGGAGCCACCCCGGCCCGTCGGCTGACCGCCGGGTGCCACGGCGACCATTCCCGCCAAGCATCCAGGCGCCTCGCTGCGCCATGAGCCAATCACAGTCTTCCGAAAGCTGTCGGCGCCGAAAGCACGCCTCGACGGCGGCCCAGATTGTGGAACTCCGGGTTCAGTTCACACGGGCGGTGGTGCGGTGTGGACCAAAGATTCGATCCTGTCGGTCACGACTCTGTCATGGAGGCGTGAGAAGCGGTGAGAGCGCTTGTTGCCCAGAGTTCCGACGGCGTTCACGTCGCACCTCCATCCTGGGGTGAGAACCAGACCGTGAGGAGCGAAAAATGAACTGTGGTTATCTCCGTTGTCGAGAGCTTTTGGTCAGCGCGTTGCACCGTGTCATGCACCGCCCCCAACGCGGCCAGGGTATGGTCGAATACTCGCTGGTTATGGCGCTGATCGCAGTTGTCGTCATCGTCGTTATCTCCGTGACCGGCAAGCACGTCGGTAATGTCTTCTCGAACATCAGCACTGATCTGGGCAGTCTGAGCACCGCCGCCGCGAAGCACGTGAAGCACGTGAAGCACGTGAAGTAGTAGTCGCGAGAGAGCGTCAATGGTCGACTGCAACGACGTGCCGGCGTCCGGTGACGCCAACGGTGTGGCACCCGGTCCGAGGGTCAACGCCGGATCGGGACGTTGAGCTCCCACGCCGCGCGAACAGCTGACCGAGGCTGAGTGGCTCCTGGATGCAATAGAACGTGGGGGGCGCCGAAACGCTTGGGACGGTGCATTGGCACTGCCTAAAGCGATTGACTACTGAGACCGATGTAAATCGCGAGGGCGATGGCCGCGGCCACCGAGAGCAGGCTGAGCGCGAGCAACGCTCCGATTCCGGCGCGATAGTTTCCGCTGTCGATTTCTGCGCGCGCCTTCATGAAACGTACCAGCGCCAAGAGGATCGTGGCGGCTCCGGCGGCCACCATGACGATACCGAGTGCAGTGCCACCGCTCGATTGGGCGGGCGCCGGGTTATGCGCCTCGGCGGCGAGTGTCCGCAGCAGATAGCTGAAACGGGCGACCACGAAGCCGAGGCCAATCAGGGTCACTCCCGTCCGTATCCACGCCAGCAGGGTGCGTTCGTTGGCAAGGTGATCGCGGGTCCGGTCGGGTTGGACGCTCATCGGACGATTCTGACGCGTCGGACTGAAGTCACCTCGTCAGGCGCGACGACGAGCAGGTTCCCCCACGCCTTCGGAGGAGAGCGAAAGCGGCCGGATTCGACGGTGACTTCATCGAGCAGCATTGCGGCCGCGGGCCTCGCGACCAGACGCTGCTGACCGACGCTTGAGTGGGCGCGCTTGCGGGAGCGAGCCGCTCCAAGGGTGTCGTCCGTCCGCGTGATGCCGGACACGATCGGGCTCCTCCAGCGCCTCCCCCGGAGGTGCTCGAGGATGGCGTTCCCGTCACCGGTCGTGTGGCAACACCTTCACGAGACTCAAATCTGTCTGAGCGTGATCCACACATCTGGTTTGACGAGTGCGGCCAGGAGTTGCGGCCAGCCGTACCTGGGGCCGTGGCAATAAAAGCTGACGACCTCGTCCTGAGCAACGTCGAAGGACCGCTCCGGACTCAGGTGTCTGCCCTGGCTGAGCCGCAAGGTGTGATGGCCGGGCTCCACGGCCACGTCGACCGTCTCCTTGGGCGCGAGGGTCCCGACGGCAACGCCGTCGATGGCGATGGTAAATGGCTTGTTCCCTCCCGCCAGAGCGTTGCCCCCTGTCCCGGCCAGGGAGGTCCACCGCCGTTCCAGCCTGAGTGTTCCGTCACTACTGCTGTGGAGCGACGCGGGTGTCACCGCCGCCGCCTCGACTCCCCGACGGGCCACAAAGAAGCTGACGAGCGCGGAGAGCGCAGCCGCCACCACCACGATGCCGATGATGATCTGGACGACGTGGGTGCCAGAACCACCCAGGATGCCTGCCAGCAGCGGCGCCCCTGTTCCAGCCTGAGCGGTCACCGGCGTTCCAGTCTGAGAGTTCCGTCACCCATCGCCGCTACCTCCTGTGCGCTCTATACGGCGTATCTGTCGAACCGCACCGGCGGGTGGGATCTGACCGCCACCGCTCGGCGCTCGCAGAGGCCGAGCGCCTGTGATGAGCCGCTCGCGGTCGAAGAGCGCCACGACGACTCGAAACAGAATGATGTCGGCGACGAGCAGGACGAGCGCGAACACCACTGCGAGCGTCACGCTCGGCGTGAAAACGTTGAAGGACACCAGGGCCACAACCGCGAGAGGTGGAATGCTCGAGAGCGTCCCCAACTGTTGCGCAACACGGACGTCGCTCGCTCGCGTGGAGATGCCGATGCCCACCCAGATCGACCAGCCTGCGAGGAGTGGCGCGAAAAGAATCTCCGCCAGGATGTGGGGGCCTTGCCCCAGGGCTGACACCACAGCCGCATTGCTGGCAAAGAGACGGGCACAGATCTGGATAACGGCGAAGAGAAGGTAGGCGATGCCCACCGCGGGAACAACGACACCGAGCGCCTTGCCGAGGAGCAGTTCCTCGCGGCGCAGCGGGGTGGTCAACAGTGGTTCCAGCGTGCCCTGCTCGCGCTCGCCGACCACGGAGTACGCCGCAATGACAGCGGGCAGCATGGCGGGCGCGATCAACAGCACAAGAAAGGTGGCGCCGACGGCCTTATCCGCAACATTGGCCGCGACCGACGGGCCGATGCGAAAGATGGTGATCATGGGTTCGATGAGGAAGACGAGCGGGAGCAACGCCATGGTCACAACGATGAAGGGGCTGCGGCGGTATTCACGGAGCTCCTTACGAAGCATCGCGCCCAGGCGTCGGACGCTGAAGCTCATCGCTGCGATGCCTCCGGGTCCTCGTTGATCAACTGCAGGTAGACGTCTTCGAGGGAGTGTCGGGACTCACTGATGGAGACCACGTCGGCACCTGCAGCCACGAGAGCTCGGGTCACATGCGGAGCGATATTCCTCGGATCGGTGACACTCAGCACGTAACTGCTCGCGCCCTCGGGTCGCCAGCTCTCGACGCCGTCGGTGCTGTTGAAGACATCGTCTGGCGCGACGAGCGGTGTCAAGGTCTCGACGATCAGGGAACTCCTGAAGAGCCGCTCACGGAGCTCGTCAGGCCGGCCCACCAAGCGGAGCGTCGTGCTCAGGATGGCGACGCGGTCACACAGACGCTCCGCCTCCTCGAGGCGGTGGGTCGTGAGGAACACGGTGACCCCGCGCTGGCGCAGCCCGTTGACGAGGTCGTTCACCTCGTGCGCGGCGACGGGATCCAGCCCGGAGGTCGGCTCGTCGAGGAACATGACTGCGGGGTCGTTGAGCAATGCGCGCGCCAGTCCCACACGTTGCAAGAGTCCTTTGGACAGACTCCCACAGAGGTCGTGTGCGCGGGCTGTGAGGTTGACCGCCTCGAGCGCCTCGCCGATCCGGGCAGCTGCGTGGTGCTGCTGGTAGAGCCCCGCGAAGAGTTGCAGGTTCTCCGTCACCGTCAGGCGCCGGTACAGCCCAGGGTTCTCCGGCATGATCGCGATCCGCTGTCGGATCTCCGGGCCGTTGTTCGAGGTCAGTGGAATCCCGGCGACGAATGCCGAGCCCGAAGTTGGTGCTATCAGTGTCCCTAACGTCCGCACCGTCGTCGTCTTCCCCGCGCCGTTGGGTCCGAGGAAGCCGAATACCTCGCCTGCCGCGACGGTGAACGAAACGTCCTCGAACGCGGTGCGCTCGCCGAAGCGCTTGGTGAGGTGATCGACCACCAGCGCGGGCGGCTTATCGGATCGTTGCTTCCCAGGGGCAGCGAAGGCCGTGTCAGCTGCCATAGCTCAGTGATATCATCTCAATAGCCTCCGCGTCAACCTCACGAGGACAGCCATGAGTTCGGGGATACCCAAAGGCAGGATCTCGCTCGCCGACACCCCCGCCCTCGTCACTGAGCAGCAGCCGCGTGCGCTGCCTGGCTGGTCAGCCTTGGTCGCGTCGGGGATGCTGCTCATCGCGGGGGCCGGACTGCTCAGCCGCGGCCTGATTGAGCGATTCCACGGGGCCGGTTCATCCGGCGCTCTGATTGGTACCGGTGTGCCGCTCGTCGTGCTTGCCGTTGCCGGCTTGCGAGGGCTGGTATCGGTCACACCCGGCGAGGCCGTGGTGCTCCGGCTTGCCGGCAGCTACCAGGGCACGGTGCGCCGGCCCGGCCTCTGGTGGGTTCACCCCGCATCTCGACGTGATCAGGTCTCCACCAGAATCCGCAACCACGAGACGGGCATGCTCAAGGTCAACGATGGCGACGGCAACCCGATCGAGATCGCCGCCGCCGTTGTCTGGGTTGTGGAGGACACAGCGCGAGCGCTCTTTGCGGTCGACAACTACGTCGAGTTCGTGCGCGTGCAAGCCGAGGCTGGGGTGCGGCATATCGCGAGTGGCTATGCCTATGACACACGCGGGAGCGACATCCCTTCACTGCGCGAAAACGCCGATGAGATCAACGAGGAACTTTCCTCTGAGATCGCGGTGCGCGTCACGGCCGCCGGCGTGCGGGTCATCGAATCGCGGCTGACCCGGCTCGCCTACGCGCCCGAGATCGCCCAGGCGATGCTGAGAGTCCAGCAGGCCAACGCTGTGGTCGCTGCGCGCCACCGAATTGTCGAGGGCGCGGTGGGTATGGTCGAACTCGCGCTGGATCGGCTGTCGGCGGATGCGGTCGTCGAACTCGACGAGGAGCGCAAGGCAACCATGGTGGGCAACCTGCTCGTTGTGCTGTGCAGCGACCACGACCTGCAGCCCGTGGTGAACGCCGGTTCTTTGTATTGATGAGCGAGGTTGCCGATACGGCCAGGGTGCTTCCGATCCGGCGGAAGTCAGTGCTGCTCCGCCTCGATCCCGACATGCACGGCGCTTTGTCGCGATGGGCGGGGGACGAGTTCCGCAGCACCAACGCCCAGATCGAATTCGTGTTGCGTCGAGCGCTTGTCGACGCAGGCCGGCTCCCGTCGATCCGACCGCCGCGACGACCTGCTTCGTTCAACCGTTGACGTCACCGCTCACGCATCGTCACGACGCACCGGGCGCTCCGCACGTCGGACGACGAGCTCCGAGGCAGGTCAGACGGTCTGACACACCGCATGCCCAGCGCACCAACAGCCCGATCCAGCAACGGCGTTAACCACATCTTCAACCGTCTCCGCTGGGTCTGAGTGCAATGCTTCCTGCGAAGTGTCGGTTGAAGACCTGCTCTTGCTTGCCCTTTTGGGTGCTTTGGTCGGGGTCTTCGGCACCCTCGTCGGAGCGGGAGGGGGCTTCATCCTCACGCCAGTCCTGTTGGTTCTCTATCCGACCGCCAGTCCGACCACCATTACGGCGATCAGCCTATTCGTCGTTTTCTTCAACGCCCTCTCCGGTTCGCTGGCATACGCGCGTCAGCGCCGGATCGACTACCGGAGTGGCATCGCCTTCGCCCTGGCCACGTTTCCGGGCTCCGTCCTCGGTGTTCTGGTCGTCGCGTTCTCGCCTCGGCGTCTCTTCGACGCGCTGATGGGCCTGCTCCTCGGCGGGTTGGCGGTCTGGCTGATCATCAACCGCGACCGCCGGGGAAAGCTCCCGACGCTTCACACCGGCAGCCCGCGAACCATCACCGACCGCCAGGGGAATACCCACCGATACACGGTTTCGGTCCGCCGCGGAGTGCTCTTCAGCCTGGGCGTTGGGTTTGTGTCGAGTTTTCTCGGCATCGGCGGCGGCGTCATCCACGTCCCCCTGCTGGTGAGAGCTCTGGGGTTTCCGACTCACATCGCAACTGCGACATCCCATTTCGTCCTGGCCAACATGGCAGCCGTCGGCACCGTGACGCACATCGTGACCGGCGGCTTCGCAAGCGGCACAGGCGTCCATCGGGCGGTTGCGCTTTCTGTCGGCGTGGTTGGTGGAGCGCAACTCGGTGCCTGGATCTCGCAGCGAATTCAAGGTGTGATGATCCAACGCCTCCTCGCGGTTGCGCTCGCCGCGCTGGCCCTCCGCCTTTTGATTGGGGTGGCGTAACGCCGTGTCGGATGTGCGCAGAAGCGGGGCAGTGAGCTCGCGTCTCAGCCGCGCTCGATCGGCGATGCCGGCGCGGTCCACCGTGCCTCCCCGACGCTTGCACCCGTAGCACTCGTCTCCACACGTGTCCGGCCGGCGGTGATAACTGCCGAAGCAGGCGATCCCGGCCTCCCAGCAGGCGATGATGCGGTCGGATTGGTCAGGTGGTGCGTAAGTGATCCGGCTGCTGGACCCCGCTGCCGACAGTAACGTGGGCTCACTTGCCCACGTTTCAGCGCTCGTGCCGGCCTCCACCCTCGATCTGAGTGGTTCGATCCGCTCCCTCTCAGGTCACTCAGGCCTGCTCGATGGCGCGATGCGCTTCGCAGCCGTCTATCTGATCGTCGCGGCTGCGCTCATGATGATCCCGCTGTGGCTGCGCAGCGATGGCTTGAGGGCCGTGGTGGCAGCCGCTCTCGGAGCGTTCCTGGCAGTCGCCCTCACCGCAGGCATCGGAATGCTCTGGGATCGGCCCCGCCCATTCGTCGCCGAACACTTCACCCCGCTCATCAGTCATGCAGCCGACGCGTCATTTCCCTCGGACCATCTGGCCGCACTTGGAGCGGTGACCATCTGCGTCTGGTTCGCTTCACGACGACTCGGCTTCATGGTCGGCCTCATCGCCCTGGTGGTCGCGTTCGCCCGTGTCTACGTCGGCGTGCACTTCGTCTCAGATGTCGTTGGTGGTTTCGCGTTGGGCCTCGCGTGTGGTGCGGTCATGTGGTGGGCGACCTCGCACGCACAGGATGTGCTGGAGCGGGCGAATACGCTGCTCGTGCGTTGGCACCTTCGCCCAGCTTCAGCAGATGCCCCACGGCATTCACTCGCGAAGGTGCCGTGAATCTGGCTGCTGTCTCAGCACCTCGGCGCTGCCCACCAAATCCTCCGCCCCAGAGCCGACGATGCGACGCGGAAGCCTCCGCATTCTCCTGTTTGCACGGCATCACGCGGTGTCAATAGCTGTGCTCGAGTAGGCCACCAGAGGGCGCGTGGGCTGCGATGGACGCGGACCCAGGGCTGCTCGAATGAGGCTGGAGGCGGTTACTACAGCCTGCGTCCTCGCCACCCGACTCTCGAGGCTGGTCGACGATCTCTTCATCGATAGGGTATCAACGCAGTCGACGCGCTCGCTGCGGTTGCTCTGTTTTCTCTATACTATGGCGAGCCACGCCGCCGAGTGAGGGTGGAAGCTGGCGGGGACTCGAGGGGACCAGGGGAAATGGTGTCTGGGGGAATTCATTCCAAAGGCCGCGCCTTCGGAACGCGCCGGGTAGCCGTCGCGCTGGCTGGACTCAGCTCGTTTGCCGGGCTCTGGTCCGCCACAGGAGCCACCGCGG
>DATKQX010000039.1:0-6676 GCA_035532495.1 Saccharimonadales bacterium (SeqCode)
ACCAGCCGGCCGACGGGTCCAACAGGGTCTAACGACCCTCCGTCGAGAGCCGATCGCGCACGTCGATTGACACTCACCGCAGACGTGGCAGGTTGGCTGGGGAGGAAGGATTCGAACCTTCAACCTTCTGATCCAGAGCAATACGCGATATCGCCAATCGCAATTTCGAATTGGGTTGCTGCGTCTGATAAGCGAATTGCGCAGTGGCTCCGCGTCTGAGCCCGGGACGCAAATTTGGCGTGAAACCGGCGCGTTGCGCGTCTAATCACACTTGATGTGGAGAGCTCCTCGTCATCACGTCGACGCCGGCGCGCTACGCGCGAGGCGAAAGAATCAAACCGCGCTTACGAGATCCTCGTTGCGCGAGCGCGCGACTCGGCTACCCGCTTGATCGCGCCCATGCGGGCGTCCTAGCGGGCCGCGACCTTGGCCATCGAACGCACCGCGACGTCGAGGTGCTCGGGCTGGCGCAGCCGCTTGGAACCGTCCACCGGGGTCCTGGAGCTAGCTTCCGAGAGCCACCAGCCCCGATTCGTACGCTGCGATGACAGCCTGCACCCGGTTGTCCACGCGCAGCTTGTCGAGGATGTGCGCGACATGTGTCTTCACCGTGGCCTCGGAGACGAACAGCTTCTCCGCGATCTCCTGGTTGCCGAGCCCACGCGCCATCCGGCGCAGCACTTCCGCCTCACGGTCGGTGAGGGACTCGAGGTCGGTGCGCAGCGAGGCACGGACGGGACGTACGGCGTAGCGCTCGACGAGCCGCCGCGTGATCGACGGCGCGAGCAGCGCGTCGCCTGACTTTACGAGCCGGACCGCGTCGATCAGATGGCCGGGCGTAACGTCCTTGAGCAGGAACCCGCATGCGCCCGCCTGAAGCGCTGCGTAGACGTACTCGTCGAGGTCGAACGTGGTGAGCATGACGACGCGAGGCTGATCGGGGGCGCCGGCCAGGATTCGGCGGGTCGCCTCGAGGCCGTCCATTCGCGGCATCCGTACGTCCATCAGGATTACGTCGGGCTGCAAGCGCCGCGCCGCGTCGACGGCTTCGTCACCATCCGCCGCCTCGCCTACGACCTCGAAGTCTTTCTCCGACTCGAGCACGAGACGGAACCCGGCTCGCACCAGCGCCTGGTCGTCGACGATGAGGATGCGGGTGCTCATGCTTCTGCGTCGACCGGCAGGTGGGCATGCACCGCGTAACCGCCCTGCGCGCGGCGACCGGCGTCGATGCGGCCCCCGAACAGGGCCACGCGCTCGCGCATTCCGGTCAGGCCTCGCCCGATCCCATCGGACGGCGCCTCTGACGTGCCCTCGTCGACCACGTCAATGTCGACGGCGTCAGGCGCGAATCGGACCACCGCCTGCGTCGACGCTCCGCCCGCGTACTTGAGAGCGTTGGTCAGCGCTTCCTGGACGATGCGGTAGGTGGCGATGTCGACCCCCGGCGGCAGGCGTCGCGATTCGCCTTCGATGCGCAGCTGCACCGGCAGGCCGGCCTCGCGCAGGCGCGCAACGAGGGCATCGAGCTTCTCAACGCCCGGCTGCGGAGTCAGCGGCGGTTCCTCTCCGTTCTCGCCCAGGACACCCAGCAGCCGGCGGAGCTCAGCCATCGCCTCGTGGCCGCTGTTCTCCACCGCGAGCAGCGATTCCTGCGCCGCCTCGGGCTTCTGCGCCACGATGTGGCGCGCCGCGCCTGCCTGCACCACCATCACGCCCACGCTGTGGGCGATGACGTCGTGAAGCTCACGCGCGATGCGTCGCCGCTCACCCTCGGTCGCGTCTTTGATGGCCGTCTCGTGCTCCCGTTCCAGCTGGTTTGCACGCTCGCGCTGCTGCGCGAGCTGCGCCCGCGTGCTCGCGACCGCCCGGCCCGCGAGGAAGGCAGCGCCGATCATGAGGAACGGCGCGACGAACGGAGGAATCGGCAGCACCGTCAAGTCGCCGTGACCGAACTCGATCGAGATCGCCAACGCCGCCCCGAGGGCTGCGATGGCTCCGAGCACGGGATGCCGGTTGTCGAGGCCGACCCCAACCGCGGCGATGAGCCCGCCCGCAAGCGCCGCCAGGTTGGTGCTGTTCTGCGCGATGAAGAAACCGCCGAGCGCGAGGAGGAGGACCGGGATCGGCCAGCGCCGCCGCACGAGAAGCGGAGCGGTGCACAGCAGCACCGCCGGCGTCGATTGCTCGGGCACACTGTTGCCCGGACCCATCAGGCCAGCCAGCACGCTGAGCCCGACGGCCATCACTGCATCGATCCAGCCGATCTGAAGCCAACGAACGAACCGACCTAGCCTGTCCACCAGAGCACCGACTCTAATCCGCGGCAACCGCCACCGCATCAGTCGAAAGGATGAGAAGAATTCGCGCCCGGGGCTGATGACGGGGATGCCACGTCGGGGCGAGCCTTTACGCCATCAACTTCGAGGAGAAAACGATGGCAACACCACTCGTCGAGCTGCGCGACGTGCGCAAGGTCTACAACCATCAGGGCTCGGTCGCGCTGGACTCCGTCTCGCTCACGATTCCGGCGGGCCAGGCGGCCTGCATCATGGGCCCGTCGGGGAGCGGGAAGTCCACGCTCTTGAACGTGATCGGCGGCCTCGACCGCCCGTCGGCGGGAATGGTCGTGGTCGCGGGGCACGATCTGCGCCGGATGAGCGAGACATCACTCGCGCGCTTCCGTCGCACGCAGGTCGGCATCGTCTTTCAGTTCTTCAACCTGCTCAACAACCTGTCCGCGCTAGACAACGCGATGCTGCCGGCACAGCTCGCGGGCGTGAAGCGTGACGACGCGCGCAGGCGCGCCCTCGATCTCTTCGAGCGGCTCGACATCGCGCCGCTGCGCGACAAGTACCCGATGCTGATGAGCGGCGGTCAGCGACAGCGCGTCGCCATCGCGCGCGCGCTCATCAACAACCCCGCGCTGCTGCTCGCGGACGAGCCCACCGGCGCCCTCGACTCGCACAGCGGCGAGCAGGTGATGGCGATCCTCGGCGAGCTCAACCGCAGCGGCCAGACCGTGATCATCGTCACTCACGATGAACGGATCGCCGCCGCCAATGCGACGCGCGTCGTTCACCTGGTCGACGGCGTGGTCGCCAGTGATCGCGCCCAGCCGACGCTCTCGATGGTGCAGGCGCGATGAGACCGGTGCTGCGCAAGACGCTCGCCGACGTGCGCCGGCACAAGCTGCAGACGTCGATCGTCGGTTTCGTGGTGTTCCTTTCGTGTCTCACCTCGACGCTCGCCCTGACGCTGCTCGTGGAGACCGATGCGCCGTTCGACCACGCCTTCGAGCAAGCCCAGGGTGCGCACCTCTTCGTCGACTTCGATTCTTCGCAAGTCAGCGCGGCGCAGGTGCAGGCGACGATGTCGCTGCCACAGGTAAGCGCCGCGAGTGGTCCATGGCGCGTCCTCCCCGCCTCGATCCTGATCCAGGGCGGTCGCGTCCGCGACATCCCGGTCGCCGGTCGGTCCGATGCGAGCGGTGCTGTCGATCGCCTATCGCTCGACTCCGGACGCTGGCTGCAGCGCGACGGCGAGGTCGTGCTCTCGCGCCAGCTGGCCGACGAGACTGGGCTTGGCGTCGGTGACACACTCGAGGCCGCTAGCGACTCTACGTTCCCTGCTTTGCGCGTCGTAGGCATCGCCGTCGAGATCGGCAACGGCCCCGCGGCGTGGGTCGAGCCGAGCCAGCTGCCGGCCGCGAACCTCCCCGACCGGCCGCCCGCCCAGTTCCTAGTCGCCTATCGACTCCACCAAGCTTCGACCCTGGCCGACATCGCGTCGGCGATCCAGGCGATCACCAACAGCATGCCCGCGACCGCGGTGCAGGACACGTCGAACTATCTCGACGCCAAGCTCAACGCCGACCGCACGACCGCGGTGATGATTCCCTTCCTGCTCGCGTTCAGCGTGCTCGCGCTGGTGGCGTCGGCGCTGATCATCGCCAACCTCATCAGCGGTGCCGTCATCGCGGGCATCCGCGAGATCGGCATCATGAAGTCGGTCGGTTTCACCCCCGCGCAGGTCGTGGTCACGTTCGCCGGCCGCACGCTCCTTCCCGCCGCCGTGGGATGCGCGATCGGACTTCCCGGCGGAGTCGCGCTCAGCCAACCGTTCCTGTCTGACACGGCGCACGCCTTCGGCCTACCGCGGACGTTTGGTTTTGCGCCCGGGCCTGATGCGCTCGGGCTCAGCGCCATCCTGCTCGTCGTCGTCCTCGCGACGATCTTCGGTTCGGTTCGAGCGGGCCGCCTCAGCGCCGCCGCCGCGATCGCCGCGGGGAGCGCGCCCGCGGGGGACGGGGGTTCACGCCAGGCCCGCGCTGCCGGCGCGCTTCCACTTCCACGCGCCATGACCCTCGGCCTCGGCGACTCCCTGACCAGCCCCGTGCGCTCGGCGATGACGGTCGTGGCGATCGTCATCGGCGTGGCGACGGTCACCTTCGCCGCGGGCATTCACCTATCCCTCACCCTTGTGGCCTCTGCGCTCACGCACGACCAGCAGATCCAGGTCCAGGTCTACCGCGCCGGAGAGACCAAAAAGGGCGGGCCGAGCGGCCCTAGCGATGACCAAACGACCGCGCTCATCGCCGGCCAGCCGGGCACGGCGCGATTCGTCGGCGTCGGACATGCCAACGCCTCGGTCGCCGGCGCCGGGGAGTCCGTCCCGGTGTTTGCCTACCGCGGTGACTCTTCGTGGCTTGGCTTCGTCCTCATCAACGGGCGCTGGTTCAACGCGCCGGGTGAGGCGGTCGCGCCCACCGCGTTCTTCACGCGCACGGGTCACAAGGTGGGCGACACAATCACCGCCGACTTCTACGGCACACCTGTGCAGTTCAGGCTCGTCGGCGAGATATTCGACCAGCAGGGTGACGACATCCTCCTGCGGACCAGCTTCGAATCCGTGCCGGGCAACCTCGTGGCGTGGGACTACGACGTCCAGCTGCGGCCGGGGACCGATGTCGTCGCCTACGCGACGGCGATAGAAAACACATCCCCGGGCCTATCGGCCCGACTGAACCATGAGAACGGAGTCGACACCGCCTTTCTCTTGATCAACAGCGTCCTGGCTGGCCTGGCGATCGTGCTCGGACTCATCGCGGCGTCAGGCGTGTTCAACACCGTCGTTCTCAACACCCGAGAGAAGGCGCGCGACTTCGCGATCATGAAGGCCATCGGCATGACGCCGCGGCAGGTGATCACGATGGTGCTCGCGTCGGTCGCGGTGCTCGGCGTAATCGGCGCGGCCATCGGCGTCCCGGCTGGAGTCGCGCTCCATCGCTACATCGTCACGGTCATGGGCCAGATCGCGACGTCGACCGGAATCCCCGACGTGTTCTTCCATGTGTTCGGCGTCCAGCTGCTGGCCGGGCTGGGCTTGGCCGGCATCGTCATCGCGATGGCAGGCGCGCTGCTTCCCGCGCGATGGGCGGCGCGAAGCCGCATCGCCGAGGTCCTTCAGGCGGAATAGAACCATATTGCGTGGCGGCGCTGGAGGCTCACCAGCGCCGCCATTAAACAGGCGGCGGCGATAGCACGTCTGATACGTGGATCACGCATAGCCGAGAGTCTTCGCACGGCGCACGAAGGGTATCTGTCCACATATCGCACTTCGAGCGACATCCGACCACCATATCTTGTTGGCTGGGGAGGAAGGATTCGAACCTTCAACCTTCTGATCCAGAGTCAGCTGCGCTACCGTTGCGCCACTCCCCAACTTACGAGGTCCCGAGAACGGCCCGGGCCGCTCATTTTAAGGAGGCGCCGGAAGGCTACCGATCCGAGCCTGGCGGGCTCTCGTTAGACGGCTACTCTCGCGTGATCGTCACGTCCGGCTGCTGGGCGGATCCCTCCGAGCGCACGGTCATCCGGATCGACAGCGGCTCCGACTGGCCCATCAGGCGGCCGAATACGCGCTCCATGAGGATTTTGGCCTGGTGGAGGTTGACCGCCCACCCGACGCCGAAGACACGGTCGCTGAAGAGCCGGTCCGAATAGGGGTTCCAGTAGGCGGCCCGGATCCGCTGCAAGGTCGGCGGCCGGAAGTCGTACGGGACCAGGCCGACCACGCGGCCTTCCCAGGTCCGGTCTTCCGCCGGCTTGGCCAGCTCGGTGGCCACGGCGGCCACGACCAGCCCAAAGACGGCAAACCGGACCAGCCTACGCACCCGCCGTACACTCCGCATACTTCAGATGAAGCGTAGTACCAAAGTAACTTTGAACGTTTTGCCGCGTTGAGGCACACGGGGTAGATGGCCAAAAAGCCTCAGAACATGTCGAGCTGGCTGCGGTGGCTGACGCCAGGTCTCCAGATCAAGCGGTGGCTCCTGCTGCTGATGTTCTCGGAGCTCGTGCTCGTGCTCGGCGTCGCCTACGCCCTCAAAGAGATCTACCAGACGCTGACTCTCCCGCACGGGTTCTACTACGTGACGCTGCAGTTCCTCCCCTACTGGGCGCGCGCCGGGGTTTTCGGCATTCTCGGCGTCGGGCTGCTGGTCCTCAGCTATCTGAAGCTGACGCAGTCGGTACTCGGTCCTTTCATACCGGGCAACAGCACCAGCAGCATCGTCGAGGTGATCCATGCGTTTCGCCTTCGCGGCCGCGGGCCACGCATCGTGGCGATCGGCGGGGGCACCGGGCTCAGCTCGCTGCTTCGCGGCCTGAAGATC
>DATKQX010000040.1:0-6821 GCA_035532495.1 Saccharimonadales bacterium (SeqCode)
TTTTACGTGCTACTGGTTTCGTCGATCGTTGCCTTCATGGCGGCACTTGGCGTCTTCGTAGCGGTTCGGAGCAACCCGACGCCCGATCGGACCGCGGTCGAGTCAGCGGTAAAGCAGTCGGGCAACCACGTACAGCCTCCAGCCCTCTCATAGTGTGCAACCACAGGTTTCAGATGAGGCAGCAGCATATCTGGAAGCCGAGTTGGCACGTTCCAACACGTGAGCGACTGCGCGCTCTGTACGTCAACCGAGCCGGCGTTTGTTCATGACCACCCGAGTGACGATCGGGCTGTTCACGGCCACCAGGCTCGTCGCGTGCGCATCCACGATCGTGCCGTTTCACCGATGTTCCGGGAGTTTCGCGTTATGAAGGCGCCGCTGCCGTCCCTCGGCCTAGTCGTGGTAGTCCTCGCGGCAGCTGCGTGCGGCCCTCGGCTCCCGGGCACACTGAAACCGAGATCCGCTGCGACTCCAATCGCCACCCCCATGAGTTGCCCGCAGGCCGTCTACGGGAAACCCTGCTTTACCCCGGGCCCGACGCCGACCCCCAGCAGCGTTCCGAACATCGGCGTGTCGGATGTCGCATTCAGCACTGCGGAGGACGGGTGGGCGGTCGGTTCTTCGTGCGTCGACAGCACCCAGACCTGCACGTTGCTCGCCGATAAGACTTCGAATGCAGGCGCGAGCTGGAGCCGACCGATCTCCCTCGGGCAATTCCCGCAGGAAGGGTCACCAGGAGGGTCGCCGGCGACACCCTTGAGCATCAGGTTCGTTGGGGCAAACATGTGGGTGAGCGGCCCAGGTATCTACGAGAGTCATGACAGTGGGTTGACATGGAAGCGCGTGTTCAACTCGCCGGTCGAGGCGCTCGAGCCCGCTGGCACCACCGCCTGGGCAATCGCTGGTTGCACCATCGCCGATCCGTCGGTCTCCTGCGTACTGTTCACATCACGGATCGGCTCGGATGTCTGGAGTCGCTCCGCCGTTCAGCCACCCATCGGCATTGCTGCTTACAGTGCTCAGGGGTGGGTCTCGGTGCTGCTGGAGCGTGCGCCGCATGGGGTTGCGTTCGTCACCGGCGGCAGTCCACAGCCGGGGAGCCAGCCTTGGCTGGCCATCACCCGGGACGATGGAGCCACCTGGCGTAAGAGCCGGTTGCCGTGCACGTTCGGCATCGCCGGGCTGCGCAGCCCCGACGGCACAACCGTCTGGCTCTTGTGCGGAGGCGGCGGCGGCGCGGGGAGTGGACCGAAAGCGGTCTATGTGTCATTTGACGGAGGCACGAGCTGGGAGGAGCGCGCCAATGATCTGTCCAACCCGCCTGTGGGCAGCATCTCCGGGGCCGGCTATGCAACCGGCCTGGCGGTGACCAACGGCGGCATCGCGCTCATTGGCTCATCGAGGGCGGGCATCATCCGAAGCGTCGACGGGGGACGCTCCTGGAATGACGTCGGCTCAAATGCAACGTGTCTCCTTGAGGGCAATGGTGTCGACGAGCTCTGGCTCCTCGCCAACGGCCTTGGCTGGGCCCTCGAAGAGAACGACGACGGCGGGCCGCAGTGCCCGCTTCTCATCCGCACAACCAACGCAGGACTCACATGGAACTCGGAACGCGCTCCGCTCGGCTGGACCGCGTTGCAAGGCTAATGCTGTTGCCGCGTTCGCCCAACGACGGCATCGGCGCCCAACGACGGTTGAATCGCTCGTGCGCCGACCCTGTTTCCGCCAATTGCGTGTCGTATGCGGAAAGCGGTCCGCAAGTTCCATGAACTGCCGACTGAGCGTGCTCGACGCCAGCCGAGCCGGAGGTTGTTCATGACCAATCGCATGGCGTTCGGGATGGCCGCGACCCTCGCGGCCGCCACTCTCGCCGCGTGCGCAGCCACGAACGCGCACCCGAGCCCGAGACCAACCATCTCGCCGTTGCCAACACATTCGCCTGCGAGCAGCTCTACGCCAGCCCCAGATCCTCCTCCGCCCGGCCCGGATGTGTCTGGCGCCCAATTCGTCGACGGCACGCACGGCTGGGCACTCGTGGACTCGCCCACCCTCGAGGGCTGCTGCAGCGCGCCGGTTCCACAGCGACTCGAGTGGACTGCCAACGGCGGTACTACCTGGACGGACATCACACCGCCGTCGGCTCGGGGCGCCAGCTTGATCGGCGTCGACTTCCGCGCCGAAGGTGACGGCTGGGCGGTGATCGCACGTGAACCCAACCTGCCTCCTCTGATCAGCCATACGGCGGACGCAGGGCAGGCGTGGACGACCCAGCGCTTTCCATCGGGTCAAGCCGTATTGGGGAATTACAGCAGCGCTGCAATTGCATTCAGTGACGCCTCTCACGGTTGGGTGGTCGTCGACGAGGGGTCAAACGCGAACACGTTCTACGGGATCGGCTATCGCACCGCGAACGGTGGACGAACCTGGAAGGCGCTGTCGGTCCCCGCACGCGGCGCGGTCTACTTCACGACCGCGACGGACGGCTGGATTCTCGGCGGCGGAGCACCTGGGGGTGGCTTCTACGTTACACACGACGCAGGCAACACGTGGCATGCGTCGTCCCTACCGCTGCCCAGTGCCTATGCCTCGGATGTGTTGAGCTACGGCGCCCCCGGCCCGGACCTGATGGTTGCAGGGTCGCCGGTCGTTGAAGCCGCATTCAGCGATCCCACGAGCGGGACCGTGGTCGCGGTTGGCTTCTACGTATCACACGACTTGGGCAATTCCTGGTCCTTGTCTGGCGTTTACAAAGTGCCGGCGCCAAACGGGAATGCGTTCTCGTCCACGATCCTCACCGACGCGACGTGGTATCTATCGCCCCCGGAATGGCCTCACAGCAGTCTCGTCACAACTGCCGACAGCGGTTCCACATGGTCGACACGCACTTCCCCGGCGCCACAAGGAGCATCAGTGGGCTCCCTCACGTTTGCTGATCTCGATCACGGCTGGGCGCTCGTCAACTTCTCAGGGTGTCTCATGTACAAGGCCAACTGCTTCTCGGCAACGCGTCTTTACGGGACACAGGATGGTGCCGTCAGCTGGCGAGCGCTCAATCCGTGATGCAGCTACATGCGTCCGGTTGATTCAGTGGCGTATCGGAGAGTCGGGCCGGAACGTTCTGTGAGTCACGACTGCGCGCCCACGGCGTCAGTCGAGCCGGAGGGTGCCCATGGCCCGTAGCGTGACGTTCGGGATGGTAGCGACCCTTGCTGTCGTGTTCCTCGAGGGCTGCGCTTCGGGGAGCACGCCGCCTCCAGCGGCATCGAGGGTTTCCCCTAGCGCAACAACAGAATCGACTCCGGCATTGGCCGAAACAACTCCGACGCCGTCGCCAGAATCAGCCGGTCCGTTCATTGTTGATCTCACGTGGGTCAGCGATCAGACTGGCTGGGCGTTGAGCGCGGTCGAGTGTGCGTCGGGCCTCTGCCCGGAGGTTGCGAACACGATCGATGGCGGAAAGACGTGGCGTCAATTGCCGAGTCCGCCGGCCTTGATCCCGAGCGGCGCGGTTGACTGCAGCAAGACCGCGTGCATCTCACATGTCCGTTTCGCCAGCACCATGTTCGGATACCTCTACGGACCCGCACTCCTGGTGACCAGCAATGGCGGGCAGACCTGGCGGCCGGAACGAAGCCTCCCGGTCGAAGCCCTCGAGCCGACGCAGGGCCATGTCTACCGAATCGTTTACGACCATGGCGGGTGTCCTGGACCCTGCGACCGGACCGTGGAGGTCGCCCCGGAGGGTTCGGCGACATGGCGGACCCTGCTGACCATCCCATTCATGGATGTGGCATCGCGTCAGGACTCAGCCCAACTTGTCACGCAGGGCAGTCAGGATGTCTACATCGCGATCTACGGCGATCTCGGCGCCGGGGGTGGGGCGCAGCAAGCGGTCCTGTTCCGCTCCCTCGACGCCGGTCGCACATGGAACCGGCTCGGTGATCCATGCGGAGGCAGCGGGGCCGCGGTCAACGACGCCACCAGCCTCGCGGCGTCCACCGGCGGCTTTGTCGTCGCGTTGTGCGTACCTCGGAGCGGCTCCTCCCGGCTATTCGTCGTGACCTCTAGCAACGGAGGCGCGACGTGGGGTCTGCCGCACCTCGCTCCTGGTTCCATCCCCCAATTGATCGCCGCGGCCAGCTCGACACATCTGGCACTCACAACCGCCTCGACGACCGGCAGCGGTCCCGTCACCTACACGCTGTACGTCTCTTCGGATGGTGGAGCGCACTGGTCATTGGCAGTCCGCGATCCGGAATACCTCGACTCAGCAGCCCCCGGGAGCGCGTTTCTTGGCTTCGAGGATTCCCTGGTCGGCCGTTGGGTGGGCTTCGAGAGGGCGATTTGGACGACGCAGGATGGCGGCGCACGCTGGACTCGACGGCCGTTTCACTAGCTCAGGGCGCATCAACCCAACGTACCGAATAACCAACGCTCCGGAATCCACTATGTAGGACGGGACAGGTAATGAAATTCTGCAGATCGGCCGAGAGCCAGGCTGACACGGATACCGGCACTGCGTCCAGTCTGCGTCCTTCCGGGAGAGCGAGTCTGGTTGGCTGCGTGCTGGTCGCGATCACCCTCGCCTCATGTACCGCAACGTCGGTCTCGACACCGACACCGTCAGCCTCGCCGTCCGCGAGCGACTCAACCAGCACCACGCCCGTCACCACCTCGGCACCGACTCCAACGCCGTTTCCTCCGGCACCGTCGGGCTTTCGACCACTTTCGTTGACATTCGTAAGTCCGACTGATGGCTGGGTGATCGGGAGCGGCGCGTGTGCAATGTCCTGCGTCTGGGTCTACCACACGGCCAACGGTGGCGCGACCTGGACCCGAAGCGGGGCTCCGCCGGCGTATTTCCCCATCTATGGCTGCTATGAGCTTGCACTGCCATGCGTCGACACCGTGCGCTTCACCACCCCAGAGCGCGGATACACGTTCGGCGCCAACTGGGGTGATGTCTACATCACCAGCAACGGAGGGGCAACATGGAGTCTCGCTCCCATCACTGACGTCAGCGCACTTGCGCTCGCAGGAGACTACGCACTCCGTCTTCAGGCTGCGGACGGTGGTTGCACCACCGGAGAGTGTCAGCTCAAGCGGAGCACTAACGGCGGTCTCACGTGGTCATCGGCCGGCCAGCCGGTGCTGACGCCCGAGGGTCTCGGGGGCGACGTCTTCCTCCAGTCAGACGGGTATGCCTATGCGGTCGGGTATGGCAATCCGGCTGGCGGAGGACCGGAGACCGCGGAACTCTACCGCTCCAGCAACTTCGGCGCCTCATGGGCATATGAGAACGATCCCTGCTCGAACGGATCTCCCGGCCGTCCGATCACAGTTGGTGTCGACGCGGCCGCAGGGGGAGTGCTCGGCATCGACTGTCTTGCTGAGGAAGGTGGCCCTCAGCGCGGCTTCGTCGTCGTGTCCGTCGATGGCGGAGCACACTTCGGACCGCCGCACGCGGCGCCACCTTCGTTTGCCGTGTTTGCGGTCGGTTCAGCAGAGGTGCTCGCTGAGGCAACGTCCGCCGGCTTGTCGGTGAGCCACAACGGCGGGGCGACATGGCATGCCGCGTATCCGTGTCCTTCCATAAACCAGGGAGATCAAGGCGTCCAGTTCGTCGGCTTCGAGACAGCGAATGTCGCCCATCTCATCTGCGGCAACGCCATCGCCCGGAGCACGGACGGCGGCCTTAGCTGGGCGACCTACCGGTTCCCGAGCTGACGGGCAAGCCAACGCTGGCGGCCAAAGTCCCTTTCGCAATCTCGAGCGGATTCAACTGCCCACCTAAAGCCCTCTGCCTCGACATACTGCTGTATGAGAGGCCCACCTTCGCGACCTGGCAATGCATCTTGTTTGGTGCGGGTGCCGCAGCCGTCTTGCTTCTCCTCTCCTTGGCGGTCGCGCGACTGCCCGTTAGCCGTCCCGTTTCAAACTGAGGCACTACCGACGCTCGACCTCGGTTGCGGTCACAGGCGTCGGCTCGACCACGCGCGGTTCAGCAGGTCGAGCTCGTCCTCCGTCGGACGGTCAAGGTCGGGCGCGTCTCGGTGGTTCGACAAGCAGTGCTGGGCGACTGGCCGCAGCATCCGGTCATTGACCCGATAGACAGCGTCGACCCAGAGGATGGTCGACGAGGGGTCGCTTGAGTCGCCACGTTGCAGCGCGGAGTGCCAGTGGCGAAGCGCTCGGAGTGCCACCACCACGCCCTCGTGCTTGTACCAGCAGCTGGGGAAGCGTTCCGAGAGAGCGAATGCGCGCGCCATCCAGTTGACCCAGTCCAGGACCGACGCGAACTCCTCGCTCGACTGCTCGTTCTCTGCAATGCCACTGCTGACGTCGGTCGCGGATACCGCGGCGCGCTGAGGGTCGTCCACACGGGCCCGTAGCTCGGCCACCTCTCCGGCGACGGACGCAAGCCCGACGTCGAGCTGTGCCGCCCATTTGGTGAGCGCCGCGATCCGGCCGGCTGTGCTGTTGGTCGTGCGCGTCACGGCGCGAGCCCCGGCCCGATGGCGGGCGCGAGCGCCTCTGTCTCGCGAAGCGCGTGGTATGGGTCGAGCAACGCCTTCGCGGCCTCGAAGTCATATGGGTTGATGCCCGACGGGAGAGGAGCCGAGTCGAGGCCATCGGGTCGTGCGCCGCCGATATCGCTGATGAGCTGCTCCAGCCGGTGTTCGGCGGCGTCGGTCTCGCGCAGCCACTGATCCAGCCCCGAGCCCGGGGTCTGCTCGGACCAACGATCGATCTCTAACGCGGCCTCGAGCCGGGTTGCGTGCTCGCCTGGTTCGGGAGCGCCGAGGTCGGCAAGGGCGGCG
>DATKQX010000041.1:0-4322 GCA_035532495.1 Saccharimonadales bacterium (SeqCode)
GATCTGGGCGCGGTTGATGATCGGGGCAGTGGCCGTCCCGGAGTCGCTGGTGGGGCCAACGACACCGACCAGATGCGACGTGGTGGCGACCATCTGCTCCGCTGCTGGCACAGCGTCGACGGGGTCGTCGCGATCGTCGAAGCTCTGGCAGTTGACTTGCTTGTGCGTGAGGAGGCCGCCGGCGTGGTTGATGAGATTGACCGCGGTCAGGCAGCCGGCCATCTTCTCGGGGCCGAACGCGGCCTCGCCACCGCTGAAGGGGTTGAAAACGCCGAAGACGACAGGGTAGGCCCCCTCCGAAGTGCCGGCGGTCTGGCTCGACCCGCCGCACGCGGCTAGGGTCAACGCGAGGACGGAGGCGGCCGTGACGACGATTCGGGCCGTCCGGGTCGTGAAGCGCGTCGAAGAGTTCACTCTCCTCCCCCCAGTAGTCGACCCCAAGGCGCCGTCTTCGGTCGGTGATCGGCCAGCAGCGAGAGGATCCAGTTGGCGAACACGTCGCCGAACTTCACCACCGGCGCGGGCTGGCCGACGAGCGGACGGCTCCCACGAGGTAAACGATTGTCCTTAAGCATCGGCTTCTCCTCGCGGGTGCGGGTGCGGGTGCGGCTGCTGCGGCGGCGGTTGACCGCAAACGATTGCGGTAGGATCGGGCATTCACCGCACGTATGTCAAGGCACCGCCCAGGTCGCGATGCCACAATCGGTTGCCCGCGACCGCCTAACGCACTTATGCTTCACGGGTTGCAGAGAGTCAAGCTCACTGATGTGGCTCGGGCGGCGGGTGTTCATCCGGGCACCGCCAGCCGGGCACTCAATGCGAGCACGCACCAGCAGGTCAGCCGCGACACGCTACGCCGCGTTGCCCGTGCCGCACAGAGGCTCGGCTACGTGCCCAACGCACAGGCCCGGGCGCTGCGCACAGCCCGCTCCCACCTAATCGGCATGGTCGTGCCGGACGTCGCCAACCCGCTGTTCCCCCTAATACTGCGGGGGGCCCAGCAGGTGCTCTCCGCCGCCGGGTTCACGGTGGTGCTGGCCGACACCGACAACGACACACAGCGCCAGCGCCTGCAGATCGAGTCATTGTTGGCGCGCGGGGCCGACGGGTTCATCCTCTCCACTGCGGAGTGGGCCGACCCGCTGCTCGATGAGCTGGACACCGGCGGGATCACCGCCGTGCTCGCCAACCGCAACACCGCGCACGGGCGCTGGCCGTACGTCGGCGGCGACGAGCGCGCCGGTGTCCAGCTCGCCGTCAAGCATCTCCGTGATCTGGGGCACACCAGGCTGCTGCACCTCGCCGGTCCGCAGCACCTCTCGACTGGGCGCGAACGTGCTCACGCGTTCCGGGCCGCAGCCCGAACACACCTGCCCGCCGGAGGCCACGCACGGGTGCGGGCGTGCGACGCGTTCACCGCGGACGCCGGCGCGCGGGCGATGGCCGCCGCACTAGCGGGGTCGTACTCATTCACGGCCGTCGTGGCCGGGAACGATCTCATCGCACTGGGCGCCCTCGAGGCACTCCGCGCCGCGGCCGTTCGCTGTCCGGAGGACATGTCGGTGACGGGCTTCAACGACATGCCCTTCGTCGATCGGCTGAGCCCGCCGCTGACCACGGTGCGATTGCCGCTCGAGGAGATGGGCAGGATCGCGGCCACGGTTCTCCTCGACGAGCTGCGCGGCGACTCCGCGGTCCGGGCCCGTCGCACCACGCTGCTGCCGGTGGAGCTGATCGTCCGCGGCACCACTTGCCGAGCACCGTTGTCCGAGTGAGCGTGACGCGGCGTCATGGCCGTAAACGACACAGGCACAGCCCAAGCCGATTGGGCTTGCCCCGGTTTGACGGGCACGTTGACGATCCAGAGGATCGTCTCAGTAATGGGCGTACAACCGCGGCGCTTGGCAAGGATGCTGTCGACTGACGCAGTCCAGACAAAGGGCTTAGTATCGCGATTGCGCTGCTCGCGGCACTCGATGATGGCCGTGATTAGGTGATCAAGGCTCGGGAAGGTGCCGCGGCGCAGGCGCCGCTTGGTGAGGTCGGCAGCGACGCTCTCGACCAGGTTCAGCCACAGCGAATTGGTGGGCACAAGGTGGAGCTGGGAACGGGGATGCGCATCCCGCCACGAACGGACGCTGGCCTCGGAGTGCGTCGAGGAGTTGTCGAGCACCAGTTGCAGCTCAAGGGATTTCGGGGACTCGCGATCCAGGTTGCGCAGGAAGCTCAGAAATTCCTGGTGACGATGCCGTGCGCTGCACCGGCCGACCACTTCACCGGTCGGGGACTTTGAGCGCCGCGAAGAGACCAATGGTACCGTTGGGTCACGGTGCCGGCCTTGCCGCGCTTGATTGGCAAGCCCGGCTGGGTGCGGGCGAGGGCTTGGATCATCGTCTTCTCGTCGATGCAGAGCACCGCGGCGTTGTCGGGCGGATTCATGTAGATGCCAACCACGTCGGTGAGCTTCTCGAGGAAATGCGGATCCGTGGACACCTTGAACGTGCTCACCCGGTGCAGATAGAGGCGATGCTTACGCCACGCGCATTTCAGACTGGCCGGGCTCACACCGACCCGGCCAGTGTGCGGCAGCTCCAGTGGGTCGCCCCTTGGTCACAGTGTTGAGCGTGAAACGAACGATCTTCGCCACCGTGGCTGCACTGATGCCGCGTGGCCGGCCCGGGCCGCGAGGCACTTTGCCGAGCGCGTCCAGACCCTCTGCGATAAAACGTCGCCGCCACTCATCGAGGCTGCCAACAGGGCCTGTACCGCGCGTCGCCGCGTGCTCACGGATGGTGCTCGAAACCTCCATCGAAACCGTCGAGGAGTCAACCAGGACTCGCGGCGCCCCGGCTGCGGCCGCGAGCAGGCACTCTCGTCCTGCAATCACCTCAGCGAAGTCGTGAGACCCGCTGACTGCGGTCATTACGATTCCACACGAGCTGAGTCGCATCGGGAATCGATGATGCTCGCCCCGAGCGACTCACGCGCCTCGGCCTTCGACCGGGTCCGGTTGAATATGGTGACCTGGTGGCCAGCGCAGCCCCCACTCTGCCGGTTCCGACCATCTGAGGGTCGGCATGGTGAGGGCTGTCATCGCCGAGTAGCCTGTATCGCGGTCGAGCCACGAACCATGAGCTCCGTCGGCAGGACTATCTGCCGGGGATCGGCCTTAACCTCCTTGATCTGTTCGAGGAGCATCCGAGCGGAAATCCGGCCAAACTCGCATACGGGGACCCGGATTGTGGTGAGCGGAGGCTCTAACCGGCTGGCGAGAGGGACGTCGTCGTAGCCGACAATGGCCACGTCGGAGGGGATGTCCAGACCGTGCTCCCGAGCTACGCCGTGCGCTCCAATCGCCGACATGTCGTTGCCCGCGAAGACAGCCGTTGGCGGCGGCGCGAGAGTCAGCAGCTGTTCCATTGCGCGCCCTCCGGCTTCCTCGAGGAATCCGGCTTCGACGATCAGGGCGGGGTCCGGTTCGATATCCGCGCCCTTCAATGCTGCGAGATATCCGCGCTTCCGCAGAACGGCTGTGCTCACGTTTTGAGGCCCCGCAAGGTGGGCGATCCTGCGGTGTCCCAGCTCGATGAGGTGGTTGGTGGCCATGAACGCGCCCGCAAGATCATCGCCTCCCACAAACGGATCGGCTTTGCCGCTGAATCGATCGACGACGACATGTTTGATCCCGTGCGTCCGCAGCCAACGAACCGAAGGATCTCGAAGAATCACGCTCGCCAGGATCATGCCGTCAGCCCGCCTAGCCTGAAGCTGACGCAGGTGAGTCTGTTCACGCTCGCGGGAGCCCCCGGTATTCGCGAGGATCACGCTGTAACCGGCCTCGGTAGCAACCTCCTCGACCCCGACAAAGATCTCTGCGAATAGCGGGTTCGTAATGTCTGGAATGATCACCGCCAGGACCAAGGACTGCTTGAGCCGAAGGGAGCGCCCCGCATAGTCCGGCCGGTAACCCGTCTCCTTGAGTAGCGTCAGAACGCGAGCACGGGTTTCCGGAGAGACACGTGCTCTAGGATCGCCGTTCGCCAGCCGTGAGATGGTTGACGGGTGCACACCAGCACGCAGAGCGAGATCCTTGAGTGTGACGGTCATCCGGTCGTCGCCCCTGTGTCCTTAGCGTCGGAACGCGTCCCAGACACCGCCGGAAGCGCAGCGGCCACACTTGTCTTGCACCACAACAAGGTAGCCCCGCCGCGACGCTTGAACGGGATCGACGGCAGGCACACTTGGCGGCAGATCCTTGCCATAAGGCAGGCGCATTAAGAGGACCGGCGCGGATTCGACACTGGTCGGACGGTAGACGTTTG
>DATKQX010000042.1:0-7057 GCA_035532495.1 Saccharimonadales bacterium (SeqCode)
TGCCAGAAGAACAGGTACGGCGAAATCGTCGTACCGAGCACCGCGACCAGCAGCGCGATGTAGGCCGACGAGAGCTGGATGTGCGGCACCACGGTGTTCAACGCCACCGTCTGCCACGGGATGCGGATCAGAAAAAGCACCGCAACGTAGGCGAGCAGCGCCACGCAGAGCACCTTGAACACCCGCGCGATCTGCAAGAACGAGCCGGCAGCCAGAAGCACCGTGATCAGCACCCCCGCCACAAGCGCCCACACCGAACTCGGGCCCACACCCAGCAGGTGCATGCCCTGCCCAATAGCGACGAGATCAGCGGCAATGTTGAGCGCGTTCGCGACAACCAAAACCGCGATCAGCGAGCCGATCGCTATCTGCCAACCCCGCCTGAAGCGAACCGCGATCAACTCGCCGAGTGTCTTCCCGGAGGCAAGCGCGGTGCGATCGCAGATCTCCTGGACGGCAGTCATCAGCGGGAACGTAACGAGCGCGACCCACAGCATCCCGAAGCGGAACCGACCACCCGCCTGCGCGTACGTCGCGATCCCGGACGGGTCGTCATCCGATGCGCCCGTGATCAGACCTGGTCCGAGCGCCTGAAGGTACGCCCGCCACCCCGACGCGCCGACGAACTCCCGATCCGGACCGGTCGCAGCCGCGAACTCGCCCCCGCCGGTCACGGAAACACGATCGGTCGTATCCGGCTTGTTGCTCATCGCGTCGTGCAGCTCCAGCCCGGCGGCGAGGCCCGCCCGTTCGACGTGATCTCGCGCGCCCCGACGAGATCGGCGGCCGCGAGGACGAAGACCTCACACATCATGTCCCGAGGACTAGCAGGTTCATCGGGGTGACGCCGACCAGGCTGACATGAGGCGCCACGAGCCGAGCGTCGTCCGGGCGGGCGATGCCAAGGCGACCGCTCGCGTCAGTACGTTGGTGTTGGCGTGCGTCGAGTGATCGCATCCGTTTGTCTGCTCGTTGGGCTGGCGGGGTGTCTGGCTGGTTGTGGCCTTGACCGGCGTCAACAGGCTCTGGTCAGTGTCGAGCAGCTCACGTCGATTGCCGCGGAGGGCGCATTGATTGCCGACGACCTCGTGCGAAATCGGACGACAACAACGTTCGTGCGCGTGCATGGTGATGAGCTCAGCGCGCAGGCCCAGCACGAGGCCGAAAAGCTCAACGACGATTCGATCCCCAACGATCTGAAGGCGCGGGCGCAGGCCGCGATCAGGCTCGCGTCCGAGATCGGTGGCGCGATCGACGAGTTGCGCACCTCGCCACAGGACCACGGGCAGGACCGCCGGGACGGGGCAAAGCTGCGCCAGTGGTCCGCCGAGGCTTACAAGATGGCGAATTCGATATGAAGATGGTCCTCGGGCTCGCGCTTGGGATCCTGGCCGCGATCGGCGGGTTCGTCGACATCGGTGAGCTGGTGTTCAACACCCAGGCGGGCGCCAGCTTCCGCTATAGCCTGCTGTGGGCGGTCGTGCTCGGTGTCATCGCGATCATCGTGTTCGCGGAGATGAGTGGCCGTGTTGCCGCGGTTTCGGGCCGCCCGGTCTTTGACGTGGTGCGGATGCGCATGGGACTGAACGTCGGCCTGGTGACGCTCGCGGCATCGTTGTTGATCAATCTGATCACGCTCGCGGCCGAGGTAGGCGGCGCGGCACTCGTGCTGCAGCTCTTGTTGAACTTCAAAGTGGGGACGATGATCCTGCTGGCTGCAATCGCTTTGGTGTTGATCATCTACTTCGTGCCGTTCGACGGCATAGAGCGCATCTTCGGCTACATGGGGTGCGCCCTGCTGATCTACCTCGTCGCGGCCATACACTTGAAGCCTGACTGGCATCAGCTCGCGCGCGGTCTGGTCCCGAGCTGGAGTGGGTCGTGGCTCTATGCGTATTTCGCGGTGGGCGTGATCGGTTCCGCGATAGCTCCGTACGAGGTCTACTTCTATTCCTCAGGAGCGATCGAGGATCGCTGGACCGTCAAGGACCTGAACTTCAATCGCGTGAACGTCACGTTGGGGTTTGTGCTTGGCGGCATCTTGTCGGCCGCGTTGATCATCGTCTCCGCCGAGGTCTTCGCGCCTCTTCACGTGAGCCCGGGCTACCTCGGCACTACGGCGTTGGGAGCCGAACAGGCATACGGAGCGATAGGACTCCTGCTCGCGCTCTTGGGAATGCTTTTCGCGGTCGGTGGCGCGGCGGTGGAGTGTGCGTTCTCCGGCGCGTACTCGCTCGCGCAGTTCGCTGGCTGGGAATGGGGCAAATACCGCCGCAAACGCGACGCGCCGCGCTTCACGCTTACCTGGCTGATCTTTTTCGCGCTCGCGCTCGTTATCGTCGAAACCGGTGTTGATCCCGTGCAGCTGACCGAGTACGCCGTGATTTTCTCGGCGGTTGCGCTGCCGTTGACCTACCTGCCGGTTCTCCTGATCGCCCGCGACCCGACCTACATGGGCGAGCACGTCAACGGCATCGTCGGCAACATCCTTGGCTGGACGTTCTTCGTGATCCTCCTCGGCGTGTCGCTCGCCGCCATCCCGCTGATGGTGATCACCCACGGAGGAGCGAGCTGATGAGTGACCACCCGGATCACATGGACCTGGCCTACCGCATCCTCGACGACCAACTCGTCGACGTCGACGGGAGGCGCTGCGGACGCGCGGACGACATCGAATTCGACGGTGGCCTCGGCGAGCCACCCCGCCTCTACGCGATCATCAGCGGCTCGGGCAGCTGGCATCGGCGATTCCCCCGCCGGCTGCGCGGCATAGGCGCACGGGTATTCGGCCACGGCGTCAGCGGCGACGATCTGATCCGCGTGCCGTGGAACCAAGTCGACGACATCGGAGCCGTCCTGAAACTCAAAGCCAAGGCGCGCGAACTCGGCCTAGGCCAAGGCGACTACCGAGAGGGCGAGCGGGTCGCCCACTGGCCGAAGTCATGATCCGGGCAAGCGACCTCCTCGGCTGCGTCGTACGCACAGAATCCGGCAAGAAGGTCGGCCGCGTTCACGACCTCCGCGCCAACACAACCGGAGGCGACTGCCGACTAACTGGTCTCATGGTCGGACGAGGCGGGATGCTCGCGCGCCTAGCTGGCGGCGGCGCAGGCGCAGGGCCTACGCGCGGCGACGACGTCGTTCCCTGGGAAGCGATCACCCACATGGAAGACGGGCAGATCACCATCCGCGACTAGCCCCGCTGCCCGAGCTTGATCGGTTCACGCCGAGCTGGGTCGTGCCGCCGACGGCGCAGCAACTGACGCCGAGCCCGATGTGTCGCGACCCGATGCTGGCGGCGCGTACTCCGAGGCTGGCGGCGGCGGGTGGGTTCGGTCGCTCTCTGCTGTGAAGCCCCGTGCTTCCCGCTCTTACCTGCGACTCGACCGCCGTCCCCCAACTTACCTCGTGGCGTCACTCCGGCAGGGTCGCGGGCTAGCAAGAGCCACGCGGTTGGCCCGAGGCATCGCCGCGGGTGAGATGAACGTGCGCGCCGGGTGTGGGGCATCACGGAGATCGTTATTGCGCCCCGGTCGGCGCGGGAGCACCCGACCGTCCGGCGCCGAGTCCTATCGCTGCCTCCCAGAATCGTGATGGAGGTTGATCATTCGCGCCGACCCGCGATGATTTCGTCTCGTCCCCCACGTTGAGGTACTTCGGTTTGATGTCACGGCTAGTCCAGGTCACCACCCCGCTATCTCCTCTCCCGTCGGAGTCTGAGGGGGAGAGAAGACCGGCGCGGCCGTAATCACGCCCGAGCGCTCAAACCGTGCCTCGACGGTGGAGGCACGCAGCCGAGGTGGGTGGTAGCCGAGGTTGGATTGCGGCGCTTCGGGGCCGCTCGGAGCGAGGGTGGCCTGGCGTTCACCAGTTGAGCGCCGACAGGCGGCGAGCAGTGACCTGCACTGCGCTTATGGCGTAGTCGATCGACGGTATGAGGCGGCTGGTGGGTCCCATGATCCCGACCGATGCGACCGCGCCGCGTTGCGGGCGAGCGGGAACGTCGGCGCCGATCATCGTCAGTCCGATCTCCAGTTCGTCGACGGAGCAGGCGTACCCGCGTTGACCGATCAAGTCGAGTTCCTCCCGGAACCGCGCGGGATCGACGATTGTCTTGTCCGTGTAGCGCTCGAACCGGTGATCGGTCATGAGCGACGCACGCAGATCGTCTGGGAGCCGTGCGTAGGCGAGCTTCCCGCTGACCGAGGCATGCAATCCGAACCTGCGGCCGATCCAGTTCGTCACGCCCAGGAGGTTTTGCGCGTCGACCTGGCTGACGATCTCGACATCCAAGGGGAACCGGGTAACCGCCAGTACCGATGACTCGCCCGTATCCTCGGTGAGTTGCTCGAGGAGTGTCTGCGCTCGGCGTATCAAGACGCCGTAGGGGTCAGCGGCCCGGCCGAGGCGCGTCGCTTCATAGCCGAGGACCCATCCGGCGCGCTCGTCGGGGCGCTCGACCAAGCCTGCGTCGGCAAGGGTTGCGAGCATCCGTGCGGTTGTCGCACGTGGAAGATCGACCGCCGTCGCGACCTCGGTTGTCGTCGCCGGCTCCGCCCGCTCGGCGAGCACGCGGAGTATCGCAACCGCGCGCCTGAGCGACTGGTTTCGAGGAAGTCCCGGCGTCTGCTTCATGTCGGGACAGTCGTCGTCATGAGCGCTACGCGCGCCCGCGTCGGGTCCTTGACTGAGGCATAGCGATCAGTATATGATCTGCCACGCTCATATACTGACGGAGGCGGAGGACGCGATGGGATTGCAGGAACGCCTCGATGCTGGTCCGATCATCTGCGCGGAGGGCTATCTGTTCGAGCTCGAGCGACGCGGCTACGTGCAGGCGGGACCGTTCGTGCCGGAGGTTGTTCTCGAGGCTCCTGAAGCTGTCGCGGCATTGCACCGGGAGTTCGTGCAAGCCGGCTCGGACGTGGTCGAGGCGTTCACGTACTACGCACACCGCGAGAAGCTGCGCGCGGTTGGACGCGAGAACGACCTCGAACGGCTGAACCGTTCGGCGCTCGCGATCGCCGCCGAGGTCGCCGCCGAGTCGACCGCCCTGCTCGCCGGAAACATCTGCAACACGCACCTGTTCGAGCCTGATGACCCCGCGACCCACCTGCTCGCTCAGGCCATGTTCGAGGAGCAGGTCGGATGGGCCGCCGACGCGGGGGTCGACTACGTGATCGCAGAGACATTCCCATTCTGCGAGGAGGCGCTGCTCGCGGTGAACGAGGTCACTCGGGCCGGGCTTCCGTGTGTGGCCACGCTCGCGATCTTCCGGGAGCCGGCGACGTTCGACGGCGTACCCGCGACGGAAGCGTGCAAGCGGCTCGCCGACGCCGGTGCAGCCGTAGTCGGGCTCAACTGCATGCGTGGCCCGCAGACGATGCTGCCGCTGCTGGGACCGATCGTCGCCGCAGTTGATGTGCCCGTCGCCGCCCTGCCCGTGCCCTACCGCACGACGGAGGCGACGCCGGCATTCGTCTCCCTCTGCGACGCGGGCTATCCGTCGCCTCCGGGCGGTCGCGCATTTCCGACCGCGCTCGATCCGCTGCTGTGCAACCGGTACGAGATCGCCGACTTCACCATGAGCGCCGCGGCTCTCGGGGTCCGCTACTTCGGGCTGTGCTGCGGCGCAGGTCCGCACCACATCCGCAGCATGGCCGAGGCCCTCGGCCGAACCCCGCCCGCGAGCCGCTATTCGCCGGACATGGCGAACCACGCTCTGCTCGGCAACGCGGAACGCGCCACTCGCGCGCGCTCACTCCACGAGCAACGACTCTGACGACGTGAGCGCGAAGCTCGACGTCGCGGTCGTTGGCGGCGGAATCGTCGGCCTCGCGTGCGCTCATGCAATCGCTCAGCGGGGGATGCGCGTCGTCGTGCTCGAGGGTGCAACCGTCGGCGCCGGCGCATCGAGCGGAAACACCGGATGGGTCGTCCCCAGCTTGTCGATGCCGCTCGCAGCGCCCGGGATGCTCGCGACCGGCCTGCGTGCAGCGCTCAACCCGCACGGTGCCCTTGTCATCCGGCCAACTCTCGACACGTCATGGCTGCGCTGGCTGTGGCAATTCCGGCGGCATTGCCGCCCCGACGCCTTCCGTCGCGGCGTGCTCGCCCTCGTCGAGCTCAACCGTCGGACGCTCGCGCAGTTCGACGCCTACCACGCCGAGGGCATCGAGTTCGAGAGCCATCCGACCGGCATGTTGATCGTCGCGCGCGACCAAGCGGGCCTCTCGTGGTTCACGACGCTGTTCGACGAACTCGTGCACGCCGGCTATCAAGGGACGATGTCCGCGCTCGACGGCGCGCAGGCTCGCGAGCTCGAGCCCGCCCTCAGCGAGTCGGTCGGCTGCGCGTTCCACACAACGGTAGACCGCTATGTCCAGCCGCAGTCGCTGATGGCCGGACTCGCCGCCCACCTGCGTGAGCAGTGTGTAGCGATTCGCGAAGGAGCATTCGTCACCCAGATCGCACCGGTCGCAAAGGGATGGCGCCTCTCAGTCCTGGGTCAGGAGATGGTCGAGGCCGACAAGGTCGTGATCGCCGCGGGTGCCGCCACCACCGCGCTGCTGGCCGCACTCGGTGTTCGGCTTCCCCTGATCGGCGCCAAGGGGTATTCGGTCGATCTGCTCGGGCAGGGCCAGGCGCCCCGGACCGCGCTCTACCTGAGCGAACCAAAGCTCGGCATCAGCCCGTTCAACGGTGGCGTCAGGGTCGCCGGCGTCTTCGAACTGCCCGCGCGAACCACGTCGGTCAGCACCAGAAGGATCGAACACCTCATCAAGGACACGCTGCCGTACCTACGCTCTTGGCGCCCCACCGCAGAACAAAGCCACGGCCGAGAATGGGCAGGGCTGCGACCCGCAACCCCCGACAGTCTGCCGCTACTCGGACCGGTCGACGGCCTGCCAGGCCTGCTCATCGCGACCGGTCACGGCATGCTGGGCGTCACCCTCGCGCCGGCGACCGGCCTCGCGATCGCCGACATGCTCGAAACCAACAGCGTTTCGCCGGAACTCAAGCCGTTCGACCCGCTCCGCCGGATGTGAATACGCCC
>DATKQX010000043.1:0-2988 GCA_035532495.1 Saccharimonadales bacterium (SeqCode)
TTTTCCTCGGCGGCGGAAGGAACCCGAGTCCCGTTAGCCGTTGCGTGAGGATGTGCCAAATGCGAGGTAAGAGGAAGGCGGCGCCTCATTATCTGCGCATGTGCTCGCAAGCGCCATCCACCACCATGGTAGTCGATTAAGCGGTGTCAGGCTTCTTTGTGAGTGGGCGGGGCCGGAAAACGCCAGAGGTGGCCCACCGCCGGTAGACTGACCGTTGCCGGGCGCTGACTCGGCAGTCCGTTCCGCGCCCGGAAGCCGAACCCAGGGAGCGCGCGTCGAGGCCTGCACCCCTACCCAGGTGGGGACATTCTCGCATGCGCGGACGCTCGACGAGGCAGGAAGTAAGATCAGCGCCGATGGCTGACGATGATGCGCCACCAATCGGCCGGGCGCGCCAGCACCTGCGAATAGTGCTGGCGGGGGCATTCCTGCTCGTCGTCCTGGCCGCCGCCGGCGGGGTAGTGCTGCTGAGGCGCGGCGGCACCGGAACCACTCGTGCCTCCCTGGAAAAGTGCTCGACCTCTCTCGCAGTCTTATCCCCAATTCCAAGCTCTGACCCCAGCGTCACGTCCTTGTCCGCTGTATCTTCCGCAGTCGCCGCCGGTCAAACCGGCTCCACGGTGGTTGGGGCACGGCTCGCTAGCGGCGACTCGGTCAATGCATTCGATGTGACCGTGACTTTCGACCCGCGAATCGCTAACGTCGTTTCGTTGTGTTTGGACGACAACTGGCGGGAGTCGTTGGCGGCCCGTTGGGACAACTCGGGCGGGTCGCTTCGCGTTGCTGCCTTCCGTTTGGGGACCGGTTGCGCAGGAGGCTCGGACTGTCCGCTCTTCAAAGTAACGTGGACCGCCCGACAGCCGGGGCGCTCGTCTCTCGTGATGAGCCAACCAATGCTGGCCGGTGCACATGACGGCGTTGCCGGACTACTGCCGGGTGTCCCGGGAGAGTCCGGGGTGCTTGTTGTTCAGTGACGACGACAACGACCAGAGCGAGCGTTTCCTCGATGCAGGCGGCCCGGGCGTGTGCCCCGGCGGTGCGGCGTTCAATCTTCACGGGCGAGTTGATGATGCGAACAGGATGATGACGACGATGCTTCCACTGCTCGCGCGAGTTGACGAGCCGGGAGTTGGCTCGGGAAAATGCGGACGTGCAAGACAGCAGATCGACGCCCGAGGATGTCGCGATCCCGCAGCGCTTGCGTGACCTCGCGTGGCTGCGCCGCGTCCGCGACAGGATAGACCGGGAGTACGCGCTCCCGCTGGACGTCGAAGCGCTGGCCCGTGGCGCCCATATGTCCGCCGGGCACCTCAGCCGCGAGTTTCGGCTCGCCTATGGCGAATCGCCGTACAGCTATCTCATGACCCGGCGTATCGAGCGCGCGATGGCGCTGTTGCGTCGCGGCGACCTCAACGTCACTGAGGTTTGTTTTGCAGTTGGCTGCTCGTCGCTGGGCACTTTCAGCAGCCGCTTCACGGAGCTCGTCGGTGTGCCGCCCAGCTCCTACCGGCGACAGGTGGCGGGCGCGACAGCAGGATTGCCGTCGTGCGTCTCGAAGCAGGTGACGAGACCGGTCAGGAATCGAGAAGCGCGGGCGGCCGGCACGCGGTAGCGTGGCCGTCATGGACATCACCATTCACTCAAGCTTTCTACCGCACAACGACCCGGAGGCCTCGCTGGCCTTCTACCGCGACAGCCTCGGTTTCGAGGTCCGACTCGACGTCGGAGGGGGCAAGATGCGCTGGATCACGGTCGGCCCTGCCGGCCAGCCGGGCACTTCCGTGGTCTTGTACCCGCCGGGGGCCGACCCCGGCATCACCGCGGACGAGCGCCGGACCATCGCCGAGATGATGGCCAAGGGCACCTACGGCATCATCCTCCTGGCCACACCCGACCTGGACGGCGTCTTCGCGCGGCTGCAAGCGAGCGGCGCAGAGGTGGTCCAGGAGCCGGCCGAGCAGCCGTACGGTCTTCGCGACTGCGCCTTCCGCGACCCGGCAGGAAACCTGGTCCGCATCCAGGAGCTGCGCTGAGGCGTCCGGCGATTGCAACTGCTTCCGAGCCGTTGATGGCCAGGGACCACGAAGAGGGACGAAAATCGAGAGCCCGATCGACGGATAGCTTCTGGCGATGGCGATGAGCCCGGCGCCCCGCCCTCATCCCTGAGCGAGGTTGCTCGCCTACCCCCTTCTCCCGACCATGGGGGAGAAGGGGAGCAGGTATCGACCGTATTCGACGTGGTATGAGCCAATTTCCGAGCAGGATGACCGTAGTAGTGGAGGGTCAGAAATATGAAAACGATGACATGTAAGCAGATGGGCGGGCCATGTGAGGTGGCGTTCCGCGGAGACACGGCTGACCAGGTGATAAGGGCGCAGGATGCGCATTTGAAAGAGGTCGTCGCCACGGGTGATGAGGGGCACAAACCAGCCCTGAAGGCGATGCGGGGCCGCTGGAAGAATCCCATCAAAGGGATGGGGTGGTATATGAGGACAAGGAAGGCGTTTGCTGCGCTTCCGGATGACTCACCCGCTGCCAAGACGTAGGTTCGCGGTGAGCGTCGTCGCGACATCGGGCACGACGCAGACGCAGACGCCGACGCAGACGCGATGGAGAGACGATGAGCATGACGACGAGGGCCGACCCGCAGCCGCCTTCGGTGCGCGCTGCAGACAGACACGACGTGATCCGCGTGCAGGGCGCACGCGTGAACAATCTTCAGGACGTGAGCATCGAGATCCCGAAGCGGCGGCTGACGGTGTTCACCGGTGTCTCGGGCTCGGGCAAGAGTTCGTTGGTCTTCGGCACGATTGCGGCGGAATCGCAGCGGATGATCAACGAGACGTACAGCGCGTTCGTACAGGGCTTTATGCCCACGCTAGCGCGGCCGGATGTCGACCTTCTGGAGGGGCTGACGACCGCGATCATCGTCGACCAGGAGCGAATGGGGTCCAACCCTCGCTCCACGGTCGGCACGGCCACGGACGC
>DATKQX010000044.1:0-2862 GCA_035532495.1 Saccharimonadales bacterium (SeqCode)
CGATGGTCGTGGCCACTGTCGCTCACGCGCTCTTCAAACCGACGCAGGGTCGCGCCTTCACCGAAGCGTGGGCCCGGATGGCGGCGAGGCCCAGATGAATTTCCACGGGAAAGATTAGGAGCTCAGCGCCAGAGGTTCCGCCAGAACCCCGCACGCCGCAGCACGCGCCCCACAGCGAGGTTCTTCGCACGCCGAGCCATCCGTCGCGGCTTCCCGCTGGTGACCGCCGAAACAGTGTCGGCGATGCGGGCGATGCGAAACAGGCTCGAGACGAGTGATCTACGCGCCATGACTCAATCCTTTGTTGGGTGGGAGCTCCTGCGGCTCCCGCAACGCCTCCACCTCGTCGGCGCTGACGAACCGCCGAGCGTCCCCCATTACGCGGTAGGGCTTGAGGCGGCCTTCCCTGATCCACCGGCGAATGGTCCGGTCACTGACGGAAAGGCGCTCGGCGGCCTCGGCCACGCTGATCACCTTCGGCATCGCCGGGGATAGTAGGCTCATACCTCGACAACATTACGCTTAGGTTGTCATGATCGGACCAGCCTTGACATAACTACTCGTTAAGCGCACGATGCCACTCAACGCTGGCCAGGGGTGGCCACGATTGGGGTTTTAGGGCATGGATTCAAAACCGTCGAATTTCGTCGTTCCTGTTTGCGGACACTTCAGTGCCGAGCAAGTCGGCACCATCGAGGCCGCGCTTCTGGCGGGCGGGTGGGAGTACCGAACGGCGTACCGGTGCCCGAGGTGCGGCGCCTGCTTCGTCGAGGTGCACGCCCAAACGATGCCACGTAGGAGGGAGGTGGACGCCATTTGATCGAGGGCGAACTGCGGCTCCCCGCCTAGAGGCCCGCGCTCCGCATCGGATGTCATCAGGAGGTGACAACAAAATGCGTGCAGTACGTCTCGTTCTCATCCCGATTTTCGCGCTCATCCTGGCCGTCGGCGCCGGCAGCGCCGTCTATGCCTCGAACAACGCCAGCTGGAGCGTGTCCTACAACGTCGCCACCGCGACCTCGATGGTAGAAACGACCGCCCCCTTTAACTTTGGCACCGTAATGCCCGGCGTCCTCACCGCGTCCACGCCGAACGACTTAAGTATTTCCACCAATGACCCGGCCGGCATTCAAATCACCGCATCATCGGCCACCACCGCAGAGTCCGGTGCATCGCCTTGCGTTCCCGATGCATCGCGAACCGTTGACGGGTCGAGCATCGTCCTCACTCCGACCCCGGTGACCAACGGCACGACTGCAACAAAAGGTACGGCAAGTGCCCCTGGAAACCTGGGCGCGCCTTACAACCTGTTCTCGGCCGTGCCGACCGAGCAGGGCGCTTACGACGAGGTGATGGGCGCGCAGATCGTCGCGCCGGCAAACGTCAAAGCAAACAGCACCGGCTGCTCCTACACGCTTCCAGTCAACTTCGTGCTCGTCGCGCAGTAATGCGCATCGCGACCCTCGGGAGGGCGGCCATCGCGGCCGCCTTCCTCACGCTCCTCATCGCCGCACCGACGCACGCCAGCACCGGCTACGCGTTCGGCGTCGCCGTGGCTCCCGCTCGCCTCGAGTTCAAGGTCCCGGCCGGCGTCACCGCTCTGCACTCGCAGTTCGCCGTTGCGAACAAGTCAACTTTCGCCGTGGTCGTGCAGCTGAGCCTCACCGACATCGTGATCGACAAGCGCGGCGTCTGGGAGCAACTGCCACCCGGGTCGACGCCGTACAGCTTCCCAGCCGTGCTCACGCCGACCACGCTGAGGCTGCAGGTCGGCGAGACGGCCACCGTGAGGCTCAGCGCCCACGTGAGCCCGCGGCCGCTGCTGGGCGGCGTGCTCGTCCATCCCGTCTCGTCGATGAGCGCAGCACCCGGCACGACCGGCGTCCAGATCAACCCTGACATTCTCATCCCTCTCGTCGCGGCGCCAGTCGACTCGAGCGGCGTGGTCCAGGGTGTCGAGCTCGCCGGCAGCCCGGCCGGGATCGCGCTCCCGATGTTGGTCGAACATGGACCGCTCGCGGTCACGAGCTCGGCGCAGAACACGAGCGCGTTTTACGAGCGCGCGTTCACGACCGTCGAGTACGCAAACTTCGGACACACGTACCTGACCGTCAACGAGCCGCCGGTCGGAGTCTTCCCGGGCGGCATCGCCCGCAGCACGGCCTCCAGCATCGTGCACACCGACCAGGCGGGAGACATCGATGTGACGCCGTGGTTTGGGCTCATCAAGGTGACCACGACCACGCACATGACCTTGCTCGACTCGACGGCACCACCGATCGTGCAAACGGCGTGGGTCCTGGTCGTGCCCTACCGGGTGGCGCTGGTCCTGCTCGGGCTCCTGGTCGCATGTACCCTGGGCTGGCGCTGGAGGCGCAGGGGTGGCATGAGGCCTCGGCGGCGGTAAGCTGACAGCCCATGACTGAGTACTTCGCCGAAGTCGAAGCAACTGTCACGGGCACCGCACCCTATCGTCGGGTCCACAAGATCCCGGCCGAGGCCATTACGGAGGCTCTCCGCATAGGCCTCGAGCGCACCGCGCTGGAGTTGCGAGACAGGCCCTACACGAAGATCCAGGTGAAGATCGGAGAGCACGTGCTGACCTTGTCGGTGCCTGAGAATCGGGACGCGAGTACAGCCAAGTAGTACAGCCAAGGCCATCGACTCCTGCCGACTCCTGCCGACTGGTTGAATACAGCGCCGATCTTGGCCGACCCCGTTAGGGCAGTGGCGTAGAACTCAAAAACCGATGTCCGCAAGGACGTGCGGGTTCGACTCCCGCTCTCGGCACCACGCCAGACTTTTTGAGCAGGGCTCTCAAGGCTAAATTGAATTCGGAACCCGGCCCCAAGGGCCGGGTTT
>DATKQX010000045.1:0-3194 GCA_035532495.1 Saccharimonadales bacterium (SeqCode)
AAGAGCTTCACGCCGGTGTGCACAACCGAGCTCGGTTACATGGCCAGGATCGAGCCTGAGTTCGCCCGCCGGGGCGTCAAGGTGATCGGACTGTCCGTCGACGGTGTTGCCGATAACGAGAGCTGGGCATCGGACATCGAAGAGACCCAGGGGTACGCCCCCAACTATCCGATCATCTCCGACGCCGACTTCCATGTCGCAAAGCTCTACGAGATGCTCCCAGCCGAAACCGAGGGTGACGCCAAAACACGCACCCCCGCTGACAATCAGACGGTTCGCAACGTGTTCGTGATCGGCCCGGACAAGAAGATCAAGCTGATCCTCGTCTACCCGATGACAACCGGACGCAACTTCGATGAGGTGCTGCGCGTGATCGACTCGCTGCAGCTGACGGCCAACCACAAGGTCGCCACCCCTGCCCAGTGGCAGCAGGGCGACAAAGTCATCATCGCCGGCTCGGTCAACAACGAACAGGCCAAAGAGATCTTCGGCGAATGGGAAGAACCCAAGCCTTACATCCGAATCGTCCCCCAGCCCTCCTGAGGTGACTTCCAGGGTGCGGTCCCGCTGGACCGCATCCTGGCCTCGGCCATCGCCGGGACGATGGTCAGATCGTCCAGTGTCTCCTGGGCGCGTTAGCCATCTGAACCTTGGTCGCGTCGTCCAGATCGCGTAGATTTTCGGGGACGTTGAGCGAATCGATGACGAGCGCGCCTGCCGAGCAGCCAGCAGGCCCCGCGCCCTTGGTGGAGGGCGCCGTGCCGGCTGTGGACGTTAAGGACGTGCGCAAGACCTTTGGGGGTGTCGAGGCACTCGCCGGAGTCGATCTGCGGATCGGCAGAGGCGAGTTCTTCACGATGCTCGGCCCGTCCGGCTCAGGCAAGACGACGCTCCTGCGGATCATCGCCGGGTTCGTACGGGCCGACGCCGGCCAGATCCTGCTGGGCGGCGTCGACGTCACGCGCGAGCCACCGTACGCGCGCAACGTCAACACCGTCTTCCAGGACTACGCGCTCTTCCCGCACATGACCGTGCACGAGAACGTCGAGTACGGACTGCGCGTAAAAGGCATCGGCCGCAACCAACGTCGCACTCGCGCGCAGGAGGCGCTCGCCTTGGTGCGCCTCCCAGATCACGGGGCGCGCAAACCGGCGCAGCTGTCGGGCGGTCAGCGTCAGCGTGTCGCGCTCGCGCGCGCGATCGCCAACGAACCCGAGGTGCTGCTGCTCGACGAGCCGCTCGGCGCGCTCGATCTGAAGCTGCGCCAGGAGATGCAGCTCGAGCTGAAGACGATCCAGCGCGAGATCGGAATCACGTTCATCTTCGTCACGCACGACCAGGAGGAGGCGCTGACGATGAGCGACCGTCTGGCCGTGATGAACAACGGGAGGCTCGAGCAGCTCGGCACTCCGATCGATGTTTATGAGCGACCCGCCAATGAGTTCGTGGCCGGCTTCATCGGCGTCTCGAACCTGCTCGAGCGCGATGGGCGGCGCTTCACGATCCGGCCGGAGAAGCTCTCGATCGAGCCGATCGGCACGCCCGTTGCCTCGGGCCACCACGCCGAGCCGGGTCGGATCATCGAGGTCATCTACCTCGGCGCCGTCACCCGCTACTCGATCCAGCTGGACGCCGGCGACTCGCTGATCGCGATCAGCCAGAACCTGCAACCGCTGACGCCCGAGGAGCTGCTGGAGTCCCGCGATCGGCGCGTCCAGGTCAACTGGCTCGAAGCACAGACTTTCACAATCAATCCACCGCCCGCGTGAGCGGGGAGGCTCGCGGTGAGAGGAGAGGACCAACCATGAGGTACCGATTCAGTCCAGTGACGGCACTCGCCGCCACGTTGGCGCTGAGCGTCACGGTGGCGCTCTGCGTTGGCATAAGCGCCGCCTCCGGCTTGAAAGCGCCGGAGGCAAACGCGCCGATTGCAAAGTCCGTCGGCAAGGGCGAGGGCCACCTCAACCTGATCGCCTGGGAGGGTTACGCGCAGCCCGAATGGGTCAAGCCATTCGCGAAGAGCACCGGCTGCCAGGTGAACACCAAGTACGCCGGCTCATCCAGTGAGATGGTCTCGCTGATGGCAAACGGCGGCGGGCACCAGTACGACCTCGTCTCAGCCTCGGGCGACGCCGACCTTCGCCTGATCTACGGCGGCGACGTCAGACCGATCAACATCAAGCTGATCCCGTCGTGGCCCGCGTTCCACTCGTTCCTGAAGTCGCCGGGGTTCAACACGATCGCCGGCAAGCACTACGGTGTCTCCTACGAGTTCGGCCCGAACGTCCTGCTGTACTCGACCAAGGCGTTCAAGACCGCGCCGACCTCCTGGTCGGTCCTGTACTCGAAGAAGTACACAGGCCGTATCACGGTGCCGGACAACCCGATCCAAATCGCGGACGCTGCGCTGTACCTGGAGTCGGCGAAGCCGAGCCTGAAGATCACCGATCCGTATGAGCTCACCCAACCGCAGTTCAACGCCGCGGTGGCACTGCTCAAGTCAGAGCATCCGTTGGTCAAGAAGTACTGGGACCTCGCATCCCAGGAGATCTCGCTGTTCCAGAGCAAGACCACGGTCGTGGGCGCCGCCTGGCCGTATCAGACGAACACGCTCAAGGCCGACAAGGTCGCGGTCGCTGACACGATCCCGAGTCAGGGCGCGACCGGTTGGGCCGACACCTGGATGCTGGCGACCAACGCACCGCATCCGAACTGTGCCTACAAGTGGATGCAGTGGGTGACGACCCCGAAGGTTCAGGCCGAGGAGGCGCTCTACTTCGGTGAGACGCCGGCCAATGCCGACGCGTGCTCGTACATGAACAAGATCGCAAAGGGCGGTTGCGCGGCCTACCACGCCAACGCGCCGCTGTCCTACTACAACACCATCAAGTTCTGGAAGACGCCGCTGGCGCAGTGCGGCAACGGCAAGAGCGACTGTGTGCCGTTCCAGGACTGGGTCACGGCATGGACGCAGATCACGTCGTGACGGTCGCGGGTGTCTGCGACCGCTGACGCAGGAGAGGTGAGGCCGGCCCCCGCTGGGGCCGGCCTCTCCAAAGCTCTCGCGCGCACCTTGTGGCGTCGCCCCTGGCTGCGCGCACTACTGACGCTCTCACCGCCGCTCGCGTGGTTCGTGGTGATCTACCTGGCCTCGCTGCTGGTGATGCTGCTGACCGCGTTCTGGACAGTAAACC
>DATKQX010000046.1:0-25321 GCA_035532495.1 Saccharimonadales bacterium (SeqCode)
GGGCATCGCGCATTCACATTTCTTCGCAAAATCTTGCGTTCCTGTTCGGCGACGCGATTGACGCAGGGAATGCTGCTAACGCGTCAAACCTGAGCTGCAGCAAGCCAGAATCGGTGTCGGTGCCGACAATCCTGTCACGTCGACCGTCTCGCGCACAACGCGCAGATTAGGATCACTCGCATGGCGCAGGATGCCGTCGCGCCGCAAACGCGTCATGACAACGCAAGCCGGTGGCTGCATGCAGGTATTGGGTTGCTGCGCCGGCTTGATCTGCCAACGCCGCCGGCACTGCCGAGAGTCGCGTACACACCGGCGCTCGTCACGTACGTGGTGGGGACGTATGTTGTAGCGGCTGGTCTCGCGGTGATCTCCGTGTTCACCGTGCGCGTGCCGCTGGACGCTCAGACGCTCGTGGTCGGTGGCGTCGCGATCTTCCTGATGGCGCTCTACGCCATCAAACAACGTCCACCGGCGAACATCACCTGGACGCCGACGATGTTCGTCCACCTCGGTCTGTCCGTCGCGCTCGGGCCTGCCGGGGCTGCGGTCGGAGCCGTCTCGGAGTCGCTGGGTGTCAGCATTCGCAGCCGTAACGGAGCGTTTCGCACATTCTTCAACATGGCGAACCACTTCGTCGCCGATGTTGCGGCGTGGGCTGTTTTCAGCACGATCGACAATCTCGGCGGCGGCACCACCGGCGTAGGTCGCCAGCTCGCAGCGGGCCTCGCCGCCGGCTTTGTTCACTTCACCGTCAACTCCGGCCTGGTCGCGGTGGTGATTCGTCTGTCCGAACGAAAGGTGTCGATCCTTGGTTTCGTTCGCTCGCGACTCTGGGTGTTCCCAATCAGCATCGCCTACGGCTTTGCGGCGTTCACCTTCGTGATCGTGCACGACCATGCCGGGGCGGTGGGTTTCATGGCGTTGCTGGCTCCCGTCATCGTCCTGCATGTGTATCTCATCTTCTTTGAGCAGGGGACATACGCCCACGCGCAGAAGGCCGCTGCGTTCCAGAAGGAACGCGAAGAGCTGCTGCGCAAGGAGGCCGAGGCATCCGAGCGGGAGCGGACGAAGATCGCGGGCGATCTCCACGACGGCGTGGTGCAGAACCTCGCGGGGATGGCGTTGATGCTGTCCGCCGAGGCGTCGCAACTGAAAGCGCGCGCGAGCGGCGCGCCGAACGGCACGGATGCGCTGATCGAGCTCCTCGATCAATCGGCGACCGATGCGCGAGCGGCGATGAAAGACCTGCGCACACTGATCATCGACCTTGCGCCACCGACACTGCGTCGAGAGGGACTGCAGGCGGCCCTGCTCGAGGTGCTTGCCGAGATCAAGCGCAAGGGAACGAACACGCAGCTCGATCTGCCGCCGAACCTCCGCCTGCGCAAGGACCGCGCAGCGCTGATCTTCCGCGTTGCACAGGAGGTGCTCCGCAACGTCGCTGCGCACGCGCAGGCAAAGAACGTCACGGTGGAGCTGAGCACCGAGGACGGCGCGGCGGTGCTCAGCATCCAGGATGACGGGAAGGGCTTCAGCGAGGCTGACGTTGCGCGGCGCAGAGCCGAAGGACATCTCGGCACGTCCGCAATCGTCGACCGGGCCGAGGAGGCCGGGGGCACGCTGACCATCGATTCCGAACCTGGCCGCGGCACACTTGTCGTCCTGACGCTGCCCATCTAGTAGAGTGACTCACGGATGCCCCAGGCTGCAATACGCGTCATGATCGTGGACGACCATCCCGTCGTTCGCAAGGGACTCGCTTCGTTTCTCGGGCACGAGCCCGACATCGAGGTGGTGGGACTTGCAGACTCCGGCGAGCAGGCGCTCGAGATGGCAGATGAGCTGCTGCCCGACATCGTGCTCATGGACCTGTCGATGCCGGGCATGGGTGGTATCGAGGCGACCCGTCGACTCGTCGAGACTCGGCCGCAGACGCGCGTGATGATGCTCACATCGTTTGGTGGCCACGAGCGCATGGTCGAAGCGCTCAAGAGTGGCGCGGTCGGTTACGTCGTGAAGGACACCGCGCCGGCCGATCTGCTCAACGCACTGCGCAGCATCGCCACCACCGGGAAACCGCCTACTGCTTCTTGACCTCGGCGACGAGCGCCGCGACTGAGGTGCGCGCGTCGCCGAACAGCATCAGGGTGTTCGGCTTGTAGAACAAGGGGTTGTCGACGCCGGCAAAACCAGTCGCCATGCTCCGCTTGAGGACCACGACGGTCTTTGCCTGGTCGACGTTGAGGATGGGCATCCCGTAGATGGGACTGCTCGCCTGTGTTCGTGCCGCGGGATTGACGACGTCGTTGGCGCCGATCACAACGGCGACATCCGTGCGCGGGAAGTCACCGTTGACCGCGTCCATCTCCTTGAGCTGTGGATACGGAACGTTGGCCTCCGCGAGGAGGACGTTCATGTGTCCCGGCATGCGTCCCGCCACGGGATGGATCGCGTACTCAACGGTGACGCCACGCTTCTCGAGCTCGTCGGCAAGTTCCTTGACCTCATGCTGCGCGCGGGCGACAGCCATGCCGTACCCCGGCACGAACACCACCAATTGCGCGAACGCGAGCAGCGGGGCGAGGTCCTCGACGGTGGTGGGGTGAACGGTGCCGGCCTCGGTGCCGGCGGCACTGCCGGCGGACTCGACGGTCGATCCGAAGCCGCTGAAAAGGACGTTGAACAACGAGCGGTTCATCGCCTTGCTCATCGCCAGGGTCAGGATCGTTCCCGACGCTCCGACGAGCGCGCCACTGACGATGAGGACGTCATTGCTCAGCACGAACCCGGTCGTCGCTGCCGCCAGGCCGGTGAACGAGTTGAGCAGCGAGATGATCACCGGCATGTCCGCACCACCGATCGGCACGACGAACAGGACGCCCAGCAGCAGGGACAGCACGATGAAGATCGCGAACAATGCGAGGTTCTGATCGCCGACGACCAGATACACGCCGATCGCGAGAATCGCCAGCAGGATCAGCCCGTTGACGGCGCTCTGCAGACGGTAGGTCAGCGGCCGTCCGGGCATCAGCTCCTGCAACTTCGCGAACGCGACGAGGCTGCCGGCGAAGCTCAACGACCCGATGAGGCAGCTCACCATGATCGCCCACGTGATGTCGGGCGTCGCGGTCCCGTGTGACACCGCAGTGCGGAAGTCCTGCGCGGCGATGAGCGCGGCCGAGCCCCCGCCCATCCCGTTGAAGAGCGCCACCATCTGCGGCATCGCCGTCATGCGCACGATGCGTGCGGAGACCGCGCCGACGATCGAGCCGATGATGATCGGCGGGATGATCAGCGGCCAGTTCCCTGTGTTGTGGATGAGTGCCGCCGTGATGCCGAGGACGAGCAGCATGCCAACTGCGGCAACGCGATTGCCCTGTCGCGCCGTTGCGGGCGAGCGCAGCAGCTGGATGCCGAACATGAAGCTGATCGCTGTCAGCATGTAGCCGAGAGTCGTGAGCGCGGACGGCTGCATGCCTGTCAGCCGCCCGGTGCCGTCGGTGGTGTGCCGGCCTTGTGTGTGTCGGCGGCCGGGCGCCGCCGGAACATCTGGAGCATGCGATCCGTGACGACCCAGCCGCCGACGACATTGAGCGTGCCGAGGAGCACCGCCGCGATGACGAGGATGTAGCCGAGCGTGTCGTTTGCCGCACCGGCGACGGTGAGTGCGCCGACCAGGACGATGCCGTGGATGAAGTTGGTCCCGGACATCAGCGGTGTGTGCAGCATCGTCGGTACCTTCGAGATGAGGAGGAACCCGACGAACACCGCAAGCGCGAAGATGAAGACGCCGAGCGCAAGCGTCTGACCGGCGCTCATGCGCTCGCTCCCTGCAGGAGTGCCTCGATCTGCTCGCCGACCGGCTTGCCATCGTGGGTGATGCAGGTCTGGCTGACCACGACGTCATCGAAATCGAGATGCACCTGGCCGTCCTTGAGGAGTTGATTGACGAATCGCGTGGCGTTGTGGGAGTAGAGCTGACTCGCCTGACCGGGGATCGACGCCGGCAGGTTGGTCGGTCCGAGGATCAGCACGCCGTGGTCGACGATCTCCTCGTCAGGACGGGTGAGCTCGCAGTTGCCGCCACCCGGCGCGGCCAGGTCGACGATCACCGAGCCGCTGCGCATCGAGGCGACCATGTCCGCCGTGACGAGGATCGGCGCCTTGCGATTGGGGATCTGTGCGGTGCTGATCACGATGTCCGATTCGCGGACGTGCTCGGCGAGCACCTGGTGCTGGCGTTCCTGGGCGTCGGCGGCGAGCTCTTTCGCGTAGCCGCCGGTGTCCTGCGCCGTGTCGGACTCGACACCGGTCTCGACGAACCTCGCACCGAGCGACTCGACCTGGTCGCGCACCGCGGGCCGCACGTCGAAGGCCTCGACCACGGCTCCGAGCCGGCGGCAGGTGGCGATCGCCTGCAAGCCGGCGACGCCGGCGCCAAGGACGAGCGCTCGCGCGGGGGTGATCGTTCCCGCGGCGGTCATCATCAGCGGGAAGATGCGGGGCAGGCGATACGCGGCCATCACCGCTGCGTGGTAGCCCGCGAGTGTCGCCATCGACGAGAGGACGTCCATGTCCTGCGCGCGGCTGATCCTCGGCATCGCCTCCAGGCGGAACGCGGTGACGCTTTGGGCGATCAGTGCTCGCACCAGGTCCGGATCGCTCGACGGTTCGAGCACGCCGACCAGGATCGCTCCGCGCTTGAGCTGCTTGACGAATGCCGCATCCGGCCGACGCACAACCACGACGATGTCCGCGTCAGCGAGCAACGCGGCCCGATCGGCGACGACGGCGGCACCCACCTCGGTGTAGGCGGCGTCCGGCAACCCGGCGGCCATCCCGGCTCCGGCCTGAATGGCTACTGTGGCGCCCGTGGATATCAGCTGGGTGATCGATCGGGGGACCAGGGCGACCCGGGTCTCACCGGGTGCCGTTTCTGCTGGGGCGGAGATGCGCACGACATGCGACTCTACGGGTCGGCGCTGCGGACGCGATGGACGCTGACGACGGCGCCGCGATCGAGGCACGCGTGCGTGACCGGCTTCGCACGCTCGGCGTCGAGCACGAGACCGTGGAATGCGACCCGGAGTTCGCCGACACCGCGGCGTTCTGCAGCCGGTACGGCTTCCCTCCGGAGCAGGCCGCGAACATGATCGTCGTGGCCTCCCGCAAGGATCCCGCCGTGGCATGCGGGTGCGTGGTCCTCGCGACCTGTCGCCTCGACGTCAACCACACCGTCTGCGATCTGCTCGGGGTTCGCAAGGCGTCGTTCGCGAGTGCCGAGCAGACGCGCGACCTCACCGGGATGATGATCGGCGGCGTGACGCCCTTCGGGCTCACGAAGCCGTTGCCGCTCTATGTCGATGCGCACGTGATGGAGCAGGAGCGAGTGCTGATCGGCGGTGGCAGCCGTTCCATGAAGATCGTGCTGGCGCCCGAAGGGTTACTCCGGATTCCCGGCGCCAGCGTTGTCGATGGTCTTGCGAACGTGTACGAAGCGCCGGCACCGTGACCCGCTTGGCCGCGGCGGCGGCGCACATCATCAAAACGGATCCGGCGTTTCGCCGCATCGTGGACACGTCGGCGACGATGCAACTGCAGCGCGAGGAGGGCTCGCCCTTTGAATCCCTGCTCAGCGCCATCGTTTTCCAGCAACTCGCCGGAGCGGCGGCGCGCACGATTCACGGTCGAGTCGTTGCGGTACTCGGTGGCGCCCCGGTGCTCCCCGAGGCCGTGCTCGTGGCGAGCCCCGAGGCATTGCGTGGAGCCGGGCTCTCCGGCAACAAGCTCGCGGCGATCATCGATCTCGCGTCGAAGTTCGTGGACGGGACGGTTCCGACGCATGACCTCGAGGACCTCAGCGACGACGAGATCGTCGCGCGCCTCGTGACCGTTCGCGGCGTCGGTCGATGGACCGCGGAGATGTTCCTGATGTTCCGGCTCGGCCGCCCCGACGTATGGCCGGTCGACGACCTCGGCGTCCGCAACGGCTGGGCGCGGCTGCACGACCTCGAGAAACCGCCGACTGCGAAAGAGCTTGCGGCGCTCGGTGATCGCTTCCGTCCGTACCGGAGCACCGCGGCGTGGTACTGCTGGCGTGCGGCGGCGCCCGCCCCTACAGCTGCGGGTCGACGACCACCTTCGCGCCCGAAGCAGGCGTGATCAGCGCCTCGAACACCTGAGGAAGCTCCGCGAGCGATGCCCGCCGGGTCACGATCCCGGCGATGGCCGGATCCGCCGCAAGCATCGCGAGCGAGGCGTCGAAGTCCGCGGTGCTCGAAGCGATGCTGCCGATGATCTCGATCTCACGGGTCACCCACATGATGGGTGCGACCGTCGTCTCGCCGAACGGAACCCCGACCAGCACGAGGCGACCGCCGGTGGTGACGAGGTCCGCGGCCGCCTGCAGCAGCGGCGCATGCCCCGAGCATTCGATGACAGCGGCGACCGGCCCCACGAGGCTCCGAACCTCGTGGATCTCCGCCACCGCGCCGGTCGCACCGAGGTCGAGCGCGAGCCGGCGTCGGTCGGCGACGGGGTCGACGCCGACGATCGGGTCGACTCCGCGCGCATGCAGGGTTGCCACCGTGAGCAACCCGATCGGCCCAAGCCCCACCACGACCGCGGCACTTCCGGGATGGACACGAGCCCGTTCGACGCCGTGTATGGCGACGGACAGCGGCTCGACCAGGCACGCGTGCTCGAGCGCCAGCCCGGCCGGGAGCCGGTGGAGGTTGGTCGCGGGCACGGCGACGCGCTCGGCGAACCCGCCGGCGCGGGCGAACCCGATGCCCGCGGTGAGCGCCATGGCGCAGCGGTACCCAGTGCCGCCACGGCAGTCATCGCACGACCCGCAGGGAAGCTTCGGGTCGACGACGGCCGCATCGCCGACCTGCCACCGGGCGACGCCGTCACCCACGGCATGAACGGTGCCCGCAAGCTCATGTCCGGGAACGGTGCCGGCGAAGAGCCCCACCTTGTACGAGCTGAGGTCCGAGCCGCAGATGCCACACCCATCGACCTGGATGACCACCTCGCCGGGAACCGCCTCGGGCTCAGGAACATCCTCGAGCTCGAGGACATGCGCATCGACAAGCTTGACCGCTCGCATCGATCACATCAGCCCGAGCTGGGACACCATGCGCAGGAGTTCCGAGAGCACCGCGGGATCGGTCTGCACGTCGATGACGCTGCAGACGCCCGAGGCGAGGGATCGTTGCAGCGCGGGACGGAGCTCATCGAGAGACTCGACGCGCTCACCGTGGCCGCCGAGGGACTCGGCGAGCCGGTCGTAGCGCACGCCGGGCAAGCTGCTCGCCACGTGACGCCCCGGCCCGAAGATGGCATCCTGCTCATGCTGGACATCCACCCAGCCGGCATTGTTCGAGACGATCACGACGATCGGCAGCTTGTGGCGGACCGCTGTGTCCACTTCCATCGCGCTCAGGCCGAACGATCCGTCGCCGGTGAACAGGAAGACCGGCTCGGCCGGGCGCGCAGCCTGCGCCGCCAGCGCGAAGGGCATGCCGACTCCGAGCGTTCCCAGCGCGGTGGTGGTGGTGAGGAGGCGCCCGGGCAGCTCCGCGTCGAAGTACGCGAGTGCCCAGGCCAGCGCATCGCCTCCGTCGGCGACGAGCGTGGATCTGCCGGCGCAGCGCTCGCGAACGAACGCAGCCAGCTCGCGGGCCACCGCGCCCGCATGGAGCAGCGTCCCCTCGTGCTCGTCGACCTGGCGGTCCCAGAATCCGAGCGAGACGGCGGCAAGCGCTTTCGCCTGCGCCAGCCACTCCTGGCGCGCGGGACGGGTCGTGCCCCACGACTCGCGAAGAGCCCGGACGACCGAGGCGATGTCGCCCACGACCGCGATGTCCGCGGCTCGGTTGCCACCCATGCGATCGGCCGCGATATCGACCTGCAGCATCCGCTGGTCGCTGCCGAAGAGCGGCGCGCCGCCGTACATCACGTTCGCGTTGAATGCCGAGCCGAGCACGAGCACGCAGTCCGAGCGTGGAATCGCCAGGCCCCCGTGCACGAGCGATCCGAGGCTCCACGGGTGCGAGTCGGGGATGACGCCCCGCGCCGCGCTCGCGGTGATGACCGGTATCTGCGCATGCTCCGCGAGGCGCGCGATCTCGGCCCCGGCGTCGGACCAGAACGCCCCGCTCCCCGCCACGATGACGGGGCGTTCTGCCGTTGCGAGCTCGGCGACCAGCGATCCGATCTCGGCAGGCGCAGCCGACGGGCGTGCGACGGATGTCGGGAACCCCGGTGGGACGACGTCGAGTGGCTCCGCTCGGCCGTAGACGGCATGCGCGTCGATGTCGAGGTAGACGGCGCCCGGACACCCACTCCGAGCGCGGTGGAGCGCCTCCGCAACGTAGCGGGGGACGCGACCCGCTGCCGTGCAGCTCGCCGACCACTTCGTCACCGGCGCCGCAACGGCGCGCTGGTCGATGTCCATGACCGCGCCTCGACCCTGTTTGGAGAGGCCGGTGCGGCCGGCGAGCATCACCATCGGAACGCTCCACGCGCCCGCGTCGATGAGCCCGATGAGGCCATTGACGAAGCCGGGACCCGCCGTCACGGCGGCGACCCCGACCTCTCCGGTCGCGAGCGCCCATCCCTCGGCGGCGAGCGCTGCCGCGCCCTCGTGACGGGTGTCGATCACCCGGAGTTGCTCGTCGATGCAGGCATCGAGGAACGGGAGGATGTGGCCGCCCGGGAGCGTGAAGAGCGTTGTGACTCCACGCTCGCGCAGCGTTCTCGCAATCAGCGCGCCGCCATCCGTGCGCGCGTGATCGCCTCCGCTGTGGAATCGCTCGGCGGCGACATCAGGCATGAGTTCGGAGTGTATCGACCGGTGTCGTCGGCGGGCATGCTGCCGACGCGGCGATAGAATGAGCGCCTTGCAGGACGAACCCGCGCCGGACGTGGAGATCGCCACGCCTGACGAGCCCGGCGGACTTGGGATGCGGGCGCTGCGAAACACGGTCCTGATCCTCGCGGTGCGCGTGGTCTCGCGGATCGTCGCGCTCGTCGCGGTGATCATCATCGGCAACTACCTGGATCCCACCAGGTTCGGCCAGATGCAGACGGCCATCACATATGTCGGGCTTGTCGGAACCCTGACGGACCTCGGCTTCTCCGCGCTCTACGTCCGCGAAGGAGCTCGACACACCGACGAGATTTCGCGCTACTGGAACAACGTCGCGTCGCTCAAGCTCGTGGGGGCTGCGGTCGGCCTGCCCCTGATTTTCGCTGCGCTGTATTTCGCGGGAGTGCGTTCGCTGTTGTGGCCGTGCTTCGCGATTCTCGTGCTCTCCGGGTATCAACTCCTGCTCCGCAACACCCTGTACGCGATGCAGCGACTCACGTTCGAGATCATCGAGATCATCCCCGAGACGCTGCTGGTCTTTGCGCTCGTCGTCATCGGCGTGCACAGCAACGCGGATACCGGCTTCTTCCTGTGGGCGTATGCGATCAGCTACGCGTTCGCCTGCGTCTACTTCGGGACCGTGCTCATCTCGATGGGTGTGCTCCGCCCCGGGGTCGCGTTCGAGCCGAAGCTGCTGCTGCGGTGGGTGCGCATCGCGATCCCCTTTGGGATCACGTTCATCATCACGACCGTCTATTTCAAGGTCGACGTGCCGATTCTGCAGCGCTTCCGACCGTACTCCGAAGTCGGCGATTACACCTTCGCGTACAAGCCGTTCGAAGCACTCCTGTTCATTCCGTTCGCCTTGCGCAGCGTCGTTTTCCCCGTCCTCTCCGTGTACCACCGGCGGTCGCCGGCTCGTGTGCTGCCGCTCGCCGAGAAGTTCTTCAAGGCGCTCGTCATCCTCGGATGGCCGATCACCGTCGGCGTCTTCCTGCTCGCCCCTCAGTTCAACAGCCTGCTCCAGCTCTACCCGGGTTCGGAGCCCGCGTTGCAGATCCTTGCGCTGGCAATCGTGTTCATGTTCGCCGACAACACATTTGCCGCCACGCTGAACGCGATCGACAAACAGGACGTCTTCGCATTCGTCGCGATGGTCGGCCTCGTGATCAACGTCGGTGTCAACCTGATCGTCATTCCTCGCTACGGGTATCTCGGCGCCAGCTGGGCGGTGGTGGTGACCGAGGCAGCGCTCGTCGTCGTCGGGTGGTTCGTGCTGCGCGCCCACCTGGGGGCGATCAGGGCGGTCAGCACGTCCTGGAAGGCGATCGTCGCGGGGCTGGTCATGGGCGGTTTCATCTTTGTGGCGAACCCACATCAGAACCGCGTGCTGCTCTTCGTCGTGGTGTTCGCGTCGGCGCTGGTCTACCTTGCGGTGTTGCTCGCGCTCCGCGTCGCGGATCGCGAGGAGATCAGCCTGATCCGCAACGCGCTCCGGATCCGGCGCTAATCAGACGCCGCGATGTCGGCGAGCACGGCCATCGCCGCGTTGCGGCCGTTGATCGCCATGACGCTGCCCCCCGGGTGCGTGCCGGCGCCGCACATGTACAGCCCCGGCATGGGAGTCCGCGGGCTGAAGCGGCGGTCCCACATCTGATCGGGGAGACACTCTCCCTGGAAGATGTGGCCGCCGGACAGGCCGACCTCGCGCTCGATGTCCGGCGGGGCGAGCACCTGGCGCGATTCGACGCAGTCGACGACGTCCGGCGCGTATCGCGCGATCTCAGCGAAGGCCTCATCGGCGACCGCGTCCCGGCGCTCGTCCCACGATCCGGTGGCGAGTGTGTACGGCGCGTACTCGGCGAACACGCTCATGACGTGCTTGCCCTCGGGTGCGACCGATGGATCGTAGGCGCTCTGGAAGTACAGCTCCGCCCAGCGCGGCGCAGGCTCACCGCGACGGCTGCGCTCGTACGCGGCCTGCGTTTCGTCGAGACTGCGGGCGATGGTGACCATCGCCCGATGCGGAGCGTCATCGGGACCGGCCGCACTGAAGGTGGGCAGGCGTGAGAGTGCGCAATTGATCTTCAGGACCGGACCTTCCATACGCCAGTCGTTGACCTTGCGAGTAAACGCCTCGGGCGCCGAGCCGGCGCAGAGCGCGAGCGTGCTGCGTGGGTCCGCGTTGGAGACGACGATCCGAGCCTCGAGCCGCGAACCGTCCTCGAGCACGACTGCCTCACCGGGGACGATCTCAGCGACGCGTGCGCCGAGGGTGACCGTCACTCCGGCCTCTGCTGCGGCGCTCGCCAGAGCGAACGACACGTTGCCCATCCCGCCCTGGACGTACCCCCACGCTCCGGCCCGATCCTCGATCGTCCCCATGGAGTGCATGGCATGGATGGCGGCGGTCCCCGCGTCGCGTGGCCCGGCCCAGGTGCCGATGAGACCCTGCCCGTGCAACGCGGTGCGCAGGCGCTCGTCGCTGACATGTCGCTCGACGACCGACGCGATCGACTCCTCGAACATGACCTCGATGAGCTCGGGATCGTTGCCGAGCAGTTCCTCGAGCGCCGGCCGGTCCGGTGCGTCGCCAACCCACGTGTCGTGTGGCTCGGCCCGCAGGGCCGTGCGAATGCGCGCGAAGAGGTGCTCGTAGCGCGTGTAACCGTCGGCATCACCGGGGCTCATCGCCGCGACGACACGATGGTTGCGGTCCGAGTCGTCCCAGAGGCTCAGCGCGGTGCCGTCGTCGAAGGGACACCAGAGGTGCGGGTCGACCAGGTGGACACGGTATCCGTGGTTGCGCAGGCCCAGCTCATCGATGACGCGCGGATGGAGCAGTCCGACGAGATATGCGCATGGGCTGACGACGAAGCCCTGGTCCTCGAAGGGGCGCTCGAGCGTGCAGGCGCCGCCGATGCGGTCGCGTGCCTCGAGCACCAGCACGCGCTGGCCGGCGCGGGCGAGGTACGTGGCCGCTGTCAGCCCGTTATGGCCGGCACCGACAACGATCGTGTCCCACCGCATCACGCCCATGCCCGAAGCAAGGTCATGGCCTGCCGCCGTTCGCCACGCCCTCCGCGCAGCGCATCGCCGAGCACAGCGCGGAACCGTGCCGCCTCCTCGGCCGTCAGCGCGGCATCCATGAGCGCGCGCGTCGTCGGCGCCAGCGGATTCGGGGCGGTGTCGAGGAACACGTCGACGTCGTCGCGGGCCGGGGGTGGCGCCAGTGAAAGATCGGTCTGCACATCGATGCGACGAAAGCCCGCCCCGTGAGCCATGTCGATGAGGTCGCGATCGTCAAATCCACGGAGCAGGTCGTCATTCGCAGCGCCGGACTCGCGCTCAGCTGCGACGAGCTTGCGCTCGAGATCGGTCACCGCCGTCACGTCGTACCCCCACAGATATCCGGGCCTGTCCGCGCTCATCCAGCTGTTGAGGGGCTCGCCGAACGACAGCCGCCCTCCGGGGCGCAGCACGCGGTGGTATTCATCCAGTGCGTGCCACCGATCTTCGATGAACAGGAGGACCGCACGCTCCACGACCACGTCGACCGACGCGGTCGGAACAGCGGAGAGGTCGACCGCCGACGCGGGCACGAAGCGCGAGCGGTCAAGCGCGTTGAGTCGCGCGACCTCGACACGGCAGTCGTCGAGCGATGGCCCGGACACGTCCGAGAAGATGACCTGGCCTTCGGGCCCAACGCGGTCAAGAGCGGCAAGACCGAGCAGGCCGTGGCCCGTACCGACGTCGAGGACGGTGTCGCCAGGCTCGATCTCCGCCCGATCGAGGATGCGGTCGCGAACCGTCGCGAGCCGGGCGAGGTTGATGGCGCGCATGCGCTCGCTCCCGCCGTCGCGGCCGGTGCGGAGCCACGCGGCCCAGACGTCGGTGTCAGGCACGCGCAGTGGGAACGAGCACGATCTTTCCCACCGATTCTCCAGCCTCCATGAGGCGATGCGCGCCGGCCGCCTCGTCGAAGGGCAGGGTCCGATCGATGACCGGTCGCAACGTCCCCGCTGCGAGGGCGGGAACGACATCGGCGGCGAACGCCGCGACGATGACCGCCTTCTGCCCCGCCGGGCGCGCGCGCAACGCGGTTGCGATCAGTGACACGCGGCGCCGCACCATCAGGCCGAGGTCGATGTCGCTGTGCGTGCCTCCCTGCATGCCGATCACGACGACGCGTCCGTCATTTGCGACGACGTCCAGATTGCGTTCGAGGTATGACGCTCCCATGATGTCGAGCACGACGTCGGCGCCGCGACCGTCGGTCAGCTCGCGAGTGCGCGCCACGAAGTCCTCGGTGTTGTAGTTGATGCCGGTGTCTGCGCCCAACTCGACGCACCTGGCGAGCTTGCCGGCGCTGCCCGCGGTGACAATCACGCGGCATTCGCGCAGGCGAGCGAGTTGAATTGCCGCGGTCCCGACGCCCCCGCCGCCGCCGTGGATGAGGACGGTCTCGCCTTGCGCAAGCCGTCCGCGGGTGAACAGGGCATCGTGCGCGGTGATGAACACCTCCGGGACGCCACCGGCGTCGATCAGGTCAACGTTGTCTGGAACATGCACCACCTGCGTCGCGCGGACGGCCGCCAGCTCGGCGTATCCGCCCCCTTCGAGGAGCGCCATGACCTTGTCACCGATCGAGAGGCCACGGACGCCGGAGCCGACCTCGGCGACCACCCCGGACGCCTCGAGACCGAGGACGTCGCTCGCTCCGGGCGGCGGCGGGTAGAGACCCCTGCGCTGCAGCAGGTCGGCGCGGTTGACACCCGCCGCTGCCACACGGATGACGATCTCATCATCACCGGCGTGCGGATCGGGACGCTGCGCCACGTGCAACTGCTCGGGGCCCCCGGGTTCCGAGACAATGACGGCGCGCATCTCAGCCGCGGATGGAACGCGCGAACGCCGGCTAGGAGATCAGGCCGGGGAGCGACGACGCGGCCATCGGGCCCGTCCACACGTTGCCGAGGCCGTCCGTGTTCGAGAACTGCGCGAAGGGGATCTGCCAGTCGCCCTCGCCGTCGGAGTAGGTGGCGTTGTAGCCCGTGTTCTCGACCTTGACGACGTCGCCGGGGATGCTGAAGTTGTAGTAGGTGGTCGCGCGAGCGGTGCTGAGGTTGACGCAGCCGTGCGAGACGTTGGCGCGTCCCTGGCTACCCACCGACCACGGGGCGGCGTGGATGAAATACCCGCTCGTCGAGATGGCGGTGTCCTTATACACCGGGTCGTCGTAGTACTGGGCTCCGCCCGGGATGCAGGCGGCCGGTGTGTGGAACGTGGGGCAGGACTTCATCACGACGACGGGCGTCTTGTAGAGAACGATCAGTGTGCCCTGGATCGTCGCGAAGCCGCCCTTGCCGAGGCTCACCGGCCAGGTGGCCATCAACCTGCCGCCGTTGTAGACCTGCATCGTATGGGTCAGGTTGTTGACGATCGAGACGTGGCTGGCGCCGATGGTGAAGCTCGAGGTCCAGTTCCCGAGTCCCCAGAGACCGTTTCCGGCGTTGAAACCCTTCAGGTTCGCGGTCACGGTCACCCTGGCGCCGGCAGGCCAATAGGTCTGCGTCCGGAAGTGAACCTCATTGGCGGCGAGCCAGTGCCACGCGCCGAGCACGGCGGGTGTGGACGTCACCTGGATCCGTTGCAGAAGGGCTGCGCGCTGCGATGCCGCGATGTTGGTGTTGAAGTGAAGGTCGATCGTCTGGCCGACGCCGACAGTCTCGCCGTTGAGCGGGGTCATGCCCGTCAGCAGGCGTCCCGAGGCCGTGAGCGTGCTGAAGGTTGTCGTTGTGGTGGCGGTGGAGCCGGCGGAGCTCGTCGCTGTCGCGACCACGGTGTAGTGCGCACCCCCGTCGAGCGGCTGGCTCATGCGCCAGCGCAGGCCGTCTGGCGACACCACGCCGCTGAACGAAGTCGAGGATCCGGCCTCTGTCAGCGAGACGGTATCGAGGTGACCGGTGCTCGCCGCGACGACGATGGGCACGTCAAGACCCACGCCCGACGTCGCATTGGCCGGGCTGACCGCGATGGTCGGAGGACCAACGACCACCGGCGCGCCGGCAACATGAACGCCGACGGCGGCGACCGGTCCTTGCGTCCCGGGAAGGGCGCAGGATGTGAGCAGCAGTCCGCCGAAGGCAACGCCTCCGACGAACAGGCCACCACGGCCCCGCCTCGTCAGGTCAGCCATTCATTTCCACCGTACCATTGTTCGGTCTCAGGGCGCGATCGACGTCTGAGCTCGTCACTGCTAACGCCGGCGTCACCACTGAGGTTTCGTCGTTCGACTTCACTGAGGGATGCTGACCCAATGGTATCGCTCCTGCTCGATTGTCACGATCTCGACGCACTGCTGGCGTCCGGCACATCGCCGGTGTTGCTCGACGTTCGCTGGTCGCTCGGTGGTCCGTCCGGGCTCGGGGAGTACCGCCTCGGGCACATTCCGGGGGCGGAGTTCGTCGATCTCGATCTCGAGCTCAGCGCGCCGCCGGGGTCGGGCCGGCATCCGCTGCCCGGTGCCGCCGAGTTCCAGGCGGCGATGCGACGCCACGGTGTGCGTCGCACTCGGTCGGTCGTGGTGTATGACGCATCGACCGGTACCTCGGCGGCCCGCGCCTGGTGGTTGCTCCGCTACTTCGGCCACCCGGACGTTGCCCTCCTTGACGGTGGCTTCGCGGCATGGACCGCATCAGGCCTCCGGGTCGCTGCGGGCGATGAGCCGTCCCCCGCGGAAGGCGACTTCGAGGCGATGCCGGGGAACCTTCCGCTGCTCGATGCGGCCGGGGCGGCGGCGATGGCATCGCGAGGCGTGCTCATCGACGCGAGAGCACCCGAGCGATTCCGGGGTGAGATCGAGCCGATCGACGCGGTCGCCGGCCACATTCCCGGGGCGCGCAGCGTGCCTGCTCAGCAGACGCTCGGCCCCGACGGGCGATTGCTGTCGCGTGACGCCCTGCGCGATCGGTTCGCTGCCGTGGGCATCCAAGCCGGTGATCCCGTCGGTGTCTACTGTGGCTCCGGCGTCGTCGCGACCCAGGAGATCTTCGCGATGGCGGTTGCCGGGATCGACGCCGAGTTGTACGCGGGGTCCTGGAGCGAATGGATCACGGACCCCAGCCGGCCGATCGCGACCGGCGCGTAAAAGAAGATGGGCCGGCGCTCCCCCGAACGCCGACCCCCTGATAAGAGCTGAGTTGGTCCCGCCGGACCCGTCGAACGCATCGCACGAACCTTGCGTGTCAAACGCAGGGTACCTCGGCCGGGGACGGCTGTAAAGCACGGCGTCGCGAGACGAAGGATCGTCACGAGCCGCGTCTTGCGGGTACGCTAGCCGACATACCAGGGTTGCGGACGTGGAGGCAACGGTGACCGCAGTACTTCCTGATCGGTGGCTCAATGAATTGAGCCGCGCCGCGCGGGATCTCCGCCTCGTTCGGGGCGACGGGGCATACGTCTGGGATGACGAGGACCGCCGCTACCTCGACCTGACATCGAACGGTGGAACCACCCTCCTGGGCCACAACGATTCGCGTGTCAATGCGGCGATCAGCGCCCAGCTCGGTTTGTTCACGGCTGTCCCGCCCGGGTTCGACCACGACCTTCGCGAGGAGCTCCTCGAGGCGCTCAGCTTCATCATCCCGACGCCACTGACGCATGTCAGCTTCACGGCGTCCGGGTCCGAAGCCGTCGACCTTGCGATCACGTTGGTTGCTTCGGCCTCCGAGCGCCCACGTCTCATCGCCATGGAGCGCTCGGACCACGGCACCGGCATCGGCGGGCGAGCCGCCAGCTCGGGTCACCGGCTGAGTCTCATCGCAGGACGGACCCTGGAGATCGTGAGGGTCCCATTCGGCAGCCTCGAGGCGCTCGAAGCGCAGCTCGATGACAGCGTCGCGGCCGTCATCGTGGAGCCGGTTCAGGTCGAGACGGGTATCCGCGTCCCTGCGCCGGGGTACCTCGCGGCGGTGGGGGCCCTGTGTCGCCAGGTCGGCGCACTCCTGGTCGTCGACGAGGTCCGGACCGCGCTGCGCATGGGGCCGGTCCTCGCTTCGGCGGCCGTCGACGTGGCGCCCGACATCGTCTGTCTGGGCTCGTCGCTCGCCAACGGCATGCCGTTCGGCGTCACCGCCGTCGGACCGACGATCGCCGGTCGAACTCGCCTCTTCGGTCGTGAGCTCGAAGCATCGTGTCCGCCGCTCGTCTGCGCGGCCGCCAACGCCACGATCCGGACCGTGCTCGGGCCGACACTCCGCGCGATGGCGGCGCTGACATCCGACCGCCTGCAGACACGGTTCCGCGCGCTGCGCCTCGGGGAGATCCGTGAGATCCGCGGATGCGGATCCATGGTGGCCGTCGAGACGAGCCTGAACGCGGCCATGCTGCTGCGTCACCTCCAGCGCCGTGACGTCCTGGCGCTCCCGGGCGGCCCCGGGTGCATCCGCCTGCTCGCGCCATTGATCCTCGACCGCCGCGAGGCTGACGTTGTGGTCGAGACGCTGGCTGCGGTCATCCTGGCGACCCGGCCGCCGCGGCGCCGGTCTGGAGCCGACCGCCTCGACGGTGCTGTCGACGTCGAGCTTGCGGGGCGTGCGATGCGCCGGCGCTCGCAGGTCCGGGGCGCCGGAACCTAGCCGATCGCGCTATCGGCGGGCGGTCAGGTGAGGCGCTCGACGATCATCGCCATCCCCTGACCCCCGCCCACGCACATGGTCTCCAGGCCGATGGTCTTGCCGGCGGTCTGCAGGTCGTTGAGCAGTGTGCAGAGGATTCGAGCGCCGGTCATGCCGAAGGGATGGCCGAGCGCGATGGCGCCGCCGTGCGGGTTGAGGCGGTCGTCGAACGGATCGATCCCGATCCCGCGCGCCGACGGGATCACCTGCGCCGCGAACGCCTCGTTGATCTCCACAACATCGACGTCATCGATGGTCATTCCCGCTCGCCGCAGCGCCTGCTTCGACGCCTGGATCGGCCCGAGGCCCATGAACTCGGGCTCGAGAGCAGTCAGACCGGTCGTGACGATGCGCGCCAGCGGCGTGATGCCGAGCTCCTTGGCGCGCGTGTCCGACATGATCACGACCGCGGCGGCCCCATCGTTCAGCGGACATGCATTGCCCGCGGTGACGGTGCCGTTCTCGCGGAACACCGGCTTCAACTCCGCCAGCTTCTCGAGGGTGGTCTCGCGGCGCGGACCGTCGTCCTTGGTGACGGTGCCCCCGCCGTCGGGCAGCGTGACGGGCACGATCTCGCGAGCGAAGAAGCCGTCGTCCTGTGCCGCGACCGCCCGCTGCTGACTGCGGAGGGCGAAGCGGTCCATCTCCTCGCGGGAGATCTCCTCGCGAGCCGCCACGTTTTCCGCGGTCTGCCCCATGGCGATGTACACGTCGGGGAGACCCTCGGTGTTGCCGGGCTCGAGGCGCTCGTTGCGGCACTGACCCATGTCGCTGCTCCCGTTCGCGAAACGCGAGACGCATTCCACCCCGACGCTGAGGAAGACATCACCTTCACCGGCACGGATCGCGTGAGCCGCCATGCGCGTGGTCTGCAGCGATGACGAGCAGTAGCGGGTGACGGTCGTTCCGGGAACGTCGAGCCCGCTGAGGATGCTGATGACACGCCCAAGGTTGAAGCCCTGTTCGCCGCCGGGAAGCCCGCACCCGCAGATGAGGTCCTCGATGGTGGCGCGGTCGAGCTCCGGAAGGCGGTCGAGCACCTGGTTGACGACGCTCGCCGCGAGATCGTCCGGCCGGATGTTCACGAGCGAGCCTTTCATTGCGCGCCCGATGGGCGAGCGGCCGAGGGCGACGATGACGGGCTCAGGCATGGGTGCTCTCCGAGGTGTCGTGCTGCTGGCGACTGTTAAAAGCGAAGGGCCGGGTCACACGACCCGGCCCTTCCAGTATCGATGTTCCTAGCCTTCGGCCAGCGCCTTGACGAGGAGCGGAGCCCAGATCGTGCCGAGGCCGCTCGACAGATCGTATCCGGGTCCGGCCGCAAAGCCGGTCACGGTGGTCAGCTTGTTGTGCGCGTTGTAGAAGACGAACGTGTTGATGCCGGACGTCACGTCGACGATGCCCGAGTCCGACTTGCCTTCGATCGCGTACAGCGTGGGGTTGAGGTCGCCGAGGCGGTGTCCGGCAACCTGGTCGGCGATCGCCACGATGCCCGAGAAGAGTGGCGATGCCTCGCTCGTACCACCGAAGAGGTACCAGCCGGGGCTCAGCGGTTGGAAGCTGAGATAGACGAGCGCCGCGCCGTCGACGGCCGCGCTCATCGAGATGTCCGGCGAGCCGCGATGCGCGCCGACCACGTCGGCAACCGAGTTCTGGAAGGCGGGACGGGAGAAGATGATCGACTTGCCGCCGCCACCCGCGCAGCAGGTCGTCGGATCGGTCGACGGACCGCCGAGGGCGCTGTTCAGGTCATTCCAGACGGTGTCGTTGCGCACGGCCGACGGGCCGGTGCCACTTGCGTTCGGGTGGATCTGCGTGCCACCGAGCGAGGTGACCAGCGGGTCCGACGAAGGCCACGAGTCGACGCGGTGCGCGTAGCAGCACGTGCCATCCACGAACGCGTTGGTTGCGCCGTTATCGCCCGACGATGCCAGCACGGTGACGTTGTTCCGGGCCGCGTTCTTGTAGGCGCTGCGGAGATTGAGGAGCGACTGCGCCGTCGGGAAGGTCTCCTCGGTCGCGCCGAAGCTCTGCGAGATCACGTCTGCCATGTGATGGTTGATGACGTAGTTCTCTGCCGCAACCATCTGCGGGAACCCGGTGACACCCTCGGTCTCCGCGACCGGGGTCTCGACCAGCAGGATGTTCGCGCCAGGAGCCATGGAATGCGACATCTCGACGTCGAGGGTCGTCTCCTCAGCCCAGCCGACCATGGTGCTGTTGGTGGGGTCAAAGGGTGGGATCGCTCCGACCGGGTGGATGATCGTCAACTTCGGAGTGGGCAGTCCGAGCTCCGCATCGAACGTCTTGAGGTCGGCGCGGATGGTTGGCGAGCCGTACGAGTCGACGATCGCGATGGTCGACCCCTTGCCGTTCCAGCCGCCCGCGTACAGCTTCGGGAGACCGTAGTGGTTCTCCAGTTGCGTGCCCGAGTAACACGGGATGGCGAAGGCGGCAAGGCATTGCGCGGTGGTGGGCACCTGGGCGCCGACCATGTGGCCGACGAGGTTGCCCGTGATTGCGGGGATCGGCGCCACCGCAGCTGCCTGCGTGGCGGCGGCAAGGCCCGGCAGAGCGCTTGCGGCGCCGATCGCGGCAACGGTGCCCGAGATCAGCGTCCGGCGAAAAGATCCTGAACCCATGTGCATATTCCCTGTACCTCTCGTGCTGTGCCGGTGGATACCCGACCTGTCCGAATCGAGCCAGTCTGACCAAACCGCCCACCGAAGGTCAAGGAGATCTTCCGCCGCCTGGCGGACCGACAAATGTGGTACGCGCTGCCAACCTTCTCGCGATGCTCTGCCCAGGTTGTGGCGCCGACAGGCTCATCCCGCTGAGCTACCCCGTGTACCAACGCGAATCGGGACCCGAGGTGGTCCTGTTGCGGCCGATCGCGAAGTGCGCCGGGTGCGGCCAGCGGATCCACGCGCGTATCGTCGCCCGATCCCGCCTGGCAATCGATCCGGACCTCGACCGACACTAGAAAAGTCCGAGCCCCGCGTTTGCGGGCGGATTCGTGTGCCGACTATTCTCGCCGCGTGAGCTACTTCGTCACGGGGGCCACGGGATTCATCGGCCGCCAACTCCTGCCGCTCCTGATGGCGAGGGATGAGGACGTGTTCGTCCTCATCCGCGAAGGCTCGGGTGATCGCTTCGAGTCGCACCGCCGGCGACTCGATCCCAGCGGTCAGCGCCTCCACGTCCTGACCGGTGACCTCACCGAGCCGGGGCTCGCGCTCGCGGCCGCGGATCGCCAGCGCCTGCGTGGCGCGCGAGTCTTCCATCTCGCCGCCGTCTACGACCTGACCGCGCCGGAGGCTGAGACCGAGCGTGCCAACGTGACCGGCACGCGCAACGTCGTCGCCGTGGCCAACGAGATCGGCGCCTCGTGCCTGCATCACGTCAGCTCGATCGCGGTCGCGGGCCGGTTCAAAGGCACGTTCACCGAAGCGATGTTCGACGAGGGTCAGGACCTCGACCACGCGTACTACCGGACCAAGCACGAGTCCGAGCGCATCGTGCGCGACGAGGCGACGGTTCCCTGGCGCATCTACCGCCCCGGTCTCGTTATCGGTTCATCGGAAACCGGCGAGGCGGACCGCGTGGACGGTCCGTACTACGCGTTCAAGCTCATCCAGCAGATGCGCGACGCGTTCCCGCAGTGGGTGCCGTTCATCGGTCCGGAGGGAGGGCCGTTCAACCTCGTTCCGGTCGACTTTGTCGTCAACGCGATCGACCACATCGCGCATGCGGAAGACCTTGACGGGCGGGCGTTCCACATCGTCGATCCCGCCCCGCTCTCACTCGGTGACACGCTGAACACCTTCTGCCGGGCCGCCCACGCGCCCGAGTTCGCGCTGCGGATCGACCGGCGCATGGCTCGCATGCTCCCGGGTGGCCTCTCGGCGATGGGGTCGCTGCCCGCGGTGAAACGGATGCGCGAGCAGGCGCTCGCACGTCTCGGCATACCCGAGGCGGCGTTCACCTATATGGACTATCCCGCGACGTTCGACGCCACCGACGCACAGGCAGCGCTCACCGGCAGCGGGATTGTCTGCCCGCCGCTGCACGACTACGCGTGGAAGGTCTGGGACTACTGGGAGCGTCGCCTCGATCCGCAGCTGCCGACGCCGGCAAACGTCCGCCGCGTCGCCGGCGAGCGCGTCGTCGTGGTGACCGGCGCGTCGAGCGGCATCGGACGCGCGGTGTGCAGTCACCTCGCCGAGTCGGGGGCGGTCATCATCGGAGTGGCTCGCCGCGCTGAGCAGCTCGAGGAGATGCGCGACGAGGTCGCCAGGGGTGGCGGGAAGGCGTACGTCTATCCCACCGACCTGAGCGATCACAACGCCTGCACGCAGCTCATCGAGCGGGTCATCGCGGACCATGGACGGGTCGACGTGCTCATCAACAACGCCGGGCGCTCGATTCGACGATCCGTGCTCGATTCGCTCGACCGCTTCCACGACTTCGAGCGGACCATGAAGCTGAACTACTTCGGGGCGATCGCGTTGATCATGGCGGTGATCCCGGGGATGCGTGAACGCCAGGACGGGCACATCGTCAACATCACGTCGATCGGCGGTCAGGCGTACCCGCCACGTTTTGCCGCGTACGTTGCGAGCAAGAACGCGCTCGACGCGTTCTCACGCTGCTTCGCTCCTGAGGTCGCCGGCGAGGGCATCGCGGTGACGACCATCCACATGCCGCTGGTGCGCACGCCGATGATCGCCCCGACGGGGATGTACCGCAACTTCCCGACGATCAGCTCGGACGAGGCCGCCGATATGGTCGTTGAGGCTTTGATCAAGCGTCCGCACGAGGTGTCGACGCGCGTCGGAAAGTTCGGCGAACTCGTGCACGCGATCGCGCCCAACGTGCACCAGCTGATCATGGCGGGCGCGTTTCAGATGCTGCCAGACAGCACGTCGCGCGAAGAGCGTGACCGCGGCGATCAACCGGTCACTCCCGAGGCCTACGCGCTCGGGATGCTCATGCGCGGCATCCATCTCTGATCAGTCGTAGCGCGCCGGCTGCTCGGCAACGATGCGGTTGGCGATGGTGCCGATGCCGGGGATCTCCACCTCGCAGAGCTGGCCCGGCTGCAACCACGGCGCCGGCTGCTGGCCCATCGCGACGCCCGACGGCGTCCCGGTGAGGATGAGGTCACCAGGCTCGAGGGTGAATGCATCGGAGATGTACGAGATGAGCGTGGTCACGTCGAAAATCATGTCCGCCGTCCGGCCGTCCTGGCGAAGGATGCCGTCCACCCGGCACCGGACGTTGAGGGCCTGCGGGTCGGGGATCTCGTCGGCGGTGACGATCCACGGACCGATCGGGCAGAACGTGTCGAAGCTCTTGCCGCGCAGCCACTGGTCGCCGAGACCGAGTTGCGCGTTCCGTGCCGAGACGTCGTTGGCGCAGCAATAGCCGGCAACGTGCGCGAGCGCGCGCTCCTGCGGAATGCGGCGGCCACCGGTTCCGATGACCACGCAGAGCTCTGCCTCGTAGTCGAGGTCGTCGACCTCGCGGGGACGCACGACATCCTCGAACGGACCGCGCACCGACGTCGCCAGTTTGGCAAAGAGGATCGGCCGGGTGGGAACGTCGTTGCCGAGCTCCTTCGCGTGGTCCGCGTAGTTCCGGCCGGCGCAGACAATCTTCCCTGGGCGTGGCACCGGAGGGCCGAGGACGTACAGCGGAGACGACGGCGCGGCACCTCGCGTGATCAGATCGGGCAGCGCGTCCATGGCAGACCGCGCGGCAGCCGCAAGCGCGGGCGTCGCGAGAATGGTCGCCGCGTCTGCGCCGTCCGGAATGACCACCGGGACGCCACCCATCGCACCGAGCACGTCGTCGAGACGGTAGGCGCGCTCTCCATGGATGAGGGCGGGAAGGTTCCGCGTTCCGTCGCGGAGGGTGCCGATCTTCATGCGGCGGCCCTGGGGTACCCGGCCGCCTCGAGGACGAGGTCGTGGAGCAGGCCGTTGGAGGAGATGCCGGTGCCGCCGAGCTTGGCGTCGTCACTGCTCCGATCCGTGAAGCGACCGCCCGCCTCCGTGACGATGAGCGAGAGCGCCGCGAAGTCCCAGATGTTGGCGCGCGATGTCCAGCCGATGTCGGCGGTGCCGCGCGCCACGGCGAGATGGGACATGGAATTGCCGATGCCGCGCGCATCCCAGCAGCGCCCGGCCAGCGCGACGAGCCGGTCGGCCTGCTTGGTGATCACGAATCCCCGAATGGCGGTGTGCGTGATGAGCGCCTCGGAGATCCGCGCGATCTTCGAGACCTGGATCTGGCGGCCGTTGAGGAAGGAGCCACCGCCCCGGGTGGCAGAGAACCGGAGGCGCATTGCCGGCGCGGACGCGACCGCAACCACGGATTCCCCATCACGCTGCAGGGCTATCAGGGTCGCCCACGTCTCGTTGCCGCGGACGAAGCTCCGGGTGCCGTCGATCGGGTCGATCACCCAGCGCCACGTCGCATGCCGATCACCCACGACGCCGAATTCCTCACCGATGAGCGCGTGCTCTGGGCGCTCGGCGGCGATGCGCTCACGGGCGTGCCGCTCGATTGCGCGGTCCGCCTCGGTCACCGGCGACAGATCGGGCTTTGCGTCGATCTTGAGGTCGTGGGCGCGAAAGCGCTCCATCGAGATGGCGTCGGCGACATCGGCCAGCTCGAGCGCGAGAGAGAGGTCGTCAGTCACCGCAGGGCAGCTTAGCCCGGACGCATGTGCCACGGCCCGCCGCCGCGTGTAGCCTTAGCGATCGATCCCACGCTTGCCGGACTGCGTCACCAAAGATCGAGAGGACACCCATGAACTACAGGAAACTCGACGTGCTCTCCGCGAATGGCTCCGTTGTGTTGCGCGACGGCCCGGCGATCCCGCCGGCAGAGTGGGAAGGTCTCGAATACGTCGACTGGAAATCGGGTGGCGATACCAACTTCGCCCCGCTCGCGTCGGCAATGGGCGAGATGGAGTGCGCGGGGTTCTGGGACCACGGCAAGCCTGACAAGGATGGCATCTGGACGAGCAACCGTGAGATTGCGCCGACACTGTGCACCTACGTTGAAGCGGTCGGCGCGAGATTCGGTCGCGTGCGCGTCATCAAGCTCAATCCGTCCTCTGAGGAGGCGGCGCTTCGGCAGCTCCACCAGGACGACAACAACCGCCTCAACCCGGACGGCGAGGGGTGGGTCGTTCGTGCCTGGCTTGAGCTCAACGCACCCGCGGGCTCGGAATTCATCCTCCGCGAGGTCAAGGATGACCCGTCAACGGAGCTCCGGATCCCGTTGCACCCGCGGCGCCAGCTCGTGCTGGACACCGAGCGCCTGTATCACGTGGTGCACAACCCGGGGCCGGGCCCGCGCTATGCGCTGATCACGTCATTCGAGTCGGGTGACGCGCTGGAGCGTTGGATCGCATCGCAGCGTCAGGAGGCGGCGCAGCCCGTCTAACGGCGCCGGGTCGCGCGCACGGGCGACGATATACTTCGCGCCTTCACGGTTACGAGCGGGAGTAGCTCAGTGGTAGAGCACTACCTTGCCAAGGTAGGGGTCGCGAGTTCGAGCCTCGTCTCCCGCTCCAATCGCCCTTGATGGCCCGGATCGAATTCATTTCGATCCTCGTGCGCCCGCTGAGCACCCTACCTTGCTTAGCGTCGAGTAAGCCAAAAGTAGGGTGCAGCGAGGTCGCCTCCACCACTTACCTAACAAAACGGTGCTAAGCTCTCGGCCGAGATGCCAGACTGGCTGCAGCCGCTGCAAC
>DATKQX010000047.1:0-3733 GCA_035532495.1 Saccharimonadales bacterium (SeqCode)
CGGATAGCCACTGATGGTGAGCGGAGGCCGATAGGTGGCCAGGCCCTCGCCGTAGGCGAGCGTCCATTCATGGTCGAGGTAGAAGTGCTGCCGGCCGGTGAGGGTTCGCCAGGGAACTCCGCGCTCCACGTTGACGGTGAACGGTGAGTAGCGCCGATCGCGCGCTTCGATGCCCGACCACTCCGCGGAGGTGATGACCTTGCGTGGTTGCGCCTGCGTGTCGGCGAAGTCGATCCGCTCACCGGCGCGCTCGACGGCGAGGTCGGTGAGCTGCAGGCCGGTGCGCTGCTCGAGAGCCCGGAAGCTCTCCATGGCGAGTCGTCCGTTCGTAGCGCCGCTGAGCGCGAGGATGGCTTCGCACACCTGCACGTCGCGCGTCATGTCCGGGCGGCCGGCGGCGGCACCACCGTGCACCACGCCGTTCTGCTGCCGCAACCACTCCACCTCGGCGTCCGGTTTCCAGGTCAACCCCTTGACCCCGGTGCCCAGACTTTCGACGAGCGGTCCCAGCGCGTGCATGCGCTCGGCAACCGCGCCAAAGTCGCGCTCAACCACGACGAGCTTGGGCATCGTCCGTCCCGGGATGGGCTCCTCGCCCTCGGCGCGCCAGTCGCGCACGTGACCCAGCGGCTGCGCGAGCTCGTCGGGCGAGTCGTGCTGGAGCGGTGCCGCGACGACGTCGCGACGCACGCCGAGGCGATCACGGGCGAGCTCAGAGAAGCGTTCCGCCATGGTCGAGAAGATGTCCCAGTCGGTGCGCGTCTCCCACGGCGGTGTGATCGCCGGGTTGAACGAGTTGACGAAGGGATGCAGATCAGTGGTCGAGAGGTCGTGCTTCTCATACCAGGTGGCCGCGGGGAGCACGATGTCCGAGTAGAGGCACGACCCGCTCTTGCGGAAGTCAAGCGTGACCAGAAGGTCGAGCTTGCCGATCGGTGCCGGGTCCCTCCAGGTGACCTCCTGCGGTCGCAGCACGCCGGTGACTTCCTCGTTGCGCACGGCCGCGTCCTCGACTCCGAGGAGGTGCTTGAGCACGTACTCGTGGCCCTTGTTCGACGACCCCAGAAGGTTGGTCCGCCACATCGTGAGCACGCGCGGGAAGTTCTCCGGCGCGTCGGGGTCCTCGGCGGCGAAGCGCAGCCGGCCGCTGCGAAGTTCGTCGACGACGTGCTTGGCGACGTCCAGCCCGCGTTTCTCGGCTTCGTCGCACACGTCGAGGGTGCTGCGGTTGAAGCTGGGAAACGACGGCGTCCACCCCAGTCGCGAGGCGAGAGCGTAGAGGTCTGCCTGACTCCGTCCCCGGAAGAGTTGCCGGCCACGGCGTGTCGCGAATTCCTCCGGCGCAAACACTTCATAGCGAAACTGGTCGGAGGCGAGGTACCAGTACGGGGTTGCGGCCTGCTGGCGAGGCGGACGCACCCAATCGAGGGCGAATGCCACCGTCGTCCAGCCGGTGAGTGGACGGACTTTCTCCTGACCGACGTAGTGGGCCCAGCCTCCCCCGTTGACACCCTGGGCACCGCAGAACAAGACGAGGTTGAGCATCGCGCGATAGATGACGTCGGCGTGGTACCAGTGATTGGTTCCCGCCCCCATGACGATCATCGACTTACCGTTGGTTCGCTCGGCGTTGCGGGCGAACTCGCGGGCGATGCGGATCACCAGGCCGGCGTCGACGCCGGTGATGTCCTCCTGCCACGCCGGCGTGTAAGGCTGTTGGGGGTCCGTGTAGTCATTCGGCCAGTCCCCCGTGAGCCCCTCGCGAGCGACCCCGTATTGGGCCAGCGCGAGATCGAAGACCGTGGTGACGAGCCGCCCGCCGACTCGCTTTGCCGGAACGCTCCGCCGCATCGGCGTCGCCGTCCCGCCTGCGGCGTCATCAAAGCGGACCAGCTCGACATCCACCACCTCGTCGTGGACGCCCAGCAGCGTCAGCAGCGGGTCAACCTCACCAAGGTCCAGGTTCCATCGACCCTCGCCTTCGGGCCCCCACCGGAAGCCAATCGAACCCTGCGGGACGATCGGTTGGCGGTCGCGCGAGTCGATCAACACCGTCTTCCACTCTGCGTTCTCCGATGTCTCACCGAGGTCCGCCGCACGGAGGAAGCGCCCCGGCTCATGCACATCGCCGGCCGGATCAAGCGTGATGAGAAATGGGAGATCAGTGAATCGCTTCGCGTAGTCCGCGAAGTACGGCACCGAGCGGTCAACCCAGAATTCCTTGAGGATGACATGTCCCATCGCCATGGCCAGCGCGCCATCCGTCCCCGGCGCCGCGGGCAGCCAGTGGTCGGCGAATTTGGTGTGATCGGAGTAGTCGGGTGACACCACCACCACTTTTTGACCGCGATAGCGGGCCTCGGTCATGAAGTGCGCATCAGGGGTGCGCGTGATCGGGATATTGCTGCCCCAGACCAGAAGATATCCCGCATTCCACCAGTCACCGGACTCGGGCACGTCCGTCTGGTCGCCCCAGATCTGTGGCGATGCGGCCGGTAGATCCGCGTACCAGTCGTAGAAGCTGAGAATGACAGCGCCGATCAGCGAGAAGAATCTGGTCCCGGCACTGTATGACACCATCGACATGGCCGGGATCGGCGAGAACCCAGCGATGCGGTCGGGACCGTACCGCTGGATGGTGTGGATGTGCGCGGCGGCGATGATCTCGGACACCTCGTCCCACGAGGCACGCACGAAACCTCCCTTGCCGCGTGCCGACTTGTAGCTTCGCGCCCGTTCCGGATCGCCGACGACGTCGGCCCAGGCATCGACGGGGTCGTGCAGGCGTGCCTTGGCCTCTCGATACATCTCGAGCAGGACGCCACGGATGTAGGGGTAGCGGATGCGCAGCGGCGAGTACGTGTACCAGGAGAACGAGGCCCCACGCGGGCAACCGCGCGGCTCGTACTCGGGCATGTCCGGCCCGTTCGACGGATAGTCAGTCTGCTGCGTCTCCCACGTGATGATGCCGTCCTTGACATAAACCTTCCACGAGCAGGACCCGGTGCAGTTCACGCCGTGTGTCGAGCGCACCACCTTGTCATGCTGCCACCGGTCGCGGTAGAAGGACTCCCACGCGCGCTGTCCCGGCGTCAGTGCGCTCCAGCCGGCGCTGGAGGTGTCCGCATTGCGGTGCAGGAACCGCGATGTCCGTAGCAGAGGGTTGACGTCCCCTGTACCCATCGGTCACTGGTCCTCCGTCTGCACGAGCCAACGCACAGCGTGATCCGGGATGTTAGCGAGGGGACGCGACCAACCGTCGCGGGACCCTGGACGTGCCAACACCAGGTGCACCCCTATCGGCAAAACGCTTGTGCTCGCCTTGCGGCACTGACGCGATCGACCAGTTCGGCGTCGCCACACGGCCCTCGCAGCAAACGGTGCCGCCCCACGAATCGGGTCAGCGATCAGTGCGTTCGCGCACGATCGGAGGGTCGCATCCGCTTCACGAGGCATGAGTTCTCGCATCCCCTCTGCCTACGCCTCGCACGGGACGATGACGGCGCGGCCCTCCACGGCACCCGCCTCGAGCTGTCGGTATGCGTCCGCCGCCCGGTCCAGCGGGAACGCTGTGAGTTTGGGCCGCAGCGCCCCCTGGGCAGCGAGCGCGAGCACCTCCACCAGCTCCGGTCGGCTGCCCCAATAGACGGTCTGCACCGACGCTTCGTATGGAAGGCGGAAGAAGGAGATGGACAACGTGCCGCCCGCGATGCCGACGATGGTGAGGTCGCCC
>DATKQX010000048.1:0-3166 GCA_035532495.1 Saccharimonadales bacterium (SeqCode)
CGGATAGCCACTGATGGTGAGCGGAGGCCGATAGGTGGCCAGGCCCTCGCCGTAGGCGAGCGTCCATTCATGGTCGAGGTAGAAGTGCTGCCGGCCGGTGAGGGTTCGCCAGGGAACTCCGCGCTCCACGTTGACGGTGAAGGGTGAGTAGCGCCGATCGCGCGCCTCGATGCCCGACCACTCCGCGGACGTGATCACTTTGCGTGGTTGCGCCTGCGTGTCAGCGAAGTCGATCCGCTCGCCGGCGCGCTCGACGGCGAGGTCGGTGAGCTGCAGGCCGGTGCGCTGCTCGAGAGCCCGGAAGCTCTCCATGGCGAGACGTCCGTTGGTAGCTCCGCTGAGCGCGAGGATCGTCTCGCACACCTGCACGTCGCGGGTCATGTCCGGGCGGCCGGCGGCGGCACCACCGGGCACCACGCCGTTCTGCTGCCGCAACCACTCCACCTCGGCGTCCGGTTTCCAGGTCAACCCCTTGACCCCGGTGCCCAGACTTTCGACGAGCGGTCCCAGCGCGTGCATGCGCTCCGCAACCGCGCCAAAGTCACGCTCCACCACGACGAGCTTGGGCATCGTCAGTCCCGGAATGGGCTCCTCGCCATGGGCGCGCCAGTCGCGCACGTGACCCAGCGGCTGCGCGAGCTCGTCGGGCGAGTCGTGCAGGAGCGGTGCCGCGACGACGTCGCGACGCACGCCGAGGTGATCACGGGCGAGCTCAGAGAAGCGTTCCGCCACGGTCGAGAAGATGTCCCAGTCGGTGCGCGTCTCCCACGGCGGTGTGATCGCTGGGTTGAACGAGTTGACGAAGGGATGCAGATCGGTGGTCGAGAGGTCGTGCTTCTCATACCAGGTGGCCGCCGGCAGCACGATGTCGGAGTAGAGGCACGACCCGCTCTTGCGGAAGTCAAGCGTGACCAGAAGGTCGAGCTTGCCGATCGGTGCTGGGTCCCTCCAGGTGACCTCCTGCGGTCGCAGTTCGCCGGTCACTTCCTCGTTGCGCACGGCCGCGTCCTCGACCCCGAGAAGGTGCTTGAGCACGTACTCATGGCCCTTGTTCGACGACCCCAGCAAGTTGGTGCGCCACATCGTGAGCACCCGCGGGAAGTTCTCCGGCGCGTCGGGGTCCTCGGCGGCGAAGCGCAGCCGGCCGCTGCGCAGTTCCTCGACGACGTGCTCGGCGACGTCCAGCCCGCGTTTCTCGGCTTCGTCGCACACGTCGAGGGTGCTGCGGTCGAAGCTGGGAAATGACGGAGTCCACCCCAGTCGCGAGGCGAGGGCGTAGAGGTCAGCCTGACTCTGTCCCCGAAAGAGTTGCCGGCCACGCCGAGTCGCGAATTCCTCCGGCGCAAACACTTCATAGCGAAACTGGTCGGAGGCGAGGTACCAGTACGGGGTTGCGGCCTGCTGGCGAGGCGGACGCACCCAATCGAGCGCGAATGCCACCGTCGTCCAGCCGGTGAGTGGACGGACTTTCTCCTGACCGACGTAGTGGGCCCAGCCTCCGCCGTTGACACCCTGGGCACCGCAGAACAAGACGAGGTTGAGCATGGCGCGATAGATGATGTCGGCGTGGTACCAGTGGTTGGTCCCCGCCCCCATGACGATCATCGACTTCCCGTTGGTCCGCTCGGCGTTGCGGGCGAACTCGCGGGCGATGCGGATCACCAGGCCGGCGTCGACGCCGGTGATGTCCTCCTGCCATGCCGGCGTGTAGGGCTGGTCGGGGTCCATGTAGTCTTTCGGCCAGTCCCCGGTGAGCCCCTCGCGAGCGACACCGTATTGGGCGAGCGCGAGATCCAGGACCGTGGTGACCAGCTGCCCGCCGACTCGCTTTGCCGGAACGCTCCGCCGCATCGGCGTCGCCGTCCCGCCGGCGGCGTCATCAAAGCGGACCAGCTCGACATCGACCACCTCGTCGTGGACGCCCAGCAGCGTGAGCAGCGGGTCAACCTCACCAAGGTCGAGGTTCCACCGACCCTCGCCCTCGGGCCCCCACCGGAAGCCAATCGAACCCTGAGGGACGATCGGTTGGCGGTCGCGCGAGTCGATCAGCACCGTCTTCCACTCCGCGTTCTCGGATGTCTCACCGAGGTCCGCCGCACGGAGGAAGCGCCCCGGCTCATGCACATCGCCGGCCGGATCAAGCGTGATGAGAAACGGGAGATCGGTGAATCGCTTCGCGTAGTCCGCGAAGTACGGCACCGAGCGCTCCACCCAGAATTCCTTGAGGATGACATGTCCCATCGCCATGGCCAGCGCACCATCGGTCCCCGGCGCCGCGGGCAGCCAGTGGTCCGCAAATTTGGTGTGATCCGAGTAGTCGGGCGACACCACCACCACTTTTTGACCGCGATATCGGGCCTCAGTCATGAAGTGCGCATCAGGGGTGCGCGTGATCGGGATATTGCTGCCCCAGACCAGAAGATATCCCGCATTCCACCAGTCACCGGACTCGGGCACGTCGGTCTGGTCGCCCCAGATCTGTGGCGATGCGGCCGGCAGATCCGCGTACCAGTCGTAGAAGCTCAGAATGACAGCGCCGATCAGCGAGAAGAATCTGGTCCCGGCACTGTATGAGACCATCGACATTGCCGGGATCGGCGAGAATCCAGCGATGCGGTCGGGACCGTACCGCTGGATGGTGTGGATATGCGCGGCGGCGATGATCTCGGCCACCTCGTCCCACGAGGCACGCACGAAACCTCCCTTGCCGCGCACCGACTTGTAGCTCCGAGCCCGTTCCGGATCGCCGACGACGTCGGCCCAGGCATCGACGGGGTCGTGCAGGCGTGACTTGGCCTCTCGATACATCTCGAGCAGGACGCCACGGATGTAGGGGTAGCGGATGCGCAGCGGTGAGTACGTGTACCAGGAGAACGAAGCACCGCGCGGGCAACCGCGCGGCTCGTACTCGGGCATGTTGGGACCGTTCGACGGATAGTCAGTCTGCTGCGTCTCCCACGTGATGATGCCGTCCTTGACATACACCTTCCACGAGCATGAACCCGTGCAGTTCACGCCGTGTGTCGAGCGCACCACCTTGTCATGCTGCCACCGGTCGCGGTAGAAGGACTCCCACCCGCGCTGTCCCGGGGTCAGTGCGCTCCAGCCAGCGCTGGAGGTATCCGCATTGCGGTGCAGGAACCGCGATGTCCGCAGCAGAGGGTTC
>DATKQX010000049.1:0-22655 GCA_035532495.1 Saccharimonadales bacterium (SeqCode)
CGATAAGGACGAGGATGAGCGCATACTCAACCATGCCCTGGCCTTCCTCAGCCTCCTCACGCTTGCGAGCGATAAACTCAGTTGCGCGAAGGTACAGGGTGCTCAGCATATCCATTCCGTTGTTCACCTCCTTTCGGGTTGTATTTTCGGGCCGCGGCTTGGTGCCCCGGAACCGACTTCCGTGAGTGTGTACCCCCGGCTGCAGTGACGGAATGGCCTGCGTGCTAAGGATTGGTAACGAAGAATCGGACACGCCGGCGGACGCTGCTGGGACAACGAGAACCGGTGGTGATTCAATGACAACCGCGATACGGCGGCGTCGCTCTGAATTGCGCTGACCTAGAGTTGGGGCATGGCCCAGGCCGTCGCGATTCCAGCACGCCGTGGCGATCTGGAACGTCGCGTGGAAGAGATCCGATTCCTCGTCTTCGGCCGGGCGCTCCCGGCCGTGTTGTTCGCGCTGCTCGGATATCGCGTGTTCATGAATCTGCTTTCACAGATTCACGATCTCCCGAAGCACGATCATCTGGGCGGCATCCTCGCTGGACCACTCACCACCGGTGTGTACCTCGCGTTCTGCCTCATCCCGGTTGGGATCTATCTCGTTCGTCCGCGGCCGAAAGCGCGCGACGGGCGCATGATCGCGCGCGCCGCGGGCCTGGTCGGGACGACGATGCTGCTCGTGGTCGGGGCATTCCCGCTGCCGGTCATCCTCAACCCACCGGTGCTCATCCGTGACGCCGCCGTCCCCTTGACGCTCGGGGCGTTCAGTCTCGGCGTCTACGGCTTGCTGTACCTGCGCCGGAGCCTGAGCATCATCCCCGAGGCGCGGCGCCTCGTGACCAGCGGCCCGTATCGCTTCGTGCGGCATCCGCTCTACGCCGCCGAGATCCTCGCCGCCGCTTCCCTCGTGCTGGCCCGGCCTGGACTGTGGGCCACGCTGACGCTCGCCCCGTTCATTGTCGTGCAGATGCTGCGGGCTCGCTTCGAGGAGGGTCTGCTGACGCGGTCCTTCCCCGAGTACACGTGGTACGCGGCGCACACGGCGCGTCTCATTCCCTTTGTCTGGTAGGTGATTGTGGCTCGCAACACGACGACCGATGCTAAGGTGGATGGAGTGATGAACCCGGAGGCAGGACACCCGTGCACGCAGGGGGAATGCACCTCGCAGGAGGGCATTCCGTGCGCGTACGTTGACCGTCGCGGCCGTGAATGCCGCACTGCATGGTGCCCGGAACACCGGGTCACCATCGAGGACCGCGTGTATTGCCGCCGGCACGCCGGCGTGGTGAGCTCGCTCCCAAGTCTTGACGACTCCCTGGCGGTTTCGCTTCCTGACCTCGACAACCGTGCTCCCTCGCTGGTCGGCTGGGTGTCGCGTCAGATCGACGGCGACGTCTGGCGGCTGCTGCTCAAGGAGCTCGTCTCCGGCAGCGGCGCCAAGCTGGTCGCCGACCCCGTCACGCTCATCTTCGTCGGCATCGGCCGGCAGCGAGCATGGGAGCGCAGCTGGCGGCTCGACAGTCACATCGGTATTGCCCATCGCGTCAGCATCGTGGTGGAAGAGGCCGACGACACGATGATTACCGTCAAGGTCGGCGGCAACGCTGTCGAGCAGGTCGTCCCGCCGTGGATCCTGCACCGAGTGCGCGGCGAGACCGTCGCCGCTGACGAGGACCGGAAGGAACGCGAGGAGTTCTACCAGCGGGTGCTCGACTCGATCGAGCGCGGGCTCGGGCACGAGCGCGACCTCTCGCACTACGTCGCAGAGGGTCGCCTCAGCGTTCCTCAGGGTGGGGCAGGAGCCTAAGCGTGACTCGGGGTCGCATCCTTATCGTCGACGACGATCCGCGACTGCTCCACATCGTCGCGATGTACCTCGGCATTGAGGGCTATGAAGTCTCCACCGCGGAGAACGGCGAGGACGGACTCGCCAAGGTCGAGGAGCGCGCGCCCGACCTGGTGATCCTCGACATCATGATGCCCGGCATGGACGGCATCGAGACGTGCAAGCGCATTCGGGACAACGTTCCCACCGCGGAGACCCCCATCGTGATGTTCAGCGCACTCTCCAGCGACGACGACATCGAGCGGGCTCGTCTCGCAGGCGCCAATCACCTGATCACGAAGCCCTTCAACCTCGTGGGGCTCGGCTCGGTCGTCAAGACGTTCTTCCCGGCAGACGTCGGCAGCGCTCGCTAGCCGCGACGCGCCCGGCGTCAGACCGGCGGGGTGATCACCTGCGTGTTCTGGGAGAGATGTGCGGTGAGATTTGGCGGCAGCGCCGGCCCGAACAGGGTGCGCACCTGCGGCTCGAGGCGAACCGCCTGACCGCTCAGGGTGGCGGCATTGATGTCCTGCGACATCGTGGCGTGCGTGGGGGAGGGCGTGCCGCTGGCGGCGATCGCGACGAGGAACAGGATCAGCACTTCCGCCACGCCGACGACAGCGCCGACGAGCACACCCCCGATGCGATCGAACGCGGCGACGACGATCTTCTGCAGGCGGTCGTTCATGAGCGCCCCGAGCACTTCGATGACGATGACGACAAAGGCGAAGATCGCGACGAACGACCAGGCATTGGCATCGAGGTTGTGCGAGTGCACGAGCGCCGCAACGGCATTGCCCAGGTTGGTCGCCGCGAACACGCCGAGGAAGACACCGAGCGCGGTGAAGAGACGGCGAATCAGACCGTGACTCCAACCGAGATATGCGTTGACAGCCACGGCGACGACCAGCAGCGCGTCTGCGAATACCTGGCCCGGCGTGCTGTCGATAGATGCGACTATCGCGGCCACCTCATGACCGTACCATGGCCTCGGACTGCTGGAGGAGGGGTTTTCGTTACAGAATTGCGCTGTGCAACCGTTCCTTCGCACGTCTCACAGCGACGTCTCGGCGCGCAAGACATACGACCTGCTCGACGAGCCGACCGGCCCTGACTACGCCGGCCTCCTCGAATGCGCGCTCGTCCAGTGCACGACGGCAGTGCTCACCCTGCGCCCCGGCGAGATGGACGCCGAAGGTCAGGCAACCATCGAAAGCCTTGCCCGCTTCCAGCAGGCCAAGAGCACGACGGCCGCGGGCAGCCTGGTGCGGTACGCCCTGAGCCGTGAGAGCGTCACGGTGCTGCAGGAGGCGACCGGTGGGCTCTACGGCTGGCAACACCCGGGCCTGCCGGACAACCTCTGCCTCTACCGAGGCGACGGCAGCCCCTGGTTGGTATCGAGTGCCGAGGCGCACATCGGGTATCTCGAGGTCTCACCGTTCGAGAAGCTCCTGATCGGCCGCACAGCTCCCGGGCTTGTTGCGGTCCTCGCGCATCAGAGCGCGCGCGACGCCATCCTCGCGTACATGGAGCGGCGGTTCGAGACCAATGTGGCGTCGCTCACCGAACAGCTGACCGACTACGCGCGCATCGTCATCGGCGACGGGCGTGAAGGCCTCGTCGATGCCCTCGAGGACTGGATGCGCTCGGGCGAGGAGGCGAGGGTCTCAGCGTCGCTCGAGGTTGCCCGCGCACTGCAGCTCGTCGAGCTCCGAGAGACGGTCGCGGGGCTGCTCAGCGCCGCGACCGGTGACGACGCCGCCGTTCCCGAGGTGTACCGATCGGTGCCCGCACTCCGCTCGCGTTGGCGCATTGCGCACCGGCGCCAGCTCGAGCGAGTGCTCCGCCAGCTCTCCTGAGGCTGCGGTCAGCCGCCGGATCCGAACTGGTGGGCGACCTCGATCACCGCGGGACCGAGCAGCACGATGAACAGCGTGGGGAAGATGCAGCCGACCATCGGAAAGAGCATCTTCAGCGGGGCCTTCTGGCCCTGCTCCTCTGCGCGCTGACGGCGCTTGCGGCGGATCTCTTCCGACTGGATGCGCAGGACGTTGGCCACGCCGACGCCCAGCTGCTCCGACTGGATGATCGCCTGGATGAAGTTGCTCAGCTCCTCGACCTTGCAGCGACGTCCGACGTCATCGAGAGCCTCGAGGCGCGGGCGACCGAGTCGGACCTCGTTGAGCATGATCGACAGCTCACGGGAGAAGGCGTTGTTGTACTTTTCCACGACGCGGGTCAGCGCGGAGTCGAAGCTGAGCCCGGCCTCAACAGAGATCGTGAGCAGATCGAGTGCACTCGGCAGCGCGAGCAGGATCTCCTTCTGACGCTTCTTGATCCGACGTGCGACCACCATCTGGGGACCGAGGTACCCGAGGATGAGTCCGCCAGCGGGCACCACCACGAGGAGTGGCATCGTGAGCGCGCCGAAGAGCGCGAGTGCCATGCCGATGGCGGTGAACATCAGCATGCAGAGCAGGCGAAGCGCGAGGAATCCTGCCGCGCTCAGCCCCCACGGACGTCCCGCGAGATTCAGCTTCTCCTGGAGCGCGTCGTTGCTCCCCGCTCCCGCGTTGCGATTGAGTCGATGGCCCACCTTGTCGAGGAACGGTCGGAAGACGCGATCAAAGAGCGGGAGCGACATCTCCACTTCGGCAAGTGTCGCGGGAGCGCGACCGGCCTCAGCGAACTGCGCGAGGCGGGCCTCGAGCAGGTCGGTTTGACGCGGCGAGACGGCCATGGCGAGGCCGACAAAGATGAGCAGGATGCCGGCTGCGACGGCGACGGCCAGTCCGATTGCGAGCGGGCTCATATCAGACCTCGATCTTCACGATCTTCTGGATCGCGACCGCGCCGATGGCGATGGAGAAGATGGCCACGCCGAGCATGATGTGCCCGAGCGGATCCGTGATCATCGGATCGAAGTAGGACGGAGAGATGAGCGCCAGAAAGCCGGCGAGCGCGATCGGCAGGATCGTGATGATCCAACCCGATGCACGTGCCTGCGCCGTGAGTGTGCGGATCTCGCCCTGGATGCGCACGCGCTCACGGATGGTGAACGCGATGGTGTCGAGAATCTCCGCGAGGTTACCGCCGACCACGCGCTGAATCTGCACTGCGGTGACCATGAGGTCGAAGTCCTCGGATTTGTTGCGCTGCACCATGTGATTGAGCGCCTCGTCGACGTTGATGCCGAGCGCGATCTCACGAGTGGCGCGTGCGAACTCGTCGGAGATCGGCGGGTTGGCGTTCTTCGCCACCGATGCCAGTGCCTGCGCGAAGGAGTGTCCCGCCTTCAACGCGTTGCTCAGCAGCATGAGCGTGTCGCCGAGCTGGTTGTTGAACGCGCGTGTGCGCTTCTTCTGACGGAACTTCAGATAGAACCCACTGAATATGTAGACGGCGATCGGGCACGGGACGAAGGCGATGGGAGCCTGGAAGCGCAGCGCGACGAGCGCGCCGACGCCGATACCGAGGCCGACCACCATGAGCAGCCACTCAGACGACTTCAGCTTGAGGTCTGCCTTCTGGAGGTCGTCCGCAAGCTTGCCGGAGTGTGATGTGCGTGAGAGAACGGGGTTCAGGCCATTGGTGACCGCACCAAGCAGATCCCGAAGTGCGTTGCCCGTCTTCACGCGCGGCGGAGCGGTGACGATCACCGTTTCGCCGCCGTACTGGTTGAGGCGACGCGCCATCTCCCCAGCCTGGCTTTGACCACGGCTGAGGAGGAAGGCGAAGATCGAGAGGACTGCCGACGCGGCCAAGGCCGCTGCGACGACGGCGGCTGGCGTCATTGCTATCAGTGTCCGAACAAGGAGTCCAGGGTGCCCGGCGTCACAGTGGCGTCCGAGACGCCTGGCAGGCCCGGGGCTCCGGAGCTCTCATAGTTCGGCTTGTAGCTCGTACCGTCGGCTGCCAGCTTGCCCCACTCGGACTCGGGACGGAGGACGTACCGAAGCACGAACTCGTGGTTACCGATGTTGGAGGTGAGGGCGGTGAGCAGCTCAGCCTGGCTGCGAGGCACCTCGACGAGCATCATCGCTGCGCTTGCGCTCGCGCTACCGGTCGCGGACGCCACGCCGACGCGCAGCACGATGACGTCCTGGAAGGAGTAGCGAACGCCACCCTGGCCGATTCCCGTGTCGACGAGGATGTCAACGTGGTCACCGGGGAGGATGTAGTAGCCGGCGCCGACGAGGTCGCCGCTGAGGTTGGCAGCTACGCCGGGGGTGAACCCGGTGGGTGCTACGGACGTGGTGGGAACTGCGACCGCGACGTAGCCCTTGGTGATCTGCGTTTCAACCGAAAGCGCGGTTGAACCCGTGCCGCTCGACGTGATCGAGAGCGCGGGAGTCGAGAAGAACGCGGGCACGAGCGGGGTGTTGTCGGCGAGCGCGACCGTGGTGGTCTTGCCGACAACAGCGACAGGATCGACATATGCGTCACCTGGCTTCGCCGACGCGGGAACCTGCGTCACGACAACCATCGCAGGGGTGAGTGTCGTGCCGGCGGGAATGCTGGCGTTGGAGACAACGACGCTGACCTGGTTTGCTGGTGCATTGGAGCGCACCAGGAGCAGCACGGCCACCGCCGCCGCCGCAGCCAGCACGATTCCAAGAAGCAGGAACACTCGGCTGTTCGGTTTGTTCGCCTGGATGGCCACCTGTTCTCCTCGGTTTATCAGTTGGTGTCGGTCACGCCGTTGCGGCTACGCTCATCAGCCAGCGCGCTGCTGTACCGAATGACGGCCGCAATCGAGTGTGGAGCGTATCTCCCCTGCTGTTCATCGCCTTTCGGTAACAAACGCATCGCACAGCGGACGAGCTTGTATACGCGGCGAGCGAATGAACGGCGTTCGTTTCGGCGCTATTCGTCGAAGCGACCATTTGCCTGCGCACGCATCAACATCGCAAGAATGTCGTCGCGGTACGGCGCGATGGTCACGATCTTCCGGTAGAGCTTCAATGCACCCTTGTCGTCGTTGCGCAGCCGGCGCAGGCGAGTCACGCGCTCGAGATACGACACGGCGAGGTCGATGTCGTGGTCGTCGATGCAGATGTCCGCAAGGCGCAGCAGCGGCGTCTCATGCACGGGATCCGCGCGCGACGCGGCGAGGTAGCAGCTCAGCGCAGCGTTGCCCTTGCCGAGTGCGCGACAGCGGTCGCCGGCATCGAGCGCCAGCTCGGCGAGCGCGCGGCCGCCGACGTCGTTCGCGAGACGCTGCAGGAGCGCGGCGGCCTCGTCGCAGCGTCTGCGACGGAGCCGGTCGTTGATCTCGAGGCGGGCTTCCACGACCTCGGGATCAGTTTCGAATCGATCGTCCTCCGCCGAATGATCCGCGGTTGCGTCCTGAGACTGGTCGGCATCATCGTCGCGAAGCCTCCAGCCGCGGGCCGCGGCGCCGTTCGGGGCTTCCTGGGCTACGTGTGATGGGGCGGCATCCGCAACGGGCGCCGGCTCAGCGATCACCTCCGCCTCCCCGGCGGGTTCGAGTTCAACCGGGGTGGTATCTGCTGGGCCGGCATCCAACGGACTCGCCGCATCCGCGGTGGGTGCCTCGGAGGTGGCGGCGGCCGGCGCACCGCGCTGGACGACCGTGAAGTCCGCGAGGTCGCTCAGATGGAAGCCGTCTTTCGGCGCAACGAAGACCTCTTCACCCTCTGGAGCAATGGTGTCCGCTTCGGTCTCGGCGGCCTCGGTCTGCGCATGTCCGTTGGCCTCGACCTCAGGTTTGGGCGCCTTGGCACCGGTGCGCCGGAACAGGGTGAAGGCCGGGCGCGTCGAGCGCTCGGCCGCCGGCTCCGCTGCCGCCTCAGGTTCGGATGCTGCCTCGATCGCGGCATCTGCCTCGGGCACGTCGTCGGTCAGCGGTTCGTCGTCCTCGGGGCTGAGCTGCGCGTCGAGCTCGGCGAGCCCAGCTTCGATGGTGTCGGCAATCGATGCGCGCTCGAGCTCGGCGCGATCCGGCTCGGCGTGTTCCGGCTCGGCGTGGTCCGGTTCCTGCACCGGTCGCGCGATCGTGTCGAGAGCGTGCGCCGGGTCGCCCTTGACGGTGACGATGCCGTTGCTGCTCAGCGCCGCGACTTCCTCGGCCCCGATGAGCGTGGTGTCGGACGGCACGTGGCCGTTCGAACCGTCACGTCGCTGGGGCGGTTCCGGAAGCGCGTCAAGGGAGAGCAGGTACTCGTAGACGGCTCGCTGGAGCCGGCGCGTGAGGAAGTACAACTCCTCGGCCGGCAGCGAATCGGCTGCCGCTGACGTGACGTCGGTGACCACCCGGAGGAGCGATTGCTCGTCCAGGCGTTCGTCCACGACGGCAGCATCGAGACCGTTCTCGAGGAATTCCGGAAGCGTTTGGAGGCCGGGCGCCAGGGCGGAGGCAGCATCGAGCCAACCCTGGCGCAGGATCTCCACGTTGGTTGTGGTCATGGTCATGCGCTGCGGCCAATTGTGGTCGGCCTCGACGCCTGTCTCTGGCACCATGGCGCAACGAATCTGTGACCGCTCGTCATACAGGGGAGACAGTTCCGGGTGAAAGCCATCGTTGTTGACGGTCTGCGCAAGTCGTACGGCGCCGTCGAAGCCGTCCGTGGCGTGAGCTTCAACGTGGAGGAAGGGGAGGTCTTCGGACTGCTGGGTCCCAACGGCGCGGGGAAGACCACGATCATCGAGATCCTCGAGGGATACCGGCATCGCGACGCGGGCACCGTCACCGTCCTCGGCGTCGATCCACGGGTCGGCGGGAGGAAGCTTCGGGAGCGTGTCGGGCTCGTCCTCCAGGAGGCCGCCGTACCGCCCATGCTCTCGGTCAGGGAACTGGTCGAGCTCTATCGCGGCTTCTACCCGGCACCGCGACCGGCAGACGAGATCATCGAGCTGGTCGGACTCACCGAGAAAGCCGGTGAGCGTGTTCGCAAGCTGTCAGGCGGGCAGCAACGCCGCCTTGACGTGGCGCTTGGCCTCGTCGGTGACCCCGAGTTGGTCTTTCTCGACGAGCCGACCACCGGATTCGACCCGTCGGCGCGCCGGGCTGCCTGGGAGGTGGTGCGCAACATGCGCACGCTCGGCAAGACGATCGTCCTGACGACGCATTACATGGACGAGGCGCAGTATCTTGCGGACCGCATCTGCGTGATCGCAGCCGGCAAGGTGGTCGCTGAGGGCACGCCCGAGACGCTGCGAGCGCAGACCGAGCGGCGCACCCACATCCGTTTCGATCTGCCTGCCGGCGTCGAAGCGGCAAAGATCCCTCTGCCACTGACGATGCGCAACGGCACGGCGGTGATTGAGACGAACACACCGACGCAAAGCCTGCGCGACCTCACCACCTGGGCTGTGGCGCAGGGCATCGAGCTCCCCAACCTGGAGGTGACCCGCCCATCGCTCGAGGATGTCTACCTGGAGCTGACGAGTCACGATGTGATCCAACCGGGCGACCGGGCTGGAGTGACGTCGTGAATAACGGCACGCTCGCGCTGCACCAAGTCGAGTTCGAGCAGAAGTCGTTCTGGCGCAACCCCGCCGCCGCGTTCTTCGCCTTCCTGTTCCCGATCATCTTCCTGGTGGTGTTCGCGACTCTGTTCAAGGATTCGCGCGCGCAGGTCGGTCCCGTCACGGTGAGCTACAACGACTATTACATCCCTGCGCTCGTTGCGTTCGGCGTGATGGGCGCATGCTTCACGAACATCGCGATGAGCATCTCGCTGCGTCGCGACAACGGCATTCTGAAGCGCCTGCGCGGCACACCGCTGCCACCCTGGGCGTTCATCGCGGGTGTCGTCGGCTCATCGATCATCGTCAGCATCGTGCTCACGCTGCTCACCACAGTATTCGGCATCGCCGTGTACGGAATCAATACACCGCAACACATTCTCGCCGCAGCGGTGAGCGTGGCCGTTGGGGCGCTCGTGTTCTGCGCGCTCGGGCTCGCGATGACCATCGTCATCCCCAACGCCGACGCCGGGCCCGCCATCGTCAACGGTGTCTTCCTGCCGATCGTGTTCATCTCAGGGACGTTCTTTCCCGTTCCGGACACGTCCGTTCTTGCGAAGATCGCCGAAGTCTTTCCGGTGCGCCACTTCATCAACGCGATGTTCACGGCGTTCGACCCAGCGCGTCAGTCGTCAAGCGGTTTCAACGGTATGGACCTGCTGATCATGGCGGCGTGGGGACTCGGTGCTGTCGTTGTCTGCGTGTTGCGTTTTCGCTGGGAACCGAACAAGGGCTGAACGTCACCCGCTGCATCGTCAGGCGCGGTTCGGGCCGACCTCGTTGGACGTCTGCAGGTTGGCAAGCAGGAGCGCATCGTCGAGCCGTGTGCCCCCGTAGCGACCGCGCGTGATGAGGATGTTCAGGATGTTGTTGACCCGCCACTCGAGCGTGATCTCGACCGCGGAAAGCCCACCGGTCGTCGTCTTCACCACGCTGATGGCGTGCGCCTCGTCGCCGAGCGGGCCGGTCGACGTCGGCGTCGCGCCGCTCAGCGCATCGAGCTGACGGATGCCGGTGCTGTACGCGGTCGTGGCGCCCGCAACACTCGCAAACTGCATCGCGGTCGCCACCACGTCGAGGGGGCCGTTCGCCGTCGAAAAGTTCGCAGCCCGTTGGTATTCAACCGTTGCGGCGGATTGGAGACCGTCCGTGCGGAGCGCCACGGCCACGGCTGCGTCGCCCTTCGCCAGCGTGGCTGCGCTGACGTGCGTTGCCGGGCTCGAGACGGTGAAGTCCGGCGCGACGAGCTGGTCGATGGTGATCAGGTAGGTGGTCGGATTGCCGGTTGCGAGCGCTGCGCCGCCGCCGCCGCACCCGGAGAGCGCGAGCACGAATGCGAGCACGGCAGGCCCCAACCCGCCCCGTCGGCGCACTGATCGCTACTCGTGTCGCAGCGCGCTGAGCACTGAGGTTCGCACCGCTCGGCGAGCTGGACCGATGGTGGCGACCACCGCACCGAGCACCACGACGGCGATCATGACCGCGACCGTCTCGAGGGGGACGCCGAATTGGGGAGCGAACTCTGGCGTCGTGGTGGCACGGAGCATCGGCAGGGCCATGATGCAGCCTGCCCCGATGCCGATGAGGGTCGCGGCAGCAGCGAGGAGCCCCGCCTCAGTGAGCACGCGGCGCATCGCCTGCCGGCTCCCGAGGCCGACGGCTCGGAGCAGCGCGAGCTCACGGGTGCCCTGACGGACGTTGACGACCAATGTGTTGATCACAGCGAGCATGGCGATGAGCACTGCGATCACCGCAACTGCGAGCACCAGCCCGATCGAGTGCCCGAGCGCCTCGCGCGCGTCGGCCGCGATGACCGAGACCGGCACCGCATACATGCCGTAGCTCGCGACCGTTGCCTCGACGGTCGCCGCCGCTCCGGTGGTGAGGACGAGGTCGTCAAAGCCCGCGGCGGCAGCGCCGAAGTAGGTGCGCGCCAGGTCGTCCGCCATGACGAGACTCTCGCTCCCGTCGCCGGCGGGGAAGGAGTGACTGATGACGCCGGCGATCGTGAAATACACGATCCCCTGCACGGTCTGGACCGGCAACTGTGTCCCGACGGTCCAGCCGGTGGCCGCCGCCAGACCCGCGGGCTCGAGGAAGCTCGGTCCGTCTTCCAGCTGGGCGAGCGCCTGCGTGCGGTTCGAAGAGACAACGTCGAAGCCGCCGTATGCAGCGAACGCTCCCGGGTCGACGGCCGCAACGCCCTCCGATGCGCCGGCGACGGTCTCCGAGAGCAGCCGTAGGGGCGTCGCATGGCTGACACTCGGGCTGCCGGCGATCGCCGCGGCAACGGCGTCTCCCTGGGTGACCGGGCTGCTGACGAGCATGTTGCCGACGAACAGGTTCGAGATCCAACTGTCGCTGGCGCTCAGCGCGCCTGCGCTCAGCGCGCTCACTCCGACGGCGGTGGCCACGCTCACAGCGAGTCCGGCGGCGGTGATCGCTGTCCGGTTCCGCGCGCCGGCCAGGTGGGCCGCGCCAGGCATCGCGCCTGCCACGAAGGGGGAGAGCGCGCGGGCTATCAGGCGGATGAGGAGCGGCGCGACAACCGGGAGCGACATGACGATGCCGAGGAGGAACGCAACGACCCCGAAGGCGACGATGCCGCTGTCGGCGCTGATGAAACAGAGCGCTGCGACGACCAGGAGCGCGGGCGCTGCTGCCGTGACCATCACGCTCGTTCTCTGGCTCGTGGTGATGGGATGGGCGCGAAGTGCTGTGAGGATCGGCAGCCGCGCGGCCGCGAACGCAGGCAGCAGACCCCCGATCAACGCTGACCCAAGCCCGGCGATGACCGCCGCCACGATCTGGAGCGCGCTCGGCACGAGGGCGTGTCCCGCGAGGTCACTCGGCCCGATGCTCGCGTCGAAGGCGGCTCCGAGGAGGACGCCGCCCAGGATGCCGATCGGGACGCCGGCGATGGCGACCACGCCCACCTCGGCGGCGAAGAGGCGGAACACCTGACGCGAGGACGCTCCCGCCGCGCGCAGCAGTCCGATCTCGCGGCGGCGCTCGAATGCCGCCAGGGCGGCACTGTTGGCGGTGACGCCGGCGCCGACGATGAGGCTCAGGACGGTGACCAGCAGGAGCAGGGGCTCGAGGTCCTGGAGCGGCGCTGACGCTCCGGCACGGGGGTCGTACGTGGTGACGCTCGCGCCGAACTGCTTGTGGATCTCGGCTGAGACGGCCGCTACGGACGCTCCCGGGCCGAAGCGCAGGGCCACCAGTGGCGTCCGCAGCCCTGACCCGAAGGCGCTCGTGATCGCCGCGTCGTCGATGAAGACGGTGTTGTGGGTGAACGACGGCCCGCCGCTGGTGCCTGCGGTGAAGCCGACCACGGTGAATGTGTCGGGGCCGGTGGCAGTGATCATCTGCATCCGCTGACCGATCCGGATCGGAGTGCCGACGCCACCCGTCAGCACGGTGCCGAGGCCCTGGTCCATCGCGACCTCGGAGGTGTCCCCTGGCAGCGGAAGCCGGCCGGCGACCACCGTCACCGTGCGCAGCGCCGCGCTCGAGTTCTGGAGCCCGACGAGGGTCACCGCATTGCCGGCGAGGCTGCCACCCGCCGGTCCGGCGGCGACCTGCTTCTCGTGGAGCGGCACAGCCTGCAGGACACCCGGGAGATCACCCAGCGTCGTGATCTGCTGGGTCGTGAGGCCTGAGCCGGCATCCACCCGGACGTCGAGCGACGAGGCGCCGGCTCGCTGCGCCTGCGCCTCGCCGGCCTGGACGGTGAGCGCCTGGATCGCAATCTGCACCGCGAGCACGACGGCGATGCCGAGTGCGACCGCGATCGCGGTGAGCGCGCTTCGCAGCGGCCGTGCGCGCACCGCGCGCAGCGCCAGCAGCCAGATCTCGCTCACAGGCCGAGCTTGGCGAGCCTCGCGACGAGGACTCCGGGATCGGGCATCGCGTCGGGGACCTGGCCGGTATGGCTCAGCGCGACCTCATCGACGACTGCGCCGTCGCGCATGATCAATACGCGGTCGGCGTAGGCGGCGACACGAGCGTCGTGGGTGACGAGGACCGCCGTCTGGTGCTCCTGACGGCAGAGCCGGGTCAGCAGCGCCATCACCTCGTGTCCGCTGTTCCAGTCGAGGTTACCCGTCGGCTCGTCGGCGAGGAGCAGTGATGGCGACGCAGCGAGGGCGCGCGCCACTGCGACACGCTGCTGCTCACCACCGGAGATCTCCTCGGGCCCGTGGCCCTGGAGGCCGTGAAGGTTGAGTTGCTCCATGAGCGCACTCACCCGGTCGCCGATCGCTTGCCGGGAGAGCTTCTGGCGGTGCTTCGCCGGCGCCTCGTTGCGGAGCCGCAGCGGCAGCGCCACGTTCTCGGCCGCCGTCAACGTCGGGAGGAGGTTGAAGAACTGGAACACGAAGCCGATGTGGTCGCGGCGGAACGCCGAGCGCTCCTCGTCGTCCAGAGCGTACATATCGATGCCCTGGACCTCGACTGTCCCATGATCAGGCGGCTCGAGGCCACCGAGGATGTGCAGCAGCGTGCTCTTGCCGCAGCCACTCGGGCCCATGATGGCGATGAACTCGCCCGCGTTCACGGTCAGTGAGACCCCGCGGATCGCCTCGCGCGGCGGCCGGCTGACCCGGAAGGCCTTCTGGAGCGCCGAGGTGACGACGATGCTGCCGGTGATATCGCCGGAGAGCGGATCGACAGTGCCGAGCTGAGTCAGGGTGATGGCCCTCTTGTGCTGGAGAGTGGACTAGAGCGTCAGAAAAGCTTCAAGGACGGATTCGATGCTGTTGGGCAGGAGGCCCTCGTACTGCGCGATCGGTGGGGCGGGCAGATCCTGAGGGAGGCTGCCTGCGGGGACGACAAACGGCGTCGCTGTCGGGATCGGTGTGGCGGCCGGCACTGCTGTAGCCACCGGCCCGACGCCCGGAGCCCCCGGGCCGGGAGAGTTTCTGCCACCGGATCCGGGCTTCGGTGTCCTGTGCGGGGGCGGAGGAGCAACGCCAACCTGCGCGAACTCCTCGCTGAACATCCAGACGTTCTGCTGGCCGGGAGAGACACCGGTCCAGGTCGTGCCCGAGGCGCTCTCGTCGGAGCCGACGCCCATCTCCGTGTAGTTGGGGTTGAGGATGTTGGAACGGTGGTCGGCACTGTTCATGAACGCGCCGTTGATGTAGTCGGCGGCGGCGGTTGGGCTGCCCTCGTTGGAGACCCATCCGATGTTCTCGCCGGCGGACTTGTAGTGAACGCCGAACGCCTGCATCATCGAGAACACCAGCTGCCCGCATCCGAGGATGGGATGCGCAAAGTAGTTGCGCTGGATCATGTCATCGGAACGACCGTTGACCCCGATGCCGTTGCAGTTGTAGCGCGCGTTTTCGCCGATCGATGCGAGCGTTCCGCTCCGGAGGAGCGAGTGCACGCCATTGCTCGTGCGGTCGCTGTTGGTCAGTGAGAAGAGCGTCGAGTCCGCGCCACCGTTGGCGCTGGCCGTGTTCGTGGTCCCGGCGAGGTGGAGGGCCGCGAGGCCGCACGCCGCGAGCACCCCGGCTGTCAGGAGCGCTGGACGGACGGCCGAGGCCAGGCGTGCGCCAGGGCGCGACCCGACGCTGAAGACCGTCTCCACGCGCACCGCCTGAGCAGTTCGCTGGAGCTCGTCCCACGCCGATGGCACCAGCCGACCTTCCATGCGACAGTCCTTCACTCGAATGTGGCCGATCGGTTCCGGCCCACGCACTATCTACTCCCCTCAGAGCCCCTGGGACGGTGCTTCGACAGGATCGTTGCACCGTTTGCCGCGCATCCCAGGGATGCTTGGTTACAGCCTCCGGGCAGGTATCCGAACGCAATCACACGAGGTGGACTGGGCTCTCATGTCGCTTCTCGACCGAGTTCAGCGTAAGGCAGAGGGAACGCCCGCGCCTACCCTTTCCCCCGCTCCGGCGGCGCCGGCATCGTCCCCCGCGCCGGACCGCGCGCCGGACGTGGAGAACGATCGCTACGCTCCGACGGGCTGGCAGACGCGTCAGAGCGGCGGACCGCCGGCCCCGGCGCCACAACCGCCCGCTCCCGCGCCGATCCCGATCCGGCCGCCGCAGCCCCCCGCGCGACCCGCGGAGAGCGAGCGACCGGTGCCGGCCGCCGAGACTCCACGCGCGCCATCGCTGCTCAACCGTACCGGCGGCGGGATGAACCGCCCCGGGATGACCAAGATTGGCGCCCACGCGAACACGCACGTCGCGCTCCGGGGCAAGGTTCACCAGCGCCTCGTCGAGGAACTGGCGCAGGACACCAACTCGGTCCCGCCTGAGGTCGTTCGCCAGCGCATCTCGGAGATCCTCAACGACGTCATCACCGAGCAGAACATGACGATGAGCCGGCCGGACCGGATGCGGCTTGTCGAGATCCTCGCCAACGACGTCCTCGGTCTGGGTCCGCTCGAGGAACTCCTCGCGAACGAGGAGGTGACCGAAATCATGATCAACAGCTACAAGCAGATCTACGTCGAACAGCACGGCAAGCTGACGCTCAGCCCCGTCGCGTTCGAGAGTGATCAGCAGCTGATGCAGGTGATCGACCGCATCGTCACCAGCATCGGGCGGCGCGTTGATGAGTCGTCGCCGATGGTGGATGCGCGGCTCAAGGACGGATCCCGTGTCAACGTGATCATTCCCCCGCTCGCGCTGCGCGGGCCGACCATGACCATCAGGAAGTTCGCCAAGGAAGCGCTGACCATCGAGGATCTGATCAAGTACGGATCGATCACCGACGACATGGTCAAGTTCCTGCGCGCCTGCGTTCGCGGCAAGCTGAATGTCGTCGTCAGCGGCGGTACCGGCTCCGGAAAGACGACGACGCTCAACATCCTGAGCAGTTTCATCCCCGAGGACGAGCGCATCGTCACCATCGAGGATGCGGCGGAGCTGCAGCTCCGGCAGGATCATGTGGTCACGCTCGAAACGCGGCCCGCAAACGTTGAGGGTCGTGGCCGCGTCACGATCCGCGACCTGGTCATCAACTCGTTACGCATGCGGCCGGACCGCATCGTGGTCGGAGAGTGCCGTGGTGGTGAGGCCCTGGACATGCTCCAGGCGATGAACACCGGCCATGACGGCTCTCTGACCACCCTCCACGCAAATAACGCGCACGATTGCATCAGCCGTCTGGAGACCCTGGTGCTCATGGCCGGCGCCGAGCTGCCGTCGCGCGCGATCCGAGAGCAGATCGGCTCCGCGGTGAACGTCGTGGTGCAGCAGTCGCGTCTGCGCGACGGGACGCGCAAGGTGGTGAGCATCACCGAGGTGCTCGGCTGCAACAACAATGAAGTGCAGTTGCAGGACATCTTCAATTACAAGCAGGTCGGCGTCGACGAGGACGGCAAGGTTGTTGGCTCGTACATGCCGACCGGCGTGCTGCCCACATTCCTCGAGCACCTGACGACCTCCGGAGAGGAGCTCTCAGAGGAGATCTTCCAGCCCATCCATGTGATGGACGGAGTCGGGTCCGCGTAAAGCGCAATCCCGACGGCGTTCCTCCAGTCCGGAGGCGCAGTACGGCGGCGTGGAGTGGCGCTACGTCAACGGGGAGCCGGGCTACGGCGTCGTGGAGGTCCGGGAGTACGTGTAGACCGTGCCGTTGCCGTCGTCCTCGGTGAGTGACGTCGCGCTGCAGGTGTACGACAGCACGCCGAACGTCGCGAGGGGAAGTGGCTGCGCAGCATTCCCGTTGACCGATATCGTCGCGTGTGCGGCGGAGAGATCGATGGGCTCGATCGTCTCGTAGCCGTTGATGAACACGACCGGCGAGCGCAGCTCACCACGAGTCCGGACGACGACACGATATCCTTGACTCGAGCCGGAAAACGGCGTGCCGCCAAGGTATTCAAGGGCGGTGCCGTTGCTGAAGAGGTGCTCGACGCGGCCGGCGCCGCCGGTTGTCGATACGTCGACGATCGCGCCCTTCTTGGTCTTGAAGGCTACGGCGAATGTTCCTTTGACGACCGTCCAGGTGCCGACGACACAAGCGTCGCCAATCGCCGGTCCCGGGACCGGTGTGGCGGTCGGCGCCGCTGTGGGCGCCGCTGTCTTCGGCGCTGACGCGACGTTCGCGACCGCGGGTGTTGCCGGCGCGCCACACGATGCGAGCAATGGCAGCGCGATCAGCGCCGTGCATGGGATGAACGCGCGCACCATGTTCGGTCGCACCACTACTCCTCTTCGGCTTGCAGCCGGTTGAAGATCTCCCCGAGGGAGGGTTACGCGACGCCGCTGAGGTGGCCGTTCTTCTCGGTGACGACGCCCACCTGGCGGCGGTCCGGGAAGATCTGCGCCAGACGTGGCGGGAGCGGGATGCCCATGTCGAACAGCCTGTCGATGATCCGTGGGCGGATACCGGTCGGCTCGAAGTCGCCGATGATCTTTCCGGTCGACGGATCGGCGCCACGCGACTCGAACTTGAAGATCTCCTGCACGGTGATCATCTCGCCCTCCATACCGATCACTTCGGTGATGGAGACGACCTTGCGCGAGCCGTCCTTGAGACGGTTGAGCTGGATGATCAGGTTGATCGCGCCTGCGATCTGCTGCCGAATCGCCTTGAGCGGCAAGTCGAGTCCGGCCATCAGGACGAGGGTTTCGAGTCTTGACAGGGTCTCGCGCGGGCTGTTTGCGTGGATGGTGGTCAGCGAGCCATCGTGGCCGGTGTTCATGGCCTGGAGCATGTCCAGCGCCTCACCGCCACGGCACTCTCCGACGACGATGCGGTCCGGCCGCATGCGCAACGAGTTGATGACCAATTCGCGAATCGCGATGCGGCCTTCGCCATTGACGTCCGCGGGACGAGCTTCGAGACGGCAGACGTGTTCTTGGTGCAGCTGGAGCTCCGCTGCATCCTCGATCGTGACGATGCGCTCGTCGATCGGGATGAATCCCGAGCAGACGTTGAGAAGTGTCGTCTTACCGGTACCGGTTCCACCCGAGACCAGGATGTTCGCGCGAGCGAGTACGCATGCCTGGATGAAGGCGGCGGCCTCCTGGGTCATGGTGCCGAATCCGATGAGGTCGGAAACCTGATACGGATCCTTGCTGAACTTACGGATGGTGAGGATGGGACCGTCAAGCGCAACCGGCGGAATCGCCGCGTTCACGCGCGATCCGTCAAGCAGGCGCGCATCCATGAGCGGTGTGCGCGAGTCGATGCGCCGGCCGACCGCCGCGCCGATGGTGTCGATCACCCGCATGAGGTGAGCCTCGTCATCGAAACGGATGTCGGTGAGGAGAATCTTGCCCTTGCGTTCGACGTAGACCATCTCCGGTCCGTTGACCATGATTTCGGTCAGGCTGTCGTCATCGACGAGCGGACGCAGCGGGCCGAGGGCCTCGAGGTACCGGCTGTCGAGCTTGTGCGGGACGGCTGCCATGCTCACGTGAGGATGCTCCTTGGGGTTCAATCGGAGAACTTCGGTCAGATAGCGGTTCGGCGCCGATTGTGGACGCTGGCACGTAACGATCTTCCGAGAGCAACCGCTTCGATACACGTTCGATTCCGCGAGCGTTCGAGACATCCACGAGTCGTTAACTCGGGCGGGTACGATCTCCTCACTGTGATGAGTGCGGAGACCGCGGCATCCAACGTGGGAGCCCACGTCCCGGACGAGGAGTGGTTCGGAGAGGGGAGCGCCTTCGACTCCGGCGAAGACCTCGCCGCCGCTCTCTTCGCGCTGGCCGGTGCCACAGACACCGGGCCCGCCCCCGCGCCTGAAGCGCTCTGGCCCGTCGCCACTCCCGTGGCGCCGGATGCCGACACTGTGTTCGTTGAGGTCCAGCGTCCGGGCGCGGTTGCCGAGGCGGCTCGACCGTACGGAATTCGGTCGAGTTCGGCCGCTACAGCGACACCGCGAAGCTGGTCCGTGCGCACACCCGGCGAGGCACTCCTTCCACCAACCGTCTCCGGCCGCTCCGGCTGGACGATCCGCAACAGCGTCGCAGTGCTGCACCGGACCGAGGATGCGATCGCCCATCTTCGCGAGGATGCGGTGGCCATGGCGTTTCTTGCGGCCGCGGAGGCCTGCGGCCGGGGCCGTCCCGCCTCGCTCGAACGGAGACGGTTCAAGCGATAGCCGCAGTCAGCGCTCGTACTGGCGCAGACGCTCTTCGACTTCGGTACTGCTGAGCGCCGTGCCCGCGGGCGCGACCACGGGCACTCCTCCCTGCGCGGCCTTCCCCGACGACGGGGGCCTGGACGATGGCCTTGCTGCGGCGGCCACCGGCGTCGCTGTCGGTGTCGGTGTCTCGGCGCTCTCCGCCGACTGTGCTTCGCGCCGCCGCATCATCGCGTAGACGTTGTCGAGCGTCGGGGCGTGTCCCTGACGCAGGAGCGCGAGCACTGCCTCCGGATCGATCGCTCCCGGTGCGGCAAGCGCCGCCGCGCGTGCCGCCTCGATTGCGGCGGCCTGGGCAGCCTTCATCTCGTGGCGTGCTTGCCGGGCCGTTCGAAGGAGCGAGAGACAGATGATGCCCTCGACGACGGCGAGACCGGCCAGGATCAGTACGGAGTGATTCTGGATCCAGCTCACCAGCTGGTTGCTCACCGGGTCACGCTCCGCACAGGCGCTCGGCAGCCTGCTGATGCATCTCGCGTGCCATTGCCTGGACCGATGCCGGGTCCTGGCCCTCGAGGTGCAGACCACGGATCGTGTCGATGGTGGCGACGAAATCGTCGATTGTTGACCGTGTCTTCCGGAGCAGTGCCGTCACCGGCACGGCGTTTGCCTCACCAAGCCACACGATGCCGATCTGAACGAGCTCGGTTCTCACCTCGTCGAAGTCCACGAATTGCGAGCCGACGGGCTCGTCGCGCTGGAAGAAGCCCGATTCCCCCGCACCTTCGAACACCGGCTCCCGTTCCTCGGGCTCGGGCTCGGGCTCGGACTCGGACTCGGACTGCGCCGATGCCGTCGCCGGCTCCTGCGTTTCGCCGACCAGGGCGGCTGAACTCGGGTGCGGGGCAGGCGCCGCTGCCGGCTCGGACTCTGCAAGCGGCCAGCTCCAGGGAGCTCCGGTACGCTCGGACGGCCTGCGCATGAACGGATAGGCATGCTCGGCGGCGGGCTCGTCTGCAGACCCCGCCTCGGCAACCGGCTCGTCTGCAGACCCCGCCTCGGCAGCTTCTTCCGGCGCGGCATCCGGCTCGGCTTCTGCAGCGGTGTCAGCGTCGGGGTCGGGGGATGCGAACTCGGCCCAGAAGTCATGCGTCGGCTCGGTATACGCCGATGGATCGTGCTCCTGGACGTCCGCGGGCGCATCTACGGTCGCCGCGACCGGCTCCGAATCGCTCGCGCTGTCGGATTCATGATCGGTTGCGGCGACAAGCTCGTCACGACCAGCGAAGGCGTCGTGATCGTCCGCGGCGACGAGTTCGTGCTCATCAGTCGCGGCAGGTTCCGCGTCCTGCGGAGCGACCTGCTCCGGATGGAACCACGCTGTCAACGAGTGGTCGACCTCAGCGGCCACCTCGTGGTCACCTGCGTCCACATGCGCTGCCTCGCCAGCGTCCACTGGCGCAGCTTCGCCGGCGTCCGCATGCGCGCTCTCCTCGTCGGCAGCCGGCGCGTCTTCAGCATGTTCGGGGTGCACCGACTCGACCGGCTCATACCGACCAACCGAGTCCGCAGTGACGTCGCGGGCTGACCAGGCTTGGGGGTCCGCGGTCTCCGGATGAGCTTCGCTCGAGGGTTCGGCCTCGCCACCCTCCTCAGCCGGCGGCGCCGTCGCTGTCGACGGCCACGAGATCGCGCGCGGCGTGACGGCGCCCGGTTCGACGACCGACCAGGTCGGTGCAGGGGAAACCGTCTCGTTCTCGTCCGCTGGTGCATCCGTGACAGCCTCGGCGGCCGGCGGCGGCGCCTCGGCGCCGTCGGGGGCATCATCGGCGCCCTCGGCGTGGTCTCGCGAGCGGTTCCAGACCGGCTGCGCCTCGGGATCGGGCTGCCGGACGCGCCAGCCTGCGAAGCTCGCCGCCTCGGCAGCCTCACGTGCCGCGACTGCTTCGGCGGCGGCCGACTCTGCGGTGAGCGCCTGAGTTGCTGCGGTCTTCTTCTTCCGCGAGCCGAACGCCCACCAGGGACGCCTGGCCTTGCGCTCGGGCTCTGCAAGGATCTCGTCATCAGGCGGCGGAGGCGCGTGCTCGTCATCCGGCGGCGGGGGCGGAGGTGGCGCCGATCCGTCGGCGATCGTTTCCGCATGAGCAGCCTCCCCGTCGGACACCGACGCACCTTCGTCGTCGTACGTCGACGGTGGGCTCGCGTCCGCCTCGGCGGTGGGTTCCGACGCCGGCGCGTCTGTGGGGGCATCGCTCGCCCTCTCGGCGGCAGCATCCGCGTCGGTCGCGGCGCTGGGTTCGACCGCAGCCTCGGCTGCGGCGATTTCGCCTTCCGCGGCCGACCTTTCCTCGTAGGGGTGCGTTTCCACAGCCTCGCTGGTTGGAACGTCAGCCTCGGGTACCACCTCGGCAGGCGCCTCGGGTGCGACTCCGAAAAAGTCGGCCGCGCTCGGCGCTGCGGTCGCCGCGGCGGCGGCGACCGGGCGCGGCTTGCGCTCCATGACGGTGAGGCGGCCGCGTGCCTGTGACAGCAACGATCGCAGGCGCTCAGGAGAGGCGACAGCGGACCGCTGCGTCTCCGAGTAGACCGCGACGAGCCCGCCACGACTGAACAGCGCGATGCCTCGCACCGGTGCGTCGATGACGAGAACGCGATCGAGGCCGTCTGCGCGGAACGCGGCGAGCATCGAGGCGGGGTCGAGCCATGACATCTCGATGCCCCTCACCGCGAGCGGGAGACGCCAGAGCATCGTCAATGCGTCGGCGACACGCGGATCGTCAAGCGCATACCCCGCGAGCGAGCCCTTCGTCGCCCCAAGCAGTGCCATGCCGGCTGCCTCGCCGCGGGCTTGATCCTCGTCATCGATCCAGACCGCGTCAATGAGGTCACCGCCGCTCACAACCGCGGCCGCGCGGAGTTTCGCGCCCGTGAGAATCAGGATCGACGGCGGAAGTTCAGCGAGACGTTCGGCGAGGTTGACGTTTTCGGGAGATGTCTCAGCCCACAGCGGACGTCCGCCGGGGAGGAGCGGAAAATCGCTGAGACCAAAGGCGAGATCGGGGGAGCTGTCATCGGCGCTCCACCATTCGGGACTGTCTTCGCTGACGGGATCGTCGGCGTATGAGCCCGCAAGGCGAACAAAGGGACCCGCAAGTTCGTCGATGCTGATCGACAATGTCTCCTGCGGTGACATGGCGCGCCTCCAGTCGGAGACGGCAAACGTTCTCGGCAGCTCCGCGAGCAGCGCGTCGATCGCTGCTTCCC
>DATKQX010000050.1:0-4086 GCA_035532495.1 Saccharimonadales bacterium (SeqCode)
GCGCTCGACGTTCGAGGGGCACGTAGGGCGCGGCGGCCACGAACTGCGCGACCAGCGGCAATTCCTATTGCCCGCGTTGCAGGCGATTCAATCGCGCATCGGCTATATCAGCCCCGGCGCGCTGAACTACGTCTGCCAGCGGCTCGGCGTGCCACCAGCCGACGCCTGGGGCGTCGCCAGTTTCTACGCGCTCCTGGCACTGGAAGAGCGCCCTCCCGTCGTGGCGCACGTCTGCGACGACATCGCCTGCCGCATTCGCGGCGGCCTGGAGCTCTGCGATGCACTCGAACGCCACATTGGAGCCGAAGGAACCCCAGCGCTTAACGGCAGCGTGACCTGGCATCGCAGCCCCTGCCTCGGACTCTGCGAGCGTGCCCCGGCGGTCCTCTTCCATCAGGCCGGTGAAGCGCCAGTCGAGTTCGCCGTTGCGCCGATCGACGCGCCGGAGCTGTTGCAGGCACTCGGTGATGGTCCGAACACGCAAACGCCGCGGAGCGGTGGCAGCCGCTCGGTCCCGCAGTCGATCCGACCGGAGGCGACCCAACTGCGCCTGCTGCGCCGCGTGGGGCGTGTCGACCCAGAAAGCCTCGACGCCTACCGGGCCCATGGCGGCTATGAGGCGCTACGCCAGGCGGTGCGGATCGGTCCCGACGGCGTCATCCGCGAACTGCTCGATTCGCGCCTGATGGGGCGCGGCGGCGCGGCCTTCCCCACCGGCCGTAAGTGGAACGATGTCGCGCACGCGCCGGTTCGCCCGCACATCCTGATCTGCAACGCCGATGAGTCGGAGCCGGGCACCTTCAAAGACCGCGTGCTGATGGAGGAAGACCCGTTCGGGTTGATCGAAGCGATGACGATTGGCGGCTACGCGACCGGCTGCGACCGTGGCTACATCTACATTCGCAACGAATACCCGCTCGCCGCCGCTCGGCTGCAGCACGCGATCGACACCGTGAAGCGACGTGGCTTTCTCGGCGAGAACATCATGGGCGAGGGGTTTCGCTTCGACATCGAGATCCGCCGTGGCGCGGGGGCCTATATCTGTGGCGAGGAGACGGCGCTCTTCAACTCGATCGAAGGGCTCCGTGGCGAGCCGCGCAACAAGCCGCCGTTCCCCACCCAGGCCGGCCTCTTTCGCAAACCGACGCTGGTGAACAACGTCGAGACCTTCGCCAACGTGCTCGACATCGTCCAGTACGGCGGTCCGACCTACGCGGCGATCGGCACCCAGGGCTCGACCGGCACCAAGCTCTTTTGCCTCTCGGGCCGGGTGAACGAGCCGGGTGTCTACGAAGTGCCCTTCGGCGCGACCTTGCGCCAGCTCATCGATCTGGCCGGTGGAGTTCCGGGTGGACGCCCGATCCAGGCCGTGCTGCTTGGCGGCGCGGCGGGCAGCTTCGTCACCCCGGATGAACTCGATATGCCGCTAACGTTCGAGGGCACGCGCGCGGCCGGTGCCTCACTCGGCTCGGGCGTCATCATGGTCTTCGACGACACCGTTGACATGAAAGACACGTTGCTGCGCATCGCCGCCTTCTTCCGCGATGAGTCGTGCGGCCAGTGCGTGCCGTGCCGCATCGGGACCGTGCGGCAGGAAGAGGCGCTGCGGCGGCTCATCAATGGCAAGCCGATCGGCTCGGCGGCAGACGACCTTGCCGTGCTCAACGACGTCGGGCAGGTGATGCGCGACGCCTCGATCTGCGGCCTCGGCCAGACGGCGATGATCGCGGTCCTCTCCGGTATCCAGAAACTACGGCTCTTCGACGACGGGACAGTTGCATGACAGCCACATTATCCGCACGCGCGGTCCGCACCGTCACCCTGACGATTGACGGGCAAGAGGTGACCGTTCCGGAAGGGTCGACGATCCTGGAGGCGTGCCGCAAGATCGAGATCGAGACGCCGACGCTCTGCTATCTCGAAACGCTCACGCCGGTGAACGCCTGCCGCGTTTGCGTCGTTGAACTGGAAGGCTCACGCGTCCTCGTACCGGCCTGCGCGCGTAAGGCTGAGCCGGGCATGGTGATCCATACCGACAGCGAGCGCGTGCGCCACAGCCGTCGCCTGGTGCTGGAACTGCTCGCCTCGTCGGTCGATCTGTCGTATGCGCCTGCCGAAGTTCATGGCTACCTGAAACGCTACGACGCCGAGCCGCAGCGCTTCGGTGTTGCCGCGCCGCCGGAACCGGGTCAGAGTCGCGACCATATGCCGACCGGGCATCATCATACCGACGCGGATGGTCAGGCCGCGACGGTCGCGCAACCCGCCAAGATCGACAACCTGCTCTATATGCGCGACTACTCGCGCTGCATTCTCTGCTATAAGTGCACCGAGGCGTGCGGCGTCGATGCGCAGAACACCTTCGCCATCGCGGTCGCCGGACGTGGCTTCGACGCCCACATCTCGACCGAACTGGCGAACCCGCTGCCCGATTCCGCCTGCGTCTATTGCGGCAACTGCATCGCCGTCTGCCCGACCGGCGCCCTGATGTTCAAGAGCGAATACGACATGCGCCAGAACGGGACCTGGGATGAGCCGAGCCAGACGGTAACGGATACGATCTGCCCGTATTGCGGTGTCGGTTGCACGCTGCAACTGCACGTGCAGGAGAACCGTATCGTCAAAGTCACCTCGCCGCTCGACCACGACGTTACATTGGGCAATCTCTGCGTCAAGGGACGATTCGGGTTCGATTTCGTTCAGAGCCGTGCCGGGGACAACGGGACGGGGGCCTCAGGTGACGGTGGGTGAACCGGCGGCTCAGGTTGAGCACGCAGTAATTCGGGTTCAAGCCGGCGCGTGGGTCGATGGCAACGACGTGCTGGCGGCCGAAGAGCCGATGGAGATCCGCCTGTTGTCGGAGGCAGACCAGTGGGCAAAGCCTCAGAGCATCGCGATCACGATGCGCACCCCTGGCGACGACTTTGAATTAGCGGTCGGCTTCCTGCATGGCGAAGGTATCATCGCCAGCCGTGAGGACGTGCTCGACGTCTCCTACTGCCTCGACGGCGCCGAGGAACAGCGCCTCAACATCGTGACGGTCACGCTGCGCGCTGGACTGACCGTCGATCTCGCGCGTCTCGAACGCCACTTCTACACCACCTCAAGTTGCGGCGTCTGCGGCAAAGCAGCGCTCGACGCGCTCGACCTGCAAGGCTACACTGCCGTTCCGGCCGGCCCGCAGGTTCATGCCGGAGTGATTCGCGCCCTCCCGGAAACATTACGCCGGGAACAGGCCGTCTTTCGCACAACCGGTGGACTGCATGCGGCCGGACTGTTCGATCTCGACGGCAAGCTGCTCGACTTGCGCGAGGATGTCGGTCGACACAACGCGCTCGACAAACTCATCGGACGACAACTACTTCAGGGTCACGATCAACTCGACGATTGCGTGCTGCTCTTGAGCGGTCGCGCCAGCTTCGAACTGCTGCAGAAGGCGCTCGTCGCACGCATTCCGCTCGTCGCGGCGGTCGGCGCGCCTTCCAGCCTCGCCGTTCAGGTTGCCGAGTCCTTCAACGTCACCCTGATCGGCTTCGTCCGCCCCGACGGTTTCAATATCTACACCGGCGCCGAGCGCGTGCTGCGGTAGCATACGCTCGCCAACCACTCGCCAACCATTCCGCGGACGCGACACACGGCAGAATCATGACGTCGTCCGATCATCCGTGGCGAGCAATGCGTCAAGCGGTCCTTGCATCCGGCACGACTAAGCCAGAAAGGCAACCGCTTGGGCTGCCTTTCTGAGGATGACCGGGGCCGCCTGTATAGCGGACCCTCAGCACCGCTTAGCTCGTGCTGAAGGGGCATTCCGGCAGGGCGTTCAATTTCCAGGTGCCGTCGGACTGCTGCACGAACTGCAAGACGCGGTCAACCGTGCTCTTGGTTCCGTCGGCAGCAGTCATCTCGAGCGTCACGGTGACGGTGGCCGTGTCGCCGTTGACGCTAACCGTGCGATTGATCACTGACACCGTGGCGCCATCTGGGACACACGTGGTCAGTCGCTGTAAATCCTGGTCCGTCAATTGCTGTTGCAGTTGGTCACTCGTGAGGTCCCGTAACCGCTGTTGGTCACCAGTGAGATCTTGC
>DATKQX010000051.1:0-2038 GCA_035532495.1 Saccharimonadales bacterium (SeqCode)
GGCCGACCTGATCGGGTGGCGTGCCGCTGATGGCGGTGATCTTGGCGAGCGTGTTCCACTGTAAGGCGATGTCCGCCGGGCTGATACCGATGCGCTCGCCGGCGCCGACGAACCACGCGTGGGCGTCAGGGCAGTGGTTCCGAGCAGCGTTGCCGAGCCGCAGATCGACTCGACCGAGGATGTCCGCAGTGACCGTCAGATTACCCGTGACCAGTCGCCATGACGTAAACGCCCGGGCCTTGCAGATGGCGTCGACTTGCTGAGCCCGGCTCAGTTCGCTCCATCCGCCAGCCCGCTGCAGCTTGGCGCAGAATGTCTTTGCCGCCTGCACCGTGGAACGCCCGCTTCGCAACCCGGTCAGGTGCAGGGCCGTCAGGTAGTCGTCGATCGAGTCGACGTGCGCGGCGGAGAGCGCCGGCGTCGAACCCATTCAGCGACCTCCGATCGCTTGCGCGTCGATCGCTTCCGTCGCTCGTCGATACTCGCTCGCCAGCCAGTCGTTGGCGAGATGCAGGTAGAGGCGTGTTGACTCAATCGAGCGGTGCCCCGCCTGCGCCTGGATCGCTTCCAGCGCCATCCCCGCCTCGCGGAGACGGGTGAAGCACGTGTGGCGCAACTGATGGCAGGTCAACCGCTCCAGACCCGCTCGCTGGCGCGCGCCCGACATGATTTCATCCAGCCCTGCGGCGCTGAGGGGCTGCCCGCGGCGCCGGCCTTTCAGCACGACGAACGCGTGGCTGGTCCTCGATGTCCGCGGCCGTTCAGTTTCGAGATAGTCGGCAAGGGTCGTGAAGAACCGAGTCGACACCGGGATGATGCGCTGGTGCCCGCCCTTGCCCTCGGCGATGAAGAGTCGGTGTTCGCCGGGCCGGATATCCTCCAAACGCAGCCCGAGGACTTCGCAGCGGCGCAACCCGCCGAGCAGCATCGCTTCGACCATGGCCCGATCGCGGCGGGTGCGCAGCGCGGTGATGAGTGCGTCGACATCATCGGGGTCGATCACGCGCGGGAGGGTGTGGGGCGCTCGGATGAGCGGCACACCGCGAACGCCCCGCTGCCCCGGGCGTCGCACCGCCAAGCCACGAGGCACCGGATTGCGCGCGATGCCCACGTCGGCTCGGATGATCAGGTATTCGTAGAGACCGGCAATCGTCGCCAGTCGACGCTTGATGGTACGCGCCGACAGTCCCGCCTCCCCGTCCTCAATCCGCACCACATTCGTCCCGGTCCGCGGTTCGCGCTGCGCCTTGATGAAGCCAAGCACGTCCGCCGTGGTCACCTCCGCCGGCTCCTTCCCCACGATCGAGAAAAACACCTGCAAATCGAACCCGGTGGCCAGCACCGTGTTCCAGCGAGCACGGGCGGTGACCAGCTCCATGTAGGCGTCAAGCAGCGGATGACCGATGCGGATCGACTCACCGCCAGCGCCTGAGACCCGGACCAAACACGGCATGAACGTCACAAGGGTCTCCGAATCAGGGTGGTGACGGCAGCCTGACCGGCCTCAACGGCAAGCCGAAAGATCACCCGCATATCGTGACAAGCCCTCGATGTACTCGAAGATCGCGCTCCTCGCTGCGGCACGAGTCGGCCAGCTGTGCCGGTAGAGCAGGTCGAGCTTGAGCGTCGAGAAGAAGCTCTCCGCGACCGCGTTGTCCCAGCATTAACCGGCCGGCTTAGGCTGGAACGGACCCCGTGGCTCGCGAGTACGTTGGTGTACGCCGCAGACGTGTATTGGCCGAATTCAAGCGGTCGTCGCAACACCACCACCGAAGGAGCTGCGATGCCGGAGCGAAAGAAGCGAAAGTCGGATCGAGCCGGGCGACCTCCGTTGCACCCCCGGCCCAGCAGGTCTGGCTCGACGCCTTCTACACCGACGACCTGCGACCCTTCGCCAACTGCTTCCAGCCGGTGATGAAGCTGGTCGGCAAGGAGACGGTCGGTCGGTCAGCGCACCCGACGCCTCTACGACACCCCCACGACGCACCTGCGTCGGCTCCTCGAGGACTATGCCGGCCACGTCGACCTGAACCGGCTA